>NZ_JBXAGS010000007.1:0-314527 GCF_058794355.1 Cupriavidus sp. GW823-FHT07B10
ACTCCAAGATAACAGTGGTGGGCTTGTTGGCCCTTTTTGTTTCTAAACGGTCACGCAGATCGGCGATGAACCAAAAATTACTGGCCTTGAAGTCTTCGGCAGCGAAGGTGTTTCCTCATACGGCGACGACAAGCGAACGTCGACGCCATTGCGCCGTAGCGACATTGGCTGGCATCGATTCACGCAACAGAACAACACCATAAAAACGGAGAGCTTGAAAGGAAAATATTTGAATGTCGTGACTCGCAAAACGAGCGAGAAGCCGTAATGAAATTCCGACTATTGCTCGCATCCTAATCTATACAGATTTGTGAACGGAAATGTATGAAACCAGTTCCTCGCGAGTTCTTTATCGGCCCGATGGACTTTTTCTCCATCCTGCTGCCGGGCGCGCTGCTCACCTGGCTGCCCGAGGGGACAGGCATCGGCATAGGACCGGGCAAGACTTTCATTGGTTCTGAACCGGGCAACATCCCCAAGGCAGGCCTCGTTGATCCGTTTGCTGGACCATCAAACGAACTGCCGGACTTTAGTCTGGGTCCGGCGATAGCGGTCTGGCCTCCCCCTCCAAGCCCACTACATCAACTCAGGGCCCTTGCTGAGCGCCTTGCTGTGCCTCTGGTCGACCGCGCTTGGCAAATGCTGTGGGGCTCCGGGCCCCAAACGAATACGGCTTCGCCGTGACGTTCTGCGGAACACGCGGATCGGTGAAGTGTTATAGGGGGAATGCGTCATGCCACAAGTCATCCTCGTCCGCCTCGTGCCAATGAAGCCGACCAGCGGCGCCAGTTTCACGAGCTATCTCAACAACCTGACGATCCGTGCGTTCGACCTGTCGTTCGGCAACTCCGCCGATGGCACGCTGGTCGGGCAGGCACAGGGCGCCTGGATCCCGAATACGGGCATCAATGCGGTTGGCCCGGCATTCAATCCCGCCAACCAGCGGATCGTGCAGCACTTCTCCGTATATCCGGTGCAGGTGAACCCATTGCCCGCCCCGCCATTCCCGGACGTACGCCTTGAAGCAGTGGCGACGGCGATCATCGAGCTGAACCCGCCCGCGGCGGAGTTCAACACGACCGATCTGCGCCTCGAGATCAAGCAGGGCACGCAACTCGTTGCCTACGAGCGGCTCGACTTCAACGTGAAGGTCGAGCCCAACGCACCGATCTCCAGCAATCCGCTGACCTACATCGGTGTCGCCCCCCCCGCAGTCGTGCTGACGCTGCCGGACCCCGCGGTCGCGCTCGATCCGAATGCCGCCTTCGTTGAGCTGCCGCCCGACGGCACGCCGCCCAAGTTCGTGCCGCTGCGCAATGCGATCAACAAGGTGCTGGCGCAGGACCCGGGCGGCGGCGCCACGCTCGCCAACCGGAGCCCGCTGACCGCGGCGCAGTCGCGCCAGGTCTCGCGCGAGATCATCTGGAACCGCCAGATCGCGCCTCCGCCTGAGCGGCCGAACAACCGCCGGCTCGAGGACATGTATACGCGCCCGCCGACCGACACGTCGTGGAGCGCCGACGAGCGCGACAAGGCGGACATGGACCGGAAGCAGTATGAAGCCAGCCTGCTCGGGTATTACGCACTACAGAACGCCAACGCGGATCGCCTGGCGCAGTACGTCTTCGCCGCGTCAGCCGCGGTGTGGTCCGGACAGCAGAGCGCGAACCCCGGACGCGTTGGCCTGCGCTTCCCGGTGGAACCCGGCCCTCCGCCGGCCCCGGGCGCAACGTTCCGTCGGGCAGACGTCGTGATCGTGAACGATGGCGGGCTGGTCCTGGATTTCCAGGTTCCTGCCGAATACTTCTATGCGCTCTCGGCGGTCCTGGCGACGAACGTCACCGCCCAGGAGCGCTACCGGATGGCCACCGACGATGACGAATCGCGCATCGTTGCGTCCATCAAGGCCGCGCTTGACGCCAATATCATCGCCGCCCCGGCCACGACGCCCGAAAACGCGGCGCGCCGGCTCGCCGCAATCGGCCGGGGCCGCGTGCAGCGCGCCCCGCTCTGTCCGCTCAACGCCAACGTGAACGCGCTGGTCACGGCATGGCTGGCCCAGATGGTGCCGTCGATCGACCCGTTCTGGCAACCGAGCCCGTTCCCGGCCGCGCTGGTACCCGGGCACCTCGACCTGGTGCTCGCCGTCATCACGCAGCAGACTGCGGTCACGCCGGCATCGGCCGCGCTGATCGCCGCGATCAAGGGCATCCCGGTCGCCAACGTGGCCCAGCTCAAGGCACGCACGGTCCAGCAGTGGCACGCCTTCTTCCTCCCCGCCAACGTTGGCCTGCTTCCGGACTTCACCAACCCTGGCACGCCCGCGGAGCGGGTCGAGGCGTTCATCCGCCAGTTGCGGAAGTATTTTGAAGTGCTGTCGATCGCGCCGGCGCCGCCTGTGGGCGCGATCGCAAACGCGCTGTCGATTCCGATCGCCGCCGGCGATCCCTTCGCTGCGTTCCTCGCGGCCGCCCCCGGCTTTGCATTTCCGGTGACGAACTGGGGCGCGCCCGCCATCGTGAACGCGCTGCAGGCCGTGTTCCCCAGCGATGCGGCCGCGCAGGCGTGGCTGCTTGACGCGCTCAAGACCATCGACGAGCTGCTGCGCGCGACCACCGGTGTCGGGCCGGCGGCGCTGCAGTTCTCCTTGCTCGAAGCGCTCTACGCGCGCGGATTCACCTCGCGGGCACAAATCCAGGCGCTGTCGGCCGCCGAGTTCGAGTACGCGCTGACAGGAACGGTGGCCTATCCGTTTGCCGCGGCAATCCAGGCCGCGGCCGGCGGCGCGACGGGCGCTGCACCGCCGGCGGTTCCCGGTCCGTTCACGCCAGTCAATCCGGACGGATCGCTCATCAACTGCATCCCGCCATGGCACCTGTCGCCGCTCGGGCCGGTGACGTATCTGCAGGATCTGCTCGCGACCGGCATCGGCGCCACATGCGAGCATCCGGCGGCAACCGGCGCCACGCTCGCCGACCTGGTCGCGCCGCGCCGTGGTGCGCTCGGCAGCCTTCACGCCACCGCCGCAAACGTCCACACCACGCTGCCGCTGATCGATATCGTCAATGAGAACCTCGAGGACCTCGCCGACAACGGCGCTCCTGGCGTCGTCTATGACACCAGCGCCACGACGCTGGGCGGGCACGCGCTAAGACCCGCCGACGCGGACGACGGCACCGGGCACGCGCCGAATACCCTGTTCGCCGCGCTGCCGGAGCATTCGACGCCGGCAACGCCAGTGAAGAAGCCCGGCGCCTATGTGAAGCTCGCCGGCGATTTTTCCTCGCCGCTGCTGCCCTACTCGCAGCCGCTCGACATTTCGCGCACGTACCTGTGCGGCATGGGAACGTCGCGGTTCGCGACCATGCGCGCGTTCCGCGAAGAGATCACCGAGTTCGCGATCGACGCGAAGCAGGAGGCGGCGGACTTCCAGAAGCATCTGTGGCGGTATCCGGTGCGGATCGAGCTGGCAATCGAGTACCTGCGCCTGTCCCCGGACGAGTACCAGACGCTGTACGTCGATCCAATCGGCCCGGCCGACCTGCTCAAGATGTACGGCTTCCCGTCGGCCACGATCAACGGGGTCGACTGGAAGTCGATCGTCGTGCATGTGCCGGAGTTCCTCAGGCGCACAGGGCTGGATTACTGCGAGTTCCTCGAGCTTTGGAAAGCCAGGTTTGTCGAGTTTGAACGGCAACCGGCCGCGTCAGGGACCGCTGCCGGGCGGACCACGGGCGCCACGGGGACGACGCCGAATGCGGGATTCCCGGATTGCGAACCGTGCTGCCCGGAAGATCTCGTCATCCAGTTCGTCAATCCGCAGGCGCCTGAAGATGCGCTGCGGCGGCTGATCGTCTTCATCCGCCTGTGGCGATCGCTCAGGTGCCTGCCCGGCGCGGGCTACAGCTTTGCGGATCTGCGCGACATCAGTCTGGTGCTCGGCCTGTTCCAGGGTGCGAACGTCAACCCGGTGTTCATCCGCCAGCTGGCCGCCTTCCAGATCCTGCGAGACGACTGGCGGCTCGCGCTGGGCACCGACCCGGACGCGGCACCGGACGCAACCGGATCGGCTCGCACACGCCTGCTTGGCCTGTGGGCCGCCGCGCCCGCCGCGTCGTTCGACTGGGCCGTGGACCATCTGCTCGGGCGTATCGAGGACCGCGCCGAGCGCGAGCACGCGCCCGGCCGGCGTCCGGGCAGCCACCGCCGCCATCGTCCGCCCGAGTTCATCAAGATCCTGCGCGACAACCTCGACACGCTGTCGCTGCTGAGCGGCTTCGATCCGGTCGCGAGGCCGTGGAATGCACAACCGTCGGGCACCCTGCGCTTCACGGAAATCCTGGCCAAGGTCTATGGCTCGTGGTTCACCACCGGCGAGCTGCTGTACCTGTTCTCGGTCGACCAGCATCTCGACGGCGACGATCCCTTCTGCCAGCAGGACAAGAACGAAGCGCTCGATCAGCCGTTCGACTTCCCGGAGGAAGGGCATCCGCACGACCTGTGGTGCCTGCGGCGCAAGCTGCTGGACGTCCACGCAACGGAAGAGGAAATCGCCGCGCTGACCTGGACCGCTCTCGTCACCGCGATGCGGACCGACTTCGGGTACGAGCCTGCGCCGGGCACCGATCCGCTGCGCGAGCTTGGGGAGCATTTCTTCCCAGGAATGCTTGCTGACGCGGGATTTCCGGTCAGTCCGCAGGCGCGCCAGTATCGCTCAGCCCTCGGGGCCACCGTCGCGAGCATGTGGAACCACCCGCATCCCGGACCGTTCCAGTACGATGCCGTCGCCAAGGAATTGGCGACGTCCCTGCCGCTCCTCGACCAGGACGTGCTGTTCAAGCTCAATGCGATCGAACAGTTGACGGACGCCGAGCGCAAGGCGGTGCAACAATTGTACTTCGCCCCGCGTGCCGAGCTCGCGCGGTTCTCGTTCCTGTTCCCCAGCCTCGCCGCCGCTGAACAAGCGCTGGTCCAGGAAGCGGATGAGACCCGGCGCTGGGAATACTTCCGCTGCGCGTTCGTGGAGTTCTCACGCCGCGCGCACATCGTCGCGGAGCACCTTGCCGCACATGTGGGCTACGCCTCCGACGGCACCGACGCGGAAGCCGATCTGGCGTGGCTGATCCTCCGCCGCCTGCTCGGCGACGAGAACAAGGTAGCGTCGGCGTGGGAGCAGGATAACGGCAAGCCGCCCGCCAGCTTCTCATGGCCGTTGCCAGCGGGCGGTGCCTTTGCCGCCCTGACCGGCCTTACCGGCACCGGACTGCTCGGTGAGGTGAAAGGCGCGAGCGGGAGTTCATGGCCCGAACTGCGCGGACCGATGACGGCGTTCTCGCGGGCGGGCAACGCCTGGAATGCGCCGCTTCCCGGGGTCGTGCCGGACCTGGATTTCACGCTGCCGCCGGCGGCACTGAAGTTCGCCGTATTGCGCAACGGCCTGGCGATCCGCGAGTCAGACGGGCAGCCGCTGGCGGGCGCCGAAGGCTACACCGCACGCTGGACCGGCGTGCTCATCGTCGAGACATCGGGCACGTACACATTCTTCGCCGGCGCACCGGCACCGGACTGCGATGCGCCCGATTTCGAGGCGTGCAGCCACAACAAATGGCGCGTCAATCTGCGGCGCGGCCAGAAGACGTTCCGACTGCTGAACTACGGTTGGGCGGACGAGCCGGCGGCGGACCGTGCGTCCGGCCCGCTGCATCTGAAGCGCGGCGCCTACTTCATCGATATCGACTTCGAGGAATCGCCACCCGAGTTCGACGAGAAGCAGGAGCTGGCGTGCGCCCGCACCGGCTTCACGGTGAAGTACCAGGGCCCGGACACCGATGACTGCATTGCGGAGCTGCCGGCCGAGCGCCTGTATCGCGACGTCTCACCGGGTGAGCTGACCAGCGCGCAGGCGGCGGTGCCGTCGGCAAAGGCGTATCTGGCCCTGCAGTACACCAGCAGCCTGCGCGACATCCGCCGCACCTACCAGCGCGCATTCAAGGCGCTGCTGTTCTGCCACCGGCTGCGACTGTCGGCACGCCTGGTGGCGCGGGCAAACGTTTCCGAGGCCGAGTACATGCTGTCGTCGCCAGGCCTGTTTGCCGGCTTCACCTACGTTCCCGGCACCCCGTATACATCGCACCGCGCGTATCTGGACTTCAATTTCCTGCCAGTTGGCGACACCTACAATGGCGATCCGGAGCGCAAGCCACCGGCGCCGCTCGACCAGCGCGCGACGCCGTCGGTCAAGCGCCGGCAGGCGCTCTTCGACTGGTTCGAGCGCGTCCATGACTACACGGTGATGCGGCGGGCGGTCCAGCAACGGGCTGAGCGCCTCGCGTGGCTCTGCTTCGTCGAGGCGTCGAACCAGCAGCCCGCCGATCCCGTGCCGCTGCTGATGGACCTTGGCGTCGACATGGATCATGCCGCGCTTGTCCTCGAATTCCACGACGGCGTATCCGTCGATTGGGCCAGGCTGTCGGACGATCGCTGGGCAATCCGCGTCTGGCACGCCGCGTCGTGGGTGAGGCGGCTGCTGAAGGCGTTCGTTCCGCGCGACCTCGCCCAGGCACAGCCCGATGCCTGGGCAGCGAGCGCGCCGGCGGCAATGGCCAGCGGCAACGCGAACCTGACAAGGTTCTACCGCGACGGCATGATCGAGCGCGGCAACCCGCTGCGTTACGCCGACATCGAGCACCTCAACAACCTGCTGCGCGAGCGGGGACGCACCGCGCTGGTCGCGTATCTCACCGGAATGAACCGGGTCCCGCTTCCGTTTGTGCCAGGCGGGTTCGCGACGTCGGCGAAGGATCTCAGCGCGTTGTTGCTGGTCGACGTCGATGCTGGCATTTGCCAGAAGATCAGCCGCATTGAAGAGGCGGTTACGGCGGTGCAGTCGTTCGTGGAACGCGCACGCCTGGCGCAGGAGCCGACCTTCGTGGTGACCCCGGCGTTTGCCTCGGCATGGGACAAGCTTTTTGTGACCTTCCACATCTGGCAGGCCTGCCGCCGCCGCACGCTGTACCAGGAGAACTACGTCGAGTGGACCGAGCACGAACGCGCGCTCCAGGCCGAAGCGTTCCGCTTCCTCGAATCCGAATTGCGGCGCGCCACCTTGACTGCGCCGCAACCCGGCGGCATGGAGTACTGGCCCGGACCCTACTGGCCGGCCCATCCGTCACTGACCGCGCTGCAACATCGCGACCCGTCGCATCTGAAGCAGGTGCCGCAGCCCGAGAACCTCGGGCTGATGGGGCGGCCCGAGCGCCACGCGAGACCCAGCTGGCTGGCGCCGTCGCAGCTCCAGCTGTCTGCCGGCCCGACCCCGGGCACGACGAACAATGTCCCGGGGGCCGCTCGCGGCATGCTCGCCGCTCCGGTGCCTGCCAACGCGTCCACAGGAACACCGCCCGGCGCCGAGTCTCCGCAGCTTCCGCTCTGGCTGCAGGCGGCGGTCCGCCTCGGCACGCGGTTCCTGCGCATTGCCGCTGCCGGGGAGCCGCCCGCCACGTCGGCGTTCATGCTGCCGGAGACGTCGGGCTCGGTGTGCTGTGCCGAGTGCGGACGCGTGCATGCGCCGGTCATGGACGAGTACTACTTCTGGCTGGTGAACTCCGAGTACTACGATCCGGGTGTTCTGAATCCCGCCGATCCATCCTTGTTCCAGGACCCGGACTGGGGTGTCGTGCCGCCCGACATGACCTCGGACTGGCATCGCCGTGACCGCCTGCCGCAGCTGCTGGCCTGGCCGCCGCGGCCGATGGTGAAGCTCGCATGGTGCCGCGTGCATAACGGAGAATTCCAGACCCCGCGCATCACCGACGACGGCGCGCATGTCAATCCTGCCGGCGGCGAGCCACAGCTCGAATTCCTGGGCCGCGAGGTTGACTCCCTTCGGTTCCGGATCACGAACGCGGCAGCGCTCCCGCCGGGCCATACGGACCCGTCGCCGTGGGGCTTCCGCTACGACATTACGCCGGATACCGCCGTCGTAACGCCCGAGGTGATCGCGACGCCCCTGGCGCCGGCACCGCTCGCTCCATTGCTGCAGGCATATCCGTTCTTCGTCTATTTCACCTCCGGCGCCCCGCTTGAGCCTTCGCTCTACTCGACCGCGATGACGGTCGCCGGAACGCTGCGCGCCCACTGCCGCTTCGAGGCAGCCCTGAAATGGTACGAGCTCTACTTCGCGCCTGGCGACAAGGACCTGCGCTGGGCGACCTGCCGCACGCCGCAGCCGCCGTCGACCGGGACGATCCCCGGGACCAACGTTCCCGGTGGCTCGAACGAGCCAAATCCGAATACCCCGGCCAATCCCCCACAGCCCGCTGGCCGCGGCATTGCCGCAGCATCGACCCCGCGCGCGGCGGCGTCGACGCGCGGTCGCATGCGCACCGGCCAGGATCCGTGCTGCGACACACTGGTGAGGACGGAGCTTGCGTCCCGGCAGCGAAGCGTCGTCCTGGCGTATCTCGAGACGCTGCTTCAGCATGCGCAGGCGGCAATGTGCCGGCATTCCCCCGAGGGCTACGCCATGGCGCGGCTGCGCCTCGACACGCTCTCGAGATTCCTCGGCGAGCGGCCGCGCACGATCTTCGGCCAGGATGATGGCGCCAAAGCGCAGACGGTAACCGCGTTTATCCCGCGGTTCGCCCCGCTCAACCCGCGCCTGATGGAGATCTACGACCGCGTCGCCGACCAGCTGGACGCCCTGCACCGCTGCCTGACGAAGGCGCGGCTGGCGGGCGGCGTCCCCAATCTGGATACCTCATATTGGGGCGACAATCCGGTGCGGCGCGGATGGAAGACCGCGGCCGCGAACTGCCTTGACGACGACGGCTGCTGCTGTCCGCCCAGCCCGTACCGCTTCCCCTTCCTCATCCAGCGCGCGGTGGAGACGGCGAACGAGGTCCGCACGTTTGGCGCCGAGCTGCAGGCCGCATTCGAGAAAGGGGATGCCGAGTTCCTCGCGGCCATGCGTGCCGCGCACGAACGCCAGCTCCTCAACCTGACCGAGGAGATCCGCCGCATGGAATTCCGCGAAGCGGACTGGCAGGTGCAGGCACTGCAGAAGACCAAGCAGGGGGCGCAGGCGCGGCGGCAATATTACAGCGACCTGATCGCGAATGGGTTGATCCCGAAGGAGCAGGCCTACCAGAACCTGACCGGCGTTTCCATGACCACGCGCGCCGCCGGCAACATCGTGGAAGGTGTCGGCCAGGTCATGAACCTGATTCCGGACAATACGACCGGCGTTGCCGGGATCGCGTCCACCCCGGTGTCGGTGTTCCAGATGCCGATCGGCACCAAGCTGGCCCACGCGTTCGCCGCGGCCGCCAGGATTCTCTACACGGTTGCCGATATCAACGGCACGCAGGCCGGCCTGGCACTGACCGAGGGTGGATGGGACCGTCGCGAGGCGGACTGGATCCTCCAGGTCACGGTGCTCGATATCGAGATCCAGCAGATCGAGCGGCAGATCCTTGGCGCCGAGCGGCGCCGCGGCGTGGCGCTGCGCCAGTTGAACAACCTGGTGCAGCAGAAGCAGCAGGCGGCGGAGCTGCAGGACTTCCTGCGCGACAAGTTCACCAATCACGCGCTCTACCTGTTCCTGCAGCAGGAGACAGCGGCGCTGCACCACCAGATGTTCGAGATCGCCTGGTGCTGGGCACGCCAGGCACAACGCGCGTTCCAGCTGGAACGCGAGCTGACCACGCAGACGCAACTGCCACCGGATATCTGGGACGGTCTGCACGAAGGCCTGCTGGCCGGCGAGCGGCTGTCGACGTCGCTGCGCGCAATGGAAAAGGCGTACTACGACCAGAACCGGCGCGAGCAGGAGCTGGTGACGCGGCTGTCGCTGCGGATTGATTTTCCGCTCGCGTTCCTGCAGCTGAAGGCGACAGGCATGTGCGAGATCGAGATTCCCGAATGGCGCCTCGACCGCGAATACCCCGGACACTACCTGCGCCGCGTCAAGAGCGTCAGCCTGACCATCCCCTCTGTCGTGGGCCCTTACACGGGCGTGCACTGCAAGCTGACGCTGCTGAGCAGCGCGACCCGCATCGAGCCCACGCTGCTCGACGTCGAAGACTGCTGCCCTGGCGAATGCACCTGCGGCTGCTGCGAGCGCCGGCGCTACGAGGCGACCAGGGATGATCCGCGCATCGTGAAGCGCTATGGCGCAACCGAAGCGATCGCAACTTCCACCGGGCAGAACGACTCGGGGCTGTTCGAGCTCAATTTCCGCGACGAGCGCTACCTGCCGTTCGAATACGCCGGGGCGGTCAGCCGCTGGCGCATCGAGCTGCCCATCGAGACCAACGCGTTCGACATTGACACGGTAAGCGACCTGATCGTCCAGTTGAGCTACACCGCTCGCGAAGGCGGAGCGCTGCTGCGCAAGGCAAGCTGGGCCGCCGCGTCCTGCCTGCTGCCCGGCGCGGGGCTGCGCTTCTTTGACTGGAAGCAGGACTTCGCCGATGCGTGGCAGCGGTTCAAGGCAGCCGTGCCGGCGGCAGGAATGCCCGGCTGCACGCGTGCGCTCACGCTGCGCATGAGCCGCGGCATGTTCCCGTACCTGCCGGGCCAGCGGCCGGTGCGCATGCGCCGCGTCGAACTGTGGTTCGAGGCCCAAGGCTGCAGCGGCGCGCGCAACCATGAGATCGAGTTCGTGCCAGATCGCGACTGCGCATGCGAGGACGACGGCGAAGCGTGCTGCGACCGCTTCTTCCTGACCTGCGTGGCCAGCGAGGATTGGCCGTGCCTCTTCCATGGTGTGATCGAGTACCCGTTCCCGTACCTGAGCGACGAGCGACCGGTCGTGATCGGCGACTTCCTGTTCCCGGAAGACGCCGGTGTGGTACACCGTGCCTATCTGGTGTGCTCGTACGAGGCCGGTCCGCCGGAACGCTGCTTGCCGAAGCTGCCGGCTTGCGACGGCGACTGCATGACGGTCTGTTGAAGTAATGCCCGTGCCCGGGCCATAGCAGGAGTTGGCAAATGGAGAAGAAGCCCCCACCTGATGAAAACACGGACCTCCCACGCCGAGGGCACGGCTCCGCTGCGCGAGCGGCGAAGACTCCGCCGCCTCAGCAGAGCATGCCCGGGCATCTTATCGAGCTGAGGCCGGGCTTCTTTCTCAACCCCGACCACATTATCAGCGTGCGGGTGTTGCCGGAGGAGGAAGGCGACGTCTATGCAGTCCTGCACCTGTCGAATGGCGACAAGCAGAACCTTACCCGCGGCGAGTTCACCGCCATTACCGGGGAAGAGCCGCGCCCGCCGGCGCGGCTGCCGCAGAAACCACTGACCGAATAGCGTTGCTGCTACGCGGCCCTGCCCCCCCGGATCAATGCTGGCTCGCCCCGGCAGCCCCGATCCCGGTCATCGCACGCACGAACTGCGCACCATAGCGCTGGCGCTCGGTGCTGGCCTGGGTGGAGCGGTCCAGCACCGACGCCAGCCAGGCGCTGGCGAAGGCCAGCGTCATCGAGAACAGCGCCGGGTTGGCATACGGGAAGATCGCCTTGTCATGATGCAGGATGCCCACCCAGACCGTCGGGCCCAGCACCAGCAGCGCCACCGCTGACACCAGCCCGGCCAGGCTGCCGGCCACGGCGCCGCGCGTGGTCAGGCCTTTCCAGAACATCGACAGGAACAGCACCGGGAAGTTGACCGAGGCCGCGATCGCCAGCACCAGGCCGGACAGGAAGGCGATGTTCTGCTTCTCGAACATCACGCCCAGCACCATGGCCAGCACGCCGATCACCAGGGTGGCCGCCTTGGACACCCGGATCTCGTCCTTCTCGTTGGCCTGCCCGCGGCGGAACACGTTGGCGTACAGGTCATGCGAGACTGCGGAAGCGCCCGACAGGGCCAGGCCCGCCACCACCGCGAGGATGGTCGCGAACGCCACCGCCGAGATAAAGCCCAGGAAGAGATCGCCGCCGATCGCGTGCGACAGGTGCACCGCCACCATATTGCTGCCGCCGATGATCTTGCCGGCCGCGTCGCGGTAGGCCGGATCCGCGCCCACCATCACGATCGCACCGAAGCCCACCACCAGGATCAGCACGTAGAAGTAGCCGATGAAGCCGGTGGCGTAGAGCACGGACTTGCGCGCCTCGCGGGCGTCTGCCACCGTGAAGAAGCGCATCAGGATGTGCGGCAGGCCCGCGGTGCCGAACATCATGCCCACCCCCAGCGAGATCGCATCGATGGGATTGGACACCAGCCCGCCCGGAGACAGGATCGCCAGCCCCTTGTCATGCACCTTCGCCGCGCCGGCGAACATGGCTTCCGGGCTGAAGCCGAAGTACGCCAGCACCATCACCGCCATGAAGGTCACGCCGCCCAGCAGCAGCGCGGCCTTGATGATCTGCACCCAGGTGGTGGCCAGCATGCCGCCGAACATCACATACAGCACCATCAACAGGCCGACGATCACCACGGCGGACTCATAGCTGGTGCCGAACAGCAGCTCGATCAGCTTGCCGGCGCCGACCATCTGCGCCACCAGGTACATGATCACCACCGTCAGCGTGCCGCAGGCGGCGGTGATCCGCACCGGCTTCTGCGCCAGCCGGTATGACACCACGTCGGCAAAGGTATAGCGGCCAAGGTTGCGCAGCCGTTCGGCGACGATGAACAGGATGATCGGCCAGCCCGCCACCACGCCCAGCGCGTAGATCAGTCCGTCATAGCCCTTGTCGAACATCATCGCGGAGATGCCGAGGAAGGAGGCAGCCGAGACCATGTCGCCGGCGATGGCCAGGCCGTTCTGGAAGCCGCTCAGCCCGCCTCCGGCGGCATAGAAGTCGGATGCCGAGCGCGTGCGGCGCGCGGCCCATCGGGTAATGCCGAGCGTGAACAGCACGAACAGCAGGAACATCACGATGGCGCTCCAGTTCAGCGGCCGCGGCGCGGCATCGCCCTGGATGGCGGGGGCCGCCGCGGCGGCCATGCTGGCAAGCCCGAGCAGGGCCGCGCACAGGTAACGGTTGGCGGGTTTCATGCCCGGCACTCCTTGCGCACGCGTTCGTTGAGCGGATCCAGGTCGCGGTTGGCCCGGTACACGTAGATCCCGGTCAGCAGCACGGCCGAGACGATCACCGCCACGCCGACGGGAATGCCCACCGTCATCACACCCGCGCCGAGCGGTGTGCCGAGCGTGGCCGGCGAGAACGCCAGCAGCAGGATAAAGCCGAAGTAGATCGCCAGCATGACCAGCGTCAGCGACCAGCCCAGGCGGGTCCGCCCGTTGGTCAGCCGGATGAAATCGGGGTGGTTCTGGATGGTTTCCAGTTGTCGCGCGTCCATGGTGGTCTCCTTTGGCGCAGGGGGCACGGCGCCTCTGGGTGGGCGCCATCGTTGAGTGGTTCGTTGAGACTTGAACTCTTGCGGCGGTGTGCTCCCTCTCCCCGCATGGGGAGAGGGAGCACACATGCAATGGCTTGTCAGTTCATGCGATACGTTCAGATCGCCCCGACCGGCTGCTCGTGCGTGAACTTCGGCCGCATATCGAGCACCCGCCGTGCCTTGCCGACCGTGGTGCGCTCGATGCCGTCCGCATCCACCACCTGCACGCGCGTGGTCACGCCCACGTAGGTCTTGATCTGGTCCTTCAGCTCGCGCTCCAGCATCGCGCGGTCGTCCGCGCAGAGGGGTGCCGAACCTCCGGGCCGCGCTTCGACGCGCACTTCCAGCTTGTCCAGGTGGCCGTCGCGGGTCACCACCAGCTGGTACTGCGGCGCCAGCGCCGGCGTCTTCAGGATCAGCTCCTCGATCTGCGACGGGAACACATTGACGCCGCGGATGATCAGCATGTCGTCCGAGCGGCCGGTGATCTTGCCGATGCGGCGCATCGAACGCGAGGTGGGCGGCAGCAGGCGCGTCAGGTCGCGCGTGCGGTATCGGATCACCGGCAGCGCTTCCTTGGTGAGCGACGTGAACACCAGTTCGCCCTCTTCTCCATCCGGCAGCACCTCGCCGGTGACCGGATCGATGATCTCGGCGTAGAAGTGGTCTTCCCAGATCACCGGACCGTCCTTGCTCTCGATGCATTCGCAAGCGACACCCGGCCCCATGACTTCAGACAGGCCGTAGATGTCCACCGCGTCGATACCGGCACGTGCCTCGATTTCGGCGCGCATCGCATCCGTCCACGGCTCGGCGCCAAAGATGCCCACCTTGAGCGAGCTTTCCGACGGATCCATGCCCTGGCGCTCCATCTCCTCGATCAGGTTCAGCATGTATGACGGCGTCACCATGATGATGTTGGGCTCGAACTCGCGGATCAGCTGCACCTGTTTCTCGGTCTGTCCGCCGGACATGGGGATCACCGTGCAGCCGGCCTTCTCGGCGCCATAGTGGGCACCCAGGCCGCCCGTGAACAGGCCGTAGCCATAGCTGACATGGACCAGGTCGCCGGCGCGGCCGCCGGCGGCGCGGATCGAGCGCGCCACCACGCTGGCCCAGGTATCGATATCCTTCGCGGTATAGCCGACCACGGTCGGCTTGCCCGTGGTGCCGCTCGACGCATGCACGCGCGCCACCTTCTCGCGCGGCACCGCGAACATGCCGAAGGGATAGTTGTCGCGCAGGTCCTGCTTGGTCAGGAACGGGAACTTCGACAGGTCCGACAGCGACTGCAGGTCGTCCGGATGCACCCCGGCCGCATGGAAGGCCTTGCGGTAATGCGGCACGTTGTCGTAGGCATGGCGCACGCTCCATTTCAGCCGTTCCAGCTGCAGCGCCTGCAGTTCGTCGCGGCTGGCGCGCTCGATCGGCTCCAGCTCGTTGGGGTTGGGGATGCGTTGAACCATTGTCTACTCCATCATCGTTATGATTGCGCCGCATTTCTATTGGGGGCCGGCGCCGGGTACTGCGACTGCATCAGATATGGGAACGGCTCTGTACCACGCGGAAGCGGTTGGCGACGAAAGCCGCATCCGACAGCGAGGCATTGGCTGCCGGGTTGGCGCCGGTAGCGTGGAAGTCGCTGAACGCGGCCGACTGGTTGACGAACACGCCCCCGGTCAGGTTCAGCGACAGGGCCACGCCCGCGTCCTCGGCGGCTTCGCGGATGCCCTCGGCCATGCCGGCATCGGTGGTGTAGGCCGACAACGTCAGTGCGCCATGTTCCTTCGCGCCGCGGTGCGCCAGCGCGATGCTGTGCGCGGTGTTGTCGGTGGCGACGATGAACGAGATCGGGCCGAACAATTCCTGCATGATCTTGTCCTCGTCGCTGGCGTCCACCTTGAGCACCAGCGGCGTGCGGATGCGCGCGCCGGGGAACTCCGGGTGCTCCAGCACGCGGCTGTCGGCGACGATCTCGCCCAGTGCGCGCGACGATTCGATGCGCTGAACCACCCCGTCGTTCTGGATCGCGCCGAGCAGCTCCACCGCCTTGGCCGCATCGCTGGTGAGCCTGACCACGCCCTCCCCGATCGCCGCGGCCACCTGGTCGAAGCTGAGGTGCCCTTCCGGCGTGTCGATGCCGCCCTTCGGCACATAGATGTTCTGCGGTGCCGTGCACATCTGGCCCGAGTACAGCGCCAGCGAGAACGCGATATTGCGCACCATGCCCTTGAAGTCGCTGGTGGAGTGGATCACGATCTGGTTGACGCCGGCCTTCTCGGTATAGACCTGGGCCTGGTGCGCGTTGCGCTCCAGCCAGTTGCCATTGGCGCTGCTGCCGGTGAAGTCGATCAGGCGCACTTCCGGGCGCAGCGCCAGCGTGGACGCCATGCGCTCGGTCGGGTCGTTGGCCACCAGCGTGACCAGGTTGGGGTCGAAGCCGGCTTCCTGCAGCACCTCGCGCGCCACCTCGACGGTGATCGCCAGCGGCAGGATCGCGCCCGGGTGCGGCTTGACCACCACCGCGTTGCCGGTCGCCAGGCTGGCGAACAGGCCGGGATAGCCGTTCCAGGTCGGGAAGGTGCAGCAGCCAATCACCAGGCCCACGCCGCGCGGCACCACGCTGTAGCGCTTCTCCATGCGCAGCGGCTCGTTCTTGCCCTGCGGCTTCTCCCAGATGGCCTGCTTCGGAATGCGGCGCATCTCGTCCCAGGCGTAGGCCACCGCTTCCAGCCCGCGGTCCTGCGCGTGCGGGCCGCCGGCCTGGAAGGCCATCATGAAGGCCTGGCCGGTGGTGTGCATTACCGCGTAGGCAATCTCGAAGCTGCGGCGGTTCAGGCGCTGCAGGATTTCCAGCGACACGCCGACCCAGGCTTCCGGCCCGGCCTTGCGCCAGGCCGGCATGCCTTCGGCCATGCCGGCAAAGAGCTGGTCGAGGTCGGGCTTCGGATAGGTGATGCCCAGTTCCGCGCCGTAGGGCGAGACTTCCTTGCCGGCCTGGCCGACGGTGCCCGGCTGCGACAGCGCGAACGGGCGGTTCAGGCGGGCCTCGAAGGCAGCCTTGCCGTCGGCGTTGGCGGTTTCGCCGTAGACCCTGGGGCTCGGCATTTCGCTGAACGGGCTCCAGTAGCCGCGCTCGGCAATGGCTTGGGTGGCTTGTTCCAGCAGCGCCTGGTGGCGTTCAAAAAACGGATGGGACACGGCTTGCTCCGGGGGCAGAATGGTTTGCGTATGGTTCGGGATGGCGGCAAGGGATTGCCGCGGGAAGCGCTTCAGGTTTCCTGGTCGAAGTCGATCACCAGCCTGTCGCTGACGGCGTAGCTCTGGCAGCTGAGGATGAAGCCGCGCGCGACTTCGTAGTCCTCCAGCGCAAAGTTGACGTCCATGTCGACCTCGCCTTCGATGCGCTTGCAGCGGCAGGTCGAGCAGACCCCGCCCTTGCATGAGTAAGGCAGCTCGATGCCTTGCGCCAGCGCGGCATCCAGCACCGTCTCCTTGTTCTTCTCCAGCGTGAAGGAGCGCGTGCGGCCGTCCTGGATCACCGTGACCTCGCACTGCTGCTGCCCCACCTGCTTGTGCGCATGCGCCGCCGGGCGGGCCGCGGGAATGCTGGTGGCAAACAGCTCGCGCTTGATGCGGGCCTTGTCCACGCCGTTGTCGAGCAGGGCCTGCGACACCTCTTCCATCATCGAGTGCGGGCCGCAGATAAAGGCGATGTCGATGTCCTGCGGCTTGACCCAGTGCTTGAGCAAGGCATTGACCTTCTCGCCGTCGATGCGGCCGTTGAACAGGTCGATATCCAGCTGCTCGCGGCTGAGCACGAACACCAGGTTGAAGCGCTGCAGGTAGGTGTCCTTCAGGTCTTCCAGCTCTTCCTTGAACAGCACCGAAGACGAGGCGCGGTTGCCGTAGAACAGCGTGAAGCGGCTCTGGGGCTCGGCCTCCAGCGTAGTCTTGATGATCGACAGCATCGGCGTGATGCCGCTGCCGGCGGCGAAGGCCACGTAGTGCCTCGCCTGCGTGGCAGACAGCGGCACGTGGAAGTGGCCGGATGGCGGCATCACTTCCAGCTTCATGCCGGGCTGCAGTTGTTCGTTGGCCCAGTTGGAGAACAGGCCGCCGTCGACGCGCTTGATCGCGACGCGCAGCTGCGCGTCCTGCACCGCCGAGCAGATCGAGTACGAGCGGCGCACGTCCTCGCCGCCGATGCCGGTGCGCAGCGTCAGGTGCTGGCCCTGGATGTAGCGGTAGGTGTCGGCCAGTTCATCCGGCACGGCAAAGGTCACGGCCACGGCATCGCGGGTTTCGCGGGTGACCGAGGCCACGGTCAGTTCATGGAATTTGCTCATCTCACTACCCCGGTCAGGCTCAGTGCGCCTTGAAGTAATCGAACGGTTCCTTGCAGTCGCCGCAGCGGTACAGGGCCTTGCAGGCGGTCGAGCCGAACTGGCTCACCAGCCGCGTGTGCCGCGAGCCGCAGTGCGGGCACGCCACCACCAGCGCCGGCGCCGCCTTGCGGCTGATGCCGCTGATGTCGATCACCTGCTGGGCCGGCGGCGCAATGCCGTAGCCGCCCAGGCTGGCCTTGCCGCGCGGCGTCATCCAGTCGGTGGTCCAGGCCGGCGCCAGCTGCGTGCGCACGCGCACGCTGGCAATGCCCTGCGCAGCCAGCGTGCGCTCGATCTCCTCCCGGATCACGGTCATGGCCGGGCAGCCGGAGTACGTCGGGGTGATGGTGACGACGCAGGCGTCGTCCTCCCATGCCACGTCGCGCACAATGCCGAGATCCACCACCGAGATCACCGGGATCTCGGGATCGGGCACCGTATCGAGCCAGGTCCAGACCTGCCCGAGCGCCGGGCGTGCGATCGCTTGCGCAGTCATGGCGTTCACCAGCTGGCGCCCGGATAGGCGCGCTGCAGGAACTGCATTTCGGCCAGCAGGTAGCCGAGGTGTTCGGTATGGCGGCCGTGGCGGCCGCCGCTCTGCGACCACGTGCCCGCAGGCAGCTGCAGCGTGGCTTCTTCCAGCACCGCGGCCACGTGGCGCTGCCACGGTTCGGCCAGTGATGCGGGATCCGGCACCAGGCCGGCCTGCACCAGCGCGGCGTCGCCCGCGTCGGACTCGAACAGCTCATCGCTGAACATCCACAGGTCGTTGAAGGCATCCTGCATGCGGCGGTGGCTCTCTTCGCTGCCGTCGCCCAGGCGCACCACCAGGTCGGCGCTGCGGCGCACGTGGTAGGTCACTTCCTTGAGCGACTTGGCGGCGATCTCGGCGATGCGGGCATCGGTCGAGCGCTGCAGCCCGTCGAGCAGGAAGTAGTGCCAGGTGTCGAACAGGAACTGCCGCGCCAGCGTATCGGCATAGCTGCCGTTGGGCTGCTCCACCAGCAGCGGGTTGCGGAACTGGTGCGCGTCGCGCAGGTAGGCCAGCTGGTCGGCGCTGCGGCCGGCGCCCTCCACTTCCGCGGCGTAGCCCAGCCACAGCCGGGTCTGGCCGATCAGGTCGAGCGCGACATTGGTCAGCGCGATGTCCTCTTCCAGCGCCGGGCCGCGGCCGCACCATTCCGACAAGCGCTGGCCAAGGACCAGCGTGGCGTCGCCGAGGCGCAGCAGGTATTCGAGCTTGTGGTTGTCCATCATGCGGGCCGTATCAGATGTGCTTGACGGCTTCCGGCATCGGGAAGAACGTCGGGTGGCGGTAGACCTTGCTGTTGGCCGGCTCGAACAGCGGGCCCTTGTCGCCGGGGCTGCTGGCGACCACGTCGCCGGCCTTCACCACCCAGACGCTGACGCCCTCGTTGCGGCGCGTATAGACGTCACGCGCGTTGTTGATCGCCATTTCGCCGTCGGGCGCGTGCAGGCTGCCCACGTGCTTGTGGGCCAGGCCGTGCTGGCTGCGGATAAAGATCTCCCAAAGCGGCCACTCTTTCATGGCAACCTCCTGTGTCATTGCGTTGGATGGATGGCGGCGCCGGGCGCCGCGGGGTCACGCGGCGGCGCGCTGGGCCTGCTTGTCGGCGTGGGTCACCAGGGCATCGCGGAACCACGCGCCCTCTTCCCAGGCCTTGACGCGGGTGCGCAGGCGCTCGCGGTTGCAGGGGCCGTTGCCCTGGATGACGTTGTAGAACTCGGACCAGTCGATCTCGCCGAAGTCATAGTGGCCGCGCTCCTCGTTCCACTTCAGTTCGGGATCCGGAATGGCCAGGCCCAGGTACTCTGCCTGCGGCACGGTCTGGTCGACCATCTTCTGGCGCAGCTCGTCATTGGAGAACAGCTTGATGCGCCATTGCATGGATTGCGCGCTGTTGGGCGAATCGCCGTCGGACGGGCCGAACATCATCAGCGCCGGCCACCACCAGCGATTGAGCGCGTCCTGCGCCATCTGCTTCTGCTCGGGGGTGCCGTTGCACAGCGACAGCAGGATGTCGTAGCCCTGGCGCTGGTGGAACGACTCTTCCTTGCACACGCGCACCATGGCGCGCGCATAGGGCCCGAACGAGCAGCGGCACAGCGGCACCTGGTTGATGATGGCCGAGCCGTCGACCAGCCAGCCGATCATGCCGATGTCGGCCCAACTCAGCGTCGGGTAGTTGAAGATGCTGGAATACTTGGCCTTGCCGGTGTGCAGGTCGCCCAGCATCTGGTCGCGCGACACGCCCAGGGTCTCGGCCGCGCTGTAGAGATACAGGCCATGGCCGGCCTCATCCTGGATCTTGGCCAGCAAGACTGCCTTGCGCTCCAGCGTCGGCGCGCGGGTGACCCAGTTGCCTTCCGGCAGCTGGCCCACGATCTCGGAATGCGCATGCTGCGAGATCTGGCGGACCAGGGTCTTGCGATAGGCCTCCGGCATCCAGTCCTTGGCCTCGATCTTGATCCCGGCATCGACGCGCGCCTGGAACTCGCGCTCCTGCGGCTCCATTTCTTCCATGGCGCGAAGCCTCGTCGCTCCTGTCTCCACCAGCTGTGCGTACATCCTTTGCTCCGCTCTTGGTTGCTCTGAATCGGGGTCTTGACCTGCATCAACATCGTCAGTTGCAACGGATGGTAGTGATACAATTTGATTCAATCAATCTGCATTTGTGTATCACTTCAGGGAGCGGGCCGATGGCGACGCCAGGCACAGATCCGGTTTCTCCCCGCGTGGCGCGGCTGGCACGCGGGCTGAAGCTGGGCGCCAATTCCATGCTGGTGACCTTGTTCGGCGATGTGGTGGCGCCGCGGCCGCAGGCCATCTGGCTGGGCAGCCTGATCCGGCTGGCGGCGCCGTTCGGCATCAATGACCGGCTGGTGCGCACCGCCACCTTCCGCCTTACCGCCGACGACTGGCTGGCCGCGACCAGGATGGGGCGGCGCAGCTACTACGGGCTGTCAGACGCCGGTTTGCAGCGTGTACTGCACGCCGGCAAGCGCATCTATGCGGGCGAGGCATCCGAATGGGACGGCCGCTGGACCCTGGTGATGGTGCGCGGTGACGTACGCGCCACGGTCCGGCAGAAGCTGAAGCGGGAATTGCTGTGGGAGGGCTTCGGCGCCATCGCGCCGGGGGTGATGGCCCACCCCCATGCGGACCTCGCCTCGCTGCGCGAAATCCTCCAGGCCGCACGCGCGCAGGACGATGTGGCGGTGATGGAGGCAAGCAGCCTCGAGGCGTTTTCCATCCGGCCGCTGCAGGCGCTGATGCACCAGACCTTCAAGCTCGGCGACGTGGCCGCTGCCTGGCAGGCGCTGCTGCGCCGCTTTACGCCGCTGGCCGAAGAGGCCGCCGGGCTTGCTCCGGCCGATGCCTTCTTTGTGCGGACGCTGCTGGTGCACGAATACCGGCGCGTGCTGCTGCGCGACCCCAACCTGCCCGAAGCGATGCTGCCGCAAGACTGGCCCGGCCGCACCGCGCGCGGCTTGTGCCACACCCTGTACGGGGCGCTGCTAGACGCCAGCGAAGACTACCTGCACCGCGTGGTGGAAGCGGCGGACGGTTCGCTGCACGATGCTGACCGGAGCCTGCGCCTGCGCTTTGGGGCCGGCGCGCAGGCGGGCAACGATTAACCGGGCATCCGGGGAATCCCGGCTGCGCACCTGCGCATGGAATCAGCCGTCCTTGAACAGGAAGCTGTAGGCGTTCAGTGCCGGCACCCCGCCGAGGTGCGCAAAGAGGACTTTCGATCCTTGCGGAAACTCGCCGCGACGGACCATGTCGATCATGCCCTGCATGGACTTGCCCTCATAGACCGGGTCCGTCATCATGCCCTCCAGCCTGGCGCTGAGGCGGATGGCTTCCAGGGTGCCGGCCGAAGGCAGGCCGTATTCGGGTCCGCCATAGCGGGTGTCCAGCACCACGTCCGCTTCAGTGATGTCGCGGCCGAGGCCGACCAGCTCCGCGGTATGGCGGGCGATGCGCAGGATCTGCGCGCGCGTCGGTTCCGGCTTGGCCGATGCATCGATGCCGATGACCCGGTCCGCGCGGCCGTCGGCAGCGAATCCGACCACCATGCCCGCCTGCGTGCTGCCGGTGACCGAGCAGACCACGATGTAGTCGAACCTGCAGCCGAGTCCGGCTTCCTGCTCCCGCACTTCCTCGGCGAAGCCTACGTAGCCGAGACCGCCGAGCGGATGCTCCGAGCAGCCTGCCGGAATCGGGTAGGGCTTGCCGCCCGCCTTGCGCACGCTCTCCATGGCTTCTTCCCAGCTGGGGCGAATACCGATGTCGAAGCCTTCGCTGACCAGGCGCACGTCGGCCCCCATGATGCGCGACATCTGGATGTTGCCCACGCGGTCATAAACCGCGTCGGAGTAGTTGACCCAGTTCTCCTGCACCAGCACGCACTTCAGCCCCAGGTGGGCCGCGATGGCGGCAACCTGGCGCGTGTGGTTCGACTGGATCCCGCCGATCGAGACCAGCGTATCGGCGCCCTGCGCCAGCACGTCTGGAATGACGTATTCGAGCTTGCGCGTCTTGTTGCCGCCAAAGGCGAGCCCGCTGTTGCAGTCGTCGCGCTTGGCATAGAGCTCGACCTTGCCACCCAGGCTTTCGCTCAGCCGCGATAGCGGATGGATCGGCGTCGGGCCGAAGGTCAGGGAATGACGCGGAAATTGCTTCAGGTTCATGACTGGCTCCAGATTGCGGTTGGCATGCGGGCGCCTTGCAGCCGCAAAGCCCGGCATTCGCACGGACGCTGCGCGACGCCGCATCTGGAATCATCATAAGAAGGCTGGGGCGAAAGGTGCTTGCAAAGATCTGCGACTTCTTGCACGATAAATAGACAGCAAGCACCCAGAAATTCTCTTTATTTCGTAGAAATGGCAACAAGCAGAATAAAATTTCGTTCGAAATCCGAGACCTCCGCGCAGCCCGCGCCGGTGCTGGATCGCACGGACAAGGCTATCCTGCGCGCCTTGCAGCGCGATGCGTCCATCTCCAACCTGGCCCTGGCGGGCAAGGTCAGCCTCAGCCCGCCCGCATGCCTGCGCCGCGTGGAACGCCTGAAAGCGGATGGCCTGATCCGCGGCGTCGTGGCGCTGCTGAACCCGGCTCCCCTGGACGCGGGGATGCTGGTCATCATCGGGGTCGTGCTGGACCGGTCCACGCCCGAGTCCTTCGCCGCCTTTGAGAAAGCGGCGCAGAAGGTATCAGGCTGTATGGAATGCCATGAAGTCACCGGCGAGTTCGACTACATCATGATGCTCAGGACCAAGGACAGCGAGAGCTTCAACCGCCTCCACGCGGAGCAGTTGCTCTACCTGCCGGGCGTGCGGCAGATTCGCTCGTTCATGGTGCTCAAGCAGGTGCTGTCGACGACGCAGTTTCCGATTTGAGGATCGGGCTGGATCCGGCTGCGCGGGCGCAGAGAGGAGACAGGGAGGGGAATTCGGGGCCTGGGCGAAGCAGGAACCCCGGCGCCGTTGCTGCCGGGGTTCCATCTGGCCAGCCCCTTGAATGTTGGGGCTGGCGCGCCGTCCATCGCTCAGAATGAGCGCGGCAGGCCCAGGACGTGTTCGGCGACGAAAGAGTAGATCAGGTTGGTGGAGATCGGTGCCACCTGGTACAGCCGCGTTTCCCGGAACTTGCGCTCCACGTCGTATTCGCAGGCAAAGCCGAAACCACCGTGGAACTGCAGGCAGGCGTTGCCGGCTTCCCAGCTCGCCTTGGCCGCCAGGTACTTGGCCATGTTGGCCTGGGCCCCCATGGGCTCGTGCTTGTCAAACAGCTCACAGGCTTTCCAGCGCATCAGGTTCGCCGCTTCCAGTTCGATAAAGGACTCGGCGATCGGGAACTGCACGCCCTGGTTCTGGCCGATGGGGCGGCCGAAGACCTCGCGTTCCCTGACGTACTTGGTCACGCGGTCGATGAACCAATAGCCGTCGCCGATGCACTCGGCCGCGATCAGCGTGCGCTCGGCGTTCAGGCCATCGAGGATGTACTTGAAGCCCTTGCCCTCTTCACCGATCAGGTTTTCCTCGGGGATTTCCAGATCCTCGAAAAACAGTTCATTGGTCTCGTGGTTGACCATGTTGGGGATGGGGCGCACGGTCAGGCCCTTCTTCTGCGCCTCGTGCAGGTCCACCATGAAGATGGACATCCCCTCGCTCTTCTTCTTCACGTCGGCCAGCGGCGTGGTGCGCGCCAGCAGGATCATGAAGTCGCTGTGCTGGACGCGGCTGATCCAGACCTTCTGGCCGTTGACGACGTAGCGTCCGTCCTTCTTGACCGCCGAGGTCTTGATCTTGGTGGTGTCAGTGCCGGTGGTGGGCTCGGTCACGCCCATGGACTGCAGGCGCCATTCCCCCGAGGCAATCTTCGGCAGGTACTTGTCCTTCTGTGCCCTGGAGCCGTGCCGCAGCAGCGTGCCCATGTTGTACATCTGGCCGTGGCAGGCGCCGGAGTTGCCGCCGCAGCGGTTGATCTCTTCCATGATGACCGAGGCTTCGGTCAGACCCAGGCCGGAACCACCGTACTCCTGCGGAATCAGCGCCGCCAGCCAGCCCGCCGCGGTCAGCGCATTGACAAAGGCCTCGGGGTAGGCGCGCTGCTCGTCCACCTTGCGGAAGTACTCATCGGGAAACTCCGCGCAAAGCGCGCGGATGGCGTCGCGGATTTCTTGGAAGTTGTTCGATTGGGTCTGTTCGATCATGGCGCTTGGCTTGCGTTCGGTCTCTGGCGGACGGCCGCCTCCTTGTGATAACCGCAATAGTCGCGGCGTTCGGCCGGTTGGACAATCAGCCTTTCCGAAAGCGCGCCTTCCACCGGGGTTAAGTCCTGGCGACGGTTAAGGCCTTTCGCTTTCGCCAAAGTCCGCCATTGGCATTGTCAAATAGCGCAAACCACGCTTTGGGAACATGCTCCGGGCTATCCGGCGCATGCGCCGACTGACCGCTGCCCCGTGGACATGCACACCCTCGCCTCCCGCCTGCAAGCCCTGATCCGCCCCGGAGACCATATCTGGTGGGGGCAAGCGACCGCCGAGCCGCTGACGCTGACGCGCACACTGGTGGAGCACCGCCACGCCATCGCCCAGGGCGGACGGCTCAGTGTCTTTGTCGGCATCGGGCAGTCAGACACGCTGCAGCCGGCCCAGGCGGATGTGCTCGACTTCTTCGGCTACGCCGCCAGCGGCCCGCACCGGCAACTGGCCAGGGCCGGGGTGCTGGACATCGTGCCCAGCCACTATTCGCACCTGCCCGGGCTGATCCGCCACGGCACGCTGCGGGCGGACGTGGCGCTGGTGCAGGTCTCGCCCGCCGACGAGCAGGGGCGCCACAGCCTGGGGCTGGTGCATGAATACCTCCCCGCGGCGCTCGACCGCGCCCGCGTCATCATCGCCGAGGTGAACCCTGAGGTGCCGTGGACCCACGGCAGCCGCTACCTGAGCGCGGACGATATCGACCTGCAGGTCGAAGCGCTGCACCCGCCGATCAGCCTTGACCGCAGCGCGCCCGGCCCGGCCGAACAGGCCATCGCCCGTCACATCGCCGGCTGGGTGGAGGATGGCGCCACCCTGCAGATGGGCATCGGCAACCTGCCAGAGGCCGTGGTCGTTGCGCTGAATGGCCACCGCGACCTGGGGCTGCACAGCGGCGCGATCGGCGACGGCATTGCGGCGCTGGCCGAAGCCGGGGTGCTGACCAACGCACGCAAGAGCATCGATACGGGCGTGGGCATCGCCGGCATCCTGATGGGCAGCGAACGGCTGCGGCGCTGGGCCCACCGCAATCCGCAGCTGCAGCTGCGCGAGACCGCCTATACCCATCACCCCGAGGTGCTGGCCAGCGTCGACAAGCTGACCGCCATCAACTCCGCCATCGAGGTCGACCTCACCGGCCAGGTGAACGCCGAAGTTGCCGCCGGCGTCTATGTCGGCGCCGTCGGCGGTGCCGTGGACTTCCTGCGCGGCGCCGCGCGCAGCCGCGGTGGCCTGCCCATCGTCGCGCTGCCGGCAACCGCCAAGGGCGCGAGCCGCATCGTGGCCCAGTTGTCCGGCCCGGTCAGCACGCCCCGCTCGGACGCGGGCCTGATCGTCACCGAACACGGCGTTGCCGACCTGCGCGGCCAGACGCTGTCGCAGCGCGTGCGCCGCATGCTGGACATTGCCGCCCCCGAACACCGCGCGGACCTGGAACGCCAGGCCCACGCCCTGCTGCGCCAGTGCGGCGCGGCCTTCGTGGCTCTTCCCGGGCACACGCTGGCCAACTGACTTACTTGCTCATCCCAACACAGAGTTCCAAGGAGACTTCCATGCGCAGAGCTGCAATCGTCACTCCCCTCCGCACGCCCGTCGGCACCTTCGGCGGCAGCTTGCGCCCGGTGCCTGTGGAGGAACTGGCCGCCACCGCCGTGCGCGCCGTGGTGGAACGCAGCGGCATCGATCCCGCGCGTATCGACGACGTGGTCTTTGCCCAGTCCTACGCCAACAGCGAAGTGCCCTGCGTCGGCCGCTGGGCCGCGCTGCAGGCCGGCCTGCCGGTCGAGGTGCCGGGCATGCAGCTGGACCGCCGCTGCGGCGGCGGCCTGCAGGCCATCGTCACGGCCTCGATGATGGTGCAAAGCGGCGCCGCCGACGTGGTGATCGCGGGCGGCGTCGAGAGCATGAGCAATATCGAGTACTACACCACCGACATGCGCTGGGGCGCGCGCTCGGGCAATGTGCGCTTCTTCGACCGCCTCGACCGTGGCCGTGAACGCTCCCAGCCGGTCGAGCGCTTCGGCAAGATCTCCGGGATGATCGAGACGGCCGAGAACCTGGCGCGCGACTACGGCATCAGCCGCGAGGCGGCCGATGTCTTCGCCGCCCGCAGCCACGCACGCGCCGCGGCAGCCTGGGAGGCCGGCCGCTTCGATGCCGAGGTCGTGCCCGTGCAGGTGCCCCAGCGCAAGGGCGATCCGGTGCGGTTCGCGCGCGACGAAGGTTTCCGCCCGGAAACCACGCGTGAAAGCCTTGGCAAGCTGCGCACGCTGATGCCGAACGGTACCGTCACCGCTGGCAACGCCAGCCAGCAGAATGACGCGTCGGCCGCCTGCCTGATCGTGGCCGAAGACAAGCTGGCCGAACTGGGCCTGACCCCCATGGCCTCGCTGGTGGGCTGGGCGGCGGCCGGCTGCGAGCCCTCGCACATGGGCATCGGCCCGGTGCCCGCGGTGAAGAAGCTGCTGGCGCGCCTGAACCTGACGCTGGACCAGATGGACCTGGTCGAGCTGAACGAAGCCTTCGCCTGCCAGGTGCTGGCCGTGCTCAAGGGCTGGGAATGGCATGACCAGGATGCGATCGAGCAGAAGCTGAACGTGAACGGCTCGGGCATCTCGCTGGGCCATCCGATCGGCGCCACCGGCGTGCGCATCCTGGCCACGCTGCTGCATGAACTGCAGCGCCGTGGCGGCCGCTATGGCCTGGAAACCATGTGCATCGGCGGCGGCCAGGGTATTGCCGCGGTCTTCGAACGCTACTGAGAAAACCCACTCCATTCACCGTACAGCCCCCGTGCGCGACGGCGGGGGCTGAGCCTGCCTTTTGCCTTTTGCTTTTCGGCTTTTGCCATCGGCTCTTTGCTTTACGTAGGAGAAGTATCTTGATTTCCACCTCACGCCGCCACGCCATGCTGGCCGCCCTGGCTCTGTGCGGCGCAACCCTGGCTACTCCCCCTGCCTCGGCACAGCCCAACGGCCAGCCGGTGCGCCTCGTGGTCGGCTACGCGGCCGGCGGCCCCGCCGACCAGGCCGCGCGCCTGTTTGCGGTGGCGTTGGGCAAGGCGCTCAATGCCAACGTCATCGTCGACAACAAGCCCGGCGCCAATGCCACGCTGGCCGGCTATGAAGTGGTCCGCGCCAGGCCCGACGGCGCCACGCTGTGGTTCGCCGCCAGCGCGGCGCTGACGGTCGCGCCCAACATCATGAAGAGCCTGCCGTACGACCCGGCCAAGGACCTCGCCCCGGTGGCACCGGTGGCGCGCTACTACAACATGCTGGTGGCCAACGTCAAGGAGCCGTTCAAGGGCACCCAGGACCTGGTTGCCTACGCCAGGGCGCATCCCGGCAAGCTCAGCTACGGCTCCTCGGGCGTCGGCAGCTCCAACCACGTCGCCATGGCCCTGTTCGCCCGGCAGGCGCAGGTCCAGCTGAACCATATTCCCTACAAGGGCAATGCCCCGGCCATGACCGACACCATCGGCGGCCAGATCGACGTGATGTTCGATATCATCAGCACCGCCAGCGGCTATGTGCAGAGCGGCAAGGTCAAGCCCATCGCCGTGGGCTCGCCCAAGCGCAGCGCATCGCTGCCTGGCGTGCCCACCTTCCGCGAATCCGGGATTGCCGGCCTCAAGGACTACGAAGCCGGCGGCTGGTACGCCATCTACGCCCCCAAGGGCGTAACCCCCGAGCAGACCCAGAAGCTGGCCGCAGCAGTGCGGCAGGCCGTGGAAGACGTTGAGCTCAGGAAGCGCTATGCCGAACTGGGCTACGAACAGTGGAGCGGCACCACGCAGGATGTCGTGAACACCGCCGCGCGCGAGCGCACGCAGTGGGCCAGCGTGCTCAAGGGCGTGACGCTGGACTGATGGCCCCGCCCCCTCGAACCGACACCGACCCGACACCCAGGAAGAACCGACATGATCCGCGATAACGACATCCTCGAAGCCCTGCTCGACAGCGTGCGCCGCTTTGTGCGCGAGCGCCTGGTGCCCGCCGAGGCGCTGGTCGCCGAGACCGACGAAATCCCGCAGGATATCGTGCAGGACATGCGCGAGATGGGCCTGTTCGGCATGACCATCCCCGAGCGCTTTGGCGGCCTGGAGCTGACCATGGAGGAGGAAGTGCGCGTGGTCATGGAGCTGTGCCAGACCTCGCCGGCCTTCCGCTCGCTGCTGGGCACCACCGTGGGCATCGGCTCGCAGGGCATCCTGATGGATGGCACGCCGGAGCAGCAGGCCGCGTGGCTGCCCCGCCTGGCCACCGGCGAGATCCTGGCCTCCTTTGCCCTGACCGAACCGGAAGCCGGCTCGGACGCCGGTTCGCTGCGCACCACCGCGGTCAGGAATGGCGACCACTACGTGGTCAACGGCACCAAGCGCTTTATCACCAACGCGCCGCAGGCCGGCATGTTCACGCTGATGGCGCGTACCAACCCTGAAATCAAGGGCTCGGCCGGCGTCTCGGCATTTATCGTCGATGCCAGGACGCCCGGCATCAGCTTCGGCAAGCGCGACGTGAAGATGGGGCAGAAAGGCGCGCATACCTGCGACGTGATCTTCGACAACGTGCGCGTACCGGCCGAGAACCTGATCGGCCTGAAGGAAGGCCAGGGCTTCAAGACGGCGATGAGGGTGCTCGACAAGGGCCGGCTGCACATTGCGGCGGTCAGCGTCGGGGTGGCCAGGCGCGTGCTGCGCGACGCGCTGAACTACGCACTGGAGCGCCAGCAGTTCGGCCAGCCGATCTGCGAGTTCCAGCTGATCCAGGCCATGCTGGCCGAC
Organism: Cupriavidus sp. GW823-FHT07B10; assembly: GCF_058794355.1. Classification (NCBI taxonomy): domain Bacteria; kingdom Pseudomonadati; phylum Pseudomonadota; class Betaproteobacteria; order Burkholderiales; family Burkholderiaceae; genus Cupriavidus; species Cupriavidus sp. GW823-FHT07B10. The sequence goes on from NZ_JBXAGS010000007.1 coordinate 29,313, forward strand.
AGCCAGGCCGAGCTTTATGCCGCCGAATGCATGGTGATCGACGCCGCGCGCCGCCGCGACGAAGGCAGGAACGTCTCCACCGAAGCCTCGTGCTGCAAGATGTTCGCCACCGAGATGGTGGGCCGCGTGGCGGACCGCGCGGTACAGATTCTCGGCGGTTCCGGCTATATTTCCGAGTTCGGCATCGAGCGCTTCTACCGCGATGTGCGCCTGTTCCGCCTGTATGAGGGCACCACGCAGATCCAGCAGGTCATCATCGCGCGCAACATGATCCGTGAGGCCCGCGGCGCGTAAGCACCGCGCCCCGCGCCAATACACCTGAACCATGCCCGCGTGCAACGCTGCCCGTCCCCAGGACGGGCAGCCTGCCTTGAGACCGCCTGACCTGACATGACAGATTCCACCGCTACGCCGGCCGCTGGCCTTCCTCCCCCCTCCGCCCGCACCGGCGCCCTGAGTCACCTGCGCGTGCTCGATCTCTCGCGCGTGCTGGCCGGACCGTGGTCAACCCAGAACCTGGCGGACATGGGCGCCGACGTGATCAAGATCGAAAAACCCGGCGAAGGCGACGATACGCGCCACTGGGGGCCCCCTTTCCTCGCCGACGAGGCCGGCGCGCCGACCCGGCAGGCTTGCTATTTCACCGCCGCCAACCGCAACAAGCGCTCGGTCACCGTGGACATGGCCACGCCCGAGGGACAGGAGCTGATCCGCGAGCTGGCCCGGCAGAGCGATGTGGTGGTGGAGAATTTCAAGACCGGCGGCCTCAAGCGCTACGGGCTGGACTATGACAGCCTGAGCGCGCTCAACCCGCGCCTGATCTATTGCTCGGTCACGGGGTTTGGCCACACCGGACCCTACGCCGCGCGGCCCGGCTACGACCTGCTGATCCAGGCCATGAGCGGCCTGATGAGCATCACCGGCCACGCCGACGGCGAGCCCGGCGGCGGCCCGATGAAGGTAGGCGTGGCCGTGATCGACCTGTTCACCGGCATGTACGCCACCACCGCGATCCTGAGCGCGCTGGAAGCGCGCCACTTCACCGGCCGCGGCCAGCATATCGACATCGCCCTGCTGGATGTGGCGATGGCGGTGCTGGCCAACCAGGGCGCGGGCTTCCTGAACGCCGGCGACGTGCCGCGGCGCCAAGGCAATATCCACCCTAGCGTGGTGCCCTACCAGGACTTCCCGACCGCCGACGGCAATATGCTGCTGGCCATCGGCAACGACGGGCAGTTCGCACGCTTCTGCGACGCCGCGGGCGTGGACTGGGCGCGCGACGAGCGCTATGCCACCAATACCGGCCGCGTCAACAACCGCAAGACGCTGATCGCGATGATGATGGAGCTCACGCGCACCCGGTCCACGGCGCAATGGGTCGCGCTGCTGGAAGCCAATTCCGTGCCTTGCGGCCCCATCAACAATATCGCCCAGGCCCACGCCGACCCCCATGTGCAACACCGTGGCCTGCGCGTCGAGCAAGAGCGCTATCCGGGAGCCCAGCCGCCCGCCGGCGAGCCCGTGAACCACGTGGTCACCACGGCCAGCCCGCTGCGCCTGTCAGAGACGCCCCCGACGCTGCGCTACGCCCCGCCCGCGCTGGGCCAGCACACCGACGAGGTGCTGCGCGACTACCTGAAGCTGAGCCCGCAGCAACTGGAAGCACTGCGCGCCAGGCGCGTGGTGTAAGCGGCCAGGCGGCTTTCGGCAGACAAGAAATCCGCCTTTGCCGATTACCGATTGCACCGTGCAACGGGCGCACATACACTGGCGCCGTTCGGCTGGCCCCCGCCTCGCCGAACGGCTTTTCCAGCACAAGGATTCCCGCGAGATGCCACCGGACCGAGACACCCCACCACGGATCAGCGACATCCCTCGCCGCTGGGCCGCCGAGACCCCCGGCCATGTGGCCGTCTTCGAGGAAGGCCGGACCACCACCTATGCGCAGCTGTGGGCGGGCATCGAGGATGCGCAGCGCTACCTGCAAGCGCAGGGCGTGGGCACCGGCGATCGGGTGCTGATCACGGCCGAGAACTGCCTGGCGGTGATCACGCTGGTGTTCGCCTTGTCGGAACTGGGCGCGTGGCCGGTCGTCGTCAACGCCCGCCTGTCGGAGCGGGAAATCGAGGTGATCCGCGCCCACTGCCAGCCGCGCCTGATGCTGTTCACCCACGCGGTGTCGCCCGATGCCCTGCGGCACGGCGTGCGCTACCGGGCCAGGGAGATTGCCCCGGCCGGCCTCGGCCCGCTGATGGCGGGCGCTGTCGACGAGGCCGGCGAGCGCGAGCCTGAAGCGCTCGCGCGTGATGTCGCCGCGTTGATCTATACCTCCGGCACCACCGGACAGCCCAAGGGCGTGATGGTCACCCACCGGGGCCTGCTGCACTTTGCGCGCGTCACGGTCGAGTCGCGCCGCATGCAGGCAGACGACTGCGCCTATGCGGTCATGCCGATGTCGCATGTGTTCGGGCTGGGGACGCTGCTGGTCTCGACCCTGCAGGCCGGCGCCAGCCTGTACCTGAGCGCGCGTTTCAATGCCGCTGACGTCACCGCCGCGATCCGGCAGGGTGCGATCACGCTGCTGCAGGGCGTGCCGACAATGTTCAACCGCATCGTCGCCCATGTGCGGGCAATGGGCACGCCCCTGCAGGCTTCGCCGCGGCTGCGCTATCTCTACACCGGCGGCGGGCCGCTTGATCCGACGCTCAAGCACGACGTCGAGGCGATGTTCGGCCAGCCGCTGCACCATGGCTATGGCATGACCGAATATGCGGGGTCGCTGTTCGTGACCCGCATGGACCGGCCGCGCACCGACTGCTCGGCCGGCGAGATCGTCGAAGGCGCGGAACTGCGGGTAGTCGGGCCGGAAGGCAAGCCGGTGCCGCCGGGGCAACCCGGCGAGCTATGGATCAGGGGGCCCGGCGTGATGCGCGGCTACTACCGCGCACCGGACCTGAGCGCCGAGGCCCTGCGGCCCGACGGCTGGCTCAATACCGGCGACATCGGCCGGCTGGACCCCGGCGGCGCGCTGTTCATCGTCGGCCGCACCAAGGACCTGATCATCCGCTCGGGCTTCAATGTCTACCCGATCGAAGTCGAATCGGTCATCAACACGCATCCGTCCGTGCGCGTATCAGCCGTCATCGGGCAGCCCACCGCGGACGGCAACGAGGAAGTGATCGCCTTCGTCGAGATCAGGGATGGCGAGAAATTTGACGCGCAGGCGCTGCACGACTACCTGGTCGACCGCCTGTCGCCGTACAAGCGCCCCGAGCGGATCCTGCGCGTTGCCTCGATCCCCACCACGGCCAGCGGCAAGCTGCTGAAGCACCAGCTACGGCAGATGCTGGCGGACAAGGCCTAGTCCGCCGGGCGCCCTCAGTCCTGGCGCCCGAGGCCATCCTCGACCAGCAGGTCCACCAGCTTGCGCGCAAACAGCGGCAAGGCGCCGAGGTCGGCCACGCATATCTGCAGCTTGCGCTCGGCCCATTCATCGTTGAGCTGGACGATGCGCAGCGCCATCGTCTTCGCATGGCGGCTGGCGGTAGTCTCCGGCAACACGCCGACGCCGACATTGGCCTCGATCATCCGGCACGCGGTCTCGAAGTTGCTGACCTGCACGCGCCAGCGCAGCGTGCGCTGCAGGTCGGTCGCGGCCCGCAGCAGGAAATTGTGGATCGCGCTGGCCTCGGGCAGGCCGATGAAGTCGTAGTCCAGCGTATCGATAAAATCCACGCTGCCGCGCTCGGCCAGCGGATGGCTCAGCGCGGTGGCCAGCACCAGGCGGTCGCGCCGGTACGGCATCACCTCCAGCCCTTCCGTGCGCACGTTGCCGGCAATGATGCCGATATCCACCATGCCCTCCTGCACCGCGCGCACGATATCCGGGCTCAGGCGCTCGTGCATGTCGATGGTCACGTCCGGATGGCTGACGAGATAACTGCGCAGCACCGCCGGCAGGAATTCGCTCATCGCGGTGGTGTTGGCGAACACGCGCACATGGCCTTTCACGCCCGCCGCATATTCCTGCAGATCGCCGCTCAGTTGCTCCAGCTGGCGCAGCACGCGGCGCGCGTGGGCGAGCAGGGTCTCCCCCGCCCCGGTCACCTTCACGCCCTGGCTGCTGCGGCTCAGCAGCTTGACGCCGACGTGTTCCTCGAGGTTCTTGATGCGCGTGCTGGCCGCGGCCAGCGACAGGTGCGAGCGTTGCGCACCGCCGGTCAGGCTCTGGGCCTCCGCAATATGCGTGAACAGTTTCAGGTCGACCAGATCAAAGCGCATGACATCATTCCGCAGCGTAAGGGCGGATTATCTCGCAAAGCGCGGCGTTCAGTACACTCTGGCGGGTGCAATTCGCAGTGGCCGGCACCCTCGCATCCGGGACCTGATCCCGGATCCTTGCGAACGTCCGGTAGATTTTTGGGAACGAGTCAGGCGACGGAGCGCCGCCGCTGCGCTGCGCGCGCGACCGCCAACCGGCTGGCAGCTTCCATCGATAAGCCGAAGCGGTCGTAGAAAGCGCAGTCCAGATCACTGCTGGCTGGCCAGCCGACGCGCCGCCGGGCATCGCCAATGCCGGCATCACCGGCCATGACCTCGAACAGCAACCGCATCAGCCGTTGCGTGCGGCACAGCTCGGTCAGCGCCGTGCCCTGCGAAAACAGCATGCGGCGCAGCTGTGCCGTGGACATGCCCAGCCGTTCCGCGATAAACGCGGCATTCCAGGCGTAATGGGGTTGCAGGAAGACCCGCTTGCAGATGCGGTGGTGCAGGCATTCCTGCTGCGCCGCGGGGATCATGCGCTGAATTTCGAGGGTGCACGCGGCCGGCTGAGTGCTGCTGCCATCCAGGTGCAGCGCAAAGGTTTCAAACGGTTCGATGGTGAGCTGCTGGCCCGGCAGCAGCACACGCTCATAGCCGCGGCGCCTGAGCACCAGCCTGCCGTGGGCCGCAGAGACCGCCAGCGGGAAAGCCAGCAACAGCCGCTGCAGGCTGACGTGCATGTGGGACTGCAGATGGACGTGCATGGTGGCTCGGGATGCGGACAGGATCAGACTGCATGATCGCCGCTAATCGGATTGCCCGCCTCTGCCATTTCCGAATGCACCGTTCACCGCCGCCCCATGGCCGTTCGTGTACGATGGACTCCCGCACTGCCGAATCAGAAGCCCGTTGCGTCAACCCGCGCCAGTGCTGACTTCTCGTGCATGCCAGAGGAAACGCCGGTTCCGGCATACCCCCGTCAACGTGTACGGGTTCTCGTCGCCTCGGGCAAGGGACAGTGAGCACCTGCGCGAAGCAGTCCAACGAATTCGCGCTCAAGTCAGTGCAGTCTCGCTATTTCCGCTTCTAATACGGGAAAGCGCTGGCCGAATTCACTGATAAGTGGTTGATTTTCCGGAAAACGCAGCCTCACGAATTCTGGATCCTCGCACTTCAACGGGCGTTGTGATGGATAAAACCGAAGGCGCCGCTTGATGTGGATCCTGGCTAGACCACCCCTCACCCCGGCCCTCTCCCCATGAGGGGAAAGGAAGAACATCTTGCTTAGGCTGGTTCCGGCGGCTTTGGCGCACCCAAGACTGTTGGCATTTTGTCTGGGTGCTCGCTCTCCCGCTTGGGGAGAGATCACCGCACGCAGGCCATGCCGACTGCTCGAAGATCACGAGGTGAACGGCAGGCTGCGATGCCGCTTGCCGGTGAGCGCCGCGACGGCGTTGGCCAGTGCCGGTGCGATCGGCGGCACCGCGGTCTCGCCAATGCCGGTCGGCGGGTCGGCCGATGGCACGATGTGCACCGCGATCTGCGGCGGCGTGTCCGCATGCGTCGCCACCCGGTAGTCGTTCCAGTTGCCTTGCTGGACCACGCCATCCTTCAGCGTGATCTGGGCTCCGGGCAGCGTGGTGCCCAGCCCCATCATCATGCCGCCCTGGACCTGCGCCTCGACCGTGCGCGGATTGATCGGCATATTGCAGTGGACGGCCGCGGTGACCCGGTGCACCACCGGCTGGTTGCCGCGCATCGAGGCCTCGACGATGTAGGCCACCACGGTGTCGAACGATTCATGCACCGCCACGCCCCAGGCACGCCCGGCCGAGAGACGCCGCTTGCCGTAGCCCGAGCGCTCGACCGCCAGGTCCAGCGCCGCCAGGTGACGCTTGTGCTCACGCAGCAGCGTGCGGCGGTAGGCCACCGGATCGATCCCGCCGGCGCGCGCCAGTTCATCGACCAGAGTCTCCATCACGTAGGCCGTGTGCGTGTGCCCCACCGAGCGCCACCACAGCACCGGCACATTGACCTTGGGATGATGGATCTCGAGCGCGATCGGGAACGGATAAGGACTGTCGCTCACGCCCTCGACCATGGTCGAGTCGACCCCGTTCTTCACGGTGAAGGACTCGAACGGCGTGCCGCTGGTGATGGACTGGCCGACGATCACGTGCTTCCAGGCCAGCACCTTGCCCTTGCCATCGTGGCCGATGTCAACGCGGTGCAGGTGCATCGGGCGGTAGTAGCCGCCGCGCACGTCGTCTTCGCGCGTCCAGATCATCTTGATCGGCTCGCGCCGGCCAGCCGCGTAGCGCGCCTTGGCCACCTGCGCGGCCTCGAACAGGTAGTCGGACGTGGGCACGGCACGCCGGCCGAAGCCGCCGCCGGCCATCATGGTGTTGAATGTCACCTGTTCCGGCTTCAGGCCGAGCACGGCTGCGACGTTGGCCTGGTCGACGGTCTGGAACTGCGAGCCGGCCCACACCGTGCATTGGTTGCCGCGGAAGTCGATGGTGCAGTTGAGCGGCTCCATCGGCGTGTGCGCCAGGTAGGGGAAGACATACTCGGCGGAGAGCTTGTGTGGCGCGGTGGCAAGCGCCGAAGTGTCCGCCTCCTTGGCCTGCACGCCGGGCCTGGCCGCCAGCGCGCGATAGCGCGCCAGCAGCGCATCGCTATCCGGCTTCTCGACGCCGCTGCTGTCCCATTCCACCTGCAGCACCTCGCGCGCCGTGCGCGCGGGCCAGAAGCCATTGGCCACGATCGCCAACCCGGTCGCGCCGCCGGCCAGCGGCACCTGGTAGACCTCTTCCACGCCGGCGATGGCCCTGGCACGCGCCGGGTCGAAGCGCGCGACCCTGGCGCCGAACACCGGCGGATGCACCATGACCACGGTACGCGTGCCGGGCAGCGCCGTGTCGATGCCGAACTGCTGCCTGCCGGTGGACTTGTCGCGCGCATCGAGCCGGCCGGTGGGCTTGCCGATCAGCCTGAACTGCTGCGGCGACTTCAGCTGCACGCTTGCTGGCACCGGCTCGGCCAAGGCCGCGGCGGCCAGCTCGCCGTACGTGGCCCGGCGGCCGTCGGGCGCGGTCACCACGCCGGCCTCGGCCTTCAGCTGCCCGGCCGGGACCCCGAAGCGCCTGGCGGCCGCCCCGAGCAGCATGGCGCGCATGCGCGCGCCGACCTCGCGATACTGGGTCCACGAGTTCTTAATGCTGGTCGAGCCGCCGACCATCTGGATATGGAACACCGGATCCTTATAGGCCTCGCCGGCCGGGGCCAGCTGGCAGCGCACCTTGCTCCAGTCCGCGTCCAGTTCCTCGGCCACCAGCATCGGCAGTGCCGTCTGCACGCCCTGCCCGAACTCAAGCTTGCCGATCGTGACCATCACGGTGCCGTCGGCATCGATACTGACGAAGGCCGATGGCTGCACTGGCGCCTTGGGCTGCGCGGCCGCCTCCGTCTGCGCGCCAAGCGGAACGGCACAGAGCGCGAAGCCCGAGCCGAAGCTCAGTTTCAGGAAGGTCCGCCGGTCGATGCCGCCGCTTGCCTGCTGCATGAGTCTCATGGCATCTCCTCAGCCGATAGCCTTGGCTGCATCCTTGACCGCGGCATGGATGCGCGCGTAGGTGCCACAGCGGCACAGGTTGGCGCTCATGGCCTGTTCGATGTCGGCATCGGTCGGGCGCCGGTTGACCCTGAGCAGCGCCACCGCCGACATGACCTGGCCGCTCTGGCAATAGCCGCACTGCGTGACGTCGTTGCGCACCCAGGCCTCTTCGACCGCGCGCCCCACCGGGTCCTCGCCGATGCCCTCGATCGTGGTGAGCTGCCGGCCGGCGATGGAAGACACCGGTGTCACGCACGCGCGGCGCTGCTGGCCATCGACATGTACCGTGCACGCGCCGCACACGGCGATGCCGCAGCCGAACTTGGTGCCGGTCAGGCCCAGCGTGTCGCGCAGCACCCACAGCACCGGCGTGTCGCCGGGCACGTCAACCTGCTGGGTCTTGCCGTTCAGTTGAAAGGAAATCATGGCTGGCTCCCGTTGCTGGTGCCTTTCGTCTGGGTCAAGGCGCCTGATCCGGCGATAGCGCGCAGGTTCTTCAGCAAGGCTTCGTCGGCGGCGGCGCGTGTAGGGCCGGCAGAGGTGCGCAACGGCTCGCGCGTATCGCACGGCGCGCCGTTGCGTATCCACTGGCGCACCTGCTCGTCGAACGCGGGCTTGTCCAGCGGCGGCAATTCACGCCCCGGCCCCGGTTGCCAGCCCCAAGCCACCAGGTGGTCGGTCACCATGTGTTCTTCGAGCATCGCCAGCGAACGGCCGCCATTGGTCCTGGTGTCCCGGAAGACCTTGCATAGCGCCGGCCCGGACAGGCCCAGCCATGACATCTTCATCTTCGCCGGCGGCATGTGCCAGCCCGGCTGGCCATTGGTATCCAGCCCGGGCGGCGCATGCGCGAGCGGGCTGTTCTGGGTGCCATGGCACGTGGCGCATTGCAGCGGCGGCACGCCCTTGCCGTCGGTGCCTCGCTGCACCGGTGGAAAATGCACCCGTTTCGCATCGCCCTGCAGCGGGCCGTCCGGCACGTGGCAATTCAGGCAGCGGGCATGCAGCAGCACACGCTCGATCTGCGCGAAGGCCTGCAGCCCCGCATTGCGGTCCGGCGTGGCCGACACCTGCGTGGGCTGGAAGGATCCGCCGGGCCCGGCAGCGAAGGCAAGCACCGGAAGCGTCAGGACCGACCCCGCCAAGAGCTGGCGAATGGCGGCGACGAGGGGGTTGCGGGCGTCATGCTTCATGGAGCCTCCTCCTTCACCGTCGTCGGCGTGCTAGATCGTTGTAGTGCCTGATGCGATCCCTGGCAAGACGAAACGGCAGCAGAGGCTCCAGGCGCCCGGATCGGCAAGCAGCACTTTTGCGGGATGGTCACCAGCGCTGCAATGTCGCGATGAAGTTCTATGATGCAGAATCATGCAGACGAAGCGCACTGCCGATCGAAGGCATGGCGCGCTCCGATCAAACGGCCTGTGATGCATATGGACCAAGATTCGCGACAAGACGCCTCTGATGGATCGGTGATGTTCGCGGACGTCTGCGACAGCACCAGGCTCTACGAGCAGGCCGGCGATGCGGCGGCGCTTGGCGCAATCCGCCAGTGCCTGGCGCTGATGAAGTCCCACTCCGCGGCCGCGCAAGGCCGGGTGGTCAAGACCATCGGTGACGAAATCATGGTGCTGTTTCCCACCGCGGAGAATGCGATGCGGGCGGCACTGGACATGCAGGAGGCCGTCGCCGGGCTGCCGCCGATCATCGGCGCTCCGCTGGCGATCCATATCGGCTTTCACCATGGCCCGATCCTGTCGGATGAATCCGGCGACCTGTTCGGCGACACCGTCAACCTTGCCGCCCGACTGGCCAGCCTGGCGTCGCGGGGCCAGATCATCACCAGCAAGAACGCGGTGGAGCAGCTCTCAGCAGGGCTGCGCCAGATGACACGCTACCTGTATCCGATACAGGTGCGCGGCAAGCACCAGGTGATCGAGCTGTACGAAGCGATCTGGCAGCAGAGCATCGACCTGACCCTGGTGGCCCCGGTGGATCTTGCATTGGCCCGCTCGGCACTGCTTTCGCTGCGGTATCGGGAAACCGTCTTCGAAATGAACACCGCCTCGCCGCCTGTCACCATCGGCCGGGACACGACCATGAGCATTGTCGTCACGGACCGGCAGGTTTCGAGATTCCAGGCCACGGTGGAGCCGCGCGGCGGCCGCTTTGTCCTGATCGACAGAAGCTCGAACGGCACCCATGTGAAGATCGATGGCGAAAGCGCGCTCATCCTGCGCCGTGACGAAATCACGCTCAGGGGTCATGGCTGGATTACCTTTGCCCAGCCGAAAGAATGCATCGACGAAGGTATCGAGTTCTTTGTCGACGAGAAGTAATGCTGGCAGGAAGGAAGCCGCGCGGCCGCAACCCATAGGAGCAGGCCGCGGCCGCGCGTGGCTGCTTACCCTCCCAGTTCCTGGAAGGCGTGCCCGTTGGCTTCCAGACCCTTCAACATGCCGGGTGGCAGTGCGCTCTCCGGAACCGTCCCTTCAAGTTGCCACTCCTTTGCGTCGGCGAGGTCCTGAAGTCCTTCCCCCTTGCGCACATAGAGACCCAGCGTCGGCTTCAGCAGATTGATGTAAAAGTCGTACTCCTGCATTTGCGAACCTCCCACGAAAGTCGTGATTGCCCTGGCTCTTGCGCTCAAGCGCTGGAGTCTCCTGCTGCGACGGTGCTGTCCGCCTTCCTGGGTGCAGCGCCCTTGGCGGCAGCTTTGCCTGCCTTCGGCTTCTTGACGGCTTCCATCTTCCTGAAGACCACGGCTTCGCTTGCCTTGTCGTAGCCAAGCTCGACGCTGTCGCCTGATTTCAGCTTGTCGCCGAGGATCTCCTTGGCCAGGCCGGTCTCGACCGACTGGCGGATCTGGCGCCGCAGTTCCTGCGCACCAAACTCAGGCTGGTAGCCCACCTCGACCAGGTGATCGACCAGCTCATCGTCGAGCTTGACCGTGATGTCCTGCGCGGCGGCGGTGCGCACCACGCGCTCCAGCTGGATCTGCACGATCGCGCGGATGTTCTCGCGCGACAGCGCATGGAACACGATGATGTCGTCGATTCGGTTCAGGAACTCGGGCCGGAAGTGTCCCTTCAGCACCTTCATCAGCGCCTCGCGCAAGTCCTTCTCAGGCATGCGCCTGTCCTCGGGCTGCTCCAGGTTGTCCATGATGATCGGCGCGCCCAGGTTGCTGGTGGCGATGATGACGGTATTGCTGAAGTCCACCACGCGGCCCTTGCCGTCGGTCAAGCGGCCGTCGTCGAAGACCTGCAGCAGCACGTTGTTCACGTCCGGGTGGGCCTTCTCGATCTCATCCAGCAGGATCACGCTATAGGGCTTGCGCCGCACGCGCTCGGTCAGCTGCCCGCCTTCGTCATAGCCGACATAGCCCGGCGGCGCACCGATCAGCCGGGCCACCGCATGGCGCTCCATGTACTCGGACATGTCGATGCGGATGATGGCCTGCTCGTCGCCGAACACGGTTTCCGCCAGGGCCTTGGCCAGCTCGGTCTTGCCAACGCCGGTCGGCCCGAGGAAGAGGAAGGTCGCGATCGGGCGGTTAGCCTGCCCCAGGCCTGCGCGCGACAGGCGCACCGCATCGCTGACCGCGACCACCGCGTCGTCCTGCCCCACCACCCGCTCGCGCAGCCGCGCTTCCATTTTCAGCAGCTTCTGGCGCTCTTCCTGGGTAAGGTCGGTCACCGGGATGCCGGTCAGGCGCGACACCACTTCGGCAATGGCCGCAACCGTCACCTCCAGGGTCTCCGACCCCGTCTTGCGCTGCCACGCCTCGGTCAACTCGTCAAGCCGCTTCTGCTTGTCGTTGATGCGGTCCTCGAAGCCCTTGGCCTCGTCAAAGCGCTTGCGCGACGACGCATAGTCCTGCTCGCGCTTGAGCTGGGCGATCTCGGCCTCCAGTTCCTGGATATCCGCGGGGCGTGAGGTGGCGCCGATGCGCACGCGCGCCGCGGCCTGGTCGATCAGGTCGATGGCCTTGTCCGGCAGGAAGCGCGCGGTGATGTAGCGGTCCGACAGTTCCGCCGCGGCCACAAAGGCGTCGTCGGCGAAGGTGACCTGGTGGTGCGCCTCAAGCTTGTCGCGCAGGCCGCGCAGGATGACGATGGTCTGCTCGACGGTCGGCTCCGGCACCAGCACCGGCTGGAAGCGCCGTTCCAGCGCCGCGTCTTTCTCAATGTACTTCTGGTATTCGTTCAGCGTGGTGGCGCCGATCAGGCTCAGTTCGCCGCGCGCCAGCGCCGGCTTGAGCACGTTGGCGATATCGAGCCCGCCCTCGCCGCCGCCCTGCCCCGCGCCGACGATGGTGTGCAGTTCGTCGATAAACAGGATCAGTTCGTCGTTCTTGGCGGTGACCTCGTCAATCAGCTGCTTGGCACGCTCCTCGAACTCGCCGCGGTACTTGGCGCCCGCCACCATCGAATTGATGTTCACCTCAACCAGGCGCTTGCCGCGCAGCACCTCCGGCACATCGCCATTGACGATGCGCTGCGCCAGCCCTTCCACGATCGCGGTCTTGCCCACGCCCGGCTCGCCAATCAGCACCGGGTTGTTCTTCTTGCGCCGCGCCAGCACTTCGATCGCGCTCTCGATCTCCTGCGCACGGCCCAGCACCGGATCGAGCTTGCCCTGCCGCGCGATCGCGGTCAGGTCGCGCCCGAACTTGTCCAGCGTGGGCGTGCCGGTGGGCGTATCGACGCGGCCATCCTCGGCGCCCTTGCCGACCACCTTCACCACCTTCTGGCGCAGTGCCTCGGGGGTGACGCCATACTTCTTGAGCAGCGTCCCGGCGATGCTTTCCGGGACCGAGGCCAGGCCGATCAGCAGGTGCTCGGGGCCAACGTAGGAATGCCCGAGGTCGCGCGAGGCCTGGAAGGCATACTGGAAGGCCTTCTTCAGCCGCGGCGAGATCGTCATCCGGTCGATGGCCGCGTCGGGCCCGGCGGTTCCGGTCTGCGCGTGCTCGTCGATATAGCCCCTGATATCCTGCGGCGAGAGCTTTAGCTCCTTGAGCAGCGCCGTGCAGACATCGGTATCGGCGAGCACGTAGAGCAGGTGCTCGGTGTCCAGCTCATTGCGCCGCAGCTCGTGGGCCTTCTCCGCGGCGCGCTGCAGCAGTTCCATGGTCTGCTCGCTGAAGGCATCGGTGGGGTCGACGGATTCGCGCGGGACTTCGGTGGAGAATCCGGGATGCTCGTCGTCATCCATCCCGCCTCCCATTCCTCGGAAGAAGCGGGACAGCCCGCCGCCACCCAGCAGGGAGTCGAACGGGTTGAGCATGTCCTGGTGGCGCAGCAGCTGCCGGTAGTCGTAGTCGCAGATCGACATCGTCTTGCGCTCGCCGTCCTGAACCACCGTCACCCGCGCCACGGCGGGACGTGCGTTGCAGATTTCGCATAGGGTCGGCATGATGGACTTTCCTCCACAGGTAGGTCGCATTGCTTCAACAGAGGGCCGTTGCGCGCGCTCAGGGCCGCGCACAACGGCGCTGGAAAGCGGGCATGAGCCGTGCTTACGTGATGGTGGGCTCGCCTGCCATTACGTCACCTCCGAACGCACCACGCGCACGGGCACTGACTTGTAGGACGGGGTGCCGCTGTCCTCGTCGATGTAGTCGAGCGGCACCAGCCTGTTTGCTTCCGGATAGTAGGCAGCGACGGAGCCGGGCGCAATTTCATATTCGATCGCAGTGATCTTCTCGAAACGCAGCTGCCGGCCCGCGGCGATAGTCTCGATGTCGACCAGGTCGCCATGCTCCAGGCCGCGCGCGGCCAGGTCGGCCGGGTTCATGAACAGCACGTCGCGCCGCCCGAACACGCCCCGGTAGCGGTCGTCCATGGCATAGATGGTGGTGTTGTACTGGTCATGGCTGCGGATGGTCACCAGCCGCAGCACATCGTCGGCATGGACTTGCTTGTCTTCATGCAGCCCCTTGAACACGTAGAACTCGGCCTTGCCCGACGACGTTTCCCATTTGCGCTCGGTTGGTGGCAAGGGCATGCGGAATCCGCCAGGGACCCGCACGCGCGCGTTGAAATCCTCAAAGCCGGGCACCGTCTTCTCGATCAGGTCGCGGATCCTGTCGTAGTCGGCGACGAGCTCCAGCCATGGCACCTTGCTGTCAGGCAGGGTCGCGGTGGCAATGCCCGCCACGATGGCCGGCTCGGAGCGCAGGAATTCCGACGCCGGCGCGAGCTTGCCGGCCGAGGCATGCACCATCGACATCGAATCCTCCACCGTCACCGATTGCGGCCCGGTCTCCTGCACATCCAGTTCGGTGCGGCCCAGGCAAGGCAGCACATAGGTCTCCCTGGCCACCAGCAGGTGCGTGCGGTTGAGCTTGGTCCCGACATGCACGCTCAGGTCGAGCTTGCCCATGGCCGGGAAGCACTGCTCGGGATCGGGCAAGGCGACCGCGAAATTGCCGCCCAGGCAGAACAGCGCCCTGGACTTGCCATCGATCATCGCCTGCATCGCGTTGACGGCATCGTGCCCGTGTCCGGCGGGCGGGCTGAAGCCGAAGGTGTCCTCGATCCGCTGCAGGAAGCCGGCCGACGGCTTCTCGGTAATGCCGACAGTCCGGTTCCCCTGGACATTGGAGTGGCCGCGCAAGGGGCAGATGCCGGCGCCGGGCTTGCCGAAGTTGCCGCGCAGCATCAGCAGGTCGCACAGCAGGCGCACATTGGCCGTGCCTTCGTTGTGCTGGGTCACGCCCATGCCATAGGTAACGATGGTGGCATTCGACTTGGCATAGGCCGCCGCCACCAGTTCCAGGTCCGCACGGGTCAGCCCACTGGTCTTTTCAATATCCGCCCATTCGGTCGACCGCAGATCGTCGGCCAGCGCCTCGAAGCCCTCGGTGTGGACCGCGATGAAGTCGTGGTCCAGCACATTGCCCTGGCTGGCTTCCAGGTCCAGCAGCGCCTTCATCACCCCCTTGATGGCGGCGGCGTCGCCACCGGCGCGGACCAGGAAGTAGGACGACGCAATCCGGGTGGAACCATAGGTGGCCATCTCCACCATGTTCTGCGGGTCGGCAAAGCGCTCGAGCGCCCGTTCGCGCAGCGGGTTGAACACCAGGATCGGCACCTTGCGGCGCGACGCCTCATGCAGCGTCCCCATCATGCGCGGGTGGTTGGTGCCCGGGTTGTGGCCGATCGAAATGATCAGCTCGCAGGTGTCAAAGTCCTCCAGCGACACCGTGCCCTTGCCGATGCCGATCGAGCGCGGCAAGCCCACGCTGGTGGGCTCGTGGCACATGTTCGAGCAGTCGGGGAAGTTGTTCGTGCCATATTCGCGCGCGAACAGCTGGTACAGGTAGGCGGCTTCGTTGGAAGCCCGGCCCGAGGTATAGAACTCGACCTGGTCGGGCGATAGCCCGCGCAGGATTTCGCCGATGCGGGCGAACGCGGCCTCCCATTCCACCGCGCGGAAGGTGTCGGTGGCGCGGTCATAGACCAGGGGATGCGTCAGCCTGCCAAAGTCTTCGAGCTCATAGTCGGTCCGGTTCAACAGCGACGACACCGTATTGGTTGCAAAGAACTCGGGAGGCACCCGTTTGGTGGTTGCCTCCCACGTCACGGCCTTGGCGCCGTTCTCGCAGAACTGGAAGGTCGACCGGTGCTCCTTGTCGGGCCATGCGCAGCCGGGGCAATCGAAGCCGTCGGGCTGGTTGGTCCGCATCAGCGTGATCGGCGCCTTGACGGTATCCATCTGCGTGCGGATCGCCGTGGCAGTTGCCTTCAGCGCCCCCCAGCCGCCGGCGGGACCGTCGTACTTCCTGATACCGGGCACTTCGCGTCGATTGGCCATGTTTGCTCCTTGTGCCGCGCCAGGTTGCTGGTGACGGCGTTGGGGTTAGTCACGCGAACAACTCCTGCTGCCGGTTTGCTCCCCTCGCCCGCTCGCGGGAGAGGGGTGCGTGTGCCTGGGCTCGTGGTGCGGATGCTCCTTCAGGAATAGAGCTTCGCCACCCGCTCCAGCGGCACCGGCTTGATCCGCGAGGCCTGCCCGGCGCAGCCGAAGGCCTCGAAGCGCAGCTTGACCACGCTTCTCGCCCCCTTCTTGGCCGCCAGCAGCGCCTTGCGCGGATCGAATTCGCTGCGGTCGTCGGACAAGGACTTGCGGATGGCCCCGGTCATGGCCAGGCGGATATCCGTATCGATATTCACCTTGCGCACCCCCATCTTGATGCCGCGCAGGATCTCCTCGACCGGCACGCCGTAGGTCTCCTTGATGTCGCCGCCGTACTGGCGGATGATCTCCAGCCATTCCTGCGGCACCGAGCTGGAGCCGTGCATCACCAGGTGGGTGTCAGGGATCTGCTCGTGGATCTCGCGGATGCGGTCCATCGCCAGGATGTCGCCGGTGGGCTTGCGTGAGAACTTGTAGGCGCCGTGGCTGGTGCCGATGGCGATCGCCAGTGCATCCACGCCGGTGCGGGCAACGAAGTCGCGCGCCTGGGCCGGGTCGGTCAGCATCATGTCGTGCGACAGCGTGCCCGCCGCGCCCACGCCGTCCTCTTCGCCGGCCTGGCCGGTTTCGAGCGAGCCCAGGCAGCCCAGTTCGCCTTCCACCGACACGCCGATCGCATGCGCCATCTCGCACACGCGCCGCGTGACCTCGACGTTGTAGTCGTAGTCGGAGGGGGTCTTCATGTCTTCGCGCAGCGAGCCGTCCATCATCACGCTGGTGAAGCCGGAGCGGATCGAGGCCTGGCAGATCGCCGGGCTGGAGCCGTGGTCCTGGTGCAGCACGATGGGGATGTCCGGATGGGTCTCGGCCGCGGCCAGCACCATATGGCGCAGGTAAGCCTCGCCAGCATACTTGCGGGCGCCGGCCGAGGCCTGCAGGATGACCGGGCTGTCGGTTTCCTGGGCCGCCTCCATGATGGCGTGGATCTGTTCCAGGTTGTTGACGTTGAAGGCCGGCACGCCGTAGCCGAACTCTCCCGCGTGGTCCAGCAGCTGGCGCAAGGAAATGAGTGCCATGATGAAGCTCCTTTACTGATTGCAGAATCGGTGAGGTCGGGTTCAGGCAGCGGCGCGCTGTGCCAGCACGGCCAGCGCGGGCAGCGTCTTGCCCTCCAGGAATTCCAGGAACGCGCCGCCGCCGGTCGAGATATAGCCCACGCGGTCGGCAATGCCGTGCTTGGCGATCGCGGCCAGCGTGTCGCCGCCGCCGGCGATCGAGAACGCCTTCGATTCGGCGATGGCCTGGGCCAGCACCCTGGTGCCGTTGCCGAACTGGTCGAACTCGAACACGCCCACCGGGCCGTTCCAGACGATGGTGCCGGCGGCCTTCAGTTGCTCGGCCAGCATCGTTGCGGTCCTGGGGCCGATGTCCAGGATCATGTCGTCGTCGGCCACGTCCTTGACGTCCTTGACGGTAGCCTCGGCGGTGGCGCTGAATTCCTTGGCGCACACCACGTCGACCGGAATCGGCACCGAGGCGCCACGCCTGGCCATGATGTCGATGATGGCCCTGGCATCGGCCAGCAGGTCAGGCTCGGCCAGCGACTTGCCGATCTTCAGGCCGGCGGCCAGCATGAAGGTATTGGCAATGCCGCCGCCGACGATCAGGTTGTCGACCTTGTCGGCCAGCGACTTCAGGATGGTCAGCTTGGTCGAGACCTTGGAGCCGGCCACGATTGCCACCAGCGGACGCGCCGGCTGGCCCAACGCCTTGCCCAGCGCGTCGATCTCGGCGGCCAGCAGCGGGCCGGCGCAGGCAATGGGGGCGTACCTGGCGATGCCATGCGTGGTCGCCTCGGCGCGGTGGGCGGTGCCGAACGCGTCGTTGACGTAGACATCGCACAGCGCCGCCATCTTCTGCGCCAGTTCGTCGCTGTTCTTCTTCTCGCCCGTGTTCATGCGGCAGTTTTCCAGCAGCACCACCTGCCCGGGCGGCACCTGGAAGCCGCCCTCGGTCCAGCCGGACAAGAGCGGCACCTGGCGGCCCAGCAGTTCAGACAGGCGGCGGCCCACCGGCGCCAGGCTGTGGCGCGGGTCGGGCGCCCCCTCCTGCGGCCGGCCCAGGTGCGAGGTGACCATCACCGCGGCGCCCGCCTGCAGGCAGGCCGCGATGGCGGGCACGGAAGCCCGGATGCGGGTATCGTCGGTGATAGCGCCCGCTGCATCCTGCGGGACGTTGAGGTCGGCGCGGATGAAGACCCGCTTGCCAGCCAGTCCACCGGCTGCAAGCAGTGCGGCCAGCGTGTGCGGCGCCGCCGCGGGTTTCGGTTGCGGGTTCGTAGCATGGGATAGGCTCATCATGGCGATCTGCTAGCGTGCGTGGGCCAACGCCACCGCGGTATCCAGCATGCGGTTGGAGAAGCCCCATTCGTTGTCATACCAGGCCGACACCTTGACCAGGGTGCCGTTGACCTTGGTCAGGGTGGCGTCGAAGGTGGACGACGCCGGGTTGTGGTTGAAGTCCACCGAGACCAGCGGCGCGGTGTTGTAGTCCAGGATGCCCTTGAGCTCGCCTTCTGCGGCGGCCTTCAGGATGCCGTTCACCTCCTCCACCGTGGTCGGCCGCGCCGCCACGAAGGACAGGTCGACCAGCGACACATTGATGGTCGGCACGCGCACGGCAAAACCGTCCAGCCGGCCGTCCAGCTCAGGCATCACCAGCCCGACCGCGGCGGCTGCGCCGGTCTTGGTCGGGATCATCGACATGGTGGCCGAGCGCGCCCGGCGCAGGTCTTCGTGGTAGACGTCGGTCAGCACCTGGTCGTTGGTATAGGAGTGCACGGTGGTCATCAGGCCGTTCACCAGCCCCAGCTTCTCGTGCAGCGGCTTGACCAGCGGCGCCAGGCAGTTGGTGGTGCAGGAGGCGTTGGAGATCACCGTGTCGGTGGCCTTCAGCACGCCGTGGTTGACGCCGTAGACGATGGTGGCGTCCACGTCCTTGCCGCCGGGGGCGGAGATGATCACCTTCTTCGCGCCGCCCCTCAGGTGGGCCGAGGCCTTTTCCTTGCTGGTGAAGAGCCCGGTGCATTCCATCACCACGTCCACGCCCAGCTCGCCCCACGGCAGCTCGGCCGGGTTGCGCTGCGCCAGCACGCGGATCCGGTCGCCGTTGACGCGGAAGGCATCGCCGTCGACCGAGACCTCGCCCGGGAAGCGGCCGTGGACGGTGTCGTACTGGGTCAGGTGCGCATTGGTGGCCGCGTTGCCGAGGTCGTTGATGGCGACGATCTCGATATCGTGCCGCTTGCCGCCTTCATAGTGGGCGCGCAGCACATTGCGGCCGATGCGTCCGTAGCCGTTGATGGCAACCTTGATAGTCATGCTGTCTCCTTTACTTGTCTTGGTATCCTTGCCGGTCGCGCTGGCGCGCCGGCGCAACATCAGGCGGCTGGCGCCAGCCGCGCCGGCGTCAGCAGCGCCGGCAACGCCTCCAGCGAATCGAGCAGCGCATCCGCGCCCAGCGCCGCGGGCCCGCCGGGGCCGGCGTAGCCATAGCGAACCAGGCAGACCGGGATGCCGGCCGCGCGCGCCGCCGCCACGTCCACCGCCGAATCCCCCACCAGCACGCCCTGCGCCGTATCGACGTCGAGCAGGTTGCAGGCGTGGCGCAGCGGTTCGGGATCCGGTTTCATCTGCGCGATCGAGTCGCCCGCCACCAGCACTTCGAGGTACTGCGACAACCCGGTCAGCGCCAGCAGCGGCACCGCCAGCGCGCGCGGCTTGTTGGTGACGCAGGCAAGCCGGTAGCCCTGGCGCCTGAGCGCCTCCAGGCCTGCCTCCACGCCCGGGAACACCGACCCGAGGCGGCCGTTGGTCTCGGCATAGTGGCGGTGGAACATCGCCACGGCTTCGGCGGCCTCAACCCGCGGCGTAAGCCCGGCGGTCTCGAGCACGCGCCGCACCAGGTTGGGCACGCCGCGGCCGATGAAGCCGGCCACGGTGTCGAACGGCAATGCCGGGCTGCCGAAGTCGGCCAGCATGCAGTTGGCGGCCTCGACAATATCGGGCGCGCTGTCGACCAGCGTGCCGTCCAGGTCGATCAGCACCGCGGTGCAGGGCATGGATACGGTAGCCATCACGCCTCCTCCAGCAGCACGCGCGCGGCCGCGGCGACATGCGCCGGGGTCAGGCCGAAGTGCTGGTACAGCGCCTCGGCCGGCGCGGATTCGCCGAAGGTGTCGATGCCCAGCGCCAGGCCCTGCTCGCCCACCACGCCGCGCCAGAACCAGGTGCCGCCCGCCTCCACGCTGACGCGCGGCAGGCCAGGTGGCAGCACGGTGTCGCGGTACGCCACGTCCTGCGCGTAGAACAGCTCCACGCAGGGCATGGACACCACGCGCGCGGCGATGCCGGCATCGGCCAGGTCCAGCGCCGCGCGCATGGCGATTTCCACCTCGGAGCCAGTGGCAATCAGCACCACGCGCGGCGCCGGCACATCGCGCAGCACATAGCCGCCGCGCGCAATCTCCGCGCGCTGGGCCGGATTGCGCTCGAACGGCATCAGCGCCTGCCGCGACAGCACCAGGCAGCTCGGGCCATCCTCGCGCCGCAGCGCGGCCAGCCACGCGTACGCGGTCTCGGCGCCGTCGCAGGGACGCCAGACCTGGTTGTTGGGGATCAGGCGCAGGCTGGCGGCGTGTTCCACCGGCTGGTGGGTGGGACCGTCCTCGCCGAGCCCGATCGAGTCATGGGTCAGCACGTGGACCACGCGCAGGCGCATCAGCGCCGCCATGCGGATGGCATTGCGCGAGTAGTCCGAGAAGGTCATGAAGGTGCCGCCGTAGGGGATCAGCCCGCCATGCAGCGCAATGCCGTTCATCGCGGCGGCCATGCCGAACTCGCGCACGCCGTAGCTCACGTAGTTGCCATGCCCGGCATGGTTGACCCAGACCGACGCCTTGACATTGGTCAGGTTGGACCCGGTCAGGTCGGCCGAGCCGCCCAGCAGCTCGGGCAAGGCGGGCGTGAGCGCCTCCAGGCACAGCTGCGATGCCTTGCGCGTGGCGATCTTGCCTTGCAGCGGCGACGGCGCGTCCAGCAACGCCATCAATTCGGCATCGAAGCCCTCGGGCAGGCGGCCATTGGCACGGCGCACGAATTCTTCGGCCAGTTCGGGGTGCGCGGCGCAATAGCTGACGAAGCGCGCCTCCCATTCGGCCTCGCGCGCGGCGCCTTGCGCGCGTGCATCCCAGGCGTCGGCGACATCCGCCGGCACCGTGAAGGGCTCGGCTTCCCAGCCCAGCGCGGTGCGCATGGCGGCGATCTCCGGCGCGCCCAGCGGGGCGCCGTGCACATCGTGCCCGCCGGCCTTGGCGGGCGCGCCCTTGCCGATCACGGTGCGGCAGCAGATCAGCGTGGGCCGGTCGCGCTCGGCCTTGGCCTCGTGCAGCGCGGCATCGAGGGCGTGCGCATCGTGTCCGTCGACGTCCGCAATCACATGCCAGCCATAGGCGGCAAAGCGCTTCGGGGTGTCGTCGGCAAACCAGCCGGCGACCTCGCCGTCGATGGAGATACCGTTGTCGTCGTACAGGCAGATCAGCTTGCCCAGCCTGAGCGTGCCCGCCAGCGAGCAGGCCTCGTGGCTGAGTCCTTCCATCAGGCAGCCATCGCCAAGGAAGACGTAGGTGTGGTGGTCGACGATGTCGAAGCCGGGCCGGTTGAAGGTGGCGGCCAGCAGCTTCTCCGCCAGCGCCATGCCGACGGCATTGGCCAGGCCCTGTCCCAGCGGCCCGGTGGTGGTTTCCACGCCCGGCGTCACGCCAAGCTCCGGATGGCCGGGCGTGGCCGCGTGCAGCTGGCGGAACTGGCGCAGCTGCGACATCGGCAGGTCGTAGCCGGTCAGGTGCAGCAGCGCATACTGCAGCATGGACGCATGGCCGTTGGACAGCACGAAGCGGTCACGGTCGGGCCAGGCCGGGTTGGCCGGGTTGTGTCGCAGGTGGCGCCGCCACAGCACTTCGGCCATCTCGGCCATGCCCATGGGTGCGCCGGGGTGGCCCGATTTGGCCTGCTCCACCGCGTCGGCGGCCAGGAAGCGCAGCGCGTTGGCACAGCGCGCTGCGGAATCGATGCGTTCTGGTGCGTTCATTCAGGAGATCCTCGCGAGTCGGCGTTTCACGGTCGAGTCCTTACTGCGCGGCGCGCTTGCGGCGCTCCATCATGCGCAGCACGAAGGGCGTGAAGATCAGCTGCATGGCCAGCTCCATCTTGCCGCCGGGCACCACGATGGTGTTGGCGCGCGACATGAAGGAGTCGTGGATCATGCTCAGCAGGTACTGGAAGTCGATCCCCTTCGGGTTGGCAAAGCGGATCACCACCATGCTTTCATCGGGCGCGGGGATTTCGCGCGAGATAAAGGGGTTGGACGTATCCACGCACGGCACGCGCTGGAAGTTCACATGCGTGCGCGAGAACTGCGGGCAGATGTAATTCACGTAGTCCGGCATGCGGCGCAGGATGGTGTCGGTCACGGCCTCGGTCGAATAGCCGCGCTGCTTCTTGTCGCGCCAGAGCTTCTGGATCCATTCCAGGTTGATGACAGGGACCACGCCGATCAGCAGGTTGGGATACTGGGCGACATTGACCGAATCGGTGACCACGCCGCCGTGCAGGCCCTCGTAGAACAGCAGGTCGGTATCGGCCGGCAGCGGCTCCCACTGGGTGAAGGTGCCGGGTTCCTGCCCGAACGGCGCGGCTTCCTCCGGGCTATGCAGGTAGTGCCGGTGCATGCCCGTGCCGGTTTCGGCATAGGAGCGGAACAAGTTCTCCAGCTCGCCGAACAGGTTGTTCTCCTCGCCGAAGTGGCTGAAGTTCATATTGCCGGTGCGCTCGGCCTCGGCCATCTTGACCTTCATCTCGGCGCGGTCATAGCGGTGGAAGCTGTCGCCTTCGATCACCACTGACTTCACGCCCTCGCGGCGGAAGATGTTCTCGAAGGTACGGGTCACCGACGTGGTACCGGCGCCCGAGGAGCCGGTGATGGCGATAATGGGATAACGTTCTGACATGGCCAGGCACCTCAGGCAGACGCGCGGAACAGGCTGCGCTCGTTGAACAGGGGACTCGGAAGGTCGGGATCGGTCTGGTCGGTGTGGTAGCCCTCGATCCGTTCCACTTCATTGCGCGAGCCGAAGATCACGCCAATGCGCTGGTGCAGCGCACCCGGCGCCACCGACATCAGCGTCTGCCGGCCCGTGCTGGCGCGCCCGCCGGCCTGCTCCATCAGGAAGGCGATCGGATTGGCCTCGTACAGCAGGCGCAGGCGGCCCGGCTTGGCGGGATCCTTGGAGTCGCGCGGGTACATGAAGACGCCGCCACGCATCAGGATGCGGTGCGCCTCGGCCACCATCGACGCGATCCAGCGCATATTGAAATCCTTGCCGCGCGGCCCGCTCTTGCCGGCCATGCACTCGGCGATGTAGCGCTGCACCGGCGCTTCCCAGAAGCGGCTGTTCGACGCATTGATGGCAAATTCCTGGGTATCGGCCGGCACCTGCAGGTTGGGGTGCGTGAGGAAGAACTCGCCCAGGTTGGGATCGAGCGTGAAGCCGTTGACGCCATTGCCCACGGTCAGCACCAGCATGGTGGTGGGACCGTAGAGCGCGTAGCCGGCCGCCACCTGGGCGCTGCCGGGCTGCAGGAAATCCTGCTCGGTGACGGCGCTTGCGCCCTCAGGCGCGCGCAGCACCGAGAAGATGCTGCCCACCGAGACATTGACGTCGATGTTGGATGAGCCGTCGAGCGGATCGAACACCAGCAGGTACTTGCCGCGCGGGTAGTGATCCGGGATCTGGTAAGGCGCCTCCATCTCCTCCGACGCCATGCCGGCCAGGTACCCGCCCCACTCGTTGACGCGCAGGAAGGTGGTATTGCTCAGCACGTCCAGCTTCTGCTGGATTTCGCCCTGCACGTTGACGGCCCCTGCTTCTCCGGCTTGATTGCTGGCCTTGCCGTGCAAGCCCCCCAGCGCGCCGAAGGCAACCGCGCGCGCGATTTCCTTGCAGGCCATGGCGACGTTGAGAATCAGGCCGTTGAAGCCGCCGCTGGCATCCGGATAGCGGCGGCGTTCCTCGATCAGGAACTGCGTCAGGGTCATCCTTTGGACTTCAGGCATGACAGGTCTCCTATAGATTGGCTATGCATTCTTGTGTGGTGCCGGTGCGGGGCGGGCTACGTGACCGTGGCGGCCTCGCGCAAGCGGTACAGGATGCTCGAGTAGCCGCCGTCGGCATCGGGCGCGCCGAACACGGCGCTGCCGGCAACGAAGGTGTCGGCGCCCGCTCGCGCGATCGCGGCAATGTTGTCGGCCTTGACGCCGCCGTCGATCTCCAGCCAGACCGGCCGCCCGCCGGCGTCCACCTGCCGGTCGATGCGCGCGCGTGCCTGGCGCACCTTGTCCAGCACGCCCGGAATGAAGGCCTGGCCGCCAAAGCCCGGGTTCACGCTCATCAGCAGCACCAGGTCGAGCTGGTCCAGCGTATGGTCCAGCCAGCCCAGCGGCGTGGCCGGGTTGAGCACCAGGCCTGCCTTGCAGCCGTGGTCGCGGATCAGGCCGATGGTGCGGTCGACATGGCGGCTCGCCTCCGGATGGAAGCTGATGATGTTGGCGCCGGCCTTGGCGAACAGCGGGATCAGCGCATCGACCGGTTCCACCATCAGATGCACGTCGATGGGGATGGAGACCAGCGGCCGGATTGCCTCGCACACCAGCGGGCCGATGGTCAGGTTGGGCACATAGTGGTTGTCCATCACATCGAAGTGCACCAGGTCTGCGCCGCCGGCCTCGATCGCGCACACCTCTTCGCCCAGGCGCGCGAAATCGGCCGACAGGATGGATGGCGCCAGGCGGATGGCACGCTGGCTGCCATGGCCGGTGTTGGGTTCAGTGGCATGCATGTCAGGTTGCCTCGATCAGGGTGCCGTGGTGCCAGGCGCGCAACGCGGCAAGGTCGGCCCAGCGGTTTGCCGCGCCGGGCACGTGCTGGGGCATGGGCTCGCCGGGATCGCCAAGATGCGGCAGCACCAGCAGCGCGCCCTCGAAGGAGTCCTGCGCGCTGAACGCGGTGGGCGTGACCACGGTGGGAATGCCGGCCGCCCGGGCGGCGCGCAGGCCGTTCGCCGAGTCCTCGATCGCCAGGCAGTCACCGCCTTCCAGGCCCAGCCGCTCCAGCACCGCAAGGTAGACATCGGGCGCCGGCTTCTTGATGGCCGTGGTGCCGGCGTCGCCGATGGCGGCAAAGCGACGGCGCCAGTCGGCGCCAAGCGGCGCCTGCAGCAGCGCGTCGAGGTTGGCCGGCGTGGTGGTGGTGGCAATCGCCAGCGGGAGCCCGGCCTCGCCGGCCTCGTCGATCAGGCGGGCAATGCCCGGGCGCAGCGGCAGGCCGCCCGCCCCGACGCGCTCGGCATAGTGGCGGGTCTTGATGGCGTGCACGGCGTCGATGGTTTCCTTCACCTTGCAGCCGCGGGCCTCTTCCGGGTCGACCATGCGCCAGTAATGCATCAGGCGCTCCTTGCCGCCGGCCACCTTGAGCAGGCGCGTGTAGAGCGGCGCGTCCCAGTGCCAGTCCAGGCCGACCTCGGCGAAGGCGGCATTGAAGGCTTGCAGGTGCGCGCTTTCGGTATCGGCCAGGGTGCCGTCGACATCGAAAATCAGGGCTTGCATGGCTTACTCCTTGGCCGGCGTCCGTGCGTCCGGCGCGGCCTTCGAAAACACGCGGCTGGCAAGCAGGTCAGACGCGGTGATGGTGGTCAGGGTACGGTCGTCGACGACCGCGCCGGCATCGTCCAGCAGGCGCGAGGCATGGCGCAGGCGCGCGCGGTCCAGCGCATTGCGCACGCTGCGGGCATTGGCAAAGTGCGGCTGCGCCATGCGCCGGGCCAGGTAGTCGGCAAACACGGCCCGGCTTTCGTCGTCGAAGCGGTATTGCATCTCGGACAGCATCAGGTCGGCGATCTGGCGCAGCTCGTCGAGCTGGTAGTCGGGGAAATCGACATGGTGGGCAACGCGCGAGGACATGCCCGGGTTGGACTCGAAGAAACGGTCCATGCGGTCCTTGTAGCCGGCCAGGATCACCACCAGGTCGTCGCGGTTGTTCTCCATCACCTGCAGCAGGATCTCGATGGCCTCCTGGCCGTAGTCGCGCTCGTTCTCCGGGCGGTAGAGGTAGTAGGCCTCGTCGATGAAGAGCACCCCGCCCATGGCCTTCTTCAGGATCTCCTTGGTCTTGGGCGCGGTATGGCCGATGTACTGGCCGACCAGGTCGTCGCGGGTCACCGCCACCAGGTGGCCGCGGCGCACGTAGCCCAGCTGGTGCAGGATCTGCGCCATGCGCATGGCCACGGTAGTCTTGCCGGTGCCGGGATTGCCGGTGAAGCACATATGCAGGCTGGGCGCACCGGCGCTGAAGCCGCGCGCGGCGCGCAGCTTGTCCACCAGCAGCAAGGCGGCGATATCGCGGATGCGCGCTTTCACCGGCTTCAGCCCGATCAGCTCGCGGTCAAGCTGGGCCAGCAGCTCGGTGATGCCCGAGCTGGCCAGCGACTCGGCCAGGGACCCGGGCAACGATGCGGCCGGAGCGGCTGGCGGCTGCAGCGGTGCGGTCGTTTCAGGTGCGGACATGGCAGGCTCCGTGAGGATCAATCGAGCATCCGGCTCGAAAGATTCGAGGCGCAACTCCCCCCCGGTGCGCGGCCTTGCGGCGGCGCAACCGTGGGATTGCACAGTCAGGAAATCGCCGGCGGCAGCGCCATGACGGCGCTGCGCCGGTTCAGCCGGCGCCGCTCAGTAGCGGCTGCCCTCGGGGCGTGCCTGCACAGCGTAGCTCTCGATCGAGTAGCGCATGGTGCGGCCGGGCTCTTCCTGTCGCACCAGGCGGAAGCCGGGCTCGTCCGCAGGACGGTTGACGATGAACGACATCACCACCGACTCCACCGTATGCGTCGAATCGAAGGCCGTGACGCGGATGTAGTGGTTGGGGAAGGTGCTGCGCGCGTTGTTGATCTCCAGCAGGATGCCGGCGGCATCGCGCAGGTCGAACATCGGCAGGCCGAACATCTCCCAGTAGGTATTGCGCGGATGCGGGTCGTCGGTGTACTCGATGCCGACCGCCCAGCCCTGGTTCAGGCAGTATTCAAGCTGGCTGGTGATCTGCGCGTCGGTGAGGTCGGGCAGGAAGGAGAAAGTGCCTTGAGTAATACGCATGATGTCCTCTCGTTCTTTGGGTTCGCTCGTCGTGCTTTGGTGGCGTCGCGCCAGGGCTCAGGCCACCGACGCGGTGGGCGCGAAGTCCGAGGTGTCGGTCGGCGTGTAGTTGAAGCTGATGTCGCCCCAGGTATCGAGCGCAGCCCGCAGCGGTCCACACCAGCGCGCGGCATCGCGCAGGATCTCCGGCCCTTCGTTGAGGATGTCGCGGCCTTCGTTGCGCGCCAGCACCATCGCTTCCAGCGCAACGCGGTTGGCGGTGGCGCCGGCCTGGATGCCCTGCGGGTGGCCGATGGTGCCGCCACCGAACTGCAGCACCACGTCGTCGCCGAAGAGGCTGATCAGCTGGTGCATCTGGCCGGCGTGGATGCCGCCCGAGGCCACCGGCATCACCTTGCGCAGCGAAGCCCAGTCCTGGTCGAAGAACAGCCCGCGCGACAGGTCGGCATGGGTGTAGGCATCGCGGCAGACGTTGTAGTAGCCCTGCACGGTCAGCGGATCGCCTTCCAGCTTGCCCACCGCGGTGCCGGTGTGCATGTGGTCGACACCGGCCAGGCGCAGCCATTTGGCAATCACGCGGAACGACACGCCGTGGTTCTTCTGCCGGGTGTAGGTGCCATGGCCCGCGCGGTGCAGGTGCAGGATCATGTCGTTCTGGCGGCACCAGTTGCTCATGGACTGGATACAGGTCCAGCCGACGATCAGGTCGATCATGATGATGACCGAGCCCAGCGACTTGGCGAACTCGGCACGCCGGTACATCTCTTCCATGGTGCCGGCGGTCACGTTGAGGTAGCTGCCCTTGACCTCGCCGGTGGCGGCCGAGGCCTTGTTGACCGCGTCCATCACGAACAGGAAGCGGTCGCGCCAGTGCATGAAGGGCTGCGAGTTGATGTTCTCGTCATCCTTCATGAAGTCCAGCCCGCCCTTCAGGCCCTCATACACCACGCGGCCGTAGTTGCGGCCCGACAGGCCCAGCTTGGGCTTAGTGGTGGCGCCCAGCAGCGGACGGCCGAACTTGTCTAGGCGCTCGCGCTCGACGATGATGCCGGTGGACGGGCCGGCGAAGGTCTTCACGTAGGCGACCGGGAAGCGCATGTCTTCCAGGCGCGCCGCCTTGATCGGCTTGAAGCTGAAGACGTTGCCGATGATCGACGCGGTCAGGTTGGCGATCGAGCCTTCCTCGAACAGCGACAGGTCATAGGCCACGTAGCAGAAGAACTGCTCGGGGTTGTTGGGCACCGGGTCGACCCGGTAGGCCTTGGCACGGTACATGTCGCAGGCGGTCAGGCGGTCGGTCCACACCACCGTCCAGGTGGCGGTGGAGGACTCGCCGGCAACCGCGGCGGCGGCCTCGACCGGATCCACGCCGTCCTGCGGCGTGATGCGGAACAGCGCCAGCAGGTCGGTATCCTTGGGCTCGTAGTCGCCGTCCCAGTACCCCATTTCCTTGTACTTCATGACGCCGGCGTCGTAGCGCTTGCGCGGCTTGGCTTGGACCGATTCAGGTGCGTTCATGCTTGTCTCCTTGCGTGGTTGAGCGTCTTGGCTGCTGCGTTGATGCAAAGATATAAGCCCACCCACATAAGGTAAATTCAGATATTCTTAGCCCCTGTATAAGCAATCCCTTAAGTGCGGACCAAGCTGCACATCACGGGACCATCCAAAGCCGCCCCCAACCGCCCATGTCGTCCTTCCTGCGCGCCCTTACCCTTCGCCAGTTGCAGATCTTCGTCACCGTGGCCAGGCACGCCAGCTTCGTGCGCGCGGCCGAAGAACTGCACCTGACCCAGCCTGCGGTCTCGATGCAGGTCAAGCAGCTTGAATCCGTGGTCGGCATGGCGCTGTTCGAGCGGGTCAAGGGGCAGCTCACGCTGACCGAGCCCGGCGACCGCCTGCTGCACCATGCGTCCCGGATCCTCGGCGAGGTCAAGGACGCCGAGGAAGGCTTGCAGGCGGTCAAGGACGTCGAGCAGGGCTCGATCACGATCGGGCTGATCAGCACGTCGAAGTACTTCGCCCCCAAGCTGCTGGCCGGCTTTACCGCGCTGCACCCGGGCGTGGATCTGCGCATCGCCGAAGGCAACCGGGAAACGCTGCTGCGGCTGCTGCAGGACAACGCCATCGACCTCGCGCTGATGGGCCGCCCGCCGCGCGAACTGGATGCGGTGTCGGAACCCATCGCCGCGCATCCGCACGTGCTGGTGGCCTCGCCGCGGCACCCGTTACACGATGCAAAGGGGTTCGACCTGCAGGAACTGCGTCACGAGACCTTCCTGCTGCGCGAACCGGGTTCAGGCACCCGCACCGTGGCGGAGTACATGTTCCGGGACCACCTGTTCACGCCGGCCAAGGTGATCACCCTGGGCAGCAACGAGACCATCAAGCAGGCCGTGATGGCCGGCATGGGCATCAGCCTGTTGTCGCTGCACACGCTGGGACTGGAGCTGCGCACCGGCGAGATCGGGCTGCTGGACGTGGCCGGCACGCCGATCGAGCGCATCTGGCATGTTGCGCATATGTCCAGCAAGCGTTTGTCGCCGGCCAGCGAGAGCTGCCGCGCCTATTTGCTGGAGCACACTGCGGAGTTTTTGGGGAGGGAGTACGGGGGGCTGATGCCCGGGCGGCGGGTGGCCTGAGGTTCCAGGAGGGTTGGCTGGGATTAGAGAGCCATCCGTCCCGTCCCGGTCGGAACCCACTGGGCAGCGGCGGCTGGTGAAGGCCTTCGGATGACAAAGGCTAGAGAGAATTGCGAATCCTCTTGATCAAGCTGCAGCTTGTTCGGACTGCTGCAGAGCATTTCCCCTCGGACTGAGGCGAATGTCTGGCGCGGCCGCTACGAGGGCAGTCTTGATGGCGGTTGGTCATACTGGGGAATGAAGGATAACCGCAGCTTCGGCTGCGGTTATTTACTTTGGACGCCTGCTACAACGTTGGGCTGGCTGGACCGTCCCTTGTCGGCCAGAAAGCGACGGCCGGGCCCTCAGGCTGAATGGCCGAAGCTCTGACACAGCGGACGGTATGGAGCTTGCCGGACCGTCGATAGCGAGTTCCTCTTTCGATTGCTTCCAGGCCCGCCTTTCAAATCAACCCAACCTCACCAGATTCAGCGCCGCCAGCGGTCCTCCAGGAAACTGATGCTGCCTTCCGCCCACATCAAGCGAACCCAGATCGATGCCAAAGAAGCCAAGACGATCGATCAACCTAGCCACCTCGACCTTGGCATTTGCATCGTCACCGGACAAGAACATCACGCGCCGGCCACCTTCTGCTTGCGGATCGCCAGCAACCAGCGCGGGTTGCAGGTGATTGAACGCCTTGACAACTCGCGCGCCGGGTACGAGGTCTGCAAACAACTCGCTCGAGGAGCGGCCATGCAGGTCCGCGGGGCGAAACAGCGGGGCCTCGATCGGGTTGTTGGCATCGATGACAATGCGTCCGCCGAAATTGGGCAACCCGCCCAGCGCCTGCGGCAGCTTCGACCAGTTCACCGCCACCAGCACGATCTCCTGCGCTGCGGCTTCCTCGCGCGTGCCAGGGCGAATTGAAGGCCCGATTACGTTCGCGGCATCGCGCAGCGTTTCAGGCCCACGGCTATTAGCAACCACCGCCTGGATGCCGTGCCGTGCCAGTGCCGTGGCGAACGCCATGCCTATCGCGCCCGCGCCGATGATGCCAATGGTCTTTCCGTAGCTTGCTTGCATGACGTACTCCCGGTTTAGGCGGTGAAACCGCCATCGGCAACGATCTCGGCACCGGTGACGAAGGCTGCGTCCGGACCAGCGAGGAACGCCACCACGCCGGCAATCTCATGGGGCTGCCCGTATCGGCCCAAGGCAATGCCGGGCCCTACGATTTCGCTGACCGGGCCGCCGGCGGGATTCATATCGGTGTCGGTCGGGCCGGGGTGGACGGTGTTGACCGTGATGCCTTTCGGCCCCAAATCGCGCACCAGGCTGCGATTGAAGCCTGCGATCGCACCCTTGGTCAGCGTGTAGAGCGATGCCGTGGGAAACGCCGCATAGCGCGCCATCGACGAACCGATGTGGATCACCCTCCCGCCCGTCTTCATATGGCGCACGGCTTCCTGCGTGGCCACGAATACGCCGGTCACGTTCACCGCAATCATGCGCTCATAGGTGTCGAACGAGATGTCCTCGATGGCACCGCCCAGGCCAAGGCCGGCGTTGTTGACGAGGATGTCGAGACCACCGAAGGCGTCGACCGTCGCTGCCACGGCCCGGCGCACCGCGGCGGGATCGCCGGAGTCTGCGGCGAGCGCTACAGCGCGGCCGCCGGCCGCTTCAATCTCGCGTACCACCATGGCGGCCTTTTCCGGTGAGGCACTGTAGGTCAGCGCCACGGCAGCGCCATCGGCGGCCAGGCGGCGTGCAATGGCGGCGCCGATAGAGCGCGAACCGCCGGTAACAAGGGCGATCTTGCCCGTCATGGGAAGTGTCTTTTGAGTCATTTCTTTCTCCGTTTGAGATGAATCACAAGGTGTGAACGGAGTATGGGCGCTCGATTCCATGGTGATTAGCTATGAATGACTGGAATCATCTTCAAGCAATCATGTAAGCTGAGCCAGATGGAAACCCTCGCCAACCTCGAATCCTTCGTGCGCAGCGCCGAAACCGGCAGCTTTTCGGCGGCGGGTCGCCGACTTGCCCTGACGCCCGCGGCCGTCAGCCGCAACGTGGCGATGCTCGAGCGCAACCTAGGCGTGCGACTGTTTCAGCGCTCCACACGCAAGCTGACACTCACCGAGGCTGGCGAGCGCTTCCTGGCCTCCATCGGCGGCAACCTCGATGCGCTGCAAGCCGCCATCGCCGCGATGTCGAATGATCACGGCGAACCGGCTGGCGTACTGAAAGTCAGCCTGGCCCCTTCTTTCGGCGTGGCTTACGTGATGCCGTTACTGCCCGATTTCCTGAAGCGTTACCCCGCGATCCGCCCGGAATGGCATTTCGAGAATCGTGCGATCGACTTGATCGCCGAAGGTTTCGACGCAGCCATAGGCGGGGGCTTCGATCTGGCGCCGGGTCTTGTGTCGCGCCCACTGGCACCGGCGCATATCGTCGCGGTGGCGTCGCCTGCGTATCTGCGGGAACGCACGCTGCCTGCCGATCCGTCCATGCTGAGAGCCATGGATGGCATCGTCATGCGCTCCGGACGCACAGGACGCACGCGCCACTGGACCATGCGCGATGCCGCGGGCAACGAGGTTGCCGCGACCATGCCAGAACGCATCGTCGTCAGCGACCCGGCCGCCATGCGGGAAGCCGCGCTACTGGGTCTAGGCGTGGCGCTGCTGGCGGTACCCGATGTGCTGCCATGGATTGAACGTGGCGAACTGGTACGCGTACTGCCGCGCTGGTACGCCGACGCCGGCGCCATTTCGTTGTACTACCCTACGCGCACCCTGATGCCCAGCAAGACACGCGCATTTATCGACCACGTTGTGGAAGCCTTTCGCCGCGACGGACTAGCGCAGCGGCTGGCTGGCAGCCTCGGCATTTAGAGTTGTCTACCAAGGCACACCGTTTCGGCGTCCGCTCTGGCCCAAACTTGAGTCACCCGCCAAACTTTAATGAAGGGCAGGAGTGGGTCGGTCAGAGACGGCCACGCTTTGGCGGCGGGCATCCGATCAAGCAGGCGGTGATGGCCGGCATGGGCATCAGCCTGTTGTCGCTGCACACGCTGTCGCTGGAACTGCACACCGGCGAGATCGCGCTGCTGGACGTGACCGGCACGCCGATCGAGCGCATCTGGCATGTCGCGCATATGTCCAGCAAGCGTTTGTCACCGGCCAGCGAGAGCTGCCGCGCCTATCTGCTGGAGCACACGGCGGAGTTTTTGGGGAAGGAATATGGCGGGCTGATGCCTGGGCGGCGCGTGGCTTGAGGTACCGGGAGGGTTCGCCTCAGTGCGACATGAAGACAGGCAAGCCTGACTGCCGCAGCAGGGCGCGGGTGGTGCCGCCCAGCACCAGCTCCCTCAACCGGGAGCGGCCATAGCCGCCGGCGACCAGCAGGCCGGCCTGAACCTTGGCCGCAAGCTGTGGCAGAACGTGGTCGGGATCGCCCTCTCCGACCAGCAGACTGGCGCGGATGCCATGGCTGAGCAGCCATGCTGTCAGCCGATCGGCGCTGTCACGATAGGCCTCTTTCTCACCAGCAGCGCTGTACTTGCCAGCGCTGACCACCAGGACGGTAACGGCGCTGGCATGCACAAGCCACGGCAGTGCGTCCGCGACCGCGCGCGCGGCCTCCCGGCCGCCGTTCCATGCGATGGCGACATGGCCGCCAAGTCGCGGGCCGGACCCGCCCGGCACCAGCAGGATGGGCCGGCCTGCATTGAGCATTGCGTACTCCGCGACCCCGGCCAGCAAAGCCGGCACATCGGCCTGTGCCGAGGGCGCTGCGGGCAGGATGAGATCGGCGAAGCGGCCCTCGTCGGCAAGCGCCCAGCCAGACTCGGCTTCGACAACGATGTGCCGGGTGGGAATGGCCGGCGACACTTGCCCGGTCAGCGTTTCGAGTGCGTTCCTGTGAGCCGCAGCCAGCTTGTGCAAATGGTTCGCGGCAAGCACGCCGTATTGCCCGGCTTCTTCGCCCGCCCCGCGAAACGGCTCCAGGTGCGTTCCTGTTGCCGTCAGTCCGACCACGCTGCCGCCGGACTTTTCGGCAAGCCGTGCTGCCGTTTCAATGCGCGCGGACCGTGCAGCATCTTCGCTCAGGTCGACAAGGAAGGTTCTGAAGTCCATGACGTGATTCCACTCTTTGGTTTGACCTTGCATCATCGTGAAAACAGCACCGGTGCCGTCATCGAGTCAAGCAGCGTACGCGTGACACCGCCGAGCACCAGTTCCCGCATGCGACCGTGTCCGTAGGCACCCATCACGATCAGGTCGGCATCGAAATCCGCCGCGCGCGAAAGGATGAGTTCGCCGATGGTCAGGTCAGCCCCACCGGGACCGTGTTCGATTTCCACGGCGACGCCGTGGCGCTCCAGCACGCGTGCGGCGTGGCCGACCGGGGTGGCGTCGGCTCTGGCCTCCTTGGCCGCGGTCTGTGCGCAAAAAATGCGCGCCTGCGCGCCGGCCATCAGCGGCACGGCGTCGTGAAGCGCCCGCGCCGCCTCGCGGCTGCCATTCCACGCCACGATCACGCGCGTACCCAGCGATGGAAACGTGCCCGCGCACGGCACCACGAGCGTCGGTCGGCCGGTCTCCAGCAGCAGCGATTCCAGCAGTTGCCGGGCCACCGGACCTTCCGTATTGCCGGGGTCGTACTGGCCGGCAACGACCAGGCCGGCCTCGCGGGCCTCGCGCAGCACTGATGCCACCGCCCCCTGCTCCGCGGCGCGCCACTCCGCGCGCACCGGCATGGCCTGGGTTGCAGCCAGAAACTGCGCGCGGACGTCTTCCCTGACCTGCTTGCGCCGGGCCAGATCGTCCGCGACATATTGCTGCGCGCCGTCCATGAGGTAGAACCAGGCAGGATCGGGAATGAAACCTGCGTACATGCCGATCAGCCGGCACTGGCCGGCCGCCGCAAGTCGCCCCGCCACTTCGAGCCGCTGCCGTGCCTGCGGACTGCTGTCCAGATGCACCAGGATGCTCTCGTAAGCCATGATCGCCCTCCCCCTCAACTACAGACCAGTCTAGGCAGCAAGGCCGACCGGCGCTTGACCCGGATCAACGGGCCAGCCATGCGGCGACATGGCTCAAGTTCGTCCTGATGTGCGGTGGAGGCTACTGCGATCAAGGTATGTAAAACCGTCAAGCCATGCGGCCATCACTTCTGTCTGCGGTCAGTTTCTCGCGGCGCCTGCCCCTTCGGGTTGACCTATCTCAAGCGCATATCGAGGCCGGCGCCTACGCTGAATGCAGCGAATCGCAACATCGAGCACACCCTTGCCCTTCAGGAGATCCATCATGTACCAGCGCATCCTGCTCGCCGTCGATGGCAGCCGTTCTTCCGACCTGGCACTGAGCCAGGCCATCATCATCGCCAAGGCAACCGGGGCCGAGGTCAAGGCGTTGTTCGTGGTAGACGACAGCGATGTGTTCTTCGAGGCCAGTTACTTCAATCCAAAAGAACTGGTCGACAACATCACCGCGCACGGCCGCAAGGCGCTGGATGCCGCCTCAACCAGGCTCAGCGAAGCAGGCGTGCGCAATTCGGTGAAACTGGATGAGAAGCCGGTGGCGCCGGGCCGGATCTCGTTGACCATTGTCACCGAAGCCGATGCGTGGAATGCCGACCTGATCGTGCTTGGCACCCACGGCCGCCGCGGCGTCCGGCGCCTGCTGATGGGCAGCGTGTCGGAAGGCGTGCTTGCCAAGACCAGCAAGCCCGTGCTCCTGGTCCGCAGCGAAGTCGAAGGTTAGGCGCGCCATGCCCCACCAAACCATGCGTGCGATGGTCTTCGAGGGCGCAGGCCTGCCGCTGCGCCTCCACCACTTGCCGGTTGCCGAACCGGGGCCCGGCGAACTTCGCATTGCCGTGGGAGCTTGCGGGGTGTGCCGGACCGACCTGCATATCGCCGACGGCGACCTGCGCCATCCCAAGCCGGTGCTCATCCCGGGACATGAAATCGTCGGACAGGTGGATTCGTGCGGCGCCGGTGTCACCGTCTTCAAGCCGGGGGACCGCGTCGGTGTGCCCTGGCTCGGACATAGCTGTGGCCATTGTCGCTACTGCCTGCGTCATCACGAGAATCTTTGCGACGCACCGCTGTTCACTGGCTATACCCGCGATGGCGGCTATGCGGAGTACGTTGTTGCCGACAGCGGCTATTGCTTCCGGATTCCGCCCGGCTACGATGACGAACACGCCGCGCCACTACTCTGCGCGGGCCTGATCGGCTACCGGACGCTGCGCATGGCGGGCGCAGCCAGCCATGCGCAGCGCGTCGGCATCTACGGCTTCGGCGCCGCCGCCCACCTGGTGACGCAGATCGCGGTGGCGCAAGGCCGCGAAGTCTACGCCTTCACCCGCACGGGCGACGCAGGCGCCCAGCAACTCGCCTACCAATCCGGTGCGTGCTGGGCCGGCTCGAGCGAGCTCGAGTCGCCCGTGCCGCTGGACGCCGCGCTGATTTTCGCCCCGGTGGGCGCGCTGGTGCCCAAGGCGCTGCGCGCCGTGGACAAGGGTGGCATCGTGGTCTGTGGCGGAATTCATATGAGCGATATCCCAAGCATGCCTTACCAGCTGCTTTGGGAAGAAAGGCGCCTGTGTTCCGTAGCCAACCTCACGCGTGCCGACGGCATCGCGCTGATGGATATCGCCGCCCGGACGCCGCTGCATACGCACACCACCGCGTATCCGCTGGAGCAGGCCAACGAAGCACTGGCCGACCTGCGCGAGGGCCGGCTTACCGGCGCCGCCGTCCTGAAAGTCCGTCAATAGATCCCTGGCAGATAGATCGATGAGCCGTTACCAGACACGTTTTCAGGCGCGTGAGCATGCGGGCTCGGAGCTCGCCTGGGCGTTGCGCGCGTATCGGGGAACCGATGCCCTGGTGCTGGCGATTCCGCGCGGCGGCGTGCCGGTCGGGCGTGTTGTGGCCGACGCACTGGGCGCTGACTTCGACCTGGTGATGGCGCGCAGGATCGTTCCTGGCGTAGCACTGGACGACTCTGGCGCGACATGGTGCACGGACGCAATGGACGCAAATGGCGGCGCCGACAGCCAGCGTGATGCCCAGTTCGACCAGCTTCGCAGGCAGCGCGCCGTGTATACGCCGGTCCGCAAGCTGGCGGATCCGGGCGGTCGCGTGGTGATCGTCGTGGATGACGGCCTGGTGAGCGGCGCAACGATGTATGCGGCCCTCGCCAGCCTGCGCAAGCGGCAACCTGCCCGGCTCATATGCGCGCTCCCGATCGCCACCCCAGCCGGGCTGGACCGGGTCCGCGCCCTGGCCGACGAAGTCATCTGCCTGGATACTCCGGACCGCATCGAAAACCTCGCGCACTTCTATCATGAGTTCCAGCTGGTCAGCGACGACCGCGTGCGACAGTTGACAGGGATACCGCCAACGCAGCCCCGGACCCGTGCCCGGCCAGGTGCGGTGGCGGGCGTGCCGTCGTTGAGCAAGGCGATGCTGATTCCGTATCAGACCACTCGGCTGCGGGCCATGCTCGAAACGGCCCCGAACCCGGTCGGCGTCGCGGTGATGGTGTATGCCGGTGGCGCGCAACGCCGTGCAGCCCGCAGCAATTACCTGGCACGCAAGCTGCGCGCGAAAGGATTCGCCACCATGCTCGTAGACCTGCAGCCTGACAGCCGCGTCGACGACGCACCGGAATCGGAGGTCGATGAGCTGGTGGCAAGACTGGACCAGACCTTGAGCTTCCTGCGTACTGGGACCCCTTGCGCAAGCTTGCCTGTGGGCCTGCTAAGTACCGGCACCGCAGCGGCGGCAGCCTTGCGCTCAGCCGCGTGCGGCGCGACGCAACTCAGCGCCGTGGCCTGTGTTGCGGGGCGGCTGGATCTCGCGGGCAGCGCAACCCTGCGGCAGCTTGAAATCCCTGCCTTGCTGATATGTGCCAGCGGCAATCCGAAAGACATCCAGATCAACAATCTTGCATTCGAGCAGATGCATTGTCCGCGGCAACTGAGGCTCATCCCGACCAGCGGCCGCGGATTTGAAGACCGCAGGGCCCTGGAAGACATCGCGGCACTCACGATAGGCTGGTTCGAGCGACACCTTGCGAGCCCATCTTGTCCCCGCCTGGGTTACGGCGGATGACCATGCCTGGCGGCTACGCCGGGCTGCGCCTGATGCGTGAGGCTCAACCCCAAAGACCGGACAACAATCTTGGGACCAATAACGGGGAGCCCGTCCTTTGACATGGGGCGAAAGCCGGCGCGGATCTCGATACCGCAGCGCCCCTACTCCACGCGCGGCATCCGCTCCTGTATCGCCGCTGCAAGTTCCATCAGTGGCTTGGCCAGCGCCGCCTCGACAGCACCGGCATCCTGGTGCGTGGATACGCTGACGTTCAATACATGGACGGCATACTCGTCAAATCGCAATGGTGTTGCCATGGCCACAACCTGAGGCTGCCATGACGCGACGCAGTAGCCTTTCTCATGCACGGAAGACACCGCAGCATCGATTTCGCGTCGCAGCTCCCCCCAGCCGCGGCCGCGGTTCTTGTCGGCCATGGCCCTCATCATCGCGTTGAACGCCTCAGGTGCCAGCGTTGCGAGGTGCGCGCGGCCGAGAGAGGTCAGCGCCATCGGGATGCGCTGCCCGCTCACCACCGTGCGCAGTGACTGGCGCCGGTTGTAGCGGAACGACTCCAGGTAAATCATCTCATCTCCCTCCGCCACCGCCAGTCCGACATTGATCTTGTGCCGCATGGCAACCTCGGCCATCATCGGCGCTGCGACCCTGAGAACCTGCGAGCCGTCGCGCATGGCATGCGCCATGCTGAGGACCGGCACACCCAGCCGGTAGGCCCGGCACTGCGGGACATACTCGAGCATGCCGGTCTCAATCAGCGACTGCGTCAGGCGGCTGACGGTCGAGCGGGACAAGCCGGTGCGCTCGGCAATCTCGCTGTTGCCGAGCATGGACGCGCCGGCGCGGAAGGCGCGCAGTACGGCAATGCCACGTTCGAGCGAGCGGTTGGGCGTCGCCTTGCCTTGGCCTGGTTTGATCCGTTCGATGTTGACGGTGCTGTTTGGCATGACAGGGGATCACTGCGCACCAGTGACCGTTCTGGAAAGCGGCGTCCGGTGCATGCATTTGCTGAGGTTGCACCCGCCGCAGGCAATGCTACTCGATGCCGATCTCCTTGTCCTACACCGCTTGTGTTCGTCATGCCGGTGACCGCGTTGGCGCCGGGGCGCCGCTGCTCAGCCAAACAGGCTGACCACCGGCTCCGTCTCGACGTGCCAGATCTTCTGCGCCAGCCGGCGCGCGCCATCGGCGCCTATCACCGGCGCTGCCAGTTCGATCAGCTTGCCGCCGAGGTCAGCGTCGGACAGCGGGTCCTCCGGATCGCCCTTGCGATTTGGCTGCAAGTAGTCAGCCGTGGCCCCGTCCAGGGTTTCGATCTCAATCCTTGCCGCGCGCTTGCCAGGAAACCAGCCGTCGATTTCAGGGTCGACCTCGACAGTCATGCAGTCCATCAGCCGGCGCGTCTCGCTGTCCCACAACCGTTCCGGCGTGTAGGCCGACAAGCGCACGCTGCCATGCACCAGGGCGGCGGCGACGATGAACTTGAGGCTGAACTTGGCTTCGTTCTCGCTCCTGGGGTCGAGATAGCAGGCGATATCCAGCGCCGGGCGATACGTGGCGACGCGAATGCGACGGATCTGGGCGGTGTCGATGCCCAGCTTCGCTTTCAGCGCCAGCGCGCCGTCGATTGCCGCAAAGGTATGGCCGCAGCCAATGTGGTTCTTGAAGGTCAGCCGGCAAATATGGAAGTCTTTCCCAAGCGTCGATGCCAGCCCGTTCCAGTCAGGGCCGTCCGACATCGCTCGCCCCATGCCGGTCTCACCGTCGAGCACATCGAGCGAACCGGTGATGCCGGCAATGGCGGCGCGGGCGGCCAGCAATCCGCCCTCCGCTGCGCGGCCTGCGTGCAGCGGCTTGGACATCGAGTCCATGCGGAACGCCTGCTGCAGTCCGGCGGCGAAGGTCGCCGCGGTCGCCAGCGCGTGGGCAAGCTGCTCCTCGCTCGCCCCATGGATAAACGCCGCGGCGGCCGCCGCGCCAAACGTGCCGACAGTCGCGGTGCTGTGCCAGAAGCGATAGTGCGCCCGGCCCAGCACGACGCCGATGCGCGTTGAAACCTCATAGCCGACGACGATGCCCTTGAGCAGCGTCTCGCCGCTGGCGCCCGCGTCCTGTGCCGCAGCAATGGCGGCGGCAATGGTGGCGGCGCCGGGGTGATACATGGCATCACGGAAACTGTCGTCGATCTCGGCAGCGTGGGCGGCAGCGCCATTGAGCAGCGCCGCGGCGCGCGCCGTGGCGCGTTGCCCCATTGGCAGGGTGGCGTTGCCGCGGCCAAGCTCCTCTTCCAGCACGCGCTGCAGGCGCTGGACCGCATCGGTGCCGATGCCCGGGAACAGCGCCGCATGCCAGTCGACCAGCGCGCGCTTCGCATGATGCATCACCTCGGCTGGCAGCGGTCCTGCCTTGATGGTGCTGAAGAAAGGCCCAAAGGCCTCGGTTGCGTTCAAGATAGGTTCTCCTCAGCCGGCCTGCGCCGGCGTGTCGGGGAGCTGCTGCAGCCATGCCTGCAGCAGCCGGTTGACTTGTTGGTGGGCCTCATACTGGACCCAATGGCCGGCGCCCGGCACCACGCTGACACTGACTTCGGGCGCGTCGGCTGATGCATGCCGCGAGTCGCGGGCGATCCCGGCAATCGATTCGGGCGACATGGTCACGTCCGCTTCGCCCCAGATCATCAATACCGGGCCGGGAAAGCGCGCCAGCGCCTGCTGCAATCCGCCTGCGCGCGAGATCGATTTGCTATGGAAGCGGGTCGCGCGACAGGCACGCGTGTGGATGGCCACGGTTTCGCTGTCGATGGCGGCCGGATCGGCGATCATGAATGCCGCCAGATTGTCGCGCATCGCCGCGGCAAGCGCGTGCGGATCGTGGCAGCGGCGCCAGTCGACCAGCGCCCGCGTCATGCGGCGCGGACCGCCATGGCCGGCCGGCCCGAGCAACGCCAGGCGACCGACATCGATATCGCCAAGGCGCGCATGGGTCGCAAGGTGCGCCGCCACCAGCGCGCCGAAGGAAAAGCCCACCAGGTCGACACGGCCAGGTGATAGCTGGGCCAGCGAGCGGGCCAGGACCTCGACGACTCCAGGCAGATCGGCGCGCGGCGCCGCACCGGAATCGCCAAAGCCCGGCATGTCTGGCACCAGCAGCCGGCGGTTCCGGGACAACGGCCCGATATTGCGCGTCCAGTGCTGCCAGCTGCCATGGCCGCCATGCAACAGCACGCTCGCCGGGCCGTCGCCAAAGCTTCGCCAGATGATCTCGCACCCATCGACCGAAGTCACCAACACACCGTCGCGCACGTTGCACATGCCAGGGTCTCGTCAGGGCTTGTCGTTGCCGGCCAGCACCGCCACGCCATCGGCGGCCATCACACCCTGCCCTTCGGGCAGCACGAACACGGGATTCATCTCCGCCTCGACCAGCCGGTCGCCAAGCGTGGCGACCATGCGCGAGAAGGCGACGATCGCGTCGGCCAGGGCTTCCACATCCGCCTTCGGCCGGCCCCGGAAGCCCTGCAGCAGCGGGGCCGTCTTCAGGCGCCCGATCATCGCCAGCGCGGCGTCGCGGCTCAATCCGCGCTCGCCAGGCAGCAGCCGCAGCGTGGTATCGCCGAACAGCTCCGCGGTCACGCCGCCCATGCCGAGCAGGATCGCGGTGCCCAGCGCGTCGCGGTGCATACCGAGGATCACTTCGACGCCGGCCTTGACCATTTCCTGCACCAGGAAGCGTTGGGGCGCGATACCCGTGGCCGACTGCACGTCGCTTGCCATTCTTGCCAGCCGGCTTCCCGCCTCCGCAGGCGGGACATTGACGGCCACGCCGCCGACATCGCTCTTGTGGGTGATCTCGGCCGACAGGATCTTCAGCACGACATTGCCGCTGAAGGCTTGCGCCGCCGCCATCGCCTCGGCGCCATCGGCAACCACAACCTCCTTCGCAACCGGTACGCCGAAACCGGCGAACAAGGTCTTGGCCGCGGCTTCGTCGAGCGAGCCGGTGCCATAGGAGGTGAGATCGGGCAACGGCAGCGTGGGAGTGCCCGCTTCGTCGACCGCGCCGAGCTTGCCGGCACGCAGCATCGCGTCGATCGCCACCGTGCAAGCCTCCGGCGCGGAAAACGCCGGCACGCCACGGCGATTGAGCAGCGATGCGACTTCCGGCGCATGCGGGCTCACGTACGCAATCACCGGTTTGTCGCTATGGGGCAGGCAGTCGCGAATGGCATTGGCCATCAGGTCTGGCATGGCCAGGCTGGACGAGCCCACGATGACTGCGACCGCGTCGTAGCTCGGGCTGTCGAGCAGGATGCGGATCGCTGCGCGGAGCAGGTCGGGCTGCAGCCCGGCCAGGGTTACGTCGATCGGGTTGCGGTCGAGCGCCGCGTGGTCGCCCTTCTGCAGCGCGCGCAGCTTCGCCGCGGTCGCTTCGTCAGGGGCCGGGGTCTCGAAGCCGGCCACGCCCAGGCTGTCGGAGACCAGCGTGCCGGCGCCGCCGGTCGAGGTCAGGATCGCAACGCGATTGCCAGTCAGTTTGCGCCCGGTAGCCAGGGCGGCGGGCATGTCGAGCAGGTCCGAGAAGGTCTGCGCGCGAATCACGCCGACCTGCTCAAAGAGCGCGTCATACATGCGATCCGTACCGGCCAACGCGCCGGTATGTGACACCGCGGCGCGCGCACCACTCTCGGAGCGGCCGATCTTGAACGCCACCACCGACTTGCCGGCGCGCGCCGCCTTCAGCGCTGCGCGGCGGAAC
Organism: Cupriavidus sp. GW823-FHT07B10; assembly: GCF_058794355.1. Taxonomy (NCBI): domain Bacteria; kingdom Pseudomonadati; phylum Pseudomonadota; class Betaproteobacteria; order Burkholderiales; family Burkholderiaceae; genus Cupriavidus; species Cupriavidus sp. GW823-FHT07B10. Next base: position 71,887 of record NZ_JBXAGS010000007.1, read on the forward strand.
GTCTCCGGGTTGCGCACGCTCTCGACATACAGCGCGATCACGCGGGTGGCCTCGTCATCGGCCAGATAATCGATAAAGTCGGCCAGATCCAGGTCGACTTCATTGCTGGTCGAAACCAGCTTGGACAGGCCGATGCCGCGTGCGGCGGCGCGCGACAGCAAGGCACCGAGGATGCCGCCGCTTTGCGACACCACGCCAATGCTGCCGGTCGGGAACTGGTCCATCTCCAGCGCGCCGCTGGCCGACAGCGGGATGTTGTCGGTCAGGTTGACCAGGCCGATGGTATTGGGCCCCAGCAGGCGCATGCTGCCGGCCGCCTCGATCAGCTCAGCCTGGCGCCGCGCGCCCTCGGCGCCGGTCTCGGTATAGCCGCTCGCCAGCACGATGGCCGCGCCGGCGCCGCGCGCCGCCAGGTCGCGCACGGCCAGGTGCGCACGCTCGGCGCCCAGCAGCACGATGCCGACGTCCGGCACTTCGGGCAGCGAGGCAATGTCCGGAAAGCAAGGCAGCCCGTCGATCGACTCGACCTTGGGGTTGACCGGGTAGATCGCCCCGCTGAACCCATGCTTGCGCAGGTAGGAAACCGGGCGGCCTGCAGTCTTTGCGGGGTCGGCGGATGCGCCAATCACGGCAACGCTGCGCGGCGTGACAAGTCTTTGGATGGCATTCATGTGGTCAGGCGTTGCTGGCGGTCTTGTTCAGGAAAGCCAGCACGGAGTCGCGATGCTCGGTGCTGGTGTAGCAGATGCCCTGCGCCTGGCTGCCCTGGGCGAAGACCTGGTCGGCGGGCAGTTCGAAGGACTGGTTCATGATGCTCTTGCCCAGCGCGATCGCGGTAGCCGAGCCCTGGCTCAGTTGCGCCGCCCAGCTCAGCGCATCGTCGATCAGCGCTTCGGGCTTGCTCAGGCGGTCCGCGATGCCGAGGGCCGCGGCCTCCTGCGCCTCGACCTTGCGGCCCGTGAAGACCAGTTCCTTCGCTGCCGACAGCCCTACGCGGCGCGGCAGGAAATACATGCCGCCACCGTCCGGGATCAGGCCCCGGTTGATATAGGACCAGGAGAACGACGCCGCTTCGGACGCCAGCACGAAATCGCAGCACAGCGCGGTATCGGCACCCAGCCCGGCCGCGGCACCGTTGACCGCGGCGATGGTGGGCTTGGGCATGGTGTGGAGCAGCTTCACGGTGTAGTGGACCCGCTGCTGGCGGCTCCAGCCATTGAAGCCCACCTCGCCGATGGGCGCCTCCATGCGGCGCTGCATGCCGGCCACGTCGCCGCCGGCGCAGAAGCCCTTGCCGTTCCCGGTGAGCACCAGGGCACGAATGGCCTTGTCCGCCGCCACGCGCTCCAGCGCGTCGATGAATTCCGAGCGCATGTCGTCGCTCATGGCATTGCGCTTGTCGGGGCGGTTAAAGGTGAGCAGCGCGATGCCCGATTCGATCTTCAGTTCAATCAGGGAATAGTTGTCCATGGTCCTGTCCGGTGCTATGTGTGCGATCTGTTTTTTTACGAGTGCCGCGCTCAGTCGGCCGTGATATTGGCGTCCTTGATGACCTTGCTCCAGCGCTGGCTCTCGGCCTTGACGTAGCGGCCGAACTCATCTGGTGTGCCGCCACTGATGGCAAGCCCCTCCTGTTCGGCGCGCTTGCGGAACGCGTCGGTGTGCACGGCCTTCTTCGCCGCGGCGTTCAGCCGCGTGATCACCGCCGGCGGCGTGCCGGCCGGTACGAACAGGCCATACCAGCTATCCGCCACATAATTGGGCACGCCGCTTTCCGCGATCGTTGGCACCTTGCTCAGCGCCGGCGCCTGCGAGCGCTGTGCGGTCGTGACCGCCACCGCCCGAAGCTTGCCGCTCTCCAGGTGCGGCGCGACTGCGGCTGCCGTGGCGAACATCACATCGACCTGCCCGCCGAGCAGGTCCGTGATCGCCGGGCCGGCGCCGCGATAAGGAATGTGGTTCAAGTCGACCCTGGCCATGTTCTTGAACAGCTCGCCGGCCAGGTGCGCCGAAGTGCCCGCGCCCTGCGAGGCGTAGTTGAGCTTGCCCGGCTTGGCCTTGGCGGCCGCGATCAGGTCCTGCACGGTCTTGATGGGGCTGTCCGGCTTCACCACCAGCACGTTGGGCGAGCGGCCCACCAGCATGACCGGCGCGAACGCCTTCTCCGTATCGAACGGCAGTTTCTTGTGCAGGCTCGGGTTGACCGCGTGGGCCAGCGTCGCCATCACCAGCGTGTAGCCGTCTGGTGCGCTCTTGGCCACCGCATCGGTGCCGATAATGGTGCTGCCGCCCGGCTTGTTATCGACGATGACGGGCTGGCCAAGATCCTCGCCCATGGTAATGCCCATGGCACGCGCCACCAGGTCCGTGCCGCCGCCGGGGGCGAACGGCACCACCATGCGGATCGGCTTGTCGGGAAAGGCTGCGAGCGCCGGCAAAGGCGCTGTCGCGGCCATGAGGAACGGAATGGCTGCCTTGGCAAGCCGGCGGAACAATCCGGTGCAGAACGGATGCATGCTTTGTCTCCTGGAACGAGTCGGAACGCCGCGGCATCACACTGCGTGCACCGGGCGCGTTTCTTTGTTGGAGACAGCTTAGGCCCAGGCGGGCGATTCCACACCCCCACAATTCCACTGTATGGAATTCATAGGGCGCCATCCCGCGCGGCAAAAAAGGAGGCCCTGCAGAGCCCACAAACTCTGCAGGGCCAACCGTATCCCCAAACCAGTCCCAGACCGCCAGCCCCCGGGAAATCAGGACTGCAAACCGACGACGGACCTGGGTCCGGCGAGCAGATTACTCAGGCCTGAGGCGCTTCAATGGGTGCTTGCCGTCAGCCGCCGGCCGCGCCTTGCGTATTGACATAAAGCGTATAGATCGACGTACAGGACGCCATGAACAGCCGATTGCGATGGCGCCCCCCGAAACACAGGTTGGCACAGCGCTCTGGCAGGCTGATATGGCCGATGGGTTCGCCGTCCGGGGCAAAGATGCGCACGCCGTCGAGTTCGGGCGTGCCCATGCCCCAGCCGCACCACAGGTTGCCATCAATATCGACACGGAAGCCATCCGGGGTACCGGGCCCGGCGTCAACCAGTACTCGGCTGTTGCCCAGCGCCTCGCCGCCTTCACTGACCTGAAAAGCGCGGATGCGGCGAGGCCGGGTGCGCGACTCGATCACATACAGCAATTCCTCGTCAGGCGAGAATGCCAGGCCATTGGGCCCGCTGACGTCATCGGCGACGATGTCAAGGCGGCCGCTGGCCGGATCGATGCGGTAAATGCGCTCCGGCAGTTCCGAAGTTGCCTTCTCGCCCTGGTAGTAGCCGGCGATACCGAACGGCGGATCGGTGAACCAGATCGAGTCGTCCGATTTCACCACCACGTCATTGGGCGAATTCAGCGGCTTGCCGTCATAGCGGTCCGCCAGCACGGTGATGCTGCCGTCATACTCGGTGCGCGTGACACGCCGGCCGACATGTTCACAGGTCACCAGCCTTCCCTGGCGGTCGCGGGTATTGCCATTGGCATGGTTTGACGGGCTACGGAACATGCTGGTGTTACCGGTCTCCTCATCCCAGCGCAGGATCCGGTCGTTCGGGACGTCGCTCCACAGCAGGTAGCGGCCATCACCGAACCAGACCGGGCCTTCGCTCCAGCGGCAGCCGGTGGCAATGCGGTCGATCGCGGCAAGGGGCAGGTGGTATTTCTCGAAGCGCGGGCTCAGTGCCTGGACGCGCGCATCCGGATAGCGCACCGGCTCGGCCGGCGCAAGGAAAGTGTGCATGGTCATGGTTCAGCCCAGAGGATCCGAAAAGAGGGTTAACCGTGGCGACGGGACGGGGTAACCGACAACACGGCACGCAGCAATGAGTCATTGCCAGCCGCAGCTTGCAGCCAGCCCAGCGGCGAACGGTCGTCCGACACCGGATGCTGATCAGTCGCAGCGTACGCTCATGCCACCGTCGACCACGATCTCCGTGCCGGTGACGAAGCGCGCCTCGTCGGATGCCAGGAACAGCGCCGCATTGGCGGTATCGCGGCCATCGCCCATGAACCCGAGCGGAATACGTGCCTGGCGCTGGGCCAGCAGTGAGTCGACATCACCGCCCGCACGTTGCCCGGCAAGGCGCGCCTCCACCATGGGCGTATGCATCTGGCCGGGGATCACCGTGTTGACGCGAATGTTCTTCCTGGCGTACTCGACCGCGACCACGCGCGAGAGTTGAATGATTGCCGCCTTGGCCGAGGCGTAGCCGACCTGGGCCGAACCGGTCCAGCGCATGCCCGAAGTCGACGCGGTATTGACGATGGCGCCGCCGCCCTGCCGCTCCATGTGCGGCAGCACGTGCTTGCAGGTCAGGAAGACACTCTTCAGGTTGAAGTTGAGCTGGCGGTCCCAGTCTTCTTCGCTAAGCTGCACCGGGCCCCCCCTGGCCGAGCCGCCGACGTTGTTGACCAGCACATCCACGCGCCCGAAGCGCGCCACGCAGGCATCGACCATGGCCTTGACCGCGGCGGTGTCGGTCACGTCGCACAGGTGCGAGTCAAACTCTGCACCCGCGGCGTCCAGCCGCTCCAGCGTTTCACACATCGCGTCAGCGCTTTTGTCGACGGCAAAGATCTTTGCGCCTTCCTGTGCAAAGCGCACCGCAACGGCGCGGCCATTGCCCCAACCGGGGCCGACGCAACCCGCGCCGGTAACGATGACAACCTTTCCTTCGAGACGGCCAGACATACGGAATCCTTTTGTGTTTCGGGGTAACGGTTTGAACGGAATTCAGGCGCGCACCAGCTCCGGCGCGCTGCCGGCCGGGGGCATGACACCAAAAGCGTTGATCGTCATCGAGATCAGCGTGTAGTAGCCCGCCAGGCCAACGAGGTCCACCACCTGGTCCTTGCCCAGCACCGCCATCGCGCGCTGGTACAGTTGGTCCGGCACATTGCGCGTGGCGTGCAGCACAGTCAGGAACTCATGGATCACGCGCTCATCCTCCTTGACGAAGGCCGGCTCACGGCCGGTGCGGATCGCCTCGACCACGTCTTCGGCCACGCCTGCCTTCAGCGCGATGGGCTTGTGTGCCCACCATTCGAATTCGGACATCCAGATGCGGGCCATCACCAGGATGGCCAGCTCCGACAGCCGCGGCGGCAACGACGAGTCATAGCGGCAGTACTGGCCCAGCGCCTGCGCGCGGTTGGCCAGGCCCGGGCGGTGCAGCCACATCGCAAGCGGCCCGCGAACCTGCCCGCGCGGACCGGCGGCAATGGCCGCGTGGACTTCCTGCTGCTCGGGGGTCAGTTCTTCGGGTTTCAGTGGCTTGAGGCGTTCCATTCGCTTGCGCTCCGTGTCGATGGTCGGAAGCGGAACGCAGGCCAGGGCACCGATGGGGCGCGATGCGACTGGGTCGGCCGGGCTGTCTCCGCTTCATTGTTGGTTTGATGAAAGCTATTCTGGTCGCCGGCATTCCGGCTTCAGGCGACGGATTCGGCGGCGGCGAGGATGTGGCGCACCGGCGTCGTCGCCAGCTTGCCAAATGCGTCGATCAGCACCTCAACCTGCGCGGGCGCAAGCACGTCCGCCGTCAAGGCGCGGAACTTGTCCCGGATGGCTGCCATGCGCGCCGGATTCTCCGCGGAACCCGACGGGTTGGCCTGGTACGCACGCAGCGGCTCACCGTTCTTCGACATCAGCTCCACCCAGCCACAGAAGCTGGCCGGATACAGCGCGTCGAGTTCGGGGTCGCGTACGATCTCGATCGCGTTGGCCAGCGCGATGATCTTCGGATCCGCCAGGCGGGCCTGCCCGAACTGCGCCGGCAGCACCTCGCCATCCAGCAGCGCCACCGCCAGCGCGTAGCGGGCGCTCATCTGCGCGTTCAGCACACTGCCCGGCGCATAGCGGTAGCCGCATTGCACATCGACAACGGCCGGCATGCCGACGCGAATCGGCCCCTGCCCCGCCCAGTCGGCACGCAGCCGCAGCGCACCATCGACATGCGCATGGACACTGCCGCAGCAAGCATAGGGCTTGAAGTTGGTCCGGGGCATGTGCCAGTCGCTGCCCAGCCCTGCCAGCAGCCTTTCCGGTTTGGGCGACTCCGAGAACGCCTTGAGCCAGCCGCCGTCCCCGGTCTCGAACAACTGCGTCGGGCCGGTCAGGCCGCGCGCCGCCAGTTCGGCAGCCATCACGCCGGCCTGAGCGCCGCGCCCCGGATGGAAGCGCTTCGAATCCGCGCCGTCGCAAGCGAACGCAAACAGTCCGCCCGACTGGGTGCCGGCAAGACCCAGCGCCCACGCCGTGCGCTCGGCGTCGAGCCCCAGCATCACCGCCGATGCCGCGGCTCCGCCCAGTGGCGCGCACACGGCGGTCATATGCCATCCCTTCATCCTGGCCAGCGCCGGCTGCAGCGCCAGTGAGCAGCGGATCATGGTTTCGTAGCCGACGGCAATAGCGGTTTCGACCCGCTCGGGCGGCACCTCGAGCGTCTCCGCCAACGCGAACACCGCCGGCAATACGACCGCGCCCAAGTGGACCTTTGCATTATGGAAGTCGTCCAGCTCGTACGCGTGTGCAGCGGCGCCATTGACCAGCGCGGCATCGGCGGCGCGGTACATCCTGCCCCGCCGGCCCCATGCGCGTGCCCCGCCATCGCACGGAGCGAGGTAACCATCGTCGGCCCAGCCACGGATAGCCTGCGACCAGGGCTCGTCATGCCCGGTCAGGCCGGCGCCGAACGTATCCAGCGAGAGTCCGGCGACCGCCTGCCGCACCGCGTCCGACAGGTCGGCGTTGCGGATGCCGGCGATCCATCCGGCGAGCTCCCGGGTGATGGCCATCGATTGCGTTTGTTGATGCATGCTTGCTTGTCCTTGTCCCTGCCCTTCGCTCAATCGATACGGATGCTGGCTGCCTTGACGATGCCCGCGACCTTGTCGATCTCATCCTTGATCACCACCTTGAACTGTTCAGGCGTGGACTGCACGGTTTCAAAGGCCAGTTCGTCGAAGCGCGTCTTAAGACTGGCTTCGCGCACGGCCTTGTTGACCTCCTGCGACAGCTTGCGGGTGATGTCCGCAGGCAGGTTGGCGGGACCCCAGAGCCCGTACCACGACAGCAGCTCGAACCCGGGCAGGCCACTCTCGGCAACGGTCGGCACGCCGGGAAGCTGCGGAATACGCTTGCTGCTGGTGACCGCCAGCACCTTCAGCCGCCCCGCCTTGACGAACGGATATGCGCCTGGCATCGGCGACACCGCCGCCGACACGTGACCGCCCATCACGTCGTTCAACTGCGGCACGGCGCCCTTGTAGGACACGATATCCATCTCCAGCTTGAAGGCGTGGCGGATCATCTCCTCGGCCAGGTGGCTGGTGGTGCCTAGCCCGGAGGTGGCCCAGGTGTAGGTCCGCGGCTTGGCTTTCGCCAGCTTGACCAGGTCGCGCAGCGAGCTGGTGGGGAGGCTGGTGTTGGCGACGACGATCAGCGGCACATGCCCCACCTGTGCGATCGGGGTGAAATCCCTGATGGCGTCGTAAGGGGCGTTCTTCGCGACCAGCGGCAGGTAGACCTGGCTGGAGGCATTGAAGAGCAGCGTATAGCCGTCAGCGGATGCCTTCGCCACCGCTTCGGACCCGATCATGCCCGACGCGCCCGGTCGGTTCTCGATAACGATCGCTTGCCCAAGCTGACGCTGCAGCTGTGCAGCCACCAGGCGCCCGACTGTATCGATCGAGCCGCCCGGGGTGTAAGGGATGATCATCTTGATCGGGCGATTGGGATACGCCTCGCTCGCGAACGCCGCCGGCTGCGATCCGACCATCATGGCCATCATCGCGATCGCGCCGATCCCACCCAGCGCCGCACGCCGCCCTGTTCTGCCTGTCCTGTTCATGGCTGTCTCCTTGGTTTTTGCGCGGTCTCCAAAGGCTTCCGGATCCTTTCGTCCGTATGCCGCCGCGCTATGCAGGCCACTGTAGGGACGGGCCGGCAGACCGTCCAATACTGTTTCGCACCATGAGTTATAGGGCTGGCATATGACACGGCAGCGCGCTACCCCGGGTTGGTTGCGGCTATCCTAGTACCTTGTCCCGCAAGGAAATCAGCACCATGGAACTCCGGCAACTGCTCTATTTCGTGACCGTCGCGGATGAGTTGAACTTCAGCAAGGCGGCGGTGCGGCTGCACATGTCGCAGCCACCGCTCTCCCAGCAAATCAAGGCACTGGAAGACGAGATGGGCGTGGAGCTGTTGGTGCGCAATCGCCGGGAAGTGCGCCTGACCGACGCGGGCCGTGCCTTCCAGGCAGACTGCCGCGCCGTGCTCGAACAGGTGCGCGTAGCCGTGACCACCGCGCGGCGCACGGCGGCCGGCGACATCGGCACACTGCAGATCGGCATGGTGACGTCAGGCATCTTCCATGTGCTGCCTACCATCCTGACGCGCATGGCAGAGCGTTTTCCCGGACTGCATATCGCCGTGACCGACATGGGCTCGGCCGACCAGGCGCATGCCGTGATGCAGGGCAAGCTCGATATCGGCATCGTGCATTCGATCCCGACGCGCAGCGGCCTCGGCAAGACGCCGATCTTCACCGAGTATTTCACTATCGTCGTGCCCGAGGGCCACGAACTCGCCGCAAGGCCGGCGCTGGCGCTCCGCGACCTCGAGGGCGTGCCGCTGGTGGCATTCTCACGTGAGCACGCGCCGGCGCTGTTCGACGGCATGATCGCCTCATGCCTGCATGCCGGCTTCAGTCCCGTCATTGCGCATACGGCGCGCAATCCGCTGACCACTTTCCAGATGGTCAAGCTCGGCCTGGGCGTGGCGCTGGTGCCGCGCTCCTACGCCCGCGCCGGGCTGCCAGGCGTGGTGTTCCGCGAGATCGGCCAGACCGCTGGCCACATCCAGCTCTATGCAATCTGGCGTGAGCAGGCGCCCAGCGATCTGGTCATGCGGGTCGTGAGCGAAGTGATGAGCGAACCGATCGGCTACTAAGCCGCATCACGGCACCGTCATGCCGCCTTCAAGCCACCGTGCTTCGCGCCGGAGACAGCGCAGCCACATAGTCGATGATCGCCGCCACAACCTCGTCCAGCCGCTCCGGCAGCAAGGCATGCGCGGCATCGCGGATGGTGAGGTTGGTCACGCGCTCACCCAGGTAGTCACGCAGCACATTGGCATAGCGCTGCGGTGCAATCACATCGTACTCAGCCTGCACATTCAGGATCGGCACGTTGCCGCCAGCGAAGAAGTCATCGACCGGTGTGCGCTTCTGAGCCAGCGTCTGCATCGTCATCAGCTCCGTGTTCCAGCCTTGCAGCCACGGTGCAGGATCATTGCACGGCGCGAAGAATACGGCGCGCAGGCTTTCCAGGCGCACCGCGTCCGGCAGGCTGGTATCGCCGCAGCGCTCGATCTGGGCGCGTACCTCCGGCGGAATCGGCACGGCATCGACGTCCTTCGGCACCTTGCCCGCCGAGCCGGCCAGCAGGACCAGCGCGCGCACCAGGTCGGGCCGGTCGCTGGCCACGGTGCGGGCGATCCAGTTGCCATGGGCATGCCCGACGATCACGACCGGCGCCTGGCCGGCATGCTCGATCACGGCCGCGATATCGCCTGCCCAGTCGTGCAACGTCTTGTCGGCAAGCGGGCCGACGCTGCGGCCATTGCCGCGCGGCTCCGGGCAGAGCACGCGATAACCGGCAGCCGCAAGCGGCTCGGCCAGTTCCAGCATGTCAGTTGCGCCGCGGCCGAGCGACGGCAGCAAGACGATGGCCGGGCCGGCACCCAGCTCGTAGACCTCGATGGAGATCGCCGCCGAGCGCGTTACTTCATAGCGCCGGACTGCGCTCTGCTTGTCGCCGGCGTGCGATGTTGCCTGCGCTTGCTGCTCGGTGTTGCCTGGCATGGCCTGGTCTCCTCAGTGTGCTGGTCAGGACAACGGCGTCCTGCACCTTGTGCGCACCACTGTACCGAGGCCATTATTTAAATTCCAATATGGAATCTGACTGAGAGTTATAGGGCTGGCGTGCAACAAGCAAGCCCTGGAGAACGCGCAGAAGGCAAACGGATTGAAGAGCAAATGAGAAGTGTCGGGGGAAGACTCCTGGTAGCCCGTGGCACCCACTTCCCGCGGCGAAGGCCACTCCAACCTCGCCAACTGGCACCGGGCACGCCATTGCAGCGTGCCCGGCTTGCAGACGCTTACTCGACCGCGATGCCTTTCTCGCGGATCACCTTGCCCCACTTGGAATAGTCCTGCTGGATGCGCTGGCCCATCTGCGCCGGCGCCTGGTAGTTGGCAATGGCGCCGGCCTTCAGCAACTTGTCCTGTACATCCTTGTCGGCCAGGATCTTGCCGACCTCGCCCGACACGCGGTCCACCACCTCCTTGGGCGTTCCCGGCGGCGCCAGCAGGCCGCCCCAGGAAACGGCGTCGTAGCCCTTGAAGCCTTGCTCGGCAATGGTCTTGACGTCCGGCAGCATGCTCACGCGCTGCGGCGAGCCGACCGCGATGGCGCGCAGCTTGCCCGCCTGGATGTGCGGCAGCGCGGCGACGAGGTCGGCGTACATGATCGGGACCTGGCCACCGAGGGTGTCGCTGATGGCGGGCACACCGCCCTTGTAGGGCACGTGCTGCATCTCGAAGCCGCCCATCTGCTTGAGCAGCTCCATACTCAGGTGGCCGAAGCTGCCCGCGCCGGAGCTGGTGTAGTTGAGCTTGCCCGGCTGTGCCTTGGCCTGTGCGATCAGCTTGGGCAGGTCGGTCACGTTGGGCAGCAGCGTCGGGTTGACCACCACCACGATCGGCAGGTCATAGACGGTGGCCACGGGCGTGAAGTCCTTGGTCGTGTCGTAGCCCGCTTTCTTGTACAGGTGCGGCGCCAGCAGCGTGGGCGTGGCCAGCATCATCAGCGTGTAGCCGTCAGGCGCGCTCTTGGCTACCTGCGCGGCAGCGATGGAACCCGATGCACCGGCGCGGTTCTCGACCACGACGGGCTGCTTCAGGCGCTCGGCCAGCTTCTGGCCGACGATGCGCGACGCCGTATCCGTGGGCCCGCCCGGCGGGAACGGCACGACAAGCTTGATCGGCTTGCTGGGCCAGGATTGCGCGAAAGCGCTGCCGGCGAGCAGCGGCACTGCGGCCAGGGCCAGAATGGCACGACGCCGGGAGTGGACCATACGGGTGAAATTTCGAGTGCGCACGATGTTGTTCCAGTTTGAATCAGTGCAAGGGAACCCAAGCCCCCCTTGCCGGGCAGGGCTGCGCGGACGCCCATGAGCGTCCGCGCGGCGCGAATACTCAGGCTTGCTGAGGTGCCTCGGGCAGCGTCAGCACGCCGCGGGCCTGCAGGTCCTGCAACTGCTCATCGCTCATCTGCAGCAGGTTCTGCAGTACCGCCCGCGTGCCCTCGCCCAGCGTGGGCGGCGCGTTGCGGATCGGCAGGCGCTGGCCATCCAGACGATATGGGGGCGCGAACACGTGCGTGCTGCCTGCCACGGGATGGGGCATCTCGCGCAGCAGACCGCCCTCGCGGGTCCGTTCGCTGGTCAAAGCCTCGTGCAGTCCCGCCACCTTGCCGCAGGGAATGCCGCAGGCGGTCATGCGCTCGAGCAGCAGGTCGCGCGCAAAGCTGCGGATCAGGCCCGTGATCAGCGGGGTCAGCGTCTCGCGGTTTCTGGCGCGCTCCACATTGGTGGCATAGCGCGGGTCCTCGACGATGTCCGGACGCTCGATGACCTGGCGGCAGAACTTGTCGAACTGGCTGTTGTTGCCCACCGCGATGATCAGCGGGCCATCGGCGGACTCGAACATGCCATAGGGCACGATGGACGGATGGGCATTGCCATAGCGGGCGGGGTCGCGCCCGAGCAGCATGGCGTCCAGGCCGTAGTAGCCGGTGACCATCAGCCCGCAGTCGTACAGCGCCATCTCGATCAGCTGGCCCTTGCCCTTGCGCTCGCGGCGGAACAAGGCAGCCAGCACCGCCTGCGCGGCATACATGCCGGTCATCAGGTCCACCACGGCTACGCCGAACTTCAGCGGCGGCGTGTCGGCTTCGCCGTTGAGCGCCATGAGGCCGGCCTCACCCTGGATCACCAGATCGTAGCCGGGACGCTTGGCCTCGGGGCCGCTGGTGTTGTAGCCGGAAACCGCGCAGTAGATCAGCTCGGGCTTGATCGCCTTGAGCTGTTCGTAGCCAAGGCCCAGCTTCTCGGCCCCGCCGGTCTTGAAATTGTGGATGACCACGTCGAACTGCGGCAGCAGGTCGTAGACAATCTGCACGCCTTCCTTGCTCTGCAGATCCAGCGTGATGGACCGCTTGTTGCGGTTCATGCTGTTGTAGTAGGTGGTCTCGGTCTTGCCGATGCGCATGCCCCAGTCGCGCGTGTCGTCGCCGCGGCCGGGGTGTTCCACCTTGACCACCTCTGCGCCGAAATCGGCCAGTACCTGGCCACACAGCGGCCCCGCAAACACGCGCGACAAGTCGAGTACGCGCACGCCCTCAAGCGGGAAATCGATGCCTTGGGATTGATCAGGCGTCTGCATTGTTGGTCTCCATGGGCTGTTTCGAGGCACGAGCCGTCTGTGAATAATCGTAGCTTATGTCGGGCTGGCGTCACGCGATGCCGGCAGGGCTGCCACATAGCGCAGCACGCTGGATGGCGCGTGCCGGAATCCCGAACGTCGGTACCGGCGATGAAGACTCAGCGCATCGCCGACGACGGCGCGACAGAAGGAAGCAGAAGCTCTTCCTCGGGCGTGAAAGGTCCCCATCGCGGTCAGCCTAGCATTCTTGCTTGGATAAATGCGCTATACAATCCCTCTTCACATTGACAAAATGTTCAATAAAATTTGACAGTTGATCCTGGGGGCGGGCGAAGCGCGGTGCGCGCCCAGGCATTTGACCCATAACATCGATATTAGACGCGCGCGTCACCTTGCCCTCTTCCGGGATCCGGGCGCCTCGTCACACACCGACAATCATTCGAGGAGATTCCGTTGAAGCCGTCGAGCAAACACATTGTTGCGCTGCTGCTGGCCGTCGCCAGCACCGCCCACGCCGCCTATCCGGACCGCCCTATCAAGCTGATCGTGCCGTTCCCGCCCGGACAGGCCACTGACATCTTCGCGCGCGCCCTGGCCGAGAGGCTGGGCAAGCAGCTAGGCCAGTCAATCGTGGTGGAAAACCGCGCCGGCGCCGGCGGCAACATCGGCATGGAAGTGGCCGCGAAAGCCCCGGCAGACGGCTACACGCTCGTCATGGGCGGCAGCGCGATGGCCATCAACCAGACGCTGTACAAGAAGACCAATTACGATCCGCGTCAGGACTTCGCGCCGATCTCGGGTGTGTTCTCGGTGCCGCTGGTGTTCCTGGCTACGCCACAATCGGGCTTCACGTCATTGCGCGACCTGATCGCCAAGGCCAAGGCCGCACCGGGCAAGTACAGCTATGCCAGCGCTGGCATCGGCGGCACGCAGCACCTGTCTGCCGAGATGCTCAAAGCGCAGACCGGCGTGTTTATCGTGCATATTCCCTACAAGGGCAGCGGCCCCGCGCAGGCGGATTTCCTGGGCAACCAGATTCCGCTGATGGTCGATTCCGTGACCGCCGCCCTGCCGCTGATCCAGACCAGCAAGGCCGTGCCGCTTGCTGTAACAACGTCAAAGCGCGTGCCGCAGTTGCGGTCGGTGCCAACCGTGCGTGAGGAAGGCGTACCGGGTTTCGAAGCGCTTGGATGGGCGGTGATGATGGCGCCCGCGGGCACGCCGCCGGCAATCGTCAATCAGCTCAATGCGGAGACGGTGAAGGCACTGCAATCGCCCGAACTGCACAAGTTCATTGCGGATCGCGGGTCGGAGCCGATGCCGATGACTCCGGTTGAGACGGGGAAGTTTGTGGATAGCGAGATTCGGAAGTGGGCGACAGTCGTGAAGCGGTCGGGCGCAACGGCGGATTGAGGGGGCGAAGTGGTCGCCCATGCGCCATTCCTGGCGTCGCAGCCGGATGCCAGCCCAGCCGGTCGCCGCTTACAGCGGCCCGGGCAGCGTCTTCAGGCCGACCCAGAGCACCACGATGACAACATTGACCGGCACGCAGAGCGCTCCGGGCACGTAGAAGAGTGCTGACAGCGCAGGCGCGGACAGCACCAACTCCACCACGCTACCGAGCCCATAGCAGCAGACACCGCACCAGAGCCAGCGCCGCATGTAGGTTAGCAGCCAATGCGCGCGCGCCTTGTTGAAATGCCAGGCGAGGGCTCGTTCAGCGCGGTTGCCCTTGCTGGCGTCCCGGTACAGCCAGCCGAAGAAGAAGTAGCGGTACAGCAGGGCGCGAAATGTCAGCTCTTGCGTCATCACTCATCTGGCCTCTGCCAGCCCATGGAGTGCAAAGATCTTCAAGCCCTCGCCGCATGCAGGAATGCCAGCGGCACAGGCCAATTGCCGTTCTGTTCAATATCATTGGTAGAAACGGCCAGCATGGAAGTCAAGCGTGACGCTTCCTTGGGGCATGAGCCGCCCGCGCCGAACCGGACTTTCCCCTATTTGGAGTAATCGGCCGGTCGTGCTACGCTCCTCAGCGAGCGATACCCGTCCCGACGTCGTGCCCCGGTGGGGCCGCGCATCTGCAGGGCAATCCGCAGGGCGTTTCGGGCTCATTCTCATCGCTTATCCAAATTAGTCTGCATTCGAACCTGAGCGGCATTTCTCCGCTCGTGGAGCCGTGCGCGCGGAAAACCGGCACGGATGACGTCGCGTCGTGACCGGCGCCGCGACGTCATTTGTGGTTGGTCATCCTCTTGCGCATGCACCTCAGGGACGTGCCGGACGGGGCATCTCCGTGATCGATCGCGATCCGGACGCCCCGAGGATACGTGCGCCCAAATGAAGCTGCGGGTCTCGGATGCGATCGCCCCCACCCCTGGCAGCAGGGATGGGCGGAAGAAGAAATGACGATGAGACCACGATGACCTACACCACCAATATCGGACGTCGGCAGTTCCTCAAGATCCTTGGCTTTGGATCTGTTGCCGTCTCGGCCTCGGCGCTGGGCCTGGGTACTGCCTGGGCGCAGGCGCCTGCCGGCGTGCGCCCCTACAAGCTGCTGCGTGCGAAAGAGACGCGCAACAACTGCACCTATTGCTCGGTCGGGTGCGGCCTGCTGATGTATTCGCTGGGTGACGGCGCCAGGAACGCGAAGCCCCGCATCTTCCACATCGAGGGGGATCCCGATCACCCGGTCAGCCGTGGTTCGCTCTGTCCCAAGGGCGCCGGGCTGCTGGACATCGTCCATTCGAAGAACCGGTTGCAGTATCCGGAATATCGCGCGCCGGGATCAAAGGAGTGGGTGCGCATCAGTTGGGACGATGCGACCAGGCGCATCGCCCGCCTGCTGAAGGACGACCGTGACAAGAACTTCATCGCGAGCAACGACAAGGGCCAGCTGGTCAACCGCTGGCTCAGTTCGGGCATGCTCGCCTCGTCGGCGGCATCTAACGAAACCGGGGTTCTCGACTTCAAGTTTGCCCGATCGTTGGGCATGCTGGCGCTGGACTGCCAGGCGCGCCTGTGCCACGGGCCAACGGTTTCGGCGCTGGGGCCGTCCTTCGGGCGCGGCGCGATGACGAATCACTGGGTGGACATCAAGAACGCCAATGTCGTCATCGTCATGGGCGGCAACCCGGCCGAGGCCCATCCGGTCGGCTTCAAGTGGGTGATCGAGGCCAAGATCAGGAACAAGGCCAAGGTCATCGTCATTGATCCGCGCTTCAACCGCACCGCCTCGGTTGCCGATATCTTCTCGCCGATCCGGGCGGGGTCGGACACGGCATTCCTGATGGGCATGGTCAACTGGCTGCTGCAGCACGACAAGATCCAGCACGACTATGTACGCGCGTACACCAACGCGTCGCTGATCGTACGCGAGGATTTCGGCTTCGACGAAGGGTTGTTCTCGGGCTTCGATCCGCAGAAGCTCGTCTACGACAAATCCTCCTGGAACTATGAGCTGGACGCGGCGGGGAACGCGAAACGCGATCCCTCGATGCGCCATCCGCGCTGCGTGCTGAGCCTGCTGAAGCAGCACGTGTCACGCTACACGCCCGAGAAGGTCGAGGAGATCACCGGCGTCCGCAAGGCCGACTTCCTGCAGATCGCCGAGATCGTCGGCTCGTGCTCGGCGAAGGACAAGACCCTGACCTGGCTTTACGCACTCGGCTGGACGCACCACACCGGTGGCGCGCAGATCATCCGCGGCGCCGCGATGATCCAGCTGCTGCTGGGCAATGTCGGTATGTCCGGCGGCGGCGTCAATGCGCTGCGCGGGCATTCCAATATCCAGGGCTATACCGACCTTGGCCTGCTGTCAGTGCGACTGCCGGGCTACATGGACCTGCCCACCGACAGGCAGCAGACCCTGAAGCAATACCTGGCCGATGCCACGCCCAAGGCCGTGCTGCCCGATCAGGTGAACTACTGGAAGAACCTGCCCAAGTTCTTCGTCTCACTGCAGAAGAACCTGTTCGGCAAGCATGCCACTGCGGAAAACAACTGGGCCTTCGACCTGCTGCCGAAATGGGACCGCAGCTACGACATGCTGGCCTATTTCGACCTGATGTACGAGGGCAAGGTCAACGGCTATGTCGTCCAGGGGTTCAACCCGCTGGCGGCGATGCCTGACAAGAACAAGACCTCGGCCGCGCTGTCGAAACTGAAGTTCCTCGTGGTCATCGACCCGCTGGTGACCGAGACCTCCAACTTCTGGCGCAACGAAGGCAAGTTCAACGACGTCAAGACCGAAGAGATCATGACCGAGGTCTTCCGGCTGCCGTCGAGCTGCTTTGCCGAGGAAGACGGGACGGTCGTGAACTCCGGCCGCTGGCTGCAATGGCACTACGCGGGCCAGCAGCCGCCGGGCGAGGCGCGTCATGACCCGGCCATCCTCGGCGGCATCATGATGGAGCTGCGGCGGCTCTACGAGAAGGAAGGCGGCGCCTGCCCGGAACAGGTGCTGCACATGACCTGGGACGAGGCGACCTATCACGATCCGCACAGCCCGCATCCCGAGGAAATGGCCAAGGAAGCCAATGGCTACGCGCTGGCAGACGTGTTCGACGAGACCGGCAAGAAGATCCTGCGCAAGGGCCAGCTGCTGGATTCGTTCGCCCAACTGCGCGACGACGGCACCACCTCAAGCTACTGCTGGATCTTCGCCGGTTCCTGGACCGAGGCGGGCAACCAGATGGCCAGGCGCGACAACACCGACACCGGCCTGGGCAACACGCCGGGCTGGGCCTGGTCGTGGCCCGCGAACCGCCGCATCCTCTACAACCGCGCCTCGATGGACGAGATGGGGAACCCCTGGGACCCCAAGCGCCAGATCCTGCATTGGAACGGCGAGAAATGGGTGGGCGCTGACGTGCCCGACTTTCCGCTCACTGCGGCGCCCGGCACGCCCGTCGGCCCCTTCATCATGCTGCCCGAAGGCGTCGGGCGCCTGTTCTCCGTCGGCGGCATGACCGACGGCCCCTTCCCCGAGCATTACGAGCCGGTTGAAAGCCCGATCGCCAAGAACCCCCTGCACGACAAGGTCACGCACAACCCGACCGCCCGCATCTTCCAGAACGATGCGCAGCGGATGGGCAACCGCACCGAGTTCCCCTATGTCGCCACGACCTATTCCATCACGGAACTGTTCCGCCACTGGACCAAGCACTCGCACCTGAACGCCATGCTCCAGCCCGAGCAATTCGTCGAGATCGGCGAAAAGCTGGCCGCGGACAAGGGCATCGCGCATGGCGACACAGTGAAGATCACAACCAAGCGCGGCCATATCACTGCCAAGGCCGTGGTGACCAAGCGCATGCGCACGCTCCGGGTGGCCGGGCAGGCGGTCGATCAGATCGGCATCCCCTGCCATTGGGGCTTCGAGGGGGCGACCCGCAAGGGCTATCTCGCCAACACGCTTGCGCCCGGTGTCGGCGACGCCAATTCGCAAACGCCGGAATTCAAGGCATTCCTTGTAAACATTGAAAAAGTGGCGGGAGCGCAAGCATGAACTCGCAGAACATCATCCGTAGCTCGGCCTCGTCGGAGCTGACACCCGCCCCTCGTATCCGCGACCATCAGATGGAAGTGGCCAAGCTGATCGACGTGTCGATCTGCATCGGCTGCAAGGCGTGCCAGGTCGCCTGCAACGAATGGAACGACCTGCGCGGCGACGTGCAGGAGAATGTCGGCGTCTACGACAATCCGCGCGACCTGTCGCCCAACACCTGGACCCTGATGCGCTTCACCGAGCATGAGGACCAGGCGGGCAAGCTGGAATGGCTGATCCGCAAGGACGGCTGCATGCATTGCGAGGATCCCGGCTGCCTGAAAGCCTGCCCGGCGCCGGGCGCCATCGTCCAGTACGCCAACGGCATCGTCGACTTCCAGTCCGACCTGTGCATCGGCTGCGGCTATTGCGTCGCGGGCTGCCCCTTCGACGTGCCGCGTATTTCCAAGCTGGACAACAAGGCCTACAAGTGCACGCTGTGCTCGGACCGCGTCTCGGTCGGGCAGGAGCCTGCCTGCGTCAAGACCTGCCCGACCGGCGCCATCGCCTTTGGCTCGAAGGCAGAGATGCAATCCCTTGCCGGCGAGCGCGTGGCCGAGTTGAATGAGCGCGGCTATGCCAGGGCCGGCCTGTATGACCCGGCGGGGGTCGGCGGCACCCACGTGATGTATGTGCTGCAACATGCCGACGACCCGAAGCGTTACGCGGGCTTGCCGAAGGACCCGGAGATCAGCTCGGTGGTCTCCGGCTGGAAGGATGGCCTGAAACCCGTAGCCGGCTTCGTCGGCGCGGCGGCGGTCGTGGGCATGGCCGCGCATTTCATGGCGGTCGGCCCCAACATCACCGAATCAGACGAACACGACGCCCCGACTGACGGCGCAGCATAAGCGGAGACCGGAAATGGCGACCAACAACGACAGGATTCTGCGCACGAAATTCGCCGAGCGGCTGTGTCACTGGGCGATCGTGCTCTGCTTCTTCCTTGCGGCGGTTTCGGGAATCTCGTGGTTCTTCCCGACGGTGAGCTGGCTGAGCGGCTTCCTTGGCACGCCGCAGATGGCACGGCTGCTCCACCCGTTCCTGGGCATCGCGGTGTTCGCGGGGCTGTGCTACATGTTCTGGCGCTTTGTCGGCCACAACATGCCCGCGCGCACCGACGCGATCTGGTTCCGCCGCGCCAGGGAAGTGCTGCTGAACCAGCATGGTGGCGAACCGCTGCAGATCGGCAAGTACAACGCCGGCCAGAAGGTGCTGTTCTGGCTCATTATGGCTTCGATCCTGGCCCTGCTGGTCTCCGGCCTGATCATGTGGCGCGCCTATTTCGCCGAGTATTTCCCGATTCCCGTGCTCCGCCTGGCGATCCTGGCCCATTCCGTCGCGGGGATCGGCCTGATCCTGCTGATCGTGGGCCACATCTATCTGGCGATCTGGGTCCGCGGCTCGATCACCGGCATGGTGACGGGCTACGTCTCGCGCGCCTGGGCCAGGCAGCACCATGACCGCTGGTATGGCGAGTTGCAGGCAAAGGAGTCGAAAGCGGCGCAAGCGAAGGGGAACGAGGCATGAACCAGCATCAGGCCACGCCGGGAACACTGCCATCGGACGAGGCCTCCCGGCATTTCACGCCGCTGATCCAGCCAGACCTTGCCGGTCTTTACAGCCGCCGCGCCGCACGCCTGCGCGCGCTGGCCGAAGGGCACGACCTTGCCGATTACCTGCGCCTGGCCGCCCGCGTGGCCGAGGTGCAGGCATCGCTTGTGGCCGAGGCCGATGTGTCCGCCCCGGCAGACGCCAGGGCCATCCCGCAGGAGGGGCATTGGGGCGCCCTGCTTGATCGGTTGATCGAGCGGCTCGCGCACGATGTTCCCGCCCCGGTCGCCCCGCATCTTGCGGCGCTGCGCGCCCTCCCTGCGGATGCGCGCCTTGGCGCCGCCCAGGCGCTGACCGAGGGCCGCTTTGATGCGGTGCCGGCGGCAATCGCGCCCTTCCTCTGGGCTGCGCTCTCGCTGCAATGTGCCAGCGCCGCGCGGGCGGCGCCCGTGCCCGACAGCGGCCCGGCCGAGCACGCATCCTGCCCGGTCTGCGGCACTGCCCCCGTGGCAAGCCTGATCCTGATCGGCGACCGCCAGGGCATGCGCTATCTGCATTGCGCGCTCTGCGAGAGCCAGTGGCACATGGTGCGGGCGAAATGCACCAACTGCGGCGAAGCCTCGGAGCTTGACTACCTCAGCTTCGACACCGCCGAAGCTACGGTGCGCGCCGAAAGCTGCGGGGTGTGCCACGGTTACCTGAAGGTGATCTCACTGGAACGCGACCCGCAGGCCGAGGCCGTGGCCGATGACCTTGCCTCCCTGGCGCTGGACGATGCTGTGACGGCGGAGGGCTATCAACGGACCGGGTTTAATCCCTTTGCGCTGCCGGGATGAGGCGCTGCCCGACCTGTCCTGCTGACGACCAGATTCTTCGCCTATCCGAACGCCCGCACGCCAGTCATCCATTCGTGAAGCACGAATCCGAACAGCACCCAGCCTGCCAGCCCGACGACCGCCACCATCGCATCGCGCGCAGGTGTCCCGGCCGGGTAGCTGGTTCCTGCTTCCCGGTCCCGCCGGCGCGCTGACACGAAGTCCGCCACCGCCCACGCCAGGAACGCGCCAAACAGCACCACTGCCGCGAGTGTTCGGTTGGCAAGAAGGTGCCCCAGGGCCCAGGCCTGCACGCCTGCCAGCATCGGATGGCCAAGCGCAGCCTTGATGCGGTTGCGAGGCACATAGGCCGCCGCAATCAGCACAAAGGCCGGGATCGTGAGCAATGCAGCAACGTGCCGCCCCCACACCGGCGCCGTCCAGGCCATCACAGGATCCGCGCTGGCCAGGCCGTAGCCCCAGACAACCAGCGCCAGGCCGGCAATCGAAACCAGGGTGTACAAGCCTTTCCAGCGACGGGGGCCGAGCCTGGCAATCTGCGCGGTGCGCCATGGGTCGGCAACCATGCGTACCGAGTGCGAACCCAGAAAAATGAGCAATCCCAAAACCAGTACCGTCATGCTGCTACCCCTTTCTCTAGCGCCCGTCCCACGCCTAAGCTAGTCACAGGTCCAGCCTTGACCAGGAGGGTTTCCCATGCTTCAGAACAGTGACGTCGCGGCCAGGATTCCTGCGCAAGACCTCGCGCGAGCGAGATCCTTCTACTCGAGCAAGCTCGGTCTTGAGCCAGTTGAGGAACGGCCCGGCGGCCTGCGCTACAAGTGCGGCAACAGCTACTTCGTACTTTTCGAGTCGGCTGGCTCGGCCTCTGGCAATCACACACAAATGGCCTGGGAGGTCGATGACATCCAGGCAACCGTTAGCGAGCTGCTGCAGCTGGGAGTCGTGTTCGAAGAATACGATCTTCCCGGCCTCAAGACCATCAATGGGATCGCCGAGGTCCAGGGGAACTACCCGTCCAAGGGTGGCCTGGGCGAGAAAGGTGCCTGGTTCAGAGACAGCGAGGGCAACCTCCTTGCCATCGGGCAACCGATCAGTTGAGTCGATCGGCCTGATTGAACTGCTCCTTCGGACCGTGCACCGCGCTGCATCACCCTGGCTTGGAAGGCTTGGTGCTCTCACGTGGGCCGCCAACATGCCATGTCATGGCACGCCGCCGCCCGCCCCTGCCTGCGCCGGGGCCGCCCCGTCCTCGCGCAGCCAGACAATAAACTCCGCCCCCTGCCCCACCGCGCTCTCCACGGTAATGCGGCCGCCGTAGCGCTCCACCAGCGCATAGCTGATGGAAAGCCCGAGGCCCGTCCCCATCTGCTTCTTGGTCGTGAAGAACGGATTGAACAGGTTGGGCACGTCTTCTTCCCGGATGCCGTGCCCGGTGTCGCGCACATGCAGCGTCACGCCCTGCCCGTCCCAGTCGCGCGTGCCGAGCGTGAGCGTGCCGCCCTCGGGCATGGCGTGGATGGCATTGGTCAGCAGGTTGACCACCACCTGCTGCAGCTCGCTGCGGCTGATGCGCACCTGCCGCGTGGCCCGGCAGTCCAGCTCGACCCGGATCGACGCGCCCTTCAGCATGTGCTGGACCAGGTCGACGCAGCCAGTCGCCACCTCGCCCGCATCCAGGCGCTCCATATTGCCCGCGTAGGCCTCTGGCCGGACAAACTGCAGCAGCCGGTTGGTCAGCAGGTGGATACGCCGCACCTGCTCGTCGATCAGCCTCAGCTCGTGCCGGACTGGCTCGGCAGCCGGGCCAAGAATCTCGCGCGCCACGTCCAGGTTGCCCTGGATGACGGCGATCGGATTGTTGATCTCATGTGCCACGCCCGCCGTAAGGTGCCCTGCGACGACGAGCTTCTCCGACGTGATCAGCTGCTGCCGGGTGGCACGCAGCTCGGCGTTTGCGTCCTCCAGCTCGCGCGTGCGCTCGGCCACCTTGCGATCGAGCGAGTCCGCCCAGTCCCTGAGCTGGTCATTGCGCTGCCGCAGGGCCGACAGCAGCTGGTCGAACTGGCTGGCGAGCTGGCCGAGCTCGTCTTCGCTGCGCACCGGGCCCACGCGCGCATCGGCGTCGCCCGCCTTCAGCGCCTGCATGGTGCCGACCATCCGCGCCATCGGCGCGAACACGCGCCTGGCCCAGAACAAGGCCAATAACGACCCCGCCACGCCCAGCAGCAGGAACAGGCCCACCAGGACCCCAAAAGCCAGGTTCTTCACCTGGCCGATGGGCCTGGCAAGATAGCCAACATAGAGCATGCCGATCCGCTCGCCGCGGCTGTCCACGATCGGCTCATAGGCGCTCATGTACCAGTCGCTGACCACGAACGCCAGGTCCAGCCATTTCTCGCCGCGCAGCAGCACCTTGTCGCGCACCTCGCGGGAGACCCGCGTTCCCAGGGCGCGCTCGCCATGGAACAGCCGAACGTTGGTGGCAATGCGCGTGTCGTCCAGGAACAGGGTCGCCGTGCCCTCGCTGCCACGAGGCAGCGATTCCGGCTGGTAGACCAGCGCGTTGATCGTGTCGATGAAGCCGAGGTTGTGGTTCAGCAGCGTGCCGCCATGCAGGATCGCCACCAGCGTTCCCGCCTGGTCAAATACCGGTGCGGCTGCGTGCATCACCATGCCGCGGCTTTCCTGGGTCCTGTCGGTCGGCGCTGCGTTGGCGGTGGGGCGTAGCGCCACCTGTGCGCGTCGGGCAAGCTCGCCGGAAACCGCGGCCAGTTGCGTGGCAGACCATACGTCGGTGGCGGCGTCCGTGCGGCCGGCGGCGGCGCTGGCCACCACGCGCCAGGCTGCGTAATCCGCCCCTGCCGCACCGGCAGGCGCAGCGGCAAGCAGCCGCCCTTGCGGATCGAGCAACTGCAGGAAATCGAGCCCATGCGTGCGCCGCGCGTCAGCCAGGATCCCGGGCATGGCGCCGCCGCGGCGAAGTCCGTCCACCAGCGCATATGACCTCGCCTCCTGCAGGACACGGTCGCCCACGCCGCCCACCATATGCTCGAAATACTCGTGGGCGACCAGCAGGTCGCTGTTGACCTTGTAGGCAAGCAAGGCCTGGAACGCGCGATTGCCCCACAACCCCATGATCAGCAGCAGCGCCAGCAGCGCCACCAGCAGGGGCGCGACCACGATGGATACAAGCTTGGCCCGCAGCGAGGCGCGATAGTGGCGCAGCAGCGCAGCCGGGCTCAAGGACGCAGGCCCCACTGCAGGCATTTGCGGTCCAGCGTGCGGCGCGAGATGCCAAGCCGGCGCGCCGCTTCCACCCGGTTGCCGCCCTCGGCCGCCAGCACCTGCAGGATGTGCCGCCGCTCCACCGACTCCAGCAGGGTGCCGTCGTCGGCCGGCATGGCTGCATCCTCGCGCTCTTCCTCCGGAAGGTTGGCTTGAGCCGGATCGGCCTGGTGCGCGAGCAGCTCGACCGGGTATTCGCCAAGGATCAGCGCCCGCTCCACCAGGTTGCGCAGTTCGCGCGCATTGCCTGGCCAGTCGTAGCCCTTGAGCACCCGGATCAATGAGGGCGACAGCGGCACCGCCGGCAGCCCGAGCTGGGCCGACAGCTGCTCCGAGAAATGCTCGGCCAGCGGCACGATGTCTTCCGGCCGCGTGCGCAACGGCGGGATGGCTACGGACACGACATCGAGTCGGTAGAACAGGTCCTGGCGGAAGCGCCCGGCGGCGACCTCGTTGGCCAGGTTGCGGTTGCAGGCCGCGACGATGCGCACATCCACGGCAATCTCGCGCTCGGTGCCGAGCGGCCGGATGCGCCGGTCCTCGATCACCCGCAACAGCTTGGCCTGCATCGGCAGCGGCAGCTCCGAGATCTCGTCCAGGAACAGCGTGCCGCCGTCGGCATAGAGAAACAGGCCATGGCGCCCGCCGGCCGCGCCGGTGAAGGCCCCCTTGGCGTGGCCGAACAATTCGCTTTCGATGATCTCGGGCGCCATCGCGCCGCAGTTGAGCGGCACGAACTGGCCCTGCCGTCCGCTCAGGCGATGCAGCTCGCGCGCCACCACTTCCTTGCCGGTGCCGGACTCGCCCGTCACCAGTACCGTCGATGGCATCGGTGCCACCCGTGCCACCAGCGCCATGACCTTCTTCATCGCTTCGGACTCGCCGATGAAGTGCTTGTGGATGGTGTACTTGTCCAGCTCGCGGCGCAGCAGGTAGTTCTCGCGCGTGAGCCGGGTCCGGTCGAAGCAGCGCCGGATCGCATTGAGCATCTGGTCGACCCGGAACGGCTTGACGATGAAGTCCGCGGCGCCCGAGCGCAGCGCGGCAATCGCCGTGTCCATGTCGGCGAAGGCCGTCATCAGGATCACGTCGGCGGGGTTGCCGGCCGCGCGCAGTGCCTTGAGCCACTCCATCCCGCTGGCACCGGGCAGCGCCACATCGAGCAGGATCAGGTCGAAATGCCGTTGCTCCAGCAGCGCGGCACCCGCTTCGGCGCTGTCGGCCGTCACCACGCTGCCCACCTTGCCTTCGAGCGCGCGCGACAGGAACGAACGCATGCCGGCCTCGTCGTCCACCACCAGGATCGTGCGACGCTGCCAGTTGTCGGCATCGGGCGGGTTGCTTTGTCTTTCGCTCATCACTTTAGTTGTTGCGGGGCAAGGGAAGAGTCTAGCGACAGTCGGCCACCCGGCTGTATTGGGAATTAAACCGAGCCGGCCGCCGCACATGGACATTTTGGCGCGGGCAAGGGGCCTCCGTCCGGACATTTTGTCCAAGGCTGCACCCCGGCGCGCGGGGCCGCGCGACGCAATCCATTGACGACAAAGGGATTGCGCCTTGGGCATGGCTTTTGCTGAACCACGCACTCCAGCCCGTCGCATCACGCGCAAAAAAGAGGCTGCCACTTCCAGGTAGGAGACACCTTCATGTCATACCCCGCGCAAGCGCAAACGCCCTCGCAGAAGTCCCAGCACGCGTCGCCGTCCCGGCCAGCATCACGCCCGTCGGCCTTCTCCAAGGAGGCCATCATCGCCCGCCCCGGCTTCAACCGCTGGATGGTGCCGCCGGCCGCGCTGGCGGTGCACCTGTGCATCGGCCAGGCCTATGCCTTCTCGGTCTTCAACGAGCCGCTGACGCGGATCCTCGGCGTCACGCAGTCCGCGCCGGGCGACTGGCAACTGACCACGCTGGGCTGGGTGTTCTCGCTGGCGATCTTCTTCCTCGGCATCTCTGCCGCCTTTGCCGGCAAGTGGCTGGAGAAGGTCGGGCCGCGGCGCACCATGTTCACGGCCGCGTGCTGCTTCGGCGGCGGCTTCCTGGTTTCGGCGCTGGGCATCTGGCTGCACCAGATCTGGCTGCTATACCTGGGCTACGGCGTGCTGGGCGGGATCGGGCTGGGGCTGGGCTACGTGTCGCCGGTGTCCACGCTGATCCGCTGGTTCCCCGACCGCCGCGGCATGGCCACCGGCATGGCGATCATGGGCTTCGGCGGCGGCGCGATGATCGGCGCGCCGCTGTCGGTCGCGCTGATGAACTACTTCAAGAGCGCGACCAGCGCGGGCGTGGCTCAGACCTTCCTGGTGATGGGCGTGATCTACTTCATCTCGATGTCGATCGGGGCGCTGGCCATCCGCATCCCGGCCCCGGGCTGGGCGCCCCCGGGCTACGTACCCACCACCAAGGCCCGCAAGATGGTCACGCACGCCAACGTGCACATCGACCAGGCGCTGAAGACGCCGCAATTCTACCTGCTGTGGGTGATCCTGTTCCTGAACATCACCGCCGGCATTGGCGTGCTGGGCCAGGCTGCGGTGATGATCCAGGAAACCTTCAAGGGCAGCATCACTGCGGCAGCCGCCGCCGGCTTCGTCGGCCTGCTCAGCATCGGCAACATGACGGGGCGCTTCCTGTGGAGCTCCGCCAGCGACTACTTCGGCCGCAAGATCACCTATGCCATCTTCTTCGCCTTCGGCGCCGCGTTGTACATGGCGGTGCCGGCCGTCGGCTCGTCCGGCAACGTGGCCCTGTTCGTGGTCTGCTACTTCCTGATCCTGACCATGTATGGCGGCGGCTTCAGCACCATTCCCGCCTACCTGGCGGACATGTTCGGCACGGCCTACGTCGGCGGCATCCATGGCCGCCTGCTGACCGCCTGGGCCGCCGCCGGCATTGCCGGCCCGGCGCTGGTCAACTACATCCGCGAGCACAAGCTGGCCATGGGTGTACCCAGGTCAGAGGTCTATGTCGACACCCTGCACATCATGGCCGGCCTGCTGGTGGCGGGGTTCGTCTGCAACCTGCTGATCCGGCCGGTGCATGAGCGCCACCACCTGCGCGAAGCCACCAGCGCAGCCTGAGCGCCACCCCGGCTTCCGATACCAATACACAGGAGACACCACCGTGCAAGACGACCGTACTTTCGGCAAGACGCTGCTGCTGCTCGCGTTCTGGGCATACGTGCTGATCCCGCTGGGCGCGGGGATCTGGTCGACCCTCGGCAAGGCCATGAAGCTGTTCAGCTGAGCGCTCGCGCCGGCCGTCCGCTGCGTCCTGATCCATCTTCGCAGCGCACACCCGAGAGCCTCCTGACTGGTGCCGCGGGATCCTGTCGCATGACTGTGATCCCGCGCAATCGCGTCATCTGTACCGGTGGCGCGAAGTGCCTGGCAAGCGCTGCTTCCGGCCTGAAGAACTGAGCTTGAACGGTTCCGCAAGAACTGTATCCCTAGCGGGCAGGCTGTAGTCCTTACGCTTGTCCATGGTGTCCTGTCCCGCAATTGACCCGATATGAAATCGCCCAGTTGCCCGCCATGCGTCGTTGCGGGACCGGACACAGTCTCGCGCGACACGCCGTCGTGCCGGCGGCCACCCCACGGAGAGCACATCGATGTACGGACTCACAGCCCTGGAACTCGCTCGAATCCAGTTCGGATTCACGGTTTCCTTCCACATATTATTTCCCGCCATCACGATCGGGCTGGCATGTTTCCTGGCGTTCCTGGAAGCACGCTGGCTCTACACCAAGGACACGGTGTACAGGACCCTGTACCAGTTCTGGATCAAGGTCTTCGCGTTGAACTTCGGCATGGGGGTCGTTTCCGGCCTGGTCATGGCCTATGAGTTCGGCACCAACTGGTCCGGCTTCTCGCAGTTTGCGGGGAGCGTCACCGGACCGCTGCTGACCTACGAGGTGCTGACCGCCTTCTTCCTGGAAGCGGGCTTCCTGGGCGTGATGCTGTTCGGCTGGAATCGGGTCGGGCCGGGGCTGCACTTCTTCTCGACGGTGATGGTGGCGCTCGGCACCATGATTTCCTCCACCTGGATCCTGGCATCGAACAGCTGGATGCATACGCCGGCCGGCTACGTCATCGTTGCCGGCAAGGTGGTGCCGACCGACTGGCTCGAGGTGATCTTCAACCCGTCGTTCCCCTACCGCCTGGCGCACATGGTGATCGCCGCGCTGCTGTCGACGGCACTGTTCGTGGCGGCATCCTCGGCCTGGCAGCTGCTGCATGACCGCGCCGTGCCCGCCGCCCGCAAGATGCTGTCGATGGCGCTGTGGATGGTGCTGATCGCGGCGCCGATCCAGGCGGTGGTGGGCGACGCCCACGGCCTGAACACGCTGGAGCACCAGCCCGCCAAGATCGCTGCGATGGAGGGGCACTGGAACACCGCGGCCAAGGATGACAAGGGCGGCTTCCCGCTGATCGTCTTCGGCATCCCCGACATGGAACGCGAGGAAACCCGCTACGCCATCGAGATTCCGCGCCTGGGCAGCCTGATCCTCACGCACAGCCTTGACGGCCAGATCCGTGGCCTGAAGGACTTCCCCAGGGAAGACCGCCCCAATGCCACAGTGCTGTTCTTCACCTTCCGCATCATGGTTGGCCTGGGGGTGGCGATGATCCTGTTCGGCCTGCTGGGCTGGGTGCTGCGCCGCAACGGCGCGCTGTACCGGTCCAAGGCCTTCCTGCGCCTCGCGGTGGTGATGGGCCCCGCCGGGCTGGTCGCGCTGCTGGCCGGCTGGATGACCACCGAGATCGGCCGCCAGCCGTGGGTGGTCTATGGACTGCTGCGTACCCATGATGCCGTTTCCGCGCATGCGGCCGGCCCGGTGGCGCTGTCGCTGGCACTGTTCGTGGTGATCTACTTCGTCTGCTTCGGCGTGGGCATCCGCTACATGCTCAAGCTGGCCAGCGCCGGCCCCGCCCCCGACGCGCACCCGCACGAAGAGCCGTCCTACGGCCCCGGCAGCGTCGTCCCCGCCGCCATCGCCGCGGCTTCCACACCCAACCCGATGGCCCCGCACGGCCAGCGCGAATCCTGAACAGGTGATCAACATGGGTATCAACCTTCCCGTTATCTGGGCCGCCCTGATCTTCTTCGGTGTGATGATGTACGTCATCATGGACGGATTCGATCTTGGCATCGGCATTCTCTTTCCCTTCGTCGGCGACCGTCATGACCGCGACGTCATGATGAACACGGTGGCCCCGGTCTGGGACGGCAACGAAACCTGGCTGGTGCTGGGCGGCGCGGCGCTGCTGGGCGCCTTCCCGCTGGCCTACTCGGTGCTGCTCAGCGCCTTCTACCTGCCGCTGATGTTCATGCTGATGGGGCTGATCTTCCGCGGCGTGGCCTTTGAATTCCGCTTCAAGGCCAGCGACCGCAGCCGCCCGTACTGGGATGCCGCGTTCACGTGGGGATCGGTGCTCGCCGCCTTCTTCCAGGGCGTGACACTGGGCGCCTATATCGACGGCATCGCCATGGAAGGCGCCACCTTCACCGGCGGCGCGCTCGACTGGCTGGCGCCGTTCCCGGTCTTCTGCGGCGTGGGCGTGGTGATCACCTATGCCTTCCTCGGGGTCACCTGGCTCATCATGAAGACCGAGGGCCGCCTGCAATGGACCATGCTGCGCGTGACCAACGTGCTGACCGGCGTGATGCTGGCAATGGTCGCCGCGGTGAGCGTGTGGACGCCGCTGACCCATCCGGAGATCGCGCAACGCTGGTTCGCGCTGCCCAACCTGTTCTTCTTCCTGCCGGTGCCGCTGCTGGTGCTGTTCTCGGCCTTCGGCATCTACCGGTCCCTGCGCAAGCACCCGAACGTGTCGCCGTTCCTGTACGCGCTGCTGATGATCTTCATGGGCTATACCGGGCTTGCCATCAGCATCTGGCCCAATATCATCCCGCCGTCGATCTCGATCTTCGATGCGTCGTCGCCCCCGCAAAGCCAGGGCTTCGCGCTGGTCGGCACCCTGTTCATCGTGCCGATCATCCTGGCCTACACCTCCTGGTCCTATTACGTGTTTCGCGGCAAGGTCAAGCGCGGGGAGGGGTACCACTGATGGCCAGGATCCCGCAATCGCGGCTGGCGGCCCGCCTGGGCTGGCTGCTGGCGCTGTGGCTGGCGGGGGTCGGCACCGTCTTCGTCTGCGCCAGCCTGATGAAGCTGCTGATGCGGGCAGCCGGGCTTGCCAACTGAAGCCATGCCGTCCTCTGGCCCGCTCTCCCGTCCCGCGCTGCCCGCGCGCACCGCCGGCGTGTTCGACACGCTCGCGGCAGCCTGGGCGGGACGCCCCGACCTTGCACCCTGGCTGCATTCGCTGAAGGTGTTCGGCGCGGCAATGCTGGCGCTCTACGTGGCGCTGGCGCTCGGGCTGCCGCGGCCCTACTGGGCCATGGCCACCGTCTACCTGGTGTCCAGCCCGCTGGCCGGCGCCACCTATGCCAAGGGCACCTACCGCGTCTTCGGCACGCTGCTGGGCGCGGTGTGCGCGGTGGCGCTGGTGCCCTGGCTGGTCGACGAGCCGGTGCTGCTGATGGCCGCGATCGCGTGCTGGACCGGCACCCTGCTCTACCTGTCCTTGCTGGAGCCGGCGCCGCGCAACTACATCTGCCTGCTGGCCGCCTATACGCTGCCGATCGTGGCGCTGCCGACGGTCACCAACCCGGCCACGGTCTTCGACGTGGCCCTCACCCGCATCGAGGAAATCGTCATCGGCATCGTCTGCGCCAGCGTGGTCAGCGCGGTGGTGTTTCCCTCGCGCACCACGCCGGCGCTGGCCGCGCGCGCGTCGGCGTGGCTGGACCACGCCTCGCGCTGGATCACCGACGTGCTGGCCGCCGGCGCCAGCGCGGGCCAGCGCCATGACAGCTTCAGCCTGCTGGCCGCCGATATCCTGGCAATGGAAACCCAGCTGGCGCA
Organism: Cupriavidus sp. GW823-FHT07B10; assembly: GCF_058794355.1. Lineage (NCBI taxonomy): Bacteria > Pseudomonadati > Pseudomonadota > Betaproteobacteria > Burkholderiales > Burkholderiaceae > Cupriavidus > Cupriavidus sp. GW823-FHT07B10. Next base: position 102,592 of record NZ_JBXAGS010000007.1, read on the forward strand.
GCTGACCTATGAAGCCGACGGCGCCCTGACCCTGCGGCGCGCACGTGCCCTGCACCAGCGCATGACGGCCCTGCTGCCGCTGGTGCTGGCGCTGGCCGATGCCGCCGGCGCCTTGCACCGGCATCCGGCGGGCATGCCTGACACCGTCGCGCAGCGCATGCGCGCCACGCTGGCCTGGATCGCCGGCGACGCCGGCGCGTCCCGGCCGCCGCCTTCCTGGTACCCGGCAGGCACCACGCCCGCCGCACCCGCGGACTGGCATGCACGGCTGGTCGCGGCGACCTGCACCTACCTGGACGAACTGGGCGACCTCTGGCAAGACTGCCGCCTGCTGCAGGCCAGCCTGCGCCAGGGCGGGAGCGAGCCCACCGCGCTGCGCTACCGCGTGGAACCCGCCGGGCAGGCCCGGCACCATGACCACGCGCAACTGTTGTTCCGCGGCGCCACCGCCGGCTCGGCCACCTTCGTCGCGGGCCTGCTGTGGATGGTGTCAGGGTGGGTCGATGGCGCCGTCCCGGTCGGCCTGGCCGCGCTTGCCAGCTGCTTTATCGCCACCACCGCGGAGCCGCGGCTGATGGCCGGCCGGGTGATCGCGTGGAGCATCGGCTGTGCGTTGCTGTCCTGGTACTACCAGTTCGTGGTGCTGCAGCTGGCCCATGACTTTGGCTCGCTGGCCGCCCTGCTGTGCGGCCCCTACCTGGTCATCGGCGCCATGACCACGCAGCCGCGCAATGCGCTGTTCGGCGTGTTGCTGGCGGTCACGGCGGCATCGTTCCCGGGCCCGCAGCACCTGACCGCGGCAAGTTTCGCCGGCATTTTCAACAGCAGCCTGGCAAGCCTGGCGGCGCTGGTGTTCGCGGCCTTGTGGGCGGTCCTGATGCAGCCCTTCGGCCAGCAGCTGGTGGCCTACCGGCTGGCCCGGGCCAACTGGAACGAGATCGCGCTGGCGGCGCACCCGCGCGCGCCGGTCAACAGCGCGCGGCTGCGCGGCCGCATGCTGGACCGGCTGCTGCGCCAGTGGCCGCCATTGACCCGCCGCAACAATGCCAGCGGCAGGCACGCCGGCAGCGCCGTTGCCGACTTCCTGGTCGAATCCGCCGCGCTCGCGCTGCGGCGCGCCCCCGCTGGCGTGCCTGCGCCGCACCGCCGTGCCGTGGAGCGCGTGCTGGCCGGCGTGGCACGCCACTACCGCCAGTGCGCGCGCGCCGGCCATGCCAGCCCGCCCGCTCCGGCACTGGCGGCGCAGATCGACGCGGCCTTCGCGGCGCTGGCCTCGTCGGCGCACGGCAGCCCCCGCACGGCGCTGGCGGCACTGGCCACCCTGCGGCTGGCCCTGTATCCGCCTACCGAAGGAGAGCCCCATGCACGCCACTGAGTTCGACCTGTACGGCGTCTTCGTGCCGGCCACCGTGGTGTGGATGCTGGCCGCGTTCGCGGTGACCGCCGGCGTGCGCGCCGTGCTCGCCCGGATCGGCTTCTACCGCATCGTCTGGCACCGGTCCTTGTTCAATTTCTCGCTCTATATCCTTGTACTGGGCGCGCTCGTCGCGCTCCTCTGGCAGGCCCCATCATGATTCGCAAGCTTTCGCTGCTCGGCCCCGTTGCGGTGACCCTGGCGGCCGTGGTCGCCGCGGCGCTGACCGCCTGGCATTTGTGGCAGTACTACACCGAGGCGCCCTGGACCCGCGACGGCCATGTGCGCGCAGAAGTGATCCAGGTCGCGCCGGACGTGTCCGGCCTGGTCACTGCCGTGCTCGTCGGCGACAACGCCCGGGTGCAACGCGGCCAGGTCCTGTTCGTGGTGGACCAGGAGCGCTTCAGCCTGGCCCTGAAACAGGCCCAGGCCGAGGCCGCGTCGGCGCGCGCCGCGCTGGCACTGGGCCGGCGCCAGGCGGCGAACGCGGCCGCCGTGGCCGCCGCGCAGGCGCGCATCGACGAAGCCGATGCCGCGGTGGACGTGGCCAGGCTCAACCTGGCCCGCTGCCGCGTGACCAGCCCGGTCGACGGCCATGCCAGCGACCGCCTGCCGCGCGTCGGCGACTTTGCCACCCGCGGCAGGCCGGCCCTGTCGGTGGTGGCCAGCGGCTCGCAGTACGTGGAAGGCTATTTCGAGGAAACCAAGCTGCCCGCGATCCGCGTCGGCAGCGCCGCCGAAGTGCATATCATGGGCCAGCGCACTCCCTTGCGCGGACATGTGCAGAGCATTGCGCCCGGCATCGAGGACCAGGACCGCGCCATCGGGCCCAACATGCTGCCCAGCGTCAACCCGACCTTCAACTGGGTGCGCCTGGCCCAGCGCATACCGGTGCGAATCGCACTGGACCAGGTGCCCGCCGGGGTCCACCTGATCGCCGGCCAGACCGCGACGGTGCGCATCCGGGCGCCGCGCGAATGAGGCGCCCCGACGCAGCCATACCGGCCCCGCCGGAACTGTTCTGCTTCCGCTCCTGCCGATTTGTACGCCTGCCGGGCGGCGATCGGTCCCTACCATGGAGGGCATGGCATGCGCCATGCCCTACCCCATTGCCCCCGGGAGATTCGCCATGCAAGCAGCGCTTGTGCAAGAAATGCCCGCCGCCCGCAGTCTTGAGGCGCCCGAGCCGGACCACGCATCACCCGCCTGCCGGGACCAGCTGGGCCGTCCGCTGCGCGACCTGCGGCTCTCGGTGATCGACCAGTGCAACTTCCGCTGCACCTACTGCATGCCCAAGGAGCGCTTCGGGCGCGACTATCCGTTCCTGTCGCCTGAGCAGCGCCTGTCCGATGCGGAACTGCTGCGCATCGTGCGCGCCTTTGTCGGCCTGGGCGTTGAGAAAGTGCGCCTGACCGGCGGCGAGCCGCTGCTGCGCAAGGGCATCGAGTCGCTGGTCGAACGCATTGCGGCCATGCGTACCCTGGACGGCCGGCAGGTGGAAGTGGCCATGACCACCAACGGCAGCCTGCTGGCCCGCAAGGCGCGTTCGCTGCGCGACGCAGGCCTGGGCCGGGTCACGGTCAGCCTGGACAGCCTGGACGACCAGATCTTCCGCGCCATGAACGATGTCGATTTCCCGGTCGGGCGCGTGCTGGAGGGCATCGACGCGGCCATCGCGGCGGGCCTGGCACCAGTCAAGGTCAACTGCGTGGTCGAGCGCGGCACCAACGACGCGCAGGTGCTGCCGCTGGTGGAGCACTTCCGTGGCAGCGACGTCACGCTGCGCTTTATCGAATATATGGATGTGGAAGGCCCGAGCGGCTGGTCACAGTCACGCGTCGTCCCGTCCGACGAGATCCGCGGCATGGTCGAACGCGCGCATGCGCTGCTGCCGGTCACCCGGCGCGACGGCGAAACCGCCAGCAACTACCTGCTGGCGGATGGCAGCCTGAAGCTGGGTTTTATCTCCAGCGTTTCGCACCCGTTCTGCGGCGATTGCACCCGCGCACGCGTTTCGGTCGACGGTCGGCTTTACCTGTGCCTGTTCGCCACCAGCTCTGTCGACCTGCGCCAGCACCTGGGTGCCGCGCGCCCCGATGAAGCCGTTGCGGACGCGGTCCGGCAAGCCTGGCAGGCCCGCGGCGACCGCTACTCCGAGCTGCGCGCGGACCGGCTGGCCAGCGGCAAGCGCCAGTACCCGACGGTGCGCATGTCGCTGGTCGGCGGCTGAGCCGCGGGCGCGGCTCTCGGCCACTCAGTCAGGATTCGGGAAAGCCTGCGCGGCAAGCTCCGCGCCGGCTGGTGTCAGGCTCGCGTGACCGCGGCCTTCCTCGTCGATCGCCACGTCCGCCAGTCCGGCGGCCTGCAGTTGCGTCAACACGCGCCGCAGCACGCTCATTGGCAGCTGGGCCCGCTTCGCGATCTTGGCGAGCGACCAGGGGCTGCCGCCGCCCTCGCGCCCAGCCTGCCACAGGACCTGGAGCGCCGCGACCATGGCGGGATCGATATCAGCGTCTTGCATGCTCTTCCTCGCCGGGTTCCCGGCTGCGCGCCAGCAGGTGCTGCGCGATCCTGCCCAGCGTCTGCACGGCGGACTCGATTCCGGGCGACCATTCCCCGCTGTAGTTCAGCCGGATGCAATGGCGGTAAGTGGCCCCGGGCGCAAACATATGCCCGGGCGCGATGGTGATGCGGTGCTCCAGCGCGGCGTGGTACATCTCCATCGCATCGATGCCCTCCGGCAGCTGCACCCACAGCACATAGCCTCCCGCAGGGCGCGACGGGGTGGTGCCGTCCGGGAAGAACCTGCGCACCGCGGCGGCCATGATGTTGGCCTGCTGCGCATAGGCCTTGCGCACCCGCCGCAGGTGGAAGTCGTAGCCGTCGTTCTTCAGGAACTCGGCAATCGCCAGCTGCGGAATGGCGGGCGTGGTCAGCGTGTTGAGGAACTTGAGCCGTTCCACCGCCTCGCGGTAGCGGCCCGGCAGCGCCCAGCCGATCCGGTAGGCATTGGTCAGCGTCTTGGAGAACGAGGAGCAATGCAGCACGATGCCGGCCTTGTCAAACGCCTTCAATGAACTGGGATGGGCCTCGCCGTAATAGAGCTCGCCGTAGACGTCGTTCTCGATGACGGGGATGTCCTTCTCGGTCAGCATGGCCACCAGCGCGCGCTTCTTCTCATCGGGCATCTGGAAGCCGAGCGGGTTCTGGAAATTGGGCATCACCATGCAGGCGGCCACGCCCTTTTCATCGATCAGCCGCGCCAGCTCGCCGATGTCGATGCCTTCCACCGGATCGGTCGCCACCTCGATGGCGCGCATGCCCAGCCGCTCGATAGCATGGAGCATGGCGTAGAAGGTTGGCGACTCCACTGCGATGGTATCGCCCGGCCTGGCCACTGCCTGCAGGCAGAGGTTGATGGCCTCGGTCGCGCCAATGGTGACGATCACCTCGTTCGGATCGATGGCGTAGCCGTTCTCCAGGTAGCGGCGCGAGATCTGCCGGATCAGCTCGGGGCTGCCGGGCGGCAGGTCGTCGAGCATGGTCCACTTGGCATAGCGGCGCGCGATATTGTTGGCGTACTGGTTGATGCGCTGCCACGGAAACAGCGAAGGGTCCGGATAGGGCGAACCGAGCGGCACGGCATCATCGGAACGGATCGAACGCAGCGTGGAAAGCACCAGCGCGCTGACATCCACCGCCGAGGGCTTGGCACTGGGCCTGGACGGGCGCAGCTCGACCACCGGCTCGCCCGGCCGCGCGCGCACGAAATAGCCGGACTGCGGCCGGCTTTCGATGATGCCGCGGCTCTCCAGCAAGACGTAGGCCCGGATCACCGTGGTGATGCTCATGCGGTGGTGCTGGCTGGTCTGCCGCACCGAGGGAATCCGCTCGCCGGGCAACAGCACCCCCTGCTGCACCAATGCTTCTATGTCCGCAGCCAGCTTTTCATATAGTTTCACGCTGCGCTCCCCTTCCCATGTCCCTCGCGCCCGGCCGGTGCCTGGTCCGGCCCTTGCGCCGGGCTGCTGTCAGCTGAGCCAACGATGAAGATCATAGTACGGCAGGGGCACATTTTGGAGTTGTCCGGCGCATTGGGGTTCGACCCGCACAAAGCCGCTGGCCTGGCCGAGCGCCGACACCGAGGCGGCACCCTGCTGTGCATTGACCTGCACGAAGCTCTCGCGGCCGCCGAGGTTGCCGATTTCGCCCACGCGCCAGAAGGCATCGCCGCGGTGCGGGCGGGTGCCCGCCAGCGCCGCCCTGACCCGGCCTACCGGCGGGAACAGCTCCGCGCGCCCCTGCAGGCGGCGCAGCAGCGGCGTCACCAGCAGCGCGAAGGTGGCATAGGCCGCCGCCGGATTGCCGGGCAGGCATACTACGGGCTTGCCGCGCAGGCGCCCCACCGTGACCGGCTTGCCGGGCTTCATGTTGACGCCACGGCAAAGCAGCTCGCCGCCTGCCGAAGCCAGCGCCGCCGCGACCAGGTCGCGCTGGCCGACCGAGGCACCGCCGGTGACCAGCACCAGGTCGGCGTCGGCGGCAAGTTCCCGCAGCATGTCGTGCAAGGCGCGCTCGTCGTCCTGCACGTGGCGGTGGCAACTGACCACGGCGCCCATCGACTGCACCAGCGACTCGAGCATCGGGCCATTGACGTCATGCACCTGGTACACGTCGCGCGGCTCGTCGTGCGCCGCCACCTCGTCGCCCGAAGTCAGGATGGCAACCTCCACCAGCCGGCAGACCGTGGCCTCCGTCAGTCCCTGCGACGCCAGCGCGGCAATATGCCCCGCATGCAGCAGGGTTCCCGCCGACAGCAGCAGGTCGCCCCGGCGGGCGTCCTCGCCCTTGCGCCGGATATGCTGGCCCGCCACGGGTGCGCGCGCGCAGACCACGCCGCGATAGGTTTCCTCGGCATCCTCCAGCGCGACCACGGCATCGGCGCCGGGTGGAATCACGCCGCCGGTGTAGATGCGGATGGCCTGGCCGGGCAACAGCGGCTGCGGCTGCGTGCCGGCGTAGACGACCTGCTGCAGCGGCAGGCAGGCGTCAGCGCGGCAGTCTTCACAGCGCACCGCATAGCCGTCCATGGCACTGCGGTCCGCCGCGGGCGTATCCATGACCGCGGCCACGTCGCCGGCCAGCACGCGGCCGGTCAGCAGGCCCAGCCACACGGTTTCGGTCTGCCGCACGGGCTCCGCGCACATCGCGAAGACCGCCTGCGCCTCGTCAAAGTTCAGCATGCTGCGCCTCCGCGCGCGGCATCCAGTGCGGCGCCGGTATAGTCGACATAACCATCCTGGCGGCAGAAGCTGAGCAGGCGCAGACCGGCCTGCTCGGCGATGCGTATCGCCAGCGAGGTCGGCGCCGAGATCGTCGCCAGCATCTGGATATTCATGCGCGCCACCTTGCGCACCAGTTCATAGCTGGCGCGGCTGGACAGCAGCACGAAGCCGTCGTCCATCGCCACGCGCTGCATCGCCAGGTGGCCGATCAGCTTGTCCAGGCCGTTGTGGCGGCCCACATCCTCGAACACATGCAGGATCTCGCCGCCCGCATCGCACCAGGCCGCGGCGTGGACACCCCCGGTGGCCTGCATCAGCCGCTGGTGCGACGGCAGCGCCGCGACCGCGCGCTCGATCATCTCGCGCGACGGCGTGAGCCGGGTGGCCGGCTCGGGCATGCGCGCCGGCTCCAGGTCGAGCAGCTCGATGCTCTCGATGCCGCAGACGCCGCAGCCGGTGCGCCCCGCCAGCGCGCGCCGGCGGGCCCGCATGGTGGCAAAGGCGTGCTCGCTGATCTCCATCTGCACCTCGGCGCCGTGCGGGTGCACGCGCACTTCCAGGTCGTGGATCTCGGCATTGCGCCCGACGATGCCCTCGGTCAGCGAGAAGCCGACCGCGAACGCCTCCAGGTCCAGCGGCGTGGCCATCATCACGGCGTGCGAGATGCCGTTGTACACCAGCGCCACCGGGAGTTCTTCTGCCACGTTGTCCGTGGCCGGCTGCACCAAGCAGTTTTTGTGCCGCACGATGCTGCGCGCTTCATAGCCTGTGTGTTCGACCAGTTCGGTGCATTCCATGGGATCTCTCGTAAAATCATGTGCAGCGCCCGCTTGCATGCTGACGGTTTGTTCCCCTCTCCCGCTTGCGGGAGAGGGGAAGGTTCACCAGGGGTGTCAGTCGCTTGACGAGCGGTATTGCGCGCAGCGCGGGATCAGCTCGCCGCCGCGTTCTGGCGACGGGACGGCGTCAGCAACACCGGCACCGACTTCGACGTGGGCGTGCCGCAGCCATCGCCCGTGCTTTCCAGCGGCACCAGCGGATTGGTCTCGGGGTAGTACGCCCCCAGGCAGCCTTGCGGGATGTCGTATTCGACCAGCACGAAGTCCTCGACCTGGCGCTGCACGCCGTCGTCCCAGACACTGGTGATGTCCACGTGCTGGCCCGCCTTCAGGCCAAGCCGCGCCAGGTCAGCGGGGCTGATGAAGACCACCCGGCGCAGGCCGAACACGCCGCGGTAGCGGTCGTCCAGGCCATAGATCGTGGTGTTGTACTGGTCATGCGAGCGCGTCGTCATCATCACCATCAGCTTGTCGCCATACTTCTGGCGGGCCCGGCTGATGGGGGTGTCCTTGTCGATGCGGTTGACCAGGAACTGCGCCTTGCCCGACGGCGTATGCCAGACCCGGTTGCATGCCGCCGGCGTCAGGTGGAACCCGCCCGGCACCGCCACGCGCTCGTTGTAGCTCTCGAAGCCGTCGATCACCTGCTCGATGGCGTCGCGGATGCGGGCGTAGTCCTGCGCATACCAGAGCCAGTCGATCTTCTCCGAGCCCAGCGTGGCGGCCGCCATGCGCGCGACGATGGCAATCTCCGACAACAGGTGCGGCGACGCCGGCGCGTTCATGCCAAAGGAGATATGGACCATGCAGACCGAGTCCTCGACCGTCACGCCCTGCGCCACGCCGTCCTGCTGGTCGATCTCGGTGCGGCCCAGCGTCGGCAGGATCAACGACTCCCTGCCGTGCACCAGGTGGCTGCGGTTGAGCTTGGTGGCGATGTTCACGGTCAGGTCGCACTGGCGCAGGGCCTCGAAGGTGCGTGGCGTATCCGGCGTGGCGGTGGAGAAATTGCCGCCCAGTCCGACAAAGACCTTGACCTTGCCCTCGAGCATCGCCGAGATGGTGTGGACCACATCATAGCCATGCTTGCGCGGCGGCTCGAAGCCGAAGGCGGCCTGCAGGCGGTCCAGGAATTCCGGCTCGGGCTTCTCTTCGATACCCACCGTGCGGTCGCCCTGCACGTTCGAATGCCCTCGCACCGGCAGCAGCCCGGCGCCGGGGCGCCCGATGTTCCCGCGCATCATCATCAGGTTGGACAGGATCTGCACCGTCGGCACAGAGTGCTTATGCTGCGTCAGGCCCATGCCCCAGCAGGCGATCACGCGCTTGCCCTTGGCGTAGACCTGGGTCAAAGCATCGATGTCTTCCTGCGACACGCCCGACTCGGCGACGATGTCGGCCCAGCTCTCCGCGCGCAGGTCTTCGATGAAGTCGCCGTAGCCGATGGTGTGCTCGCGCACGAAATCCACGTCGATCAGGCGCTCGCGGCCGTGCCGGATGGCCTCTTGGTCGAGTTCGTCCAGGCGCTTGGCCATGCCCTTGATCAAGGCAAAGTCGCCGCCCAGCTTGGGCTGCACGAACATCGAGGCGATCTTGGTGCTGGAGCCGGTCAGCATCTCCACCGGGTGCTGCGGGCTGGTGAAGCGCTCCACGCCGCGTTCGCGCAGCGGGTTGATCGAAACGATGGTGGCGCCGCGCCGCGCGCATTCGCGCAGCTCGCCCAGCATGCGCGGATGGTTGGTGGCCGCGTTGTGGCCGAACAGCAGGATGGTGTCGGCATGCTCGAAATCATCCAGCACCACGGTGGCCTTGCCCACGCCGATGGTCGGCGGCAGGCCCCGGCTGGTGGCCTCGTGGCACATGTTCGAGCAGTCGGGGAAGTTGTTGGTGCCATAGGCACGCACGAACAGCTGGTAGAGGAATGCGGCCTCGTTGCTGGCGCGCCCCGACGTATAGAATGCGGCCTGGTTCGGGTCCGGCAGCGCGCGCAGGTGGCGCCCGATCAGCGCAAAGGCCTCGTCCCAGGCGATCGCACGGTACTTGTCGGTCTGCGCGTCATAGACCATGGGGTGCGTCAGCCGCCCGTGCTGCTCAAGCTCATAGTCCGTCTGCGCCATCAGCGACGTCACCGTGTGCTGCGCAAAGAACTCGGGGGTCACGCGCATGCTGGTGGACTCGGCGGCCACGGCCTTGACGCCGTTCTCGCAGAACTCGAAGGTGGAGGCGTGCTGCCGGTCCGGCCAGGCACAGCCGGGGCAGTCGAAGCCATCGGCCTGGTTCTGCTTGAACAGCATCTTGTACTTGCCACCGGCAACCTTCTCCTTGATCAGGTTGATGGCAACGTACTTCAACGCACCCCAGCCGGCGGCGGGGTGGGTGTAGGGGGCGATGTGGCCTTTTTCAGGGGTCGGGGAGCTCATTGGCGTGGTGTCCTGTAACGACGGGGGCGCTGTCCGGCGGCCTGCCAGTGCTGCGGCGGGGACCGGATCGTTGCGGTGTCACCAGATTAGATTTCCCGGGTGCCCCCGGGTACATACAAAGGGGCGCTTGCCCGGGGAGCACAGTTGCTTCAGACCAGCGGGAACGCCTTCACCACATGCCGCAGCAGGCTGTCGGCCACCGGGGACAGGTGCCGGCCGGTCCGGGTGATGATGTGGATGCGGCTGTTGTTCAGGATGGGATTTGCCAGCGGCAGCGACACCAGTTGCCTGAACTGCGGCTCCTTCAGCGCCACCGAGCGTGCCGTCATGATGTAGCCCAGCCCCATCGCTGCATATTCCCACAGCACCTTGAACGAGTTGGTGACAAGCATCGGCTTCAGGGTGACGTGCTCGTCCAGCTCCGCCGCCTGGATATGCTTGCGCACACCAAACGATTCCGTCAGCGCCGCTCCCTGGTGCGGCGCCAGGTCCGCCAGCGTCAGTGCGCGGCGCTTGCGCGCCAGCGGGTGGTCTTTACGCACATGCACGCGGATCGGCGACAGCCGTGAATAGTGCGAGCGCAGGCGCACATCGTCGGGCGGCTGAAAGACGAAGCCGACATGCGCCAGGTCCTCCAGGATATGCCGGACCGTTTCATCGGTGCCGGCCACCTGGATGCTGCAGCTCACGTCGGGATGCTTGCGCAGGAAGCCCTGCAGCACGGGCTCCAGCACCAGGTCGACGAAGCCTTCGCCAAAGACCAGCTCCACGTGGCCGCGCCGCGCATTCTTCAGGTTGTTGACCTCGGCCAGGAAGGTATCGTTCAGGTCCTGCTGGCGCCGGGCAAACAGCGCCAGCAGGCGCCCGGCATCGGTGGCGACAACACCCCGGCCGCGCCGCTCAAGCAAAGTCAGCCCGGTTTCCTGCTCCAGTTTCGCCACGGCGCGGCTCACTACGGACGGGTCCAGCTCAAGCACCTCGGCCGCGCCGCGCACCGTGCCGGTCTCGATGATCTGCAGCAAGCACAGCGCCCGCTTGCGGTCCAGCACATCTTCCATGTCTTCCTCCTCTGGCTCGTGCCGCCCCCTCAGGACGGCAGCACGGACTTTTTAATGTTGCAAATTATGCAACGTTTCTGCCTCATCATTGTCATGGTTTCGGCAAGCGCCTGCGTAGAGAATGCTGTGGACGACCACGCTCCGATACCGCCATGAACCAGGCCCCGCTTGCCGAACTGCACCAATCCATCCAGACCCTGTCGCCGGAGTTCGTTGAGATCCGCCGAAAGATCCATGCGCACCCCGAACTGGCCTTTGAAGAGCGCCAGACCAGCGACCTGGTCGCCGGACGGCTGGCGGCATGGGGCTACGAGGTGCATCGCGGCATGGGCACCACCGGCGTCGTGGGCAGGCTAAGGAAGGGGCAAGGCAGCAAGGCGCTGGGCATCCGCGCCGACATGGACGCGCTGCCGATTCAGGAGAAGACCGGCCTTGACTACGCCAGCACCATCGCCGGCAAGATGCACGCCTGCGGCCATGACGGGCACACGGCGATCCTGCTGTGTGCCGCCAGGTACGTGTCCGAGTCCGTTGATTTCAATGGCACGCTCAACCTGATCTTCCAGCCGGCCGAGGAGAACGAAGGCGGTGCGCTGCGCATGCTGGACGATGGGCTGTTCGAGCAATTCCCCTGCGACGAAATCTATGCGCTGCACAATTCCCCGGGGCTGCCGGTCGGCCAGATCGGGGTCATCGCCGGCCCTGCCATGGCCTCGTTCGACCGCGCCACGGTCACGCTGCGCGGCCGCGGCGCCCATGGCGCCATGCCTCATCATGGCATCGACGCCATGCAGTGCGCCGCCAGCATCGTGCTTGGACTGCAATCGATCGTCAGCCGCGAGATCGATGCGCTCAAGTCCGCGGTCATTACCGTAGGCTCCATCCAGGCTGGCACCACCTACAACGTCGTGCCCGACAGCGCAACGATCAAGATCGGCGTGCGCACGCTGGACCCGCAGGTGCGTACGCTGGTCGAAGCGCGCATCAGCGAATTTGTCGCCGCACAGGCCCAGAGCTTCCGGCTGCAATCCGAGGTCGTCTACGAACGCAAGTACCCGGTACTGGTCAACCACGACGCGCAGACCGAGCGCGCGCGCCAGGCCGCGATCCGGCTGGTGGGCGCGGACAACGTGGTCGAGCGCCCGCCGGTGATGGGCAGCGAAGACTTCGCCTACATGCTGGAGCACCGGCCCGGTGCCTACATCCGGCTCGGCAACGGCCTGGGCGAGGATGGTGGTTGCATGGTCCACAACCCCCTGTACGACTTCAATGACAAGGCCCTGCCTGTCGGCGCCGCATTCTGGGCGCACCTGACGCAAAGCTATCTGGTTTGAACAACAATTCTTCGGGGACATCCACCATGGCTTCACTGAACCGCCGCCGCTTCCTTCAATATGCCGGTGTTTCCGCCGGCACCTCCGTGCTGGCCAGCCTGCCGGCCTTTGCCGCAGACAACTTCCCCGCCAAGTCGCTGTCCCTGGTGGTCCCCTACCCGGCCGGCGGTGCCAGCGACACTTCGGCGCGCATCTTCGGGGAATCCATCAGCAAGAGCGTCGGGCAGCAGGTGGTCGTCGAGAACTACGGCGGCGGCACCGGGCTGATCGGCGCCAACAAGGTGCTGGGCGCACCGGCCGATGGCTACACCTTCTTCCACGGCTCGATCAACGAGGTCTTCCTGGCTCCCATGCTCAACCCGGCGGCGCGCTACAAGCCGCAGGACTTCCAGCTGGCCGCGCCCATCAGCGACGCCAACATCGTGCTGATGGTCAGGAACGGCATTGCCGTGGATACCCTGGACAATTTCCTGGACTATGCGAAGAAAAGCAAGGGGAAACCGCTGACCTACGCCACGGTCGGCATCGACTCCATCTATCACCTCATGGGCGATGCGCTGGCTGCCCGGCTCGGCGTGCCCTTCCTGCACGTGCCGTACAAGGGCGGCGCTCCAGCGCTGCAAGGCCTTGCCGGCGGGGAGGTCGACTTTGCCATCCTGCCCTACCAATCCAGTTTCGACAGCATGCAGCAACAGGGCCGGCTGAAGGTGCTGAGTAGCTTCGCCAAGGCCCTGCCCCCGGCGCTCAAGCATATTCCGCTGATCTCGCAAAGCCGGCTGGTGCCCGACTTCGAGTACTCGATCGGCGGCGGCTACTTCGTCAGGCAGGGCACGCCCGCCAGCCGGGTGGCAGTGCTGCGCAAGGCGATTGGCGAAGCCCTGGCCAAGCCCGAGATCCGGGCCAAGCTCGAAGCCGAGGGACGTACGGTCGCACAGCCGATCAACAGCCAGGAGCAGGCGAATCAGGTCTTCGACCAGTACCTGGGACGTGTCACGCAACTGATCCGGAACGTGGGCCGCAAGACCAACGCGTCCTGAAGTCATGTCGCAGCGCGCGCCTTAGCTGGCCGGCCAGGCTGCCTTGGGTGACACACCCGGGGCAAGCCGTTCCGCCAGGAAGGCCTGCATTGCCGCCCAGGACCGGCGGTCCGCCGCCGCATCATAGGCAATGCCACGATCCGGAAGATTCGCCCCCTCGAACGTGAATGCATGCAGGGCATGGCCATAGGCATGCAGCTGCCAGTCGGCGCCGGCGCCGGTCAGCTCCCCTGCAATGCCGAGAACATCGTTCGGCGGCGCGACCGGGTCTTCCCAACCATGCAGGAGCAGGATGCTGGAAGTGATGGGTGCTTGCGGGCCGATCCGCGGCGGTTGAAGCACCCCGTGGAAGCTGACGGTAGCCAGCAGGTTCGGCGGGGCCGCGCGCGCCAGGTCCAGGGCGCACAGGCCGCCGAAGCAATACCCAAGCGCAGCCATCCGCTGCGCATCGACCCCGGGAAACCTGGTGGCCGCATCGAACCCGGCCAGCAGGCGCCGGCGCAACAAGCGGCGATCGGCCATCATCGGGCCCATGAGATGCGCGTTGTCTCCCAGCTCGTCACCACGGACGCCCTTGCCGTACACGTCTGCGGCAAAGCAGATGTAGCCCAATGCCGCAAGCCGGTCGGCGCAGCAGCGCATCGCGGCGTTGAGTCCGCTCCATTCGTGGGCCAGCAGCACGCACGGCGTGCGTTGGGCCAGCCCGGCGGGCCGCGCTACATACCCTTCGAAGACAGTCGTGCCATCCGTGTATTCGACCAACGATTGTTCCAGCGGCAGATTCCCAGCGTCCATAGCATTCTCCTTTTGAGCCGCCAGCATGCGGCAGGCGGGGAACGCTGTATTGAACGTTTGGGACGCCAGGTGTTGCGTCGTCAGAGATAGAAGGCCGGGGCATCGTCTGGCAGGCGTCCGAAGTACTCGGCGAGCGGCGATGGCCCGTTGCGCGCATAGTCGCCCGGCGTCTGGGCCAGGCGCCGCCGCCAGCTCCGTATCTGATGTGGCTGATCGCTATAGCCTGACAGCGCGTCGCCCGCGCCGCGCTGCACCGCCTGGATGCTGGACTGCAGTCGCTCCAGGTCCATCAACTGCTTGGGGCCAACGCCAAGGTGCCGCTCGAACCAGCGGTTCAGCTGGCGCCGGTTGACGGCGGTCAGGCTGGCGACTTCCTGCACTTGCCGTCCCTGGCGCAGCAGCGCATGCGCCGCCCTGATCGTCGCCAGTTCCGCAGCCGGCCGGATAGCCGTCATGCGTCGCAGCAACCACGCGTCCAGCTGGCAGGCAACCCTCGCCGGGGTCCAGGCGGCGCTCAGGTCGGCGCTGAGCGCATGGGTCGCGCCATCGCCAAGGTATCCGGCCAGATCCAGCAGCTGATCCTTGCAGTCCGGCCCGATGCCGGGGAACAGCCGCGCCAGGCCCGCGCCACTCAGCATCGCCATGACGAAATAGGTGTCCGGCCACGACCGCCATTGCCGGCTGGTCGACTGGAAGCCCAGCAGCGACACCTGCGGCACGGTCGGGCCGCCCTCCATCGCGTTCGGGCGTCCGAAGTTGATCGAGAGCACCGACCCCGGGTACGGGCAGGTCACGATCCGCCTGCCCGCGTAAACACCCGCCAGGTCCTCGACGAACCAGTAGCCGTTGACGTAGGGCGCCAGGGCGGCGCAAGGAGCAATCACCTGGAACATAGCGGACGTGTCGTGGCATGCGCCGGAAACAGGACAGCCGTACCTTTATCACAAAGCGTCGACTAGCGCCGGTGGTCGAACCGCCGCGCCAGCCGTTCACCGGCAAACTGCACCAGCGTGACCAGCGTCACCAGGATCGCGATCACATGGAACATCACGGCGGTCTCGTAGCGTTCGTAGCCATAGCGGATCGCCAGATCACCCAGCCCGCCGGCGCCGACCGCGCCCGCCATCGCCGACGAACCGATCATGGCGATCACGGTCACGGTGGCGCCGCCGATGATCGCGGGCATCGCCTCCGGCAGCAGCACGTGGCGCACGATATGCCAGCGGCGGCATCCCATGGCTCGGGCCGCCTCGACAAGCCCCGTGTCGATCTCATTGAGTGCAACCTGCGAGATGCGCGCGAAGAACGGTATCAGGTGGGCGCTCAGCGGCACCACCGCCGCCCACGTGCCCATGGTGGTGCCGACGATCATGCGCGTCACCGGAAGCATCGCGACCAGCAGGATGATGAAGGGAATCGAGCGGAACATGTTCACCAGCACCGACAAGCTCCGGTGCAGCCGCGGCCGCGGCGCCAGGCCGCCGGGAGCGGTCATGGTGAGCACGAGGGCCAGCACCATGCCGGCAGCGAACACCACGGCGCACGCGCTGGTGGTCATCAGCAGGGTCTCGCCCAGTGCCTTGAAATACTTGTCAGCCATTGGCAACAGCACGATGTGCAGTCTCCTGTCTGGTTGTGTCCGGCACGGCGGCCATGCGGTGCCGCAATGGCCGCAGCAGCGCGATGGTGGCTTCCGCGTGCGGCTCGGCAAACACCTTCCAGACGGGGCCATGCTCGATGACGTGGCCGTGGTCGAGCACCAGCACGCGGTCGCAGGCTTCACTGATCACCGCCATGTCGTGCGTGATCAGCACCACGGTCAGCCCCAGCCGCTGGTTGATGTCGCGCAGCAGCGCCAGGATCTGTTCAGTGGTCTCCGGGTCCAGCGCGGAAGTGGCCTCATCGCACAGCAGGATCTCGGGCCGGTGCACCAGCGCACGGGCGATGCCCACGCGCTGCTTCTGCCCGCCGGACAGCATCGCGGGATAGGCACGCGCCTTGTCGGTCAGCCCGACCAGGTCCAGCAGCTCCATCACACGGACCGCGATCTCGTGGCGCGGCACACCCGCCACGCGCAGCGGCAGCGCGACGTTGTCGAATACGGTCTTGGCCGACAGCAGGTTGAAGTGCTGGAAGATCATGCCGATCCGGCGCCGCAGCGTCACCAGCCCGTTCTCGTCCAGCAGGCCGATATCGGTGCCGTCGATGCGGACGTGGCCGGTGTCGGGACGCTCCAGCATGTTGATGGTACGCAGCAGCGTCGACTTGCCGGCGCCGCTGCGTCCGATGATGCCGAAGCGCTCGCCGCGGCCAATGGTGAAGGAAATATCGGCCAGCGCGGGGGCGCCTGCCCCCGCGTAGGTCTTGCCGATCCCCGCGAACACGATATGCGGCGCGGATTCGCGCAACGGTAGGACAGCGTGCATGCTGGCTCGTCAGAAGGCAGGGATCACGGAACCCTGGTATTTGGTCTGGATGAACTTGCGCACCTCGTCGGACTGATAGGCCTTGACCAGCCGCGCGACCCACGGCGCGCCCTTGTCCTTCTCGCGCACGGCAATCACGTTCACGTACGGGTTGTGCTCCCTCTTTTCCACCGCGATGCCGTCGCGCGTGGCGATCAGGCCGGCCTGGTACGCAAAGGTATTGACGATGGCGGCCGCATCGACGTCTGGCAGCGCGCGCGGCAGCACCACCGAGGCGCTTTCCACGAACTCCAGCTTCCTCGGGTTGGCCGTGATGTCGGCCAGCGACGCCGTGCCGGTATAGGGATCGAAACCATCCTTGAGCTTGACCAGCCCGTGGTCGCGCAGGATCACCAGCGCGCGCGTCTGGTTGCTCGGGTCGTTCGGGATGCCGATGCGCGCGCCGTTGGGCAGCGCCTCCAGCGACTTGACTTTGCGCGAATAGAACGCGATCGGCGAGATCAGCGTATCGCCGACATTGACGATCTTGTAGCCCCGCTGCCGGACCTGGTCGCGCAGGAACGGGATGTGCTGGAAGGCATTGGCATCGAGGTCGCCATTGTTGAGGGCCTCGTTGGGGCTGGCGGTGCCGGTGATGACGATGGTCTGCACCTTCAGCCCCTGCTTGTCGGCGACGCGCGTCACCACTTCCCAGATCTCTTCGTCGACCCCGCCGCGCACGCCGACCTTGAGTGGCCGGTCGCTGGCTTGCGCGTGGGCGTTGCCGATGGAGAGCGTGGCAAGCGCCGTCAGCGCGGCGAGTGCGAGGGTGGCAAGGAAAGGGCGTCGTGTCATGGCAGGTGGGCAGTGATAAGGAAGGACCAGTCTAAGAAGCGCCCGTTGCCCAGTCCACGAAGGAATACGACGTAGCAAATGCGGACTTCTGCTTACGCCGCAGCCTGCGCCGGTACCCGTCCCGCGGGCCGTTCGCGGCCCAGGTGCGAGCGCAGCGTGGTACCCGCGTACGCAGTGCGGAAAATGCCGCGCCGCTGCAGGATCGGCACCACGCCATCGACGAAGGCCTGCAGCCCGTCGGGCAGCGCATCGGGCATCAGGTTGAAGCCGTCCGCGGCACCATGGCGGAACCAGTGTTCGATATCGTCGGCCACCTGCTCCGGCGTGCCCACGATCACGCGGTGGCCGCCGCCGCCCGCCAGCTCGCGGATCAGCGCCCGCACCGTCAGGTTCTGGCGCTGCGCCACCGCCACGGTGGCGCGGAAGAAGGTGTGGTTGCCGTTGGCCGGCAGCACCAGGTCATCTGGCAGCGGCGCGTCCAGGCTCAGCCGTTCCACCGGGATGCCTAGTGTGCCGGCCAGCCGCACCAGGCTGTAGTCCCACGGAATCAGGTCGACCAGCTCGTCGCGGCGCTGCCGCGCCTGCGCCTCGGTGGCGCCGATGATGGTGGTCAGCCCCGGCAACACCTTGACCGCGTGCGGGCCGCGGCCCAGCGCTTCGGCACGTGCGTTGATCTCGCGCTTGTAGGCCAGCGACTCCTCGAACGACTGCGACGCGGAGAACACCGCCTCGGCATGCCGCGCGGCCAGCTTGCGCCCGTCGCTGGAGCCGCCGGCCTGGAACAGCACCGGATGGCCCTGCGGCGGCCGCGGCAGGTTCAGCGGGCCCTGCACGTCGAAGAAGGTGCCATGGTGCGCCACCGGCTGCAGCCTGGCGGTATCGACAAAGCGCCCGTCGTGCTTGTCGCCGATCAGGGCATCATCTTCCCAGCTGTCCCACAGCGCCTTGACAAGATCCGTGAACTCGTCGGCACGCGCATAGCGCTGTCCGTGGTCCGGCGGCGCGGCGCGGCCGAAGTTGCGTGCCGAGCCGGCATCCGCCGTGGTCACCACGTTCCAGCCCGCGCGGCCGCCACTGACATGGTCCAGCGTGGCAAAGCGCCGCGCGATGTTATAGGGCTCGTTGTAGCTGGTGGAGGCCGTGGCCACCAGTCCGATATGGGTAGTCGCCGCGGCGACGCAGGCCAGCAGCAGGGTCGGCTCCAGCGCCGTGATCGGCCGGAAATGGATCTGGTCGGCGATCGACGCATTGTCGGCCAGGAAGATCGCGTCAAACTTCCCCGCTTCAGCGATGCGTGCCAGGCGGATGTAGTGCTGCACGTCCACGAACGCACGCGGGTCGCTGGCGGGCAGGCGCCACGCCGACGGCACGAAGCCGGAATGGAGCGCGTTGATATTCAGGTGCAGCTGGCGCTGCGGTGAGCTTGTTGTCATCGTTCGCCTCCGGCGGCTCAGAACACCCGGCCTTCGGCCAGGTGCGTGGTGTCGCCGTTCAGGTGGTAGGCGCCGACCACGCGCGCCTTGTGCAGCAGCGGGTTGTGGCTGAAGATCGTGCGCAGGTTGCGCCAGTGCCGGTCGAAGTTGTGCTGCCTGGCGGTGGCCGAGGCGCCGCCGGCCTCGAACATGCGCTCGGCCACGTGCAGCGCCAGCTTGCTGACCACCAGCTGGGTCTGCGCGGTGGCCAGCGCGCCGGCCAGGACCAGCGCTTCGGCGTCTTCGGAGCGTGCCAGCAGCGCATCGGCCGAGCGGTCCAGTGCGCGCGCATTTTCACGCACGAGTGCGTCGATGGCATGGCTGTGCGCGGCCAGGTCGCCGATCACCTGCTGGATGAAATGGTCTTCGCGTGCCGAGGATGCCGGGCTGTGCAGCACCGGACGGCCATGCTCGCGCACATAGCGCAAGGCATCGGCCCAGGCATTGCGCACGATCCCCGCCGCCACCGCCACCAGGTGCAGCTGGCGCAGCGCGCCGCAGTGACGACCGACCAGCGTGCTGTTGGCGCGCCGCGTCACTTCATCGGCGAGCACCTGCACATCGTCCAGCACCAGGCTGCCGCTGGCGGTCATGCGCTGGCCCATGCCGTCCCAGTCGTCAACGACGTTGAAGCCGGGGCGATCGGTCGGGATGATGATCGAGGCATCGGCGCCATCGGCATCCTTTACATTGATGCGGGCGTAGTCGGCAAAGGCTGTGCCGGTGGAGTAATACTTCTTGCCGCTCAGGCGGTAGTGCCCGCCGTCGCGCCGCAGCGCCGTGCTGATTTCACCGGGACGCGACGTGCCGCGTTCGGTGGAGGCACCGCCGAAGATCGCGCCCCCGACAATGCGCTGCACCTGCAGGTCATTGAACGCCGAGCGCGGCGCCAGGCGCAGCGACTCGGTCTGGTCGAAGTGGATGCGCAGCGCGTGCGCGACGTTCGATTCCTCCGCGGCAAGCGCGGCAATGACCTCGAACAGGTCGGCCAGCGAGCCGCCCAGGCCACCCTGCTCCACCGGGAACCGGAGCACGCCAAGCCCGGACTCGCGAAACAGCGCGAAGGCCTCATAGGGCAGCAGCCGCCGTGCCTCGCGGGCGGCCGCGTCGACGCCAATCTTCCGCGCCAGCGCCGGCACGGCGTCCAGCGCGGCGCGCAGCGCGTGCCGCGCATCGAAGTCCAACGGGGCATTCATAAAGGATTCCTTCCTTGCGGATGAGCAGGCTCACAAGATAGGGAACCCTGCATCACACGTGAACGAATGAATGCCTATATCGTTATCTACCCAATGGACTACAGCCGACTCCGGAATAAGTGCCACTAAGTGCACTCAATTGAAATTGTAGAGATCACTACAGAGTTGATCCACACTCTACAAGCACTTAGTATCGGCCCATGGAACCAGCTCCGGAACTGTGGACCCTCCTCGTCATCAGCCTGCCAACCAAGTGCGCCACTGCCCGGATGCGCATCTGGCGGGCCCTCAAGGCACTAGGCTGCGCTGCACTGCGCGACGGCGCCTATCTGTTGCCGACGCCAAGCGCGCAAAGCGCTCAACTACGTGACCTGGCCGATGAAGCCATCCAGGAAGGCGGCCAGGCCTGGCTGCTGAATGTGCGCGCGCATGATCCGGCGGAGGCTCACGCCTACCGGACCCTGTTTGACCGCACGACCGACTACGCCGTCTGGCTGGCCGCCCTCTCCGAAGACCGCAAGAACTTGTCCGGCCAGGACGAAGCCGGGATCGCCCGCCTTCTGCGCCGGCACGGCCGTGCCTTTGATGCCATCGCCGGGACCGATTTCTTCCCCAATGACGCATCGGTCAACGCCTCCTTGCAATGGCGGGACTTCACCAGTGCGATCGAAACCCTGCGTTCGCCAGGCGAGCCCCAGCCTGCAAGCGGCGGCATCCCGCGCCGGGATCCTGCCCAATACCAGGGGCGCGATTGGGCAACGCGGCGCCACCTTTGGGTGGACCGGGTCGCCAGCGCGTGGCTGATCCAGCGTTTTATCGACCCCCATGCGCGCTTCCTGTGGCTGGAGCATCCCGCGGACTGCCCGCATGACGCGCTGGGTTTCGACTTCGACGGCGCCGCCTTCACGCATGTGGGCGACAAGGTTTCATTCGAGGTGCTGCTGGCCAGCTTCGGGCTGGACGCCGACCGCGGGCTGGCCCGCCTGGCCAACATGGTCCACGCCCTGGATATCGGCGGGGCCCAGGCGCCGGAAGCCAGCGGCTTCGAAGCTGTGCTTGCCGGCGCGCGCGAGCGCCTGGCGGATGACGACGCGCTGCTGGCCGAAATCGGCCGTACCCTCGATTCTCTTTATGTGCATTTTTCCGGAAAGCGATAGCACCATGCCCCTGAGGTCCACGACGTGAGCAACGTCTCGCAGGCCCCAACCCCTAAGGCCGCGCTCACGGAACGGCCGCGCTACACCCTCTGGCAGCTGGTCGGCTACATGCTGCGCCTGGGTACGCTCGGCTTCGGCGGTCCGGTGGCGCTGGCTGGCTATATGCATCGCGACCTGGTGGACCGGCGCCAGTGGATCACCGACGCCGACTACAAGGAGGGGCTGGCCCTGGCACAGCTGGCACCCGGCCCGCTGGCCGCGCAGCTGGCCATCTACCTGGGCTATGTCCACTACCGCATCGCGGGCGCGACGCTGGTCGGGATCGCGTTCGTGCTGCCGTCATTCCTGATGGTGCTGGCGCTGGGCTGGGCCTATGTGCGCTTTGGCGGCCTGACGTGGATGCAGTCCGTGTTCTACGGCGTCGGGGCCGCGGTGATCGGCATCATTGCGATCAGTGCGTACAAGCTCACGACCAAGAGCGTGGGCAAAGACCGCCTGTTGTGGGCGATCTACCTGGTGCTTGCCGCGGTCACGGTGGTCACCGAATCCGAAATCGCGTGGATGTTCCTCGCGGCCGGGCTGCTGGTGTGGTTCTGGCGCGCCCCGCCGAAATGGCTGCGCCAGGGCGGCCTGCATGCGGCCGCGGCGACACAGCTGCCCCTGGCCGGGGGCGTGGCTGGCACCATTGACTGGCCCCTGTTGGCACAGATCGCCGTGTTCTTTGCCAAGGCGGGCGCATTCGTGTTCGGCTCGGGGCTGGCCATTGTGCCGTTCCTGTACGGCGGCGTGGTCACCGACTTCCACTGGCTCAATGACAAGCAGTTCGTCGATGCCGTGGCGGTGGCCATGATCACGCCCGGCCCCGTGGTGATCACCGTCGGCTTTATCGGCTACCTGGTGGCCGGCTTGCCCGGCGCGTCGGTTGCGGCGCTGGCCACCTTCCTGCCGTGCTACCTGTTCACCGTCCTGCCGGCCCCCTACTTCAAGAAATACGGCAAGCTGCCCGCCATCCTGGCCTTTGTCGATGGCGTGACCGCCGCCGCGGTGGGGGCCATCACCGGCGCCGTGATCGTGCTGGCCAGGCGTTCGATCGTGGATGTGCCGACGGTACTGCTGGCGCTTTGCACAGTGGCGCTGCTGCTCAGGTTCAGGAAGCTGCCCGAACCCGTGATCGTGGCCGGCGCGGCGCTGATCGGCCTGGTGATCTATCCGCTCATGCATCATTGACGGGAGCGCCGCGCCGGGTCCATGAAATCGCTTTGCGAGCTTGGGCGCACAACCGGCCCACTGCCCTGGTGGCCGAAGCCACTTGCGATGGACGGCTTTGGGGAATCTAATCCGACGGAGAGGCGTCCCGAGGAGGGTCCCATCGCGCAATGCACAAAATGCGGATCTGAGAACCCCGTGGGCGCCGATTCTTGCCAAACGCCATGCCAGCCTCCCGCTCAGGAACCACCGGCTTCCCCACGATCCTGTTTGGCGCTTTCGATCGCCACAACTTCGGCGACTTGCTGCTGCCGCATGTGATGCGAAGCCTGATCGGGCCGGCCAACCCGTTCTACGGGGGCCTGGCCGAGCGCAACCTGAGAATCCATGGCGGCCATCGGGTCCACACCCTGGCGCGGCTGGCAGCCAGCGTGGGCGACAGCGCCGTCGATGTCATCCATGTCGGTGGCGAAACCCTGACCTGCTCGCTCTGGGAGGCGGCCGTGATGCTGCAGCCTCCCGGGCAGGCCCGGGCAGTAGTGGCGATGCTCGATGCCCGGCCGCACGAGCGGACGGCCTGGGCCCAGGCGCAGCTGGGCATACGGGACCTTGTCCCCTACCTGTTGCCGGCCGGCATCTTTGCCAACGTCCGGCGTGTCATTGTCCACGCCGTCGGCGGCATTGAACTTGGATCGGTTGGGCCTGCCATGCGGGCCGAGGTGGTGGCCAAGCTCGGGGCCGCCACCAGCGTCGGGGTACGAGACCATCAGACCCGGGCCATGCTCGCGGAGAACGGCATTGCCTGCCGCCTGGAGCCCGATCCGGCCGTGCTGGTGGCCGAGTTGTTCGGCCCCTGCATCCGCCGGCGCGCCCGCCAGGGCGAGTGCGCCCGCATCGTGTCAGGGTTCTCGGGCGGATACCTGGCCGTGCAGTTCAGCGCGGATTTTGGCGACGACGATACCCTTTCACAGCTGGCGGCCCAGCTCGAACGTATCGCCCGGGCCAGGGCCCTGGGCGTGGTGCTGTTTCGCGCCGGCGCCGCGCCCTGGCACGACGACCTGGCTTGCTACCAGCGCCTGGCGGCACGGCTGCGCGGCACGCCTGTGGTCCTGTTCGAATCGCTCAATCTGTGGGATATCTGTGCGCTGATTGCGCACAGCCAGGGCTTTGTCGGCAGCAGCCTGCACGGCGGCATTGTCGCCGGCGCCTTTTTCCTGCCACGGCTTGGCCTGCTCCGGCCCGCACAACCTCCTGGCACCAGCAAGCAGGTCGCCTTTGCCGCGGCCTGGGGCGCGGCCGGGGCGCCGGCCGCGGTGATCGTTCAGGATCTTGCGGACGGCCTGGACGAAGCGATGGCAACCCGGACCGCGCAGCGCAGGGAACTGGCCTGGGAATGGGCCAAGGCATGCAGGAGCGCATTCCAGCTGGTTCAGGAGAACTAGCGCGATCGAAGTGCCCGCCCGAGACGCAAGTCCCCGGTACGAAAAAGCGGGCTTCCGAAGAAGTCCGCCCGGTTTGCTGCTAGACGCCTGTATATCGGCCGGTCAGGCTGGAACCTGCGTCCCCGCCGCCGCCGTCTCCTTCGAGAAAAGACTCCTGGAAGTCGCTACATGGCTGGCCAGCACCGGCCGCAAGACCATGATCGCCAGGAAGGCCGCGCTCAGGTCCATGGCCGCCACCGTGTAGAGGACCGTCGACCAGGTGCCGCTCGCCTCCATCATCAGGTTGCCGACCGGCACGAACAGTGCGCCGATGCCCTTGGCCGTGTAGAGCACGCCATAGATCTTGCCGATGTGCTTGGTGCCGAAGGCATCGCCGGCCAGTGCCGAGAACAGCGAGTAGACCTCGCCCCAGGCCAGGAACACCACGCCCGACAGGATCAGGAAGGCGTACGGGTTGCTGCCGAAGTAGCCGAGCGCGATGATGCCAAGGCCTTCCAGGGTGAAGGCGATGACCATGGTCTTCTCACGGCCGATGTTGTCCGAGATCCAGCCGAACAACGGACGCGAGATGCCGTTCATGATCCGGTCCAGCATCAGCGCGAGCGGCAGTGCGGCCATCACGAAGAAGTGCAGGTCGACCTTGAACTCCTTCACACCCAGGTCCTTGGCGATGACGCCAAGCTGGGCCACGGCCATCATGCCGCCGGTGACGACCAGGATGAACATCACAAACATCAGCCAGAACAGCTTGGTGGACATCGCTTCCTTGAGCGTGTAGTCGCGCGTGGCCTGGACCAGCTTCTGCGATGCCTTCACCTCGCTACCCTTCGGTGCGCGCAGGAACCACGCCGCGACAAAGGCGAGCCCGCCCTGCAGCAGGCCGAAGAACAGGAAGGTGTGCTGGAAGCCCTGCGACTCGATCATGGCCGCGATGGGCAGGATGGTTGCCGCGGAACCGGCGCCGTAACCGCCCGCGGTCAGGCCCACCGCAAGGCCGCGGCGGTCCGGGAACCACTTGAGCGCGTTGTTGATGCAGGTGGCGTAGATCGAGCCCACGCCAAGGCCGCCAACGGCTGCGCCGACGTAGAAGCCCATCAGGGTGGTGGCCTGGGAGTTGATGCACCACGCCGCGCCGATGAAGACTGCTCCGAAGGCGACCATCATGCGCGGGCCGAACTTGTCGATGAAGTAGCCTTCGATCGGCGCCAGCCAGGTCTGCACAAGGACGAAGACGGTGAAGGCGATCTGGATGCTGGCGCGCGACCAGCCGTAGGTACTCTGGATTTCAGGGACGAAAAGGGTCCAGGCGTATTGAATATTGGCGGTGGCGATCATGCAGATCACACCGACGATCAATTGCAGCCAGCGTGTGCCTTCCGGGACCTGGCGATTAGCGCCCAGCGCTGCGGACGGATTACTCATTTGCGCGCTCCTTGAATCATTTGGCCATTCAGTTGCGGGGGTGCGGGCGGGTATGCGGACGCACTGCGCCTCAGCATAAGGGTGGCTGCTGGCATTTCATGTCTCCTGTGTCATTGGCATTTATTTGCCTCTTATTCCGACGCCGACCTGAGGTCTCCGCCCTCACCTCTCTCAAGTTCGGAGTGGCGATGGGATACACAGTATGTGATATATCAGGTAAGTCAAGGGAAAGGCATGGCAGGGTTTTCACTGAATTTATGATTGCGAAGGATGGGTTCCGGATATTCACGCTGAAAATGCATCATCGCCCCTGGAAGGAGGCCCGGCCGAGCACCGCCGGATAACCATAAAACCCTTTACTGGAGCCACTTCCGGGCGCGTCGCCGCCGATAGATGAGGGTTCGTTTTGAATGGATGAGGAAAACGACTTAAATCCCATCATTACAAATTTGTCATACCCGGAAGCCGTCCGTTCCGGCCAGAACAGCATGATTACGAAAATGTCATGATTACAGAAATGTCATGATTTTGACCGCACCGAATGATGAACGAAATAAATCAGAGCGATTAATACGGCATAAAACCGCACCGGCGCGCCAAAAAAAATGCCCGCAGGCAAGCCTGGCGGGCGTAGGCATGATGCGTGACATCAGCCGCAGCATGTAGATGCAGTTATAGGCGATTATTCGGGCCAGACAAATAAATAAAAACGCTTAGTGCGGGGGTGGCGGTCAGGGATTCTCGAAAACCCTGAGGGATTTACCGAAAAACCCTGAGCGCGATTTGGCGAGATTCAGCAGATGGCAACTTGTCATGATGGATTTCGATTTGCTGGCCAGATGCGCTGCTGCCCGGGTCGGCAGGCAAGCACTGTAGACAAGATCATCCAGGCTGCTCATGAAAGTAGATGAAACGGTAAGTACTGTAGAACTCCTGGAAGCCCGGCGGCCAGGTTGCCCATCCATTGCTATAGATAGAATGGAAAGCAGAAGGCAATAGAAGTAGATCTTTTGGTAAGTTCTGTAGAAACTCTGGTAAGCTCCCGAGCAAACCAGCATCCAGAAATTGCGACCATCTATGTCTCATGCGCCACTTGGCTACGATGCGCTTATCCGCAAGTTCGGGCTGCGCGTGCCGCCGCTGCGCTCGACGTCCGCCCTTGCCGACAAGACCGGGGTCCTCAGCACGCACACCGGACCGGACGGCACCACGCGCACCGTGTACCCAAGGAACCGCTACCGCGGCGGCGATACGACCGTGGACCACCTGACTTTCGCGCTGAAGAAGGAGCAGCTCGACCTGACCGTGCTGGCGGCGCTGTTCGAACATGCGCCAGCGGTGCAGGCCGTACGGGAGTGGCTGGCGGCCACCCCGACCTCGCGCTATGCGAGGCTGAGCGCGTTCTATGCCAAATGGCTTGCCGGAGCGCAATTCGACTACAAGCTGCCGGCCGGGGCGCCCAGGGTACTGGCGCTGGACGAGAGCCGGTACCTGACCGGCCCGGCAACGCCGGACCTGCAGTTCGGCATCCAGAACAACCACCTCGGCCCGGCCGCGTTTTGCCCCCTGGTGCGCCGCACCGAGAAGCTGGCGCAGTACATTGCCGCCGACCTCCCCGGCCGCGTGGCCGCGGCCATCAAGCGGCTCGAGCCAGAGTTGCTGGCGCGCGCGGTGGACTACCTCTACCTCGCGGAGACACGATCGACCTACTCCATCGAGCACGAGATCCCCGATAACCAGCGGGTTGCCAAGTTCAGGCGGCTGCTGGAATATGCCGGCAATCCCGCGCCGTTGACCGAAGCCCAGCTGTGCGAGTGGCAGAACGAAATCATCTCGGGGCTGCGCGCCGAATTCTCCTACCGCGACAAGCAGAACTGGCTGTCCCGCGGCGGGCGCATGCGCAACATCGCTGACTATATTCCCCCGCCGCCCGGGCAGCTTGGCGCGATGATGGACGGGATTGCCGCGGTCGCGGGCCTGGTCGAGGCACAGGCGGCGAACCCCATCGTGGCCGCGGCGTGCGTATCGTTTGGCTTTGTCTTCGCCCACCCGTTCTACGACGGCAACGGCCGGCTCCATCGATTCCTCATCCACCATTTGCTGCGCCAGGCCGGTGTCACGCCAGATGGCGTCGTGCTGCCGGTGTCGGCACGGATGCTCAAGCAGATCGATACCTATGCCGCGCTGCTGAAGTCCTATTCCGCCCCGCGGACGGCCCTGCTCAACTACGCGCTGGATTCGGACAGCGACACGATCCTGATCAAGTCGCCACAGCCCGGCTGGCTTTACGCATCCTTTGATGCAACAGCGCTGTGCGAATTCGTCTTCGAATGCATCGAGCAGTGCGTCGAGCAGGACCTTGCGCAGGAGATCCAGTACCTGCGCGCTTACGATGCCAGCGTCGCACGCCTGGAAAGCTGGCTCGACCTGCGCCAGTCACGCCTGTCGAACCTGATCGACCTGATCGTCCAGAACCACGGCGAGCTGTCCAGGCGCAAGCGCAAGCTGTTCGAAGACATCACGGACGACGAGCTCGCCCGCATTGAAGCCGTCGTGCGCGACGAGTTCACGGAATACCTCGAGCTCAACGGCAGCCGCTGAAGCGGCGGCACAGCATTGGCACTGCCCGGTGCCGCCACCATGGGGCGGCACCGGCGCCACTATGTATCGCTTTGTATCCCGGGCCACGGCAGACATGAAAGCTTGCACGGATGCCGGGAAGCGGAAACAACCCGGATACGTGCGGACGGTGGAATGCGTCTATCGCCAACACCGGGAGTTCTCCGCCATGTCCGTCGTCGCCATCCATCCGCCGCCGCCCTGCCCCTGCTATCGTGCCTGCCACGGCACCGCGCACGCCGACGGAAGCCATCCATGATCGACGCCTTCCTTGCCTTTGCCGCCGGCGTGCTGACTATTGCCTCGCCCTGTGTGCTGCCGGTGCTGCCCATGCTGCTGGCCGGCTCGGTGGGTGAATCCGGCCGGCTGCGCCCGCTGGCGATAGCGCTTGGCTTCGTCAGCGCGTTTTCCGCGCTGGGCATAGTCTTTGGCGCACTGTCCAGCGCCTTCAGCGAAGCCCCAGGCGTGGTGCGCAACGCGGCCATCCTGTTGCTGCTGGGTGCCGGCCTGGCACGGCTCTGGCCGGCGGGCTTCGAGCGCCTGGCGGCCCCGTTAGCCGGCGTGGTCGACCGCCTGGCGGGCGCCGGCGGCCGGACCGGCACCGGCGTGGCCGGCGGCTTTGTGCTGGGCATGACGCTGGGCGCGGTGTGGACCCCGTGCGCCGGGCCGGTGCTGGCGTCGATCCTCGCGCTGGTGGCCAAGGCGCAAGACCTGCATCGCGCCGCCGGCCTGCTGGCGCTGTTCGCGGCTGGCGCGGCCATCCCGATGCTGGGCATTGCCTATGGCGGCCAGTTCGCCACCACTCACGTGCGCCGGCTGGCGCGTCACACGCACCGGCTGCAGCAAGGCTTCGGCGTGCTGGTGGTGGCGACCGCCATCGCCATGTACTTCCAGTACGACACCCTTGCCGTCGCCTGGCTGACCTCCCTTTTCCCTGCCTCCCAACCTGGAGCCTGAACCATGCATCGCTTGCTTCGTACCCTGCTTGCCACTACCGCCATCGTCGCCGCCCAGCATGCCGCCGCCGCCCCTGCCGACTATGGCAAGGCGCCGGAATTCACCGGCATCGACAAGTGGCTCAACTCTGAACCGCTGACCGTTGCCGGGCTGCGCGGCAAGGTCGTGCTGGTCGATTTCTGGACCTATAGCTGCATCAACTGCATCAACACGCTGCCCCATGTGCGTCAGTGGTACGACAAATACCGCGACAAGGGCCTGGTCGTGGTCGGCGTCCACACCCCGGAGTTCCCCTTCGAGAAGTCCACCGCCAACGTGCAGGCAGCGCTCAAGCGCTTCGATATCCGCTACCCGGTAGCGCAGGACAACGCCTATGCCACCTGGAACGCCTGGCGCAACCAGTACTGGCCGGCGCTCTACCTGGTCGACGCCAACGGCACCGTGGTCTACAAGCATTTTGGCGAAGGGAATTACGCCCAGACCGAAGCGGCCATTCAGAAGGCGCTGGGCAAGAACAAGTAAGCCTGCCATATCGCTTACAAGCGACCATTGAGCGCGAATGGCGAACGAGCCTGCCGCGCGCTGGGCCGTGCTCTCCGGCACGGCCCAGGCCTTGGAGCCTGTTCTCGCTTCCAAGACACATCCGAGCCGGTTCCCCGGCACACCTTACGAAAATTCAGATTCCCCAATCTCTAGTTAATAGGAATCATTCTGATTATAATTCGCGGGGTTTTCAAAAGCACATTAAACACATCACTACGTTCGCCTGACCATAACCATGCAAACCGCAACGCGCTCAGTCACCCTGGAGGGGCCGGCCGGCCGCTTCCGGGTCCGTCCGCTCGCCCTTCTCATGGCCGCCATCGGCGCGGGCACTCCGCTGCTGTCAGAAGCACAGGAGGTGGCCGCCGGCGCCGCCGTGGCACAAACCGGGACGTCCGGTGCGGGGGCGAAGCAGGAAGGCCCGACCGCTAAGGCCGACGGCGGCGAGCTGAATGCGGTGGAGGTCAGGGTCGACCGGATCAAGAGCGATCTCGTCAGCCCGACGCGCCAGGTGACGGTGCTGGAGCGCGAGGAAATCGAGGAGCTGAAGGTGGGCTCCACCAATCTCGCGACCATGCTGAGCAAGCTGATCCCGGGCATGGCGGACTCCAGCCGCACGGTCACGGACTTCGGCCAGACGCTGCGCGGGCGCGGCACGCTGATCCTGGTGGATGGCATTCCGCTCAACACCAACCGGGATTCGGCGCGCAACCTCGCCACCATCGATTCCAGCAACATCGAGAAGATCGAAGTCATGCGCGGCAGCAGCGCGATCTATGGCGCCGGCGCCAACGGCGGCATTATCGCGATCACCACGCGGCCCGCGGGCGGCGCGCCCAGCGCGGATACCACGGTGACGCTCGGCACCCCGCTGACGCGGCTGAGCAAGGAAGGGCTCAGCGCCAATGTCCAGCAGCATTTTTCAGGCAGCCAGGGGCCGATCGACTACGCGTTCCACCTCGGCGCGCAGCGTATCGGCGGCTCCTACGACGCGCACGGCCACCGCATCGCGCCGGAGCCCAGCCAGGGCGACCTGTTCGATTCCAACGTCTACAACGTCAGCGGCAAGCTGGGCTGGCGCATCGACAGCCAGCAGCGTATCGAACTGAGCGTGAGCCAGTACCAGGCCAAGCAGAACACCGACTACGCCTCCGATCCGTCGGTGGCCAGGCTGACGCCGGGCACCGCCGCGGCGCGGGCGATCAAGGGGCTGCAGCTGGAAAACCAGAACGAACTGCGCAACACCGTGGTCAACCTGGGCTACCAGAACCTGGACCTGTTCGGCAGCACGGTGTCGACGCAGATCTACTACCGCGACTACTTCACCCGCTTCCCCCCGTTCGATGCGCGCGCGGTGGCCACGCGTGGCGGCAATGTGGACCAGGTCAGCCAGAACAGCGACGTGTTCGGCGGGCGCCTGACCATCAGCACCCCGCTGGGTGCCGACAAGAAGACCAAGCTGCTGTGGGGCGCTGACTACAACCAGGAGCGCAGCGACATGCCGCTCGACGTGTTCGATCCGCGCGCCTACGACCAGAGCGGCGGGCTGGTCTTCAACAAGACCGGTTCGCTGACCTACATGCCGCCGCTGACCACCCGCAGCGGCGGGATCTTCGGGCAGCTTCAGCACAAGTTCAACGAGCAGTGGTCGATGGAAGGCGGCGCGCGCTATGAACGCGCCAGCGCCACGTTCGACGACTTCGTGCCGCTGTCGCAATCGCGGGTCAGCAACCCGGTCGCGGTCCAGGGCGGCACCGTCAACTACGGCGCGTGGCTCTTCAATATCGGCGGTGCGTACGCGCCGGTGAAGAACCAGGAGTTCTATGCCTCGTTCGGCCAGGGCTTCCAGTTGCCCGATATCGGCCTGCAGATCCGCAATGCGCGGCCGGGCTTCAATATCAATTCGTCGAGCCTTGAGCCGGTCAAGACCAACAACTATGAAATCGGCTGGCGCGGCGCATTCGGCAATACGATGGCGAGCCTGGCGCTGTTCTACACCACCTCGCAGCTGGGCGACGTGCAGAGCTTCAACAACGGCCTGATCCTGACCCGGACCAAGGAGCGCATCGCAGGCGTTGAGGCTTCCGCCGACTACCTGAGCGACAGCGAGACCTGGGGCGCCGGCGGCACGTTCACCTGGATCAACGGCCGCGAGCAGCCGCAAGGCAGCAGCAGCTTCCAGAACATGACGGGCTATCGCATCCCGCCGCTGAAGCTGACCGCCTACGTCCAGTACCGGCCGATCAGCACTTGGAGCAACCGCCTGCAGGTGACCTACTACGGCGGCCGCGACTACCGGCTCAACGACCAGAACAGCTTCGGGCGGCGCGAGGTCAGCAGCTACACCACCGTCGACCTGATCAGCCGCTACCAGGTCAGCAAGAAGGACACGATCACGGTGGGGATCGAGAACCTGTTCAACCGCTACTACTACCCGTTGTACAGCCAGCTGATGCGCAACAGCAATAACACCAGCCGCCTGCCGGCTGCGGGCATCACGCTGACCGCGATGTACCAGCACCGCTGGTAAGGCTGCCGCCGGACGGCGCTGGCCTGGTCCCTTGACCGGCCGCGCCGTTTGCGCCGGGTTGGCGCAACGGCCGCGGAAGCGGCACGCCGGCCTCTCCCCCGCTCCTATATCCTCCCGCGCAAGGGAGTTGATACAAATTGTATGCAATTTTTGTATCACGGAGTGCTTATCCCTGCTATTCTTGCTCCCCGGTTGCGGCCTGGAATTGGATCCAGGCCACGCTCGCGGCAGGCGGTCTCCGCCTTGCCCGTCAGCGCGCAATGACAGGGCCGGGGGCAGCCCCTTCCCCGGCGCCAGAAGAACAAGACAGTCCGGAAACCTATCCGGCCAAGACAACAGGAGACATGAATGGCGCCCTTGCTATTCAAGGTGGAAGACCGCCCCCCTCGGCTGACGACGTTTTTGCTTGCGCTCCAGCATCTGCTGGCCGCCCTGGGCGGCATCATTGCGGTGCCGCTGGTCATTGGCGGTGCGCTGAAGCTGCCGCCGGACCAGGTCATTGCCCTGGTGAATGCGGCCCTGCTTGGCTCGGGCATCGTCACCATCATCCAGTGCAAGGGCATTGGCCCGGTGGGCATCCGCATGCCATGCGTGATGGGCACCAGCTTCGCCTTTGTCGGCGCGGCCATCAGCGTGGGCGTCGAACACGGCGTGGCTGGCATCCTGGGCTCGGCGCTGGCGGGTTCGCTGGTGATGATCCTGGGCAGCTTCTTCATGCCGGCGATCCGCAAGCTGTTTCCGCATACCGTCACCAGCGTGGTAGTCACCATGATCGGCCTGTCGCTGATTCCGGTGGCCATCGACTGGGCCGCAGGCGGCCAGGGCAGCAGCCGCTATGGCGCACCCGGCAACCTGGCGATTGCCGTCGCGGTGCTGGCGCTGGTGGTCGCGGTGGTGCAGTGGGGCAAGGGCATGCTGTCGGCCTCGGCCATTGTGGTCGGCATTGCCGGCGGCTACCTGCTCTGCCTGGCGCTGGGCCTGGTCGACTTCACCCAGTTTCACCAGGCGCCGATCATCGCGGTGCCGCAGCCGCTGCACTTCGGGATGTCGTTCCCAATCTCCGGCATCGTCGCCATGTCGATCGCTTTCCTGGTGACCATCGTCGAATCCACGGGCACGTTCATGGCACTGGGCGCGGCCACGCAGCGGCCGATTTCCGGTAAATGCCTGTCGCGCGGCATCCTGTGCGATGGCTTTGGCTCGGCCTTTGCGGCACTGGTGTCGAGCCCGCCGCTGTCCACCTTTGCGCAGAACGTCGGCGTGGTTTCGCTGACCGGCGTGGCCAGCCGCCATGTGGTCGCGCTGACCGGCGTCATGCTGCTGCTGGCGGGGCTGTTCCCGGTGCTGGGCGCGCTGGTGGTGACGATTCCGCAGCCGGTGCTGGGCGGCGCCGGCCTGATGATGTTCGCGATGATCGTGTCGGGCGGGATCCAGATGCTCAGCACCGTCAAGTTCACGCAGCGCAATACCCTGATCGTGGCCGTGTCGATCGGCTGCGGCCTGGCGGTGACGTTCCGCCCGGAACTGCTGTCCAAGCTGCCTGCCTTCGTCCATGAAGTGTTTGGCTCCGGCATCACGGTGGGCTCGCTGTCGGCGGTGATCCTCAACCTGCTGCTGCCCGGCGGCAAGGACGAGCCAGCCGAACAAGCCGGCCACGGCACCGTCGGCGAGGCTGCCTGAGCAGCCTGCCTTGAAGCCCGCGGGCGCGCGCTAGCGTGCGCCGCCTCGCGCGGCCGCCCCGCCCCCTGGCGCGGGCGCCTTCAGCAGCGGGTAGGGATTGATCGCCCCGCCCGCGGTGTAGACGCCATAGTGCAGGTGGGGCGGCGTGCCCCGCGCATTGCCGCTTGTGCCGACATAGCCCAGCACCGTGCCGGGCACAATCACGTCGCCGGCACGCACGCCGGCGTAGTCGTCAAGATGGGCGTAGTAATGCAGCTGGCGCCCGGGCCCCATCACCCACACCACCTTCCCGCCCAGCTTGTTGGTGCCCACGCGCGTGACAATGCCCTCGGTAGCCGACACCACCGGGCGGCCGCGCGGCGCAAAGATATCGATGCCCTCATGCTTGCGTCCGCCGGAGCGCGCGCCGTGCCAGGTATCGCGCAGCGCGCCCGGGACAATGCCCTGGACCGGCACCGGCAATGCCACCGGCGCGGGGCGGACCGAGAGCCGGGCCACGTAGATCGCGCGTTCGAGTGGCGGCCGCAACCAGGGCCAGGCGAGCCAGATCAGGCCGATGCTCACCACCAGCCAGATCAGGCCGGCGAAAGCGCGGGGACGGGAAGACAGACGGGAGGCATGCATATGCCTTCGACGGCAGCCAGCCCCGCAAATTCCCCGTCAGGCGGGCCTGCGCGCCACATCAAACGGCCCCGGCACCACTTTCGAAAGCACTCTCCGGCCGAACCATACGGGCTGGCGCCGGTCATACCCTGACTGTTTTCACTGCAATGAGGAGAAGCAATGGATTGTCCGGTGTGCCCGCAAACGCAACTCGTGATGTCCGAACGCCAGGGCATCGAGATCGATTACTGCCCGAAATGCCGCGGTGTCTGGCTGGACCGGGGCGAACTCGACAAGATCCTTGAGCGCTCCGTGGCAACCGCCCCGGCACAGCAGGCGGCGCCGATGCAGCAAATGCCGCAGCAAACCCCGCCCCCGCGACAGGAATACCAGCGCGGCCATGGCGACCGCGACCGGTACTATGAGCGCGAGCAGAAGCACTATAAGAAGAAGAGCATCTGGCACGAACTGTTCGACTGAAGCCGGATTGCTAGTGCCACTGGTTCCAGCACAACGTTTGTGTGCTCGCTCTCCCGCTTGCGGGAGAGCAACCGTGTCAAGTCGGCATGCTGTCGAGCAATTCGACCTTGTTCTTCCACACGTCGCTGGTGCGCAGCTTGTGCGTCATGTCGATGTCGTGAGACTTAATGCGGGCGTCCAGCCACGCTATATGCTCCTTCAAACTCTTAAGTGCGACTGGCGGGGCAGTGGCAACCCATGCCTTCTCCTGCGCGCGCATCGCCACCAGTTGGCTGCGTCTATCCAGTAGATCGGCAAACTCGCGCTGCGCCTCGTCGGGCAGCGGCCGCGCCGGCGGGCGAATCTGCAGGGCGAAGCGTGCCAGTACCATCGCATCAAGCCGATCAGTCTTGGCCAGGATCCCGCAGGCCTTGGCAAAGTCGCGTACCTGCTTGGGATTGATCACGACAACGGGAAGCCCCGCCGGCGCCGCGAAGCTTCCGCGGCAGCATCGCGCAACTCAGGCGGCAAGGCACGCAATTCCACGGTGAAGAAGGCACGCTCGGCCGGCCGCAGCGCCGGCAACTGGGCGGCCAGCCGCTCCACCGCGGCACACGCTATGGCGGTAGCGCCTTGCTCGTGGGTGAGGTACCAGGCCGATTCGAGCAGCAGGTTGGCCAGCTGCAACGGCCCCAGCCTGACGTGGCCGGCGTCATGGTCTTCCAGCGCGAACGCAGCCACGGCGGACCAGCGCACGAAGCCCTTGGCCGGTGCGAACGGCGCGTGGAACGGCCGCAGTGCGTCGACAGCGTCGGCAACGGACAGCGGGCGCTGGCGGCGGAACGCGGCCATGCTGTCGTTGGCCCTGGCTGGCCGGTCGGACGGCGGGGTATCGGGCCCGCAGCTGCCGCGTGCGATGCGCAACAGGAAGATCGCGTTCCACGCCGTGCCACCGCCCACGCCGAACCGGTCGCAGATCCACTCCGACAAGCCCAGCCAGCGCATCGCCTGCCGCTGCACCGCGCTGGCGGACAAGGTGCGCGCGGCATCGACCAGGCCGTGCTGCCAGAACAGCCACAGGCACAGGCCGATATTGGCCGCGGCATGCTGCACGGCGTCGACGGAATCCGCCTCGTAGGCGGCCTGCAGCGCACCGGCGAAGGTATCCAGCGCCAGCTGCGCGGCCCGCGCCGTGCCGGCATGCCCGGCGCGCATGGCATCGGCCTTGTGCAGCAGCGCTTCGAGGTTCAGCACTTCAAAGCGCACGCGCGGGTTGTAGCGCACCACCAGGCGCAGTTCCGGATCGGACTGCAGCCCTTCCAGGCCGGCACACGCGCCGTCGCTGTCACCGCGGGTATAGCGTTCCCAGGCCCGCACGATATGCGCCATGGCGCAGAACGCGGGCGTCGCTGCGCCGGCCTCAGCCGCCTGCACCAGGCGGTCGACACGCCTGAGTGCCGCCCGGCTCTGATCGAGGCGGCCGCAGCGCCGCCACGCCAGGCTTTCCTTGAGCAATGACAGCGCTTGCTGGAATCCGTCGCCGGCACTGCGGCCTGCCGCGCGGAAGGACTCGGCCACGGCCGAGCCGTGCATGCCCGCGTGGCCGTCCTGCGCGCCGCGCATGGCCTGGGTCAGCTCGCTCCAGAAGGCCATGTCGCGCATCACGTAGCCGACGCCGTCCGGCTGGCCCGCCGGCGCCGCTTGCGGCCCCGTGGGAAAGCCAAGGCGGCGGGCCAGCGCGGCCGGGCCCAGCGTGCGCCCGTCCGCCACAAAGCGCAGGTGGCGCGCGCACGCTGCCGTGATCCAGAACGGCCCGCGGCTGCGCTGCGCCGGATTGGCCGCGGCCGGGTCGCGCTGGCGGTCGCCCCCCCATCCGACCACCACCTGCCAGCGCGCAAAGTCCGCGAACGCGCGCGACACCAGCATGCGCAGGTTGGCCGCCGTCGGGAAGGCGCTGCGCACCACCGCCGCGGTGACACCGCCCTCCCCGGTGCGATGCGCATGCCAGATGCGCGCCAGCAGCCAGACCGACTGGTAGCGCGCGGGTTGGCCGTCGACCCGGTACGGGGCCGACACGTCGATACGGATCGGAGCAGGCGTGGCTGGCATCAGGTAGGCAGGGATCAAGTGAAAACCGCTGGTGGCGCCCGTCATGTTACGCAAGTTACAGCCAACGCGGTTGGCCTTATCCGGACGCTCTCCTATGCTGCGCACCACGGTCCGGGCCCGGATTGCCATCCCCTCAACTCTTCTGCAAAGCCATGAACAAACATCTTGCTCGTCTGCTGACACCGATGGCGATCGGCTTCGGCCTGCTCGCCTCCACCCTGCCCGCCCTGGCGGCACCGAAAGAAGTCCCGCTGGATGCCGCGGCGCTGTTCCGCCAGGCCGATGCCACCGGCACCATGGTGATCTACGACCTGCGGCGCGACCGCATGCTGACCTACAACAAGCCGCGTGCGGCCACGCAGTACTCGCCGGCGTCGACCTTCAAGATCCTGAACTCGATGATCGGCCTGGAGAGCGGTGCCGTGGCCGACGTCGACCATGACAAGCTGCCGTGGGACGGCAAGGTCTGGCTGGTCGGCGGCAAGGCTGTCCTGCCCGACGCCTGCAACGCTGACGTGCCGCTGCGCGTCGCCTTCCCGAATTCCTGCGTGCCGGCCTACCAGGCGCTGGCGCGGCGGGTTGGCAGCGCGGCCTACCAGCGCTACCTGACCGCATCGCACTATGGCAATGCCAACAGCTCCGGCCAGGTCGACCGCTTCTGGCTGAACGGCACGCTGCAGATCTCCGCCTACCAGCAGATCGACTTCCTGAAGGGCGTGGTACAGCGCACGCTGCCGTTCTCCCCGACCACCTTCAAGGCCGTGGACGACATCACTGTGATGGAGCGCACCGCCGGCTACACCCTGCACGCCAAGACCGGGTGGGCCGATTCGGCCAAGCCCGCAGTGGGCTGGCTGGTGGGCTGGGTTGAGCGTGGCGACGACGACTACCTGTTTGCACTCAATCTCGACATGGTGCAGCCCGAACACGCCAAGGCGCGCATGGAGATTGCGCGCGCGGCGCTGCGGCAGGCGGGGGCGTTGCCGGATTGACGCAGCCGAAGGCGCCCGCCGCACGCGCGGCCGCCTGCAGTGACTGCCCTCGGATATTCACACAGGCAATTTCTCCCCCGTATTTCAGATCCGTCTGATTTACCTGCCGACCCCGGATCGATAGCTTTGGCCGGCCGGCATTTCCCACCGCGTCGCCCGACGCAACCATTCCGTAGTGGGATCTGCCCGACGCCCATATGCAACGGGACAGCTAGACCTTTCCCACAATCCGGAGGTGAAATCCAATGAGAAAAATGGCAATGCCGGCAGCCCTGCTGTCGGCCATCGCGCTGCTGGCCGCCTGTGGCGGCGGCGGGGACGACGCAACGACCACACCGGCGGCACAAACGCCACCGTCCGAAAATAATCCGGCACCGGCGCCTGCACCAAAGCCTGAGCCCTCGCCCGAAGCAGCACCGCAACCTGCACCCACTGGCGAGCTGCCGCCGAGCCTGAGCGCACCGCAACCGGGCTCGACGGCAACGGTCGGCAATGGCAGCGAAGGTCTCTGGGTCGGCTTCATGAACGCCACGCTGGTCGACAACAGCGGGAAGTTCGTGCACGCGAGACTGACGGGCGTGCTGGCAGGCGCGTTCCAGTTTTCTCGCTCGGCCTGGACGCTGGGCCCCGGCACGCTGTACGAAACCGGCTTTGCCTACCCGGCCACCGGGGCCGGCACCATTACCCCGGGGCAGCGCTTTGACGGCAATTTCGTCGCCACGCCAAGCAACCCTATCAATTTGCTATCCGGTACCTATGATCCGTCCAACGCGCTAGCCGTGGACCAGGCTGCCATCGCCGGCAACTGGAAGCAAGACGGCTTTGCCATGCAGATCGATGACGCGGGCAACGTCACCGGTACCTATACCAGCGGCACCCGCATTTGCGACCTGCAGGGCACGGCAACGCTTGCCACCCCGGGATCGGCCAAGAACCTGTATGCGGTCAGGATCGTTGCCGAAAACTCCACGCAGCCGGGCAGCACCGGCTGCGCGCTGTCGACCGGCGTGCCGCACAACGGCTTTGCCGCGATCCGCCTGATGCCGGCCGACGGCAGCATCATCGTGAGCAGCAGCACGCGCTATGCACGCACGCTGGTGATGGCCGCCAGCACCGGGACCGGCGGGTACTTCACCATGCAGATGTCCAAACAATAAGCCCGCCCCCCGCAACGCCCCCGGGCGGTCCTCCTGCCGGCGGACCGCCGCTACCTTCTTCCTTCCGAGCCATGGCAGTGGCTTCCCGATCACCTGACACCCAGGCGGCGCATCCGCCCTCCGGGTTTCCCCGCGGTTGAGTTCTGCGCACCCATATCATTTAATTCAACATGAATTAATTAATAGCGGACGGAGACAAGATGACCGCATCCAAAGCGGGCCGTGGCGTGAATTCCGCCAGCCTGCGCCTGTACAACGAACGCGCGCTGCTGCTGGCGCTGCGCCGTGCCGGCGAGGCCTCCAAGGCTGACCTGGCGCGCATGGCGCAGCTGACCAATACGGCGGTGGGGAGCATCGTGCAGACCCTGTCCGAGGAAGGTCTGGTCGAACAGTCCGGGCGCCGCACGGAAGGCCAGCGCGGCCAGCCGGCCAGCCTGATCCGGCTGCAGCCCAAGGGCGCCTTCGGCATTGGCGTACGGCTGGACCGCGGCAGCATCGAGGTGGTGATGGTGGACTTTGCCGGCCATATCCTGGCCAGCCGCGCCCACCAGCTGGTCCTGCCCCACCCTGACCAGGCGCTGGAAATGGTGCGGCACGATATTGCCGAGCTGCGCGCCCTGCTCACCCCCGCCGAACAGAAGCGCCTGCTGGGCATCGGCGTGGCGCAGCCCTATAACCTGGGTGCCTGGCTGCGCGAGCTGGACGTGCAGGGCGAAGCCTTCCAGGCAAGCTTCCGCGCCTGGGACCAGGCTGACTTCCCGGCAATGCTCAACGCCGCCACCGGCTTGCCGGTCTTCGGCGAGAACGACGGCACCGCCGCCGCGGTGGCCGAACTGTTCTACGGGCGCCACCATGCCCGGCATTTCCTCTATGTCTTCCTTGGCCCCGCCATCGGCGGCGGCGTGGTGCTCAATGGCGACTGCGTGCGCGGTGTCTCCGGCAATGCCGGCGATATCGCGATGATGCCGGTGCCGCCCAGCACCCTGCCCTCCGCGCCGGTTGCCACCGGCACCGGCAAGCGGCGCGACATCCTGATCTCGCGCGCGTCGCTCAACGCCCTGACCCGCCACCTGCGCCACCACGGCGTGGTGGTCAACGGCCATGCCGACCTGCAGCGCCAGGTCGAGCTGGGCCACCCCGCGGTCGAGGAATGGATTGCCGACTGCGTCGATGCGCTGGCGCCGGCGCTGCAGTCCGCCCTCGCCGTGCTCGACGTGCCGCTGGTGATCTTCGATGCCGATATCGACGGCGGTCTGGTCGCCACGCTGATTGCGCGCCTGCAGCAGGTGCTGGATGAAAGCGCCCCCGAAGCCCGCGCGCCCGCCACCGTGGTGCGCGGCTGCTTTGGCGCCAACGCCGGCGCGGTGGGTGCCGCGTCGCTGCCGATGTTCATGAACTTCTCGCCGCGCGCCGAACTGCTACGGGGCGCGTCTGCCATCGTTCCGGAGGCCGGCCATGCCATTGTCTGAAGCACCGCGTACCTCGCCCATGGCAGCGCACCTGCATGGCGGCCATGCGGGCCCAGCGCCGCTGCTTGAACTGCGCAATATCTCCAAGACCTTCCCCGGCGTGAAGGCGCTCAGCAACATGGAGCTGACCGTCTACGCCGGCGAAGTCCATGCCCTGATGGGCGAGAATGGCGCCGGCAAATCCACGCTGATGAAGATCCTGTCCGGCGCCTACATCGCCGACCCGGGCGGCGAGTGCCGCATCGCCGGCAAGCCGGTGGCCATCGACGGCCCGGCCACGGCGCGCGCCCACGGCGTGGCCGTGATCTACCAGGAACTGAGCCTGGCGCCCAACCTGAGCGTGGCCGAGAACATCTACCTGGGCCGCCACCTGCACCACCGCGGCATGGTCGACCGCGCCGCCATGGCGCGCGCCTGCGAGGCCACGCTGGCCCGGCTGGGCGCGGACTTCACGCCGCAGACGCCGGTGCATACGCTGTCGATCGCGCAGCGCCAGCTGGTGGAGATCGCGCGCGCGGTGCATTTCGAGACCCGCATCCTGGTGATGGACGAGCCCACCACGCCGCTGTCCACCCGCGAGACCGACCGCCTGTTCGCCCTGATCCGCCAGCTGCGCGCCGAAGGCATGGCCATCATCTATATCAGCCACCGCATGGCGGAAATCGATGAGCTGGCCGACCGCGTCACCGTGCTGCGCGACGGCTGCTTTGTCGGCACGCTCACGCGCGACGTTCTGACGCAGGCGGCGCTGGTCAAGATGATGGTCGGGCGCGACCTGTCCGGCTTCTACACCAAGACCCATGGCGCGACCGCGCCGGGCGAGATCATGCTGTCGGTGCGCAATATGTCCGATGGCCGGCGCGTGCGCGGCTGCAGCTTCGACCTGCGCGCCGGCGAGGTGCTGGGCCTGGCCGGGCTGGTGGGCGCCGGGCGGACCGAGCTGGCGCGGCTAGTCTTCGGCGCCGATGCCCGCACCGATGGCGCCGTGTTCGTGGCCGGCACGCCGCTGGCCGTCACCGGCCCGCGCCAGGCGATCGATGCCGGCATTGCCTACCTGACCGAAGACCGCAAGCTGCAGGGCCTGTTCCTGGACCAGAGCGTGCACGAGAACATCAACCTGATCGTGGCCGCGCGCGATGCGCTGCGCGGCGGGCGCCTGAACCGCGCCAGCGCGCGCCAGCGCACCGCCGCGGC
Source organism: Cupriavidus sp. GW823-FHT07B10 (assembly GCF_058794355.1). Classification (NCBI taxonomy): domain Bacteria; kingdom Pseudomonadati; phylum Pseudomonadota; class Betaproteobacteria; order Burkholderiales; family Burkholderiaceae; genus Cupriavidus; species Cupriavidus sp. GW823-FHT07B10. Next base: position 144,241 of record NZ_JBXAGS010000007.1, read on the forward strand.
GATCCGCTCGCTCGGCATCCGCGTGGCGCACCCGCAGGTCAACGTGGGATCGCTATCCGGCGGCAACCAGCAGAAGGTGATGCTGTCGCGGCTGCTGGAAACCCGGCCGCGCGTGCTGATCCTGGACGAGCCCACGCGCGGCGTGGATATCGGCGCCAAGGCCGAGATCTACCGGCTCATCAACGAGCTGGCGCGCTCCGGCGTGGCGGTGCTGATGATTTCCAGCGAACTGCCCGAGGTGGTCGGCCTGTGCGACCGCGTGCTGGTGATGCGCGAAGGCGAGCTGGCCGGCGAAGTGCCGGGCTGCGCCGATGCCGCCGCCATGCAGGAACGGATCATTGCGCTGGCGACCGGCGCCGGCGAGCAACCGCCCCCGGTCCTGCACTGAACCGCTGAATTCCCGTACAGGCCGGCAAAGAACGGCCGCACCGGGGCGGCATCCCGCCTCGCAGCATCAGGAGACACATATGCGCAATCCCCTCTCATCCACGGCCCATGGCGTCACCGCCCAGGCTGCCACGCCGGTGGGCCACGCCACCGGCCGCGCCACCACGCAGGAACGCCTGCGCGCGCTCGGCATGCTGCCGGTGCTGGTGCTGCTCTGCTTTGGCTTCACGCTGCTGACCGAGAACTTCGCCAGCCTGCAGAACCTGTCGATCATCGCCCAGCAGGCGTCGATCAACCTGGTACTGGCCGCGGGCATGACATTCGTGATCCTGACCGGGGGCATCGACCTGTCGGTGGGATCGATCCTGTCGGTGTCGGCCGTGGTGGCGATGCTGGTCTCGCTGATGCCGCAACTGGCGGCGCTGAGCGTGCCGGCAGCGCTGCTGTGCGGATTGCTGTTCGGACTGGTCAACGGTGCGCTGATCGCCTTCATGAAGCTGCCGCCGTTCATCGTGACGCTGGGCAGCCTGACCGCGGTGCGCGGGCTGGCGCGGCTGGTCGGCAACGACAGCACGGTCTACAACCCGGATATCCCGTTCGCATTTATCGGCAACGGCGACCTGCTGGGCATCCCCTGGCTGGTGGTGATTGCCGTTGCGGTGGTCGCGGTGTCGTGGCTGGTGCTGCGCCGCACGGTGCTGGGGCTGCAGATCTACGCGGTCGGCGGCAATGCCGAGGCGGCGCGCCTGTCGGGCATCAAGGTGTGGGTGGTGCTTCTGTTCGTCTATGCGGTGTCGGGCCTGCTGTCGGGGCTGGGCGGCGTGATGTCGGCGTCGCGGCTGTATGCGGCCAACGGGCTGCAGCTGGGGCAGTCCTATGAGCTGGATGCGATCGCCGCGGTGATCCTGGGCGGCACCAGCTTTGTCGGCGGGGTCGGATCGATTGCCGGCACGCTGGTGGGTGCGCTGATCATCGCGGTGCTGTCCAACGGGCTGATCCTGCTGGGCGTGTCGGATATCTGGCAATACATCATCAAGGGCCTGGTGATCATCGGCGCGGTCGCGCTCGACCGCTATCGCCAGAAGGGCTCGGCCCGTACCTGAGCTGCGGCCGCACAGGAGACAGACCGTGATCCAACCCATCCTCAAAGCCCTTGCCGCGAGCGCGCTGGCAGCGCTGTGCGCGGCGCCGGCCCTGGCACAAGCGCCCGCGCAGACCGCGCCGGCTTCAGATGTCCAGTCCGTGCAGCGCCCGCTCAAGAAGGTTGGCGTGACCCTGGGTTCGCTGGGCAACCCGTATTTTGTCGCACTGGCCCGCGGTGCCGAGGCCGCGGCCCTGCAGGCCAACCCGAAGGCAAAGGTCACCGTGCTGTCGGCGGACTACGACCTGAACAAGCAGTTCATGCACATCGACAGCTTTATCGTCGCCGGCGTCGACCTGATCCTGATCAACGCCGCCGACGCCCGCGCCATCGAGCCGGCGGTACGCAAGGCGCGCAAGGCCGGCATCGTGGTGGTGGCGGTCGATGTGGCCGCCGCCGGCGCCGATGCCACCGTGCAGACCGACAACACCCAGGCCGGCGAACTCGCCTGCGGCTTTATCGCCGACCGGCTCAAGGGCCGCGGCAACGTCATCATCCAGAACGGCCCGCCCGTATCGGCGGTGCTGGACCGGGTCAAGGGCTGCAAGACCGTGCTGGCGCGCCACCCCGATATCCGCATCCTGTCCGACGACCAGGATGCCAAGGGCTCCCGCGAAGGCGGGCTGAACGTAATGCAGCTGTACCTGACGCGCTTTCCCAAGGTGGATGCGGTCTTCACCATCAACGACCCGCAGGCCGTGGGCGCGGACCTGGCCGCGCGCCAGCTCAACCGCCGCGGCATCGTGATTGCCTCGGTCGACGGCGCGCCTGACATCGAGGCGGCATTGAAGGCCGACACGCTGGTGCAGGCCTCGGCCAGCCAGGACCCGTGGGCCATTGCCCGCACCGCTGTGCAACTGGGCGTGGGCATGATGAATGGCCAGCGCCCGCCCAACCCGACCGTGCTGCTGCCGTCCACGCTGGTGACGCGTGCCAATGTAGGCCAGTACAAGGGCTGGGCCGCGCCGCGGTAAGCGGCACGGCCGGTCCTTCCACCCTCTTTTCTATTTGCTGATTCCATGATGGCTAGCCCCCCTGCCGGCGCTCCGGCACCTGAACCTGCTCCAGAGTTCGATTTCGTACTGTTCGGCGCCACCGGCGACCTGGCGCGGCGCAAGCTGCTGCCGGCACTGTTCGATGCCCACGCCGCCGGTTCGCTGCATCCGCGCGGGCGCATCCTGGCACTGGGCAGCCAGCCGCTGTCGCATGACGCCTACCTGGCGATGCTAAACGACGAAGTGCTGCCAGCGCTGGCCGGCAACGCCGCGGCCGCAGCGTGGCAGGGCTTTCTCGACCGCATCGTGTACCTGCAGGTCGATGCCAACGCCGATGCCGGCTTCGGCGCGCTGGCCGAGCTGGTCAATGCGCGCGCGGCGCCAGTGGTGGTGTTCTACCTGGCCACGGCCCCGCACCTGTTCGTCACCATCTGCGAGCAACTGGCGCGCGTGGGCCTGACCGGCCCGCGCAGCCGCATCGTGCTGGAAAAACCGCTCGGGCACGACCTGGCCTCGTCTGAGGCCATCAACGCGGAAGTGGCGCGGCACTTTGCCGAGGACCAGATCTACCGGATCGACCACTACCTGGGCAAGGAGTCGGTGCAGAACCTGATGGCGGTGCGCTTTGGCAACGTGCTGTTCGAGCCGCTGTGGCGGCGCGAATGGGTGCGCCAGGTGCAGATCACCATCGCCGAAGAGCTGGGCGTGGAGCGCCGCGGCAACTTCTATGACGGCATCGGCGCGCTGCGCGACATGGTGCAGAACCACCTGCTGCAGCTGCTGTGCATGGTGGCGATGGAGCCGCCCACGAGCCTGTCGGAAGACGCCATCCGCGATGAGAAGCTCAAGATCCTGAAGGCGCTGCGGCCGATCCGGCCGGAAGACGTGGCCGAAAAGGTGGTGCGTGGCCAGTACTCCCGTGGCGCCGCGGGCGGCGACCCGGTGCCCGGCTATGCCAGTGAACCCGGCATCGCGCCCGACAGCCGCACCGAGACCTTCGTCGCTATCCGCGCCGAGATCGCCAACTGGCGCTGGGCCGGGGTGCCGTTCTACCTGCGTACCGGCAAGCGCATGCAGTCGCGCGTGGCGGAGATCGTGATCCATTTCCATGACGTGCCCTACCCGCTGTTCCCGCACCCGCTGGGGATCATGTCCGGCAACCGGCTGGTGATCACGCTGCAGCCCGAGGAGAGCATCCGGCTGTATTTCCTGACCAAGCAGCCGGGCGACACGCAGGCGCTGATTCCCGCGTCCCTCGACCTGCAGCTGAACACTGCCGCCCCACGTGTACGGCGCGTGGGCGCGTACGAGCGCCTGCTGCTCGACGTGATCCGCGGCCGGCTGGGCCTGTTCGTGCGGCGCGATGAGCAGGTACAGGCGTGGCGCTGGGTCGCGCCCATCCTGAAGACGTGGGAGAACTCGCCCACGCCGCCCAAGCCTTACACCGCCGGCACCTGGGGCCCGGCAGCCTCCAGTGCCCTGCTGTCGCGAGACGGCATGGCCTGGCATGAAGAGATGTAGCCCACGTATTGCGGAGTATCTGACATGACCACTTCCCTGCCCGCCTGGCAAGCCCTTCGCGCGCACGCCGACACCCTGCGCGGCACCCATATGCGCGACTGGTTCGAAGGCCCGCGCGGCCCGCTGCGCGCCGAGCGCTTCACCGCCGAAGCCTGCGGCCTGACGCTGGACTACGCCAAGAACCGCATCACCGACGAAACGCTGGCGTTGCTGTTCACCCTGGCTGGCCAGGCGCGCGTGGCCGAGCGGCGCGACGCCATGTTCGGCGGCGAACCGGTCAACACCACCGAGCACCGCGCAGCACTGCATATCGCGCTGCGCGCCTATCCGGAGGACGGCTATCGCGCGCTCGGCGTGCCCGTGGGCGCTGACGTAGCCACGGTGCTGGCACAGATCGAGCGCTTTGCCAACGCGGTGCGCAGTGGCGCCTGGACCGGGTTCGATGGCCGCGCGATCACCGACGTCGTCAATATCGGCATCGGCGGGTCGGACCTGGGCCCGCGCATGGTCTGCCGCGCGCTGGGCGATGCACAAACCACCGGCCCGCGCATGCACTTTGTCGCCAATGTCGACGGCAGCGATCTGGCACGCACGCTGTCGGGGCTGGATGCCGCCACCACGCTGGTGATCGTCTGCTCCAAGACCTTCACCACGCTGGAAACCATGGCCAACGCCTGCACCGCGCGCGACTGGTTCCTGCAGCAAGGCGTGACCCGCGCCGGGTTGGCGCGCCATTTCGTGGCGGTGTCGACCAACCGCGATGCGGTGGCCGAGTTCGGCATCGACCCGGCCAATATGTTCCCGTTCTGGGACTGGGTGGGCGGACGCTTCTCGCTGTGGTCCGCAGTGGGACTTTCGATCGCCGTGGCCATCGGCTTCGAGCGCTTCCGGCAATTGCTGGACGGCGCGCGCGCGATGGACCTGCATTTCGCCAGCGCACCGCCCGAGCGCAACCTGCCGCTGATCCTGGGCCTGCTCGACGTCTGGTACCGCAGCTTCCTCGGCGCCGGCAGCCGCTGCGTGGCGCCCTACTGCGAGCCGCTGGAACTGCTGCCGGCCTTCCTGCAGCAACTGGAAATGGAAAGCAACGGCAAGTCCGTGCGGCTTGACGGCGGCGCGCTCGATGCGGGCTCGGCCGCTGTGGTATGGGGCACGACCGGCACCAACGGCCAGCACGCCTACTTCCAGATGATGCACCAGGGCTCGCAGCTGGTTCCGGTAGACTTCATCGCCACGCTGGAACCCGTGAGCGACTTGCCCGGCCACCATACCAAGCTGCTGGCCAACTGCTTTGCACAGGGCGAGGCGCTGCTGCGCGGGCGCACCGCCGACGAAGTGCGCGCCGAGGGCGTGCGCGACGAAGCGCTGGTGCCGCACCTGGTGTTCGAGGGCAACCGGCCCAGCAATACGCTGCTGCTGCAGCGGCTGGACCCGTACCACCTGGGCGCGCTGCTGGCGCTGTCGGAACACCGCACCTTCGTGCAGGGTGCGCTGTGGCAGATCAATTCGTTTGACCAGTGGGGCGTGGAACTCGGCAAGAAACTGGCCGCGCCGATCCAGCGCGAACTGGAAGGCACGGCCGGCGCCGCCGCGCATGATGCGTCGACGGCCGCACTGATCCGCCGCGCCCAGGCAGTGCGGGCAACGGCCGCAGGCTAACCCGCGGCAAACAACACAGGAGACGCCGATGTCCACGCCCCTTCCCCGCTATGTCGTGTTCGGAGAAGCCCTGACCGACATGGTCCGCCAGGCCGACGGCAGCTGGCTGGGCCTGCCCGGCGGCTCATGCTGGAACGTGGCGCGCGTGGGCGCCCGGCTGGGCATTGCCACCGCCTTTGCGGGAGCCGTCAGCCAGGACCTGTTCGGCGATGACCTGGCCCAAGCCAGCGCTGACGCCGGCCTGGACAGCCGCTTCCTGCAGCGGGTGGCGCGCTCGCCGTTGCTGGCCTTTGTCGCGTCACGCCATCCGCCGCAGTACTTCTTTGTCGGCGACGACAGCGCGGACCTGCATTTCGATCCGGCGCGCCTGCCAGAGGGCTGGCGCCAGGCGGCAGAGGTGATCCACTTCGGCTCCATCAGCCTGGTGCGCCAGCCGCTGGCGGCACGGCTGTGTGAAGAAGCCACGCTGGCCGCAACGGCGGGCAAGCGCATTGCCTTCGACCCCAACTTCCGGGACCTGATGCGCGCACCGGGCTACGCCAACGTCCTCGCACACATGCTGCGGCTGGCCAGCTACGTCAAGATCTCCGACGAAGACCTGGCCGGACTCTTTCCCACGCTCGATATCGACGCGGCACTGGCACAGGTACGCGCCATGGCGCCCGATGCAACCGTCATGCTGACGCGCGGCGCGCATGGCATGACGTTGCTCAAGGGCAGTATTGTCGTCGAGCAGCCCGCGCTCGCAGTTGATGTGGCCGACACCGTCGGCTGTGGCGATGCGGCGATGGGCGGCTGGATGGCCGGCGTGCTGTCCGGCGCGGCGGGCGACCTTGCCGCGCAGGCGCGGCTGGCTGCCGCCGCGGCGGCAATTGCTGCGACCCGGGCCGGCGCGTATCCGCCGCGGCGCGAGGAAGTGGAAGAATTGCTGGCTGCCTGAAGGGCCGGCGACAGGAGCCGCAAGCGATCAGCAACGGAAAAGCCGGAGCCAGCAAGGAAAGCCCTTTGGGAAAGCTCTGAATATGCGCCAGATTTCCAGAAAATAACCTCCTCGTTACATTGTCGGTGGCAAAGTGATGTGCTAACCAGACGGGCCTTGGCCACAGACAAACGTTGTTCGGGCGTCCTATGGACGTACGAAACTATGCAAGCGGTCGGGCTCGCTATACTTATCACACTGTGATAGCATACCTATGCGCGACCGTAGCCTCGACACACTATTGGACCTGGATGGGCTCCGCTTCGTCATGGATGACGAAAGCTTGTATTGGGTGAAAATCGTGGTGCGCACCTGCGCTGTCTCGCAGGAACGCCCTCACGGACTGAGGTATTCGCTGACACTGCATGACAGGATTGGCTGCCGTTTGCTTGGCTTTGACAATGCGCACGGCATCAATGAGGGATCCGGGCCAGGAGTGCGGACGCGCATTGAATACGACCACCAGCACATGGCGGCGGGCGTTCGATTCTACGACTACCACGATGCTTCCACGTTGCTGGAAGATTTCTGGACAGAGGTCGACAAGATCCTGCAGCAAAAGGAGTGAATGATGAGCGGCAACCTCAAGATTGGCATCGCCTCACTGGACGACTTCAAGGCCCGCACCATGGCGATCGCCCGCGGCAAACTCAAGCCCGGAAAGGATGAGCCCAAGGTCTGGTTTCAATCGCTGGACGTGCTGGCAAAGGTCCTGTCCCCAGCCAATCGCCAATTGCTTGCGCTGATCGCGGAAACGAATCCTGAATCGCTCGAAGAGCTATCGCAAAAAACCGGACGGGCCGTGTCGAACCTGTCGCGGACACTCCGCACGATGGAGGGCTATGGCTTGATTCACTTTGAACAAGGGCCACGCCGCAGGCTTGCTCCGCGCGTTGACTACAGCGGCGTGGAGCTTGAGCTTGCTTTTCACTAGCGTCCGCTGACATGGTTGGCTGCATGGCCGGCGCGCTTGCCACTACAGCAGGAACGCCGGCCACAGCAGCTGCCCGGGGTTGAGCGCCGCGAAACTGCTGCTCTTGAGCAGGCGGCAATGTCTGGGCGGCAAATACTCTCAACGACGCGATCACCCCGAGCCATGCGCCACGCGCATGCATTCATGCGGAGATATCGCTACCGTCTGCGCCCCGCCTTCTCCTAACATCAGCTGCACCATCTGCCCGGCCGGCCTGAGACGACACCGGCCCGTGCCCCCGGCAGCTGTCACAGAGGAGGAAACACCCATGCAAAACAGCGCTGCGCCAACGAGCGCGCCCTACACACTGGCTGCGCCAGCGGCGCCCGCCATCCAGCCCAGCCAGCGCCGCCGCGCCATCATCGCGACGGTGATCGGCAATGGCCTGGAATGGTTCGATTTCACCGTCTACAGCTTCTTCGCGGTCATCATCGCGAAGCTGTTCTTTCCCACCGGCGACGACCTCAGCTCGCTGCTGCTGGCCGTGGCCACCTTCGGCGTGGGCTTCTTCATGCGCCCGGTGGGCGGCATCGTGCTGGGCATCTACGCCGACCGCGTGGGCCGCAAGGCGGCACTGTCGCTGACCATCCTGCTGATGGCGCTCGGCACCACGCTGATCGGCATTGCGCCCACATACGACCAGATCGGCCTCTTCGCCCCGCTGCTGATCGTGGTGGCGCGCCTGATGCAGGGCTTCTCCGCCGGCGGCGAGATGGGCGGCGCCACCGCCTTCCTGACCGAGTACGCCCCGGCGCGCCAGCGTGCCTACTACTCCAGCTGGATCCAGGCCAGCATCGGCGTGGCCGTGCTGCTGGGCGCGGCGGTGGGCACCTTCGTCACCAGTTCGCTGAGCACCGAGGCACTCAACAGCTGGGGCTGGCGCCTGCCGTTCCTGCTGGGCATCGTGATCGGCCCGGTGGGCTACTACATCCGCCACCACCTCGATGAAACCCCGACCTTCCGCGACAACGCCGAGCGCGCCGATTCACCGCTCAAGGAAATCGTGCAGGCCTACCCGCGCGAGACCCTGGCCAGCTTCTCGATGGTGATCCTGTGGACGGTGTGCACCTATGTGCTGCTGTTCTACATGCCGACCTACGCGGTCAAGGTGCTGAAGGTGCCGCAGGCCGATGGCTTTATCGCCGGCATGGCGGGCGGCAGTGCCATCATGGTGTTCGCGCCGCTGGTGGGCCTGCTGGCCGACCGCATCGGCCGGCGCGTGCTGCTGAGCGGCTCGGCGCTGCTGATCCTGGTGCTGGCGTGGCCGATGTTCGCGTATATCAACCATGCGCCCGGCCTGGCTTCGCTGCTGGTATTCCAGCTGGTGTTCGGCGTGCTGATCGCCACCTATACCGGCCCGATCCTGGCGGCGTTCTCCGAACTGTTCCCGGCGCGCGTGCTGTCGACCGGCCTGTCGGTGGCCTATAACTTCGCGGTGACGATCTTCGGCGGCTTTGCCTCGTTCATCATCACCTGGCTGATCGCCACCACCGGCAGCAGCATGGCCCCGGCCATCTACGTGATGATCGCCGCCGCCATCAGCCTGGTTGGCACCCGCTTCGTGCGCGAACCTTCCTACCTGCAACAACGCTGACATGTCCCAGAGTCCCCAGATCCTTTTCCACGGCGGCGATGTGCTCGAACCCGGCACGGGCGAGCTGCTGCGCGGCCACGATGTCCTGGTTGAAGGCGAGCGCATTGCCGCGGTCGGCCCGGCCATCGATGCCCCCAACGCACAGCGCATCGACGCGCGCGGCAAGACCGTGATGCCCGGCCTGATCGACTGCCACGTGCATGTGCTGGCCTCGCTGGCCAACCTCGGCCTGAACGCGGTGCAGCCCAACGTGCTGGTGGCGATCCGCGCGCTGCCGATCATGCAGCGCATGCTGGAGCGCGGCTTCACCACGGTGCGCGATGCCGGCGGCGCCGACTGGGGCCTGTCGCAGGCGGTTGCCACCGGGCTGGTGCCGGGGCCGCGCATCTTTGCGTCGGGCAAGGCGCTGTCGCAGACCGGCGGCCATGGTGATTTCCGTCCGCGCTCGGATGTGCTGGAGCCCTGTTCGTGTGCCTTCCGCGCCGGTGCCATCGCGCGCGTGGTGGATGGCGTCGATGCCGTGCGCCTGGCCGTGCGCGAAGAAATCCAGAAGGGCGCCAGCCAGATCAAGATCATGGCCTCGGGCGGCGTGGCCTCGCCTACCGACCCGATCGGCAACACCCAGTACAGCGAAGACGAGATCCGCGCGATCGTTGCCGAAGCCGAAGCCGCACAGACCTATGTGATGGCCCACGCCTACACCGGCCGCGCCATCACGCGCGCGGTGCGCTGTGGCGTGCGCACCATCGAGCACGGCAACCTGGTCGACCGCGACAGCGCCGACGAGATGCGCAGGCACGGCGCCTTCGTGGTGCCGACGCTGGTCACCTACGACGCGCTTGCGCGCGACGGCGCCCGCCTGGGCCTCCCGGCCGACTCCGTGGCCAAGATCGAGACCGTGCGCCAGGCCGGGCGCGACTCGCTGCGCATCTATGCCGATGCCGGCGTGCCGATGGGCTATGGCTCGGACCTGCTGGGCGAGATGCACGACCACCAGGCCGAAGAGTTCCGCATCCGCGCCGATCTGCTCGGCAACCTGGAAGCGATCCGCTCGGCAACCTCGATCGCGGCCGCCATCCTGCAGCGCGAAGGCGAGCTTGGCACCGTGCGCGCCGGCGCGCTGGCCGACCTGCTGCTGGTCGACGGCAATCCGCTGGCCGATATCGGCCTGATCGCCGGCCAGGGCGAGCGCCTGAGCGTGGTGATGCAGGCCGGCCGCATCCACCGCCGCGCCGGCTGATCCGGGCGGCGCGCCCCTCCCGCTGGCCTCCATCTGGATGCGCCGGCGGTCTATCATGGCGGCTTCTCTGACCGGAAACCCCATGCGCATTTCCCCGCTCCCGCCCCTGCCCAACCTGGTCGCGTTTGAAGCCGCGATGCGCCACGGCAGCTTCACCCGCGCCGCGGCCGAACTGCACCTGACCCAAAGCGCGATCAGCCGCCAGGTGGCCCAGCTGGAAGACTTTCTCGGGCGCAAGCTCTTTATCCGCGAACCGCGCGCGCTGCGCCTGACCGTCAGCGGCCAGCGCTATGCCGAGGTGGTGCAGCGCCTGCTGGTGGGCTGCGCCGAAGCGACCGAAGACGTGATGAAGGTGCGCAGCCATACCGCCCTGACGGTGGCGTGCTCCAGCGGCGTGGCGGTGCTGTGGCTGACGCCGCGGCTGGCCTCGTTCCGCGAGGCGCACCCCGAGATCCAGCTGCGCCTGACCGTCAACGACAGCCTGGCGTCACTGTCGCCGGCGGAGTTCGATATCGGCATGTACTACCTGCGCGAGGGCCCGCCGCCGGGACTGGCAGCACGACGGCTGTGTGGCGAGGAAGTGTTCCCGGTGTGCGCGCCGGGCTACCTGAACGGCCGCACGCTGGCCCCGGCCGCGCTGGCCAATGAAACGCTGCTGATGCTCGACGACGGCCAGCGCCAGTGGATGTCCTGGCAGACCTGGCTGGCCAACCAGGGCCTGCCCGACGCCACGCTGCGCAACGTGCTCACCTCCAACCAGTACCCGATCCTGCTGCAGCTGGCCATGGAAGGCCATGGCATCGTACTGGGCTGGCGCCATATGATCGACGCCTGCCTGCGCGAAGGCCTGCTGGTGCGCGCCAGCGAGGCCAGCGCCAGCCTGGGCGGCGGCTACTACGCGGTGTGGCCGCGCGACCGGATGGAACCGGCCGCGGCGCGCGCGTTCCGCAGCTGGCTGGTGCGGCAGGCGACGCCTGCACCAGCCTGATCGCTCAGGAACCCGCCTTGTAGTTCGTATCCTTGACGATCTTCGCCCACCTTGCCGCATCCTCGGCAATGGTCGCGGCAAACTGCTCCGGCGTGCCGCCCACCACCTCATAGTCGATCGCTGCCAGGCGCTGCTTGATCTCGGGCTGCGCCAGGATGCGGTTCACCTCCTGGTTCAGCCGCGTGACGATTTCCTTGGGCGTGCCAGCCGGTGCCAGCAGCCCCGCCCAGGAATTGAAGGCCATGCCGTCATAGCCGGCCTCATGCATGGTCGGCACGTCCGGCAGCGCGGGCGAGCGCTTGGACGCGAACACCGCCAGCGGACGCAGCTTGCCGGCCTTGATCATCGCCATGCCGTTGAACGGGTCGATGGTCATGTCGACCTCGCCTGCCACCACTGCCTGCATCTGCGGCCCGGTGCCGCGGTAAGACACGCTGACGACGTCCGGCGTGCCCGCCGCGGACTTGAAGGTGGCGCCGATCAGCTCGATCATGCTGCTGCCGGCCGACAGGCTCAGCGGCTTGGTCTTGGACTTGGCCAGCGCCACGAACTCCTGCACGGTCTTGGCCGGCACCGACGGATGGACCACCATCACGAAGCCGATATTGCTGATTTGCGAGATCGGCGCAAAGCTCTTCAGCGGCTCATAGCCCGCCTTGTACAGCACCGGGCTGAGGGTCTGCGCGCCGGCGCTGTTCAGCAGCAGGGTGTAGCCGTCCGGCGCCGCGCGCGCCACGATGTCCGTGCCGATGATGCCGTTGGCTCCGGGACGGTTTTCCACCACCACCGACTGCTTGAGCGCTTCGCCCAGCTTCTGCGAAATCAGCCGCGCCACCACGTCGGTGGCCCCGCCTGGCGCAAACGGCACCACCATGCGGATCGGCTTGCTGGGATAGGTGTCACTCCAGGCCAACGCGGGCATCGTGCCCAGCATGGCGGCGCACAGCATCAGGCGGCGGCGCAAGTTCGGTTTCATCGGGTTGTCTCCTGGACGGCGGTTGTCGGAAGCCGGCACCGGCATGGCCAGCCATGGCTGCACCTGCATTTATTCATAATTGTGAATTTTATTTTACCCACATAAATTATCCCGTCAACCGAGGGTATGTGCGGACAGGCGGCCGACCGTGACGCTGACGGTACCGACCCCGCCGGAAGTGCAGGCGAAGGACGCGGCCAACACGGTCTGCACCTGAGCCGCTGGGTTCAATCATGCAAAAAGGGACGCCAAGGCGTCCCTTTTTGCTACTGCTTCCGAACCTCCGATTGGGGCGGAAGATGGTCACATACCGGCCCTTGCGAGCAGGGAAATCGGCCGCTATCCGGATGCTCGAAGGCGCGTCACAGCATTGATCGCTACCACGGAATCGGCTGGCGATCGCGGAAGAAGCCGCCGGTGGGACCATCGTCGGGCAGCGTTGCCAGCCAGATCACAGTGTCGATGCACTGCTCCGGCGAGCGCGGCGCATCGGGGCCGCCCAGATCGGTGCGACACCAGCCCGGGCACACGGAGTTGACCTTGGCGCCGTGATCGGCCATCTCGGCGGCCAGGATGCGCGTGACGGCATTCAGCGCCGTTTTCGAGATCCGGTAAGCCGGCACGCCGCGGCCCATCTCCGCCAATTGCCCCATGCCCGAAGCCAGGTTGACCACCCGGGCGGCACGGCTCGCGCGCAGCAGCGGTGCCAGCGCCTGGGTGGTCCGCAGCACGCCGAACAGATTGGTTTCCAGGGTGCGGCGCAGGGTCTCGAGCGGCAGTTCGAGCAGGCTGGTGTGATAGTGGTCGAGCGAAACACCAGCATTGTTGATCAGCACGTCCACGCGTCCGAAGCGTTCGCTCAGCCAGTTGGCCAGTGCGGCCGCCGAGCCTTCTTCCGTGACGTCAAGGCGGTGGCATGCGATCGGATGCCCCGCGAGCCGGAGCTCTGCCTCAAGCCCAGCGAGGTCCGCCGGCGTGCGCGCCGTGGCGACGACCAGATGGCCTTCAACAGTGGCCAGACGGCGCGTGGCTGCGCGGCCCAGGCCGCGGCTCGCGCCGGTGATGACGGTAATGGGTTGGTTGGCCATGCCTGAGGTCCTCCTCGCTGGCGCAGATAACCCATCTATACACCGTCGATTACGACTTTTGTTAGGCGGATATCCGTGCCGGAACAAATCAGGACCGAATTGGTTCTAATTTAAGAAATACTGGTGGCGACGATGCTCAGACTTAGCAAGCTGACTGACTATGGCACGGTGATCATGACGCACCTGGCGCGCAACCCGGGCCGGATCTACAGTGCGGCCGAGGTCGCCGCCGCGATCGGTGTGGCGGTTCCGACGGCAAGCAAGATTCTGAAGATGCTGGCAAGGCACCACTTGCTGGAGTCTCTGCGCGGTGCCAATGGCGGCTACCTGCTGGCGCGACCGCCGGAACAGATTTCGATCGCACAGGTGATTGACGCCATGGAAGGCCCGGCCGGCATGACCGAGTGCAGTGTCGCTGCCGGCCTGTGTGCGCAGGAAGGCCTGTGCGCCATCCGCGCCAACTGGCAATCCATCAATCAAGTCATCTTTAGCGCACTGAATGGCGTGACGCTGGCGGATATGGCGCAACCGGTATTGCACCCGGTGGATATCGGCGCCTTGCGCGCCCGACGCGCAAACGGGCCGCAAGCTGACATTTTGTGATTCAGGTGACAGTGGCAAGCGAAGGCAAACCATGGCAACCCCGGCACGCAAGCTCGATGAACTGATCAGCCACGGCTATAAGCATGGCTTCTACACTGCCGTTGAGACGGACACGGTGCCGTGCGGGCTGGATGAGGACGTGATCCGCATGATCTCGGCCATCAAGGGCGAGCCGGAGTTCATGCTGGAGTGGCGTCTCAAGGCCTTCCGCCACTGGCTCACGATGTCCGAGCCGCACTGGGCGACGGTGACGCACCCGCCCATCGACTACCAGGCAATCGCCTACTATGCCGCGCCGCGCTCCCAGAAGGCCGGACCGAAGACGCTGGCCGAGGTCGATCCGGAGTTGCTGCGCACCTACGAAAAGCTGGGCGTGCCGCTGCACGAGCGCGAGCTGCTGGCCGGCGTGGCCGTGGACGCGGTATTCGACAGCGTCTCGGTGGCCACCACCTTCAAGCAGAAACTGGGCGAACTCGGCATCATCTTCTGCTCGTTTTCCGAGGCGGTGCGGGAGCATCCGGCGCTGGTGCAGCAGTATCTCGGCTCGGTCGTGCCCTATACCGACAACTTCTTCGCCTCGCTCAACTCCGCCGTGTTCAGCGACGGCTCGTTCTGCTATATCCCGCCCGGGGTACGCTGCCCGATGGAGCTGTCGACCTACTTCCGCATCAATGCCAGCAACACCGGCCAGTTCGAGCGCACCCTGATCATCGCCGACCAGGGCGCTTACGTCAGCTACCTGGAAGGCTGCACCGCGCCGATGCGCGACGAGAACCAGCTGCATGCCGCGGTGGTGGAGCTGATCGCGCTGGAAGACGCACAGATCAAGTACGCGACCGTGCAGAACTGGTATCCAGGCGACAAGGACGGCAAGGGCGGAATCTACAACTTCGTCACCAAGCGCGGTGACTGCCGCGGCGCGCGCTCGAAGATCTCGTGGACCCAGGTGGAGACCGGCTCCGCCATCACCTGGAAGTATCCGAGCGTGATCCTGCAGGGCGACGACTCGGTCGGCGAGTTCTATTCAGTCGCGCTGACCAACCACTACCAGCAGGCCGACACCGGGACCAAGATGACGCACCTCGGCAGGAACACCAGGAGCACCATCCTTTCCAAGGGCATCTCGGCCGGCCACGGCCAGAATGCTTATCGCGGGCTGGTGAAGATGGCCAGGAGCGCGGTCGGCGCACGCAACTACTCGCAGTGCGATTCGCTGCTGCTGGGCGACAAATGCGCCGCCCATACCTTCCCTTATATCGAGGTGAAGAACGCCACCGGCCAGGTCGAGCACGAGGCCTCCACCTCGCGCATCGGCGAGGACCAGTTGTTCTACTGCCAGAGCCGCGGCGTCAGCGCGGAGGATGCAGTCTCGATGATCGTGAACGGCTTTTGCAAGGAAGTATTCAAGGAGCTGCCGATGGAATTCGCGGTGGAAGCCCAGAAGCTGCTGGGCGTGAGCCTGGAAGGCAGTATCGGATGAAAGAAGCCAGCCATGCTTGAGATTCGCAAGCTGCACGTCAGCGTAGACGACAAGCCCATCCTGCACGGCATCGACCTCAGCGTGAAGGCCGGCGAGGTGCACGCCATCATGGGCCCGAACGGTTCGGGCAAGAGCACCCTGGCCCACGTACTGGCCGGGCGCGACCGCTTTACCGTGACAGAGGGCGAAGTCCTCTATGACGGCACCAGCCTGCTTGGCATGCCGCCGGAAGAGCGCGCCCGCGCGGGCATCTTCCTCGCCTTCCAGTATCCGGTGGAAATCCCCGGCGTCTCCAATATCTACCTGCTCAAGGCGGGGCTCAACGCGATCCGCAAGCACCGCGGCGAGCCGGAGCTGGACGCCATGGATTTCCTCGCCCTGGTCAAGGACAAACTCCAGCTCATGGAGATGGACCAGGACCTGCTTTACCGATCGGTGAACGAGGGCTTCTCCGGCGGGGAGAAGAAGCGCAACGAGATCCTGCAGATGGCAGTGCTGGAGCCGCGGCTCGCCATTCTCGACGAGACCGACTCCGGCCTCGACATCGATGCACTCAAGATCGTCGCCAGGGGCATCGAGGCCATGCGCAGCCCGCAACGCGCGATTGTGCTGGTCACGCACTACCAGCGCCTGCTCGACTACATCGTGCCGGACCAGGTCCACGTGCTTGCGCAAGGCCGCATCGCCAGGTCCGGCGGGCCGGAGCTGGCGCGCGAACTGGAGCGGCACGGCTATGCCGCGATGGAGTCTTCGACATGAGCGCAAGCGGACTGGAGCACTATCTCGCCGAGTTCGCCCGCGTCGAGGCCGCACTGCCCGGCCGCCGTCTGGGCTGGCTTGCGCACGCGCGGCGGCAGGCGCTGGATCATTTCGCCCAGGCCGGGTTCCCCACGCTGCGCCACGAGGACTGGAAATACACCAGCGTGGCCGCACTCGAGCGAAGCCGCTTTGCCGTGGCACTGCCGCAGGCCGACGACAGCCTGGACCCCGCAGTGGCAGCCCAGATCGAGGCGCTTGCCCTGGCCGGCGCGCAGCTGATGGTGTTCGTCAATGGCACGCACCAGCCGCAATGGTCGCGCATCGGCACCCTGCCTGCGGGCATCGAGCTGGCCAGCCTCGCCGCGACGCTGGAGCGCGCGCCGGACTGCCTGGAAGCGCTGCTGTTGTGTCGCACAAGCGACTACCCGTCCGGCTTCGCCGCCTTGAACATGGCGTTCATGACCGACGGTGCCTATATCCGCGTGGCGGCCGGCACCGTCCCGGAACAACCGATCCACTTGCTGTTCCTTGCCACCGCTGCCGAACTGGCAACCCATGCGCGCAACCTCATGGTGGCGCAAGCCGGCAGCCAGGTCTGCATCGTGGAGCACCACGCCGGCCTGGATGGCCTGGCCTATTGCACCAATACCATCACTGACATCGTTGCCGAGCGTGATGCGCAGGTCGAACATCACAAGCTGCAGCAGGAGAGCCTCAAGGCCTTCCATATCGCCGGAGTGAACCTGGACCAGCGGCAGGGTAGCCGCTGCGCCTCCAGTTCCTTTGCCCTGGGCGGCGCCCTGGCGCGGGTCGACATCAATGTCGGGCTGAATGCCGAGCATACCGAGTGTTCGCTGGACGGGCTGTATATGACCGCCGGGCGGCAGCATGTCGACCACCACACCCGCGTCGACCACGCCAGCCCGCACAGCAAGAGCCGCGAGTTGTACAAGGGCGTACTGGCGGGCGCCTCGCGCGCCGTCTTCAACGGCAAGGTGGTAGTGCATGCCGATGCCCAGCACAGCGATGCGCACCAGTCCAACCGCAATCTGCTGCTGTCCGACCAGGCCGAGGTCGACACCAAGCCGCAACTGGAGATCTATGCCGACGACGTCAAATGCG
The DNA here is from genome assembly GCF_058794355.1 of Cupriavidus sp. GW823-FHT07B10. Lineage (NCBI taxonomy): Bacteria > Pseudomonadati > Pseudomonadota > Betaproteobacteria > Burkholderiales > Burkholderiaceae > Cupriavidus > Cupriavidus sp. GW823-FHT07B10. Next base: position 161,746 of record NZ_JBXAGS010000007.1, read on the forward strand.
GCCACGGCGCCACCGTCGGCCAGCTCGACGCCGAGCAGATCTACTACCTGCGCTCGCGCGGGATGGACGATGCCGCGGCGCGTGCGCTGCTGACCTTTGCCTTCGCCGAAGAGGTCGTCAGGCGGCTCGGCCCTGCCCCATTGCGCACGCGGCTGGAAACGCTCTTGCGCGGCAAGCTGCCGGAGCCTGTGAAGGAGCTGCCATGAACACGGCTGCGCATGAACGGATGGCCGTGGAGCACGCGGTGCCGGCCGCCAGCCTGGAGGTGGAGCGGCTGCGGAAGGATTTCCCGATCCTGCGCCAGACCATCAACGGCAGGCCGCTGGTCTATCTGGACAACGCCGCCACCACCCAGAAGCCGCAAAGCGTGATCGATTGCGAAGCGCATTACTACGCCGCGCTCAACGCCAATATCCACCGCGGCGTGCATACCCTGAGCCAGCGCGCCACCGATGCCTACGAGGCCGCGCGCGACGCAGTGCGAGACCTGATCAACGCCGCCGGGCGCGAGGAAATCGTGTTCGTGCGCGGCACCACCGAGGCCATCAACCTGGTGGCGGCAAGCTTCGGCCAGCGCCTGCGCCCGGGCGACGAGGTCCTGATCAGCGCGATGGAGCACCACTCCAATATCGTGCCGTGGCAACTGGCGTGCCAGCGCACCGGCGCCTTGCTGCAGGTGGCGCCGATCAACGATGCCGGCGAGCTGATGCTGGAGCAGTTCGCGCGATTGCTCGGCCCGCGCACCAGACTGGTCGCGCTGACGCACCTCTCCAACGCGCTTGGCACCGTCAACCCGGTGCGGCACATCATCGAGCTGGCGCATGACCATGGCATCCCGGTGCTGATCGATGGCGCCCAGGCCGTGCCGCACCTAAAGGTCGACGTGCAGGCCCTCGATTGCGATTTCTACGCGTTCTCCGGGCACAAGCTTTACGGGCCCACCGGCGTCGGCGTGCTCTACGGCAAGGCCGCGCTGCTCGATGCCATGCCGCCTTACCAGGGCGGCGGGGACATGATTCGCGAGGTCACGTTCCGCAAGACCATATACAACGAGCTGCCCTACAAGTTCGAGGCGGGTACCCCCAATATCGCCGGCGTCATCGCCCTTGGCGCCGCCATCGGGTACGTGCGCGCGCTCGGCCTGGAAGCCATCGCCGCCCACGAGCACGCGCTGCTCGCCTACGCCAGCGCGCAGGCAGCGAGGATCGCCGGCCTGCGCATGATCGGCACGGCTGCCGACAGGGCGAGCATCCTCTCGTTCACGCTGGATGGCATCCATCCCCACGATGTCGGCACCATCCTCGATCAGCACGGCGTGGCGGTCCGTGCCGGCCACCATTGCGCCATGCCGGTGATGGAGCGCTTCGGCGTGCCCGCCACGGTGCGCGCTTCCTTCGCGCTGTACAACACGCGTGAAGAGGTGGATGCACTGTTTGCTGCCGTGCGCGCGGCACAGGAGGTATTCGCCTGATGTCTGACCTGCGCAACCTCTACCAGGAAGTGGTTGTCGACCACAGCCGCTCGCCGCGCAATTTCGGGCGGCTGGCGGCAGCGAACCGCCGCGCCGAGGGCTTCAACCCGCTGTGCGGCGACCGGCTGACGCTGTACCTGAGAATCCGCGACGCGGTGATCGAAGACGCCAGCTTCGAGGGCTCGGGCTGCGCCATCTCCACTGCCTCTGCGTCGCTGATGACGGAAGCGATCAAAGGCAAGACCGAGGCGCAGGCGCGGGCCTTGTTCTGCGGCTTCCACGCGCTGGTCACCGGAAAGCCGGGGCAGTCCGAAGTGCCGATGGGAAAGCTGGAAGTCCTGGCCGGCGTGCGCGAGTTCCCGGCGCGCGTGAAGTGCGCCACCCTGGCCTGGCATACCATGCAAGCCGCTTTGGAGAACAGCGCCAGGCCGGTCTCGACGGAGTAGAACCTCATGAGCATGATCGATTGGCTGCACAAGGCCAGGGAACACGAAGACAGGTTCGAGGCTGAGCCGGACAGCCTCGAGGGGCGGGTGATAGCGGCCTTGCGCACGGTGTACGACCCCGAGATCCCGGTCAATATCTACGACCTTGGCCTGATCTACCAGCTATCGGTGGACGAAGCCAGCGGCAAGGTCGGGATCCGCATGACGCTGACCGCGCCGGGCTGCCCGGTGGCGCAGACCTTCCCCGGCGTGGTGGAGAGCGCGGTGATGGAAGCCAGCGGGGTGGACGCGGTCGAGGTAGAACTGGTGTGGGACCCGCCCTGGTCGAGAGAACGGATGAGCGAGGCGGCACGCCTGGAACTGGGGCTGCTCTGAGATGAGCGAGTGGATCGATGTCGCCCGAGCCGAGGACTTCGCGCCCGGCACTTGCCGCAGCGTCGATATCGATGGCGTCCAGGTCGCGGTATTCAATGTGGATGGCAATTACTACGCCATCGAGGACCTCTGCTCGCATGAGGCCGAGCCGCTCTGCGGCGGTGACGTGGAAGGCCAGGAAGTCGTCTGCCCGCGCCACGGCTCGCACTTTTCCCTGCTGACGGGCGAGGCGCTGTCCCCGCCCGCCTACGAGCCGGTGGCGACGTTCCCGGTCCGGGTGGCGGACGGCAAGGTGCAGGTCAGGGACGAGCGCGGGGAATAAGCGTACAACCCCGATCAGTCACTTGGCCGGGGGCGGGTCTGGACGCACTCTCGCCAGGCTGCGCCGCCTTGCCATCCCCGCCGATCCCATCTCTAATAGTCTTGAGTACCGTCCAGGCAACCAACGACGGCCAGGAGGCGAAATGCGCTGCACCAGTTGCGGTTTCGCGAACCTCGCGGGAGCCAACTTCTGTGAGGCGTGCGGAGCAAAGCTTGGCCGAGCCTGCCCTCAGTGTGGTGCGGAAGCCACTGCAGCCGCGAAGTTCTGCCGCGCTTGCGGCTTTGCGCTGACCGACGCCCCGGTCGGCACCGCTGCCACGCCAGCGCCGCCCGCGGCCACGGCCCCGGTCCTCTACACCCCGCCCCACCTTGCCGGGCGCATCCTGGCCGAACAGGCGGCAATGGAGGCCAGGGGCGAGACCGCCGGCGAGCGCAAGACCATCACCGCGCTGTTTGCCGACATGGCCGGCTCGACCGCGCTGACGCAGGACCTCGACCCCGAAGACGCGCGCCGGCTGATCGACCCCGTGGTGACGCTGATGATGGAAGCCGTCCACCACTATGAGGGCTATGTGGCCAAGTTCCTCGGCGACGGCATCCTGGCGCTGTTCGGCGCCCCGATCGCCCACGAGGACCATGCCTTGCGCGCGCTCTACGCGGCGCTGCGCATGCAGGACGCGATGCATCGCCACAGCGACCGCGTGCGGCTGGAGCAAGGCATCCCGCTGCAGATCCGGATCGGCGTCCATACCGGCGAAGTCGTGGTGCGCTCGATCCGCAAGGATGACCTGCACACCGACTACGATCCGGTCGGGCACACCATCCATATCGCTTCGCGCATGGAGGGGATTGCCACGCCGGCGTCGATCCTTGTCAGCGAATCGACCCACAAGCTCACCGAAGGCTATTTCGAGTTCACGGCGCTGGGGACCACCCATGTCAAGGGCGTGCGGGATCCGCTCGCGGTATATGAAGTCGTCGGCCTGGGAGCCTTGCGCACGCGCCTGCAGGTGGCCGCGCACCGCGGCCTCGCCAGGTTTGTCGGGCGCCAGGATGAGCTGGCGCACTTGCACGCGGCGCTGGGGCAGGCCAAGGCTGGACACGGGCGCATTGTTGCAGTGGTCGGCGAAGCGGGGGTCGGCAAGTCCCGGCTGTTCCATGAGTTCAAGGTCAGGTCGCAGCAGGGCTGCCTGGCGCTGGAGACCTTCTCGGTCTCGCACGGCAAGGCGTTTGCCTACCTGCCGCTGATCGAGATGCTGAAGAGCTATTTCCAGATCACGGCGCAGGACGGCGACCGCAGCTGCCGCGAAAAGGTGACCGGCAGGCTGCTGACCCTGGACCGTTCGCTGGAAGAACACCTGCCCTACCTGCTCTACCTGCTCGGCACCATCGAGCCCGACTCGCCGTTGCCGACCATGGACCCGACCATCCGGCGCCAGCGCACCTTCGAGGCGATTGCGCGGCTGCTGGTCCGGGAAAGCCTCAACCAGCCGCTGGAAGTCATTTTCGAAGACCTGCAATGGCTGGACGGTGAGACCGAGGCCTTCCTCAATATGCTGATCGACCATGTGCCCGGCGCGCGCATCCTGCTGCTGGTGAACTACCGGCCGGAGTACAGCCATCGCTGGAATGCGGACGGGCATTATTCGCAGCTGCAGCTGCAGCCGCTGGGGCAGGCGGAGGCGCAGGAACTGCTGACCGCGCTGCTCGGGGACGACCGCAGCCTGGTGCCGCTGAAGCGGCTGATCCTCGACAAGACCGAAGGCAACCCCTTCTTCATGGAGGAAGTGGTCCAGACCCTGGCCGAGGAAGGCGCGCTGCTCGGCCAGCCCGGCTGCTACCGCATCGAGACCGCGCCGGCCCTGCTCCATATCCCCACCACCGTGCAAGGCGTGCTGGCCGCCCGTATCGACCGGCTGCCGCTGGCCCAGAAGGAGCTGTTGCAGACCCTGGCCGTGATTGGCAAGGAGTTCCCGCTGAGCCTGGTCCTGCGCGTGACCGGCTTGCCGGAAGACCACCTGCATCCGCTGCTGTCCGACCTGCAGGCTGCGGATTTCATCTACGAACGGCCGGCATTCCCTGAGGTCGAGTACGCCTTCAAGCACGCGCTGACCCAGGAGGTGGCCGGCAGCTCGCTGCTCACCGAGCGGCGCAGCGCCTTGCATGAAAGCTCCGCCCAGGCCATCGAGGCGCTCTTCCATGGCCGGCTCAAGGACTACTGCAGCGAACTGGCGCACCACTACAGCAACAGCGGCAACATCCCGAAGGCGGTCGAGTACCTGCACTGCGCCGGCCAGCAAGCCCTGCTGCGCTCGGCGCAGGCCGAAGCGATCCGGCACCTGAGCATGGCCATCGACCTGCTCAAGCGGCAACTCGACAGTGCCGAACGCGCGCGCCAGGAACTGACGCTGCTGCTTGCGCTCGGGCCGGCCCTGATTGCGGCCCGGGGCCAGGCATCGCCCGAAGTCGAGGGCAATTACCGGCGTGCGCTGGCCTTGTGCGAGCAAGGCCAGCAGACGCCCTACCTGTTCTCGGCACAGCTGGGGTTGTGGGCGTTCTATCAGCTTCGTGCGCAATACGAGGTCTCGCTGCCTTTGGGCAAGCGGCTGCTTGCGCTGGCCATGAAGTCGCAGAAGCCCAAGCAGCTGGCGGAGGGTCATCGCGCGATCGGCGCCACGCTGTTCCGCCTTGGCATGCTGGACGCCGCGCGCAAGCATGTTGAGGCGGTGCTCGCGGTGCCGCATCCTGAGCAACCGGCGTACGACTTCCTCACGGGCTACGGGCGCGACCCGGCCGTCCACGCCACCAGCACGCTGGGCTGGATCCTGTGGTACCAGGGCTTGGCGGACCAGGCACTGGCGCGCTGCCAGGAGGCGCTGGCCATGGCCCGTGCCCGCCCGGATGCGTACAACCTTGCCCTGTGCCTGGTCTTTGCCGCGGAACAGCATCAATGCCGGCACGAAGTCCGGCTGACACAGGAGTACGCCGAAGCCGCCATCGCCATCTCGGGCGAACAGGGTTTTCCGATCTACCTGGCGTGGGGCACCGTCCTGCAGGGCTGGGCGATGGCGGCGCTGGGCAGTCACCAGGAAGGCGTTGCGCTGATGCGCCAGGGCGTGGCCGCCTATGAGGCCACCGGCGGCAGACTGGGCATGCCGAACCTGCTGGCCCTGGTTGCCGAGGCCTGCGGCAAGGCAGGCCAGACCACCGCCGCGCTGGACGTGCTCACGCAGGCACAAGCGCTGGTGGAAGAGACCGGAGAACGGCTGGATGAGGCAACCGTGTACCGGCTGCGCGCCGAGATGCTGCTGCAGCTGTCGGCAGAGCGCCCTGCGCCGCCGGCCGCGCAGGAGGAAGCCGAAGCCTGCTTGCACCGGGCCATCACGGTCGCCCACGAGCAAGGTGCAAAGCCGTTGGAGCTGCAGGCCACCCTGAGCCTGGCCCGGCTGTGGCGGCAACAAGGCAAGGTCGACGCGGCGCGTCAAGTGCTGGCGCGGGTCCACGGCAGCTTCAGCGAGGGCACCGACACCGCGGACTGGCAGGAGGCCCAGGCGCTGCTTGCAGCGCTGGCGGCCGACCAGGCCAATACCCCGGAGCGCCCCCACGCATGACCTCGACGCCAGGCCTCCCCCTGCAAGACCGCTTCGTCGCGCTGTGGACACGTGCGGGCGGCACGCACGCGGCCGACGCCTATGCCGATCTCGCTCGTTGCTACGGTGAGCCGACGCGGCACTACCACACCCTCGACCATGTCCGTCGCTGCCTGCAAGACCTGGACTGGGCGCGCAGCGCGATACCGGATACCGACGAGGTGGAACTGGCGCTCTGGTGCCACGACGTCATCTACGTGCCCGGCGCCACGGACAACGAGCAACGCAGCGCCGCATGGTTGCGCCATTGGTCAGGCGGCAGCATCGCCGCCGCCGCGCGCGTGGCCGCCCTTATCCTGGAAACCACCCACGCCGAAGTGCCGGCAAGCCTGGCCGGCCGCTTCACCGCCGACATCGACCTGGCGGCGCTGGGCTGCAGCCGCGCGCGCTTCCAGGAAAATGGCGCCAACCTGCGGGCCGAACGCACCGACCTGGACGACGCCGCCTATGACGCCGCCGAGCGCGCCTTCCTGAGTGCGCTGCTGGCCAGCCCGCGCATCTACACCACCGACCTGTTCCAGGCGCGCTACGAGGCGCAGGCACGCGCCAACCTGACGTGGCGGCTGGCGCAGGCGGCCTGGCCTACAGGAACTCCCCGCTGATATCGATGCTGGAGCGCCGGCCCACGCTGTCGTAGTGCTGCTCCAGCCACCGGCTCGCTTCTGCGCGGCCCTTGTCGCGCAGCGAGCACAGGAAATTCCAATCGGCGTTGTACTTGGTGGAAACCCCCAGCGCGGCCATGGTCTGGTCCGAGCGGATCGAATGGATCCACACCTCCTTCATCTCCGTGCCGTCGAGCTTGCCCTGCTGGATCAGCGACGTGACGAAGGCAATGGCGCGCATCTCGCGCATCAGCGACGAGTTGAAGCTGACCTCATTGACGCGATTCAGAATATCCGCGGCCGTGGTCGGCACGCCGTGGCGCACGATCGGGTTGATATGGACGATCACCACATCGTGGGTCTGGCAGTGATAGATCAGCGGGAAAATCGCCGGGTTGCCGACATAGCCGCCATCCCAGTAGTGCTGGCCGTCGATGCTGACCGCCTGGAACAGCGTGGGCACGCAGGCCGAGGCCAGCACGGCGTCGATGCTGAGTTCCTCGGGCGGGAAGATGCGTATCCGGCTGGTCTCGATATTGGTCGCACACAGGTAGAGCCGGATCGGGCAATGCTCGCGCAGTGCCGCAAAGTCGACCTGGCTGCCGAGCACGTCGCGCAGCGGATTGAGGTTGTTGGGATTGAACTGGTACGGCGACAGCAGGCGCAGCGCGATGTCGGCCATCGCATACATCGGCGAATGGTTCAGGCCCAGCGTATGGCTGCTCTTGAACCAAGGCAGCCACCGGAACGGGTTGTAGCGCTGCGCCGAGTGCGCGATCGCCTCCCAGAAATCATGCAAGGCCAGGCGCGCGCCGTCACTGCCGCCCTGCAGCAGCCCGTAGGCCAGCACGGTGGCGTTCATGGCCCCGGCGCTGGTGGCGCTGACGCCTTCGATCGCCAGCCTGCCGTCCTCCAGCAGCCGGTCGAGCACGCCCCAGGTAAAGGCGCCATGCATGCCGCCGCCCTGCAGGGCGAGCGCCACAGGCTTGGGTTGTGCAGGCTCTGGCTGCATGCGGTCTTCCCTTCAGCGGCGGCAACCCGCCATGCTCAAGTGTAGGGAAGAACTGTGCGTGCAGCGTAGTGCCGGACGCGCGCAGTGGCACACAGCACGTGTGCCCTGGCCAGGCAGGACCAGGGCCGCAAGCTCCGGGACGATGCGCTGGCGCATAACGCAACTGAGCCAGGCTGCGGCCAGGTACTACAATGGCCGCATAAAAGCAGAACAGCTTTCCTTCGTGCGTCAAATACCTCACTTTCCGGCCCGCAAAGCCATTTCCCGCCCGGCCTCCCTGATCGTTGCCGCCAGCCTTGTCCTGGTCTGCATGATCGCGGCCCTTGGTGCCCTTGCCCTGGTGCAGATGCGCAGGGATGCACTGGACAATGCCAGCGAGGCCTCGGCCAACCTGGCGCTGACGCTGGAACGCAGCATCACGCGCAACCTGCAGATCCATGAGCTGGCAATCGGGGGCATAGTGGAAGCCATGCACGATCCCGCACTGCTGGCGCAACCGCCGGCGCTGCGCCAGCGGCTGCTGTTCGACCGCTTGATCAACGCCGAAGACATGGGCTCGCTGCTGGTCACCGACGCCAACGGCACGCTGGTGTTCGACTCGCACCAGTGGCCGCCGCGCCCGGTCAACGTTTCTGACCGCGACTACTTCCAGGTCCACCGCAGCGGCGATCACAGCGGCCTGTTCCTGAGCCGGCCGTTCCAGCCGCGCCTGGCGCCGGAGAACAAGTCCATCGGCATCAGCCGGCGGCTTTCCGCACCGGACGGCAGCTTTGCCGGCACCGTGGTCGGCACCTTGCGCCTGAACTACTTCCGCAAGCTGTTCGATGGCGTAAGCCTTGGCGCGGGCGGCACCCTGACGCTGCTGCGCACGGACGGCACCATCATCATGCGGCGGCCCTATGAAGCCGAATCGATCGGGCGCGACATCTCCGGCAGCCCGTCATTTGCACCGCTGCTGCAAGGCACGCAAGGCACGTTTATCGGCGTCGCGGCAGTCGACGGGGTGCAGCGGCTCTACAGCTTCAGGCGCACTCCGGGCTTTCCGCTGCTGGTCGTGGTGGGACGCGCCACCCACGACGTGCTGGCACCCTGGCACAAGCGCGCCTGGGTGTTCGGGGCGATGATCATCGCGCTGGACGCTGCCATCATCGCGCTCTCGGTATTGCTGTCGCGCCAATGGCGGCGCCGTGTCGAGATGGAAGAGCACCTGCGCTGGATGGTCAACACCGATGGCCTGACCGGCCTTGGCAGCCGCCGTGCGCTGGACGATGCCGCCGACGTGGAATGGCGGCGCGCGCGCCGCCACAGCCAGCCTTTGTCGCTGCTGATGCTGGACGTCGACCACTTCAAGGAATTCAATGACCGCTACGGCCACCAGGCCGGTGACGATGCGCTGGCAGCGGTGGGCGCCTGCATCCAGCGCCAGGTGCGGCGGCCGGGCGACTATGCGGGGCGCTATGGCGGCGAAGAGTTTGCCATCCTGCTGCCGCACACCAACGCTGCCGGCGCGGCCGCCATGGCGGAGGCCATCCGCGCTGCCGTCCAGGCCTTGCAGATTCCGAATGCTGCCGGTGCCGACGGGCACTTGACGGTCAGCATCGGTGCGGTGACCGATGCCAACGGCCCCGGCAACGAAAAGGATTTCGCCGAGCTGCGCGCCTTTCTCCGTGCCGGCGACGAAGCGCTCTACCTGGCCAAGCGCTCCGGGCGCAATTGCGTCGCAACCTTCGGCGCCACGGCAGCGGCGATGGCGTCCTGAGGGCCCGGCGCCGCGGCTACGCCAGTTCGAACCCATGCCGCGCCAGCGGCAGTGAACGGATGCGCTCGCCCGTGGCAGCAAACAGCGCATTGGCCAGCGCCGGCGCCAGCGTCGGCACCGCCGATTCCCCCACGCCGCCGATGCGCTCGCCGCTCTGCACCAGCACAGCCTCGAAGCGCGGCGTCTGGGCCAGGCGCAGCAGTGGGTAGTCGTGGAAATTGGATTGCTGCACGCGCCCGTCGCCAATCGTGATGACGCCGGACAGCGCCGCGCTCAGGCCCCAGATGCTGGCGCCCTCAAGCTGGCGCTCGACCGTGGCGGGGTTGATCACGGTGCCGCAGTCGATAGCATTGAGGATGCGGTGCAGCGTGATGCGCTTGTCCCGCACCGACAGCTCCACTACCGTCGCGCACAGCGAGCCCCATGCCTGCGACAGCGCCACGCCCTGGAAGCGCCCCGCCGGTGCGCCGCCCCAGCCGGCCTGCTGCGCCAGCCGGCGCAGCAAATCCGCCTGGCGCGGGCGCTCGGCCAGCAGGCGCAGCCGGAACTGCAGCGGATCAGTCCTGGCATGGTGGGCCAGCTCGTCGATGAAGCTCTCGGCAAAGAACGTGTTCTGGGTATAGCCCACGCCGCGCCAGAAACCGACCGGCACGGCGGTATTGACCATCGCATGGCGCACGGCGACATTGGGCAGCGCGTAAGGCAGGTCCACCACGCCTTCGACCGACTTGGGATCGACGCCGCCCTTGACCCGGTCCGGGAAATTGCGGATGTAGATCGATGAGCACGCCAGCCGCGCATCCAGCGCGCGGATGCCTGCCGCGCCGGGTGCCAGCACGGCGCTGAAGCGCGCCGCCGCCGCGGGGCGGTAGAAGTCGTGCTGGATATCTTCCTCGCGCGACCAGATCAGCTTGACCGGCAGTCCTGCCGCTTTCGATGCCAGCGCCGCCTGCAAAAAGACGTCGAACTCCTCGCGCCGGCCGAAGCCGCCGCCGACAAAGGTCGAATGCACGACGATGCGTTCGGCCGGCAGGCCGAGCACAGGCGCCAGCCGATGCGCGATCTCGCCGCAGACCTGGGTCGCCCCCCAGATCTCGGCACGGTCGGCGCGAACGTCGGCCGTGGCATTCATCGGCTCCATGGTCGCGTGCGCGAGGTACGGGACTTCGTATTCGGCGGTATAGGCCTGGCCGGCCTGCATGTGCGCATCGGGGTCGCCATTGCGCAACGCCAGCGCCGAAGCGCTCCGCGCGGCTTCCCGGTAGCCGGCCATCAAGGCGGCATCGCCGACGGGTTCGCCTTGCGGCAGTTTCCAGTCCGGCCTGAGCGCGGCCAGGCCCTTGCGCGCGGTCCAGTAGCTGTCGGCCAGCACCACCACGGCGTCGTCCAACGGCACCACGCGCCGCACGCCGCGCACGGCCAGCGCCGGCCGGGCCTCGACACGGTGCAGCTTGCCGCCGAATGCCGGGCAGGCCATCACCGAGCCCACCAGCATGCGCGGCACCTTGACATCGACGCCGAACACCGCAGCACCGCGCGTCTTCAGCGGAATGTCGAGCCGGTCAGTCGGGCGGCCCAGCAGCTTCCAGTCGCGCGGATCCTTCAGCGCCACGCTGGCCGGGCGCGGCAAGGCGGCAGCCCGCGCTGCCAGCGCACCGTAGCCAAGCGTCCGGCCGCTGGCCTCATGACGCACCACGCCCTGTACGGCACGGCACTCCGCGACCGGCACTTTCCAGCCCTGCGCCGCGGCTTCGCGCAGCATCTCGCGCGCCGTAGCGCCGATGCGCCGCAGCGGCTCGAACGACCAGCGCGCGGAGGTGCTGCTGGCGGTCGCCTGTACCTTGAACATGCGGTTGTTGTAGACCGGATCGGTGGGCGCCAGCTCCGCGCGCACCTGCTTCCAGTCGCACTCCAGCTCTTCGGCAATCAGCATCGGCGCCGATGTCATCACGCCCTGCCCCAGCTCGGCGGAAGGCACCATGATGGTCACGCTGCCATCGGCATCGATGCGCAGCCACGCGTTGATATCGTCGGGATCGCGCGCGGGCGCATCCGCGGCCTTTGCCAGCGGCAGGTGGAAGCCCAGCACGAACGCTGCCGGCACGGCGCTGGCAGCCTGCAGGAAGCGGCGGCGACTGGTGTGGCATTCGCTCACGATTGCGCCCTCCCGTCGGTATCGGCCATGCTCTGTCCCCTGGCGGCGCGCAGGATGGCGCGCTCCACGCGCGGGTAGGTGCCGCAGCGGCACAGGTTGGTGATGCCGGCGCGAATGTCTTCAGGCGCGGGCTCCGGGTTCTCCTTCAGCAAGGCGCAGGCGGCCATGATCATGCCGGACTGGCAGTAGCCGCACTGCGGCACCTGCTCGACAATCCACGCACGCTGCACCGGATGCGAATTGTCGGCCGACAATCCCTCAATGGTCGTAATGTCGGCACGTGCCACGCTGCCCACGGGCGTGATGCAGGCGCGCACGGCCTTGCCGTCGACATGCACGGTGCAGGCCCCGCACAGGCCGGCACCACAGCCGAACTTGGTCCCGGTATAGCCCAGGTAGTCGCGCAATACCCACAGCAGGGGCATGTCGCGGTCGGCATCGACGGCATGGCGCTTGCCGTTGATCTTCAGCTGCAATTTCATTGGGGGTCTCCTCGTCGCGCACCGGCTTCGCAGTGGCCGGTTCGGTGCGGCCCAGTATCGGCCGCGCGGCATGGCAGGACAATCGACTTGTTTTGCCATGACCTGTGAGGCAAGATCACAGCCATGATCCGCAGGCTCCCCTCGATGCAAGTCCTCCAGGCCTTTGCCGCCACCGCGCGCACGGGCAACATGACGCGCGCCGCCGATGCGCTGTGCGTGACGCACGGCGCCATCAGCCGCCATATCCGTGCGCTGGAGGCACAGCTGGGCTGCACCCTGTTCCGGCGCGCCGGCCGGCAACTGGAACTGACCGCCACCGGGCGCGAGCTTGCCGATGAACTGGAAAATGCCTTGCGCGCGGTCGAACTGTCGCTGGCCGGTGCCACCGAGCGCCGCGCGCGTGAACGCCAGTCGCTGAGCGTCAATGTCAGCCCCGAGCTGGCCGGCGCCTGGCTGGTACCCAAGCTGCCGCGGTTGCGCGAAGCCCTGCCCGGCCTGGACCTGTCTATCGCAGCCAGCACCGACGACCCGAACTTCGCCCGCTCCGACCTCGACGTCAGCCTGCGCTACGGTCCCGCGCCCTTCACCGGCTACCAGTGCGTGAAGCTGCTGGACGACGACATCATCGCGGTATGCAGCCCCGACTTCGCGCAGCGGCACGCGGGCATGACGGCCGCAGACGCCGCGCACCTGCCGCGGCTGCGGCACGCGCGCTTTCGCTGGGCGCAATGGGGCGCGGCGGCGGGGGTGGTGCTGGACGAGCCGGAAGACGGCATCGTCTTCGACTGCCGCGCACTGCTGATCGAAGCCGCCGCCAGCGGCCTGGGGCTGGCGCTGACGCGCGCCTTGCTGGCACGGGAGGCTATCGCCGCGGGCAGGCTGGTGCAGCCGTTGGCCGCCAGCTTTCCCGCGAGCCACAACTGCTACATCGTCTGGCGTGGGGACAATCCCAAGCAGGCGCTGATCCGGCGCTTCGCGCTGTGGCTGCGCGACGCTGCGGTGCAGGCGTGACCGGCACCACCCAGCCGCTAGCCCTTCCCTCCCCGCCACACCTGCAGCAGATCCCACGCCGGCGCTTCCCCTTCCGGCTGTGGCAACGCTTGCGCCTCGACCAGCATCGCGCCGGCCTGCGCCTGCAGCTTGTCCAGGCAGCGCGACAGCACGCGCGCCTCTTCCGCCGTCAGGCAGGCAGGCAGCCGCGTATTGAAGTCCCGCGCCTGTGCGAACGCTGCACGGTAGACGGCTTCGCCTTGCTCGGTCAGCGTGAAGGCTGCTGCGCGCCGGTCCTGGGTACGCGTTTCGCGGCGCACCAGGCCGCGTTCCACCAGGGCGTGGACGGCGCGGCTGGCCAGCACCTTGTCCAGGCCGGCGCTTTCGGCCAGTTCGGTCAGCCGGGTGCCGGGCTGCTCGCCAAGGAAGGAGATCATGCGCCATTCGCGCCGCGTGACGCCCGCCCTGGCGCGCAGGTGCAGCGCCGCGGCGCCCAGCGCGACGCGGTTCAGGTGGTAGATCCGGTAGTTGATGAAATCCGCCAGCCGCTGCGGCCGCTGCAGGCGGTTGCCGCTGTTGTCGTGTGCCATGCCACACCTGCCAATTAGTTGACTTTGTCAATTATATCGACGGGTGTTAGCTTGCATCGACGCCGCTCGCCGGCGGACAACAAACTGGAGACATCGTGAGCCCTCGCACCTTCCTTCCCCGCTTCGCCGCGTGCCTGCTGGCGGTTGCCGCTGCATGGTCCGCGCCCGCCAGCGCGCAGTCGGACCGTCCGCTGCGCATCCTGGTGGGCTACCCGGCCGGCGGCACCGCCGACCTCGCCGCACGCCTGGTCGGCGACAAGCTGCGCGAGACCCTGAACCAGACCGTGGTCATCGAGAACAAGCCCGGCGCCGGCGGGCGGCTGGTGATGGACTACGCGCGCACGCAGCCGGCCGACGGAAATACCCTGGTGGTGGCCAACTCGGCGGTCATGACCATTGCGCCGCTGGTCTACCGCAAGCTCAACTACGATATCCAGCGCGATTTCACGCCCGTGGCGCAGGCCGCCAACTTCCAGCTGGCGCTCGCCACCGGGCCGGCCAGCCCGGCGCGCACGCTGAAGGACTATGTGGCATGGCTCAAGGCCGGTGCGCAGAACAACTCCTACGCCTCGCCGGCACTGGGCAGCATCCCGCATTTCTTCGGGCTGATGATCGGCAAGCAGGTTGGCATCGACATGCTGCACGTCCCCTTCAACGGCTCTGCGCCGCTGATGAGCGCGCTGGTCGGCGGGCAGGTGCCGGCTTCGGTCGACACCCTTGCCGACCTGACCGAAATGCACCGCGCCGGCAAGATCCGCGTGCTGGCGACTTCCGGCACCCACCGCTCGGTGGCGCTGCCCGATGTGCCGACCTTCACCGAGCTTGGCTACAAGGGCATCGAAGGTGAAGGCCGCTACGGCCTGCTGGCACCCGCGGGCACGCCGCGCCCGGTGCTCGACAAGCTCAACGCCGCCATCGTCAGGGCCGTGCAGTCGCCGGACGTGCGCGACAAGTTCCTCAAGCTGGGGCTGGAACCCGCAACCGGCCCGGCCGACGCCTTTGCCGGCGTGCTCAAGGCCGACGCCGGCAAGTGGGCACCGGTGGTCAAGGCGTCCGGCTATACCGGCGACTGAAACCCGACAAACCGACCATGACGATCCGCAATACCCTCTTCATCATGTGCGACCAGCTGCGGCGCGACCACCTGGGCTGCTACGGGCATCCGGCGCTGCGCACGCGCAATATCGATGCGCTGGCCGCGCGCGGCGTGCGCTTCGACCGCGCCTTCGTCACCTCCGGGGTCTGCGGCCCCAGCCGCATGAGCTTCTATACCGGCCGCCATGTCAGCAGCCACGGCGCCACCTGGAACCGCGTGCCGCTGTCGGTCGGCGAAGTCACGCTGGGCGAATACCTGAAGCACAGCGGCCGCGCGCTGGCGCTGGCGGGCAAGACCCATGTGATGCCCGACAACGCCAACCTGAAGCGGCTGCACCTGGATGGCGGCACTGAGCTGGAAACGCTGCTGCGCAGCGGCCACTTCACCGAAGTCGACCGCCATGACGGCCACCACGCCGAGCCGCACAGCGCCTACGCCGACTGGCTGCGCCAGCAAGGCTACGACAGCGCGGATCCGTGGACCGACTACGTGATCAGCGCCGAGAACGAACGCGGCGAGATCGTCTCCGGCTGGCACATGCGCAACGCCGGCCTGCCCGCGCGCGTGGCCGAGCCGCATTCCGAGACCGCGTACACGGTGGACCAGGCGATGCGGTACATCGCCACGCGCGGCGACGATCCGTGGGTGCTGCACCTGTCGCTGGTCAAGCCGCACTGGCCCTACCTGGCGCCCGCGCCCTACCACGCCGCGTATTCGCTCGATGACTGCATGCCGCTGCAGCGCCACGACGCCGAGCTGGAAGACCCGCACCCGGTGCTGTCGGCCTACCGCACGCAGGAAGAATGCGCCAACTTCATGCGCCAGGAAGTCTCGGACACGGTGCGCCCCGCCTACCAGGGCCTGATCCAGCAGATCGACGACCGGCTCGGCCAGCTCTGGGAACAGCTCGAACGCCTGGGCCGCTGGCAGGACACTCTGATCGTCTTCACCGCCGACCACGGCGATTTCCTGGGCGACCACTGGCTGGGCGAGAAGGAGCAGTTCTACGACACTGTGCAGAACATCCCGCTGATCGTCTACGACCCCTCGCCGGCAGCGGATGCCACGCGCGGCAGCGCGCAGGCCAGCATGGTCAGCGCGGTCGACGTGGTGCCGACGGTGCTGGACGCACTGGGCCTGCCGCCGGCCGACCACCGCGTCGAGGGCCGCTCGTTGCTGGACCTGACGCGCGCGGGCGAGCGAGCCTATGCCGGCAGCTGGCGCGATTTCGTCGTATCCGAGCTGGACTATGCCTATCGCGGCGCTCGCGTGGCGCTGGGCCGCCATCCCGGCGAGTGCCGCGCCTGGATGGTGCGTGACGCGCGCTGGAAATATGTGCACTGGCAAGGGTTCCGGCCACAGCTGTTCGACCTCCAGAACGATCCGCAGGAGTATTTCGACCTGGGCAGCGACCCCGGCCACGAAGCCGTGCGCAGCACCATGCGGTTGCGGTTGCTGGAGTGGTTCTGCACGCTCAAGCCGCGCGTGACGGTAACCAGCCAAGAGGTAGCGGCCAAGACCAATGTGTACAAGCAGGCCGGCGTGTTCTTTGGCGTGTGGTGACTACGCCCGGCGTCATCTGCGGTCCGGTGACGTCCCCCTGCCCGGATGGCGTATCCTTTGAAGCGAGGGATGGGGGACCGGTGTTCGCACCGGCAACCGGAGCGATCATGAAACACACCTGGATTCTTGTGGCGGACGAATCCCTCGCCCGCATTTTTGCCTCGCACGCCTCAACCGCGCCAATGGCTCTGGTTGAGGAAATCACTGACGCGGCAGCACATGGCGACCGCGCCAACCTGCGTCGCGACGCCTACGGCCGGCGCGGCCACGCCGCCGTACAGGGCGACGCCGGGCACCCCGGTGCCCACCAGGCCGGGCCGTCCACCGTCACATCGTCGGCCGGCGAGGATGAACTGCACCAGGAAGCGCAGCTGTTTGCCCGCCGCGTGGCGGACTACCTTGCCGATGCGCGCAACAAGCAGCGCTTTGACTCACTGGCGCTGATCGCGGCGCCGCGTTTCCTGGGCCTGCTGCGCAAAGCCCTTTCCGCCGGCGTCACCGACCTCATCACGAAGGAAATTGGCAAGGACTTCACCCACATGCCCAACAACGACCTGCAACAACGGCTCGCGGACGAAGACATCATTCCCGCGCGCCGCGACGCGCGCGTCGTTACCGGCCGGGACCGATAGCGAAGCCGCGCAGCCGCCGGTGCCAGGCCACCGGCGGCTGTGCGCCGGCGTCAGCGGGCAGTGCCCGAGCCGCTGGCTGCACCGCTGCTGCCGCTGGAGGTGCCGCTCGGGCTGGTCGTGCTGGTGGCGCCGGACGTGCCGGTAGAAGTGCTTGAGCTAGGGGTGCTGCTGCGGCTGCGGCTCTGTTCGGTGACCGAACCGGCGCCGGACAGCGAGCCAGAGCCGGTGGTGCTGCCGGTGGCGGTGCAACCCGCCAGGAAGCCAATTGCGAGCAGGGCTGTGCCGATGCGTAGTGTTGTTTTCATGTCGTCCTCCATCTAGCATGGTTGGCGGCAAGCCTTGCTACACGGCGCAGGCTGCCGGTGAGCGCGCTGGAACGCAGCTCTGCTGCGGAAGACGCAACTGACGTACCAGCGGCGCCATACGACGAGCGGCGCGGGCCGGGTTGGAAACGCGGCGCCCGGCAATGCGGGAAAGTGACATGACTGCGGTCCGGCCACAGTAAGAAGTGCGCGCCGCGGGTAAAAGTTACCGCGCCGGCGCAGTTCAGTATCGACTGAAGATGGCAGGCATCCGTGCTAGCGCGTCAGTGTCCACTTGTAGGCATAGCGGTCCGGGCGGAACAGCAGTTCGCCGCAGAACAACGGTGTGTCCTCGATATCATGCGGCGTGCTGCGCAGGCGCAACAGCGGTTCGCCCTCGGCAACACCGAGCCGGCGCGCCACGTCCGCGGGCGCGGCAACGGCGGTAGCTTCCATCGCCACTTCCTTGAACCGGTACCCGAGCCGGCTTTCAAACAGCGACATGGCGTCGTTGGTTTCGAGGTCCTCCTGCACCAGGCGGCGCATCAGCGGCTCAGGACCCATCAGGGTGAAATGCGCGACGGCCGCGTCATCCCAGTACCGCACGGTGGCCACGCTCAGCACTTTCTCGCCAGGTTGCAGACGCAGCGCCGCCGCCACATGGGCCGGCGCGCGCACCAGCCGTACCGACGCCAGCTTGCCGTAGGCGAGCTGGCCACGGGCGCGTGCGGTTTCATAGAAACCGGTCAGCGCGCCAAGGCTGGGCGTGTCTGAGGGACGAGTCACGAAACTGCCCTTGCCGTTGACCTTCTCGATCAGGCCGGCGTTGTGCAGCCCGGACAGGGCCTGGCGCACGGTGATCCGGCTAACCGCGAATTCCGCCACCAGCTCCGCCTCGGACGGAAGCTTGGCGCCCGGCCCCCATGTGTTGCTGGCGATTCGCTGGCGAATCTCGTTTTCGATCTCTTTGAACCTGGGCAGCGCCACTTATGTTCCGCCTTGGCGGCGGCTCCGAACTGGGTGGAAGGGATTATACCTATCATGACAGCCTGTGGCGTAACCCTATTGACCTGTTATAACAGGTAATGGCAGTATCCGTCGTCACCAGATATGCGCGCGCCCCCGCAGATCACCGCATGCTGGCAACTCAGGAGACACGTAAATTGAATACCAAGACATCACAAGACACCGCCAGCGCGGCGGCAGAGTTCGACTACATCGTGATCGGCGCGGGATCGGCGGGGTGCGCCGTGGCGGGGCGCCTGGCAGAAGGCCCGAGTGCGACCGTGGCGCTGCTCGAGGCCGGGCCGCATGATCATCACTTCTCGATCTGGGCGCCGGTGGGCATTGCCGCGGTGGTGCCCAAGGCCGGCCCGCGCAACTACGCCTACTACACGGTACCGCAACCGGGCCTGAACGGCCGCCGCTCCTACCAGCCGCGCGGGCGCGGCCTGGGCGGCAGCTCCTCGATCAACGGCATGGTCTATATCCGCGGCCATCGGCGCGACTACGACGACTGGGCCGCGCTCGGTTGCCGGGGCTGGGGCTTCGACGACGTCCTGCCCTACTTCCGCCGCAGCGAGTGCAATCCTAGCCTGGCCGGCCAGGAACATCCGCTGCACGGCAATGACGGGCCGCTGCATGTGAGCGACCTGCGCTCGCCCAATCCGTTTGCACAGCGCTTTGTCCAGGCAGCGATCCAGGCCGGCCTGCCTCACAACGACGACTTCAATGGCCACAGCCAGGAAGGCGTCGGCCTGTACCAGGTGACGCAGCGCAACGGCGAGCGCTGGAACTCGGCGCGGGCCTACCTGCACAACGGCAATGCCGCGGACACGGCGCTCAATGGCGGCCGTCGCGGCCTGGCGGTGCTGACCGATACGCAAGCGCTGCGCATCGTGTTCGAAGGCAGGCGCGCTGTCGGCGTGGAAGTCGTGCGCGGCGGGGCGGTGCAGACCCTGCGCGCACGGCGCGAGATCGTGGTCAGCGGCGGCACCTTCAACTCGCCGCAGCTACTGCTGGCATCCGGCATCGGCCCGGCCGCGCACTTGCGCAACTTCGGCATCGACGTGGTCCATGACCTTCCGGGCGTGGGCGAGAACCTGCAGGACCACCTCGACATCATCGTCAACAAGCAGCTGCAAACGACCGAGCTGTTCGGCAAGACCGGCCGCGGCATGTTGCGGCTGGCGCGCGAGGTGATGCGCTACCGGCGCAACCGCACCGGCATGGTGTCGTCCAATATCGCCGAGGCCGGTGCGTTCCTGCGCAGCCGCCCCGAGCTGGACATCCCGGATGTGCAGCTGCACTTTGCCGTGGCGCTGCTCGGCAACCGCAACCTGGGCAAACTGGGCCACGGCTACTCCTGCCACGCCTGCGTGCTGCGTCCGAAGAGCCGCGGCCATGTGCGCCTGCGCAGCGCCGACATGCGCGAGACGCCGGTGATCGATCCGCGCTTCCTGTCGGCTGAGGAAGACATGGCCGGCATGGTCGCAGGCGTGCGGGCAATCCGCCGCATCTTTGCGCAGCCTGCGCTGGCGCAGTACGGCGGGCGCGAAATCCTGACCGACGCTTTCGGCCCCGACAGCAGCAATGAAGCCGCCATCCGCGACTTCGTGCGCACGCACGCGGACACGGTCTACCACCCGGTCGGCACCTGCAAGATGGGCGTCGACAACATGGCGGTAGTCGACCCGGAACTGCGCGTGCAAGGTGTGGAGGGCCTGCGCGTCGCTGACGCATCGATCATGCCGACGCTGATCGGCGGCAACACCAACGCCCCCGCCATCATGATCGGCGAAAAGGCTGCGGACCTGGTCAAGGCCTCGCACCGCTAAGCCGGCTATCCCCCTGCATCGGCAACCACTACACCGAGGAGACACCCCATGCAAGCCACTGCCGCAACCACCATCAGCCCGGAAGCCTACCGCGCGCTGGACAATGAAGCCTTTCCCTTTGCCGTGCGCCGCTGCACGCCGACGATCGGCGCCGATGTCGAAGGCATCGATTTCCGCGAGCCGCTGGACGACGACACCTATCTCTCACTGCGCCGCGCACTGCTGAAGTACAAGGTGCTGTTCTTCCGCAAGCAGGCAATCACGCCAGCCCAGCACGTGGCCGTGGCGCGCCGCTTCGGCGAGCTGGAAGTGCATCCGATGTTTACCAACCACCCGGAACATCCCGAATTGGTTGTATTCGGGCGCGATGGCACGACGCGCGGGCGCGAGAACCTTTACCACTCGGACGTTAGTTGGCGTGAGATCCCGTCGATGGGTTCGATGCTGCGCTGCGTGGAGTGCCCGGAGGTCGGCGGCGATACCATGTGGATCAATATGGCCGCGGCCTATGAAAACCTGCCGCAGGACATGAAGGCCCGCATCGCCAACCTGAAGGCCGTGCACGACGCCATGCCGACCTTCGGCTCGGCGCTGAACGAAGAAAAATACGCGGAGATGCGCGCCAAGTATCCGCCGATGGTGCACCCGGTGGTACGCACGCACCCGGAAACCGGCGAAAAGATCCTGTTCGTCAACGAAGCCTTCACCACGCATTTCGCCAACTTCGTCAAGGAAGCGCCATATCGCATCGGCTCCGACTACCGCCCGGCCGAACTGGACCTGCTGCAGTACCTGTACCGCCAGGCCGCCGCGCCAGAGTACCAGGTGCGCCTGCGCTGGCAGCCGGACACCATCGCGCTCTGGGACAACCGCTCCACGCAACACTACGCGGTGCAGGATTACTTCCCGGCCGTGCGCCATATGAACCGCGCCACCATCATCGGCGACCGCCCGGTCTGACCGTCCCCACCCAAAGACAATCCGAGGCAACCGGCATGAACATCGTCGACAAGTTCTATATCAATGGCAAGTGGGTGCAGCCCGCAGCGGGCGCGACCCAGGCCGACATCATCGATCCTGCCACCGAAGCGGTCGCGGGCACGCTCGCCATGGGCACCGCGGCGGACGTGGACCAGGCCGTGGGCGCGGCGCGCGCAGCCTTCCCGGCCTGGTCGGTGTCCACGCGTGAAACACGCATCGCCCTGCTTGAGCGCATCATCGCCGCCTACCAGGCGCGCATGGGCGACCTGGCGCAGGCGGTGCGCCAGGAGATCGGCGCACCGATCACGCTGGCCACCAATCTGCAGGCCGCGATCGGCCTGGCACAGCTGCAGGCAACGCTGCAGGCGCTGCGCGACTTCGAGTTCGAAACCACCCGCGGCAACAGCTGCATCCTGCGCGAGGCCATCGGCGTGGCGGCGCTGATCACGCCGTGGAACTGGCCGCTGAACCAGATCGCGGCCAAGGTGGCGCCGGCGCTGGCGGCGGGCTGCACCGTGGTGCTCAAGCCATCCGAGATCGCGCCGCTGGACGCCCGGATCTTCGCCGAGATCATGGATGCCGCGGGTACGCCGCCGGGTGTCTTCAACATGATCTATGGCGAGGGCCGCGCGGTGGGGGCCGCGCTGTCGTCGCATCGCGACGTCGACATGGTGTCGATCACCGGCTCGACCCGCGCCGGCGTGGAAGTGGCCATCAGCGCCGCGCCCACGGTCAAGCGCGTGGCGCAGGAGCTGGGCGGCAAGTCGCCGATGATCATCCTGGACGATGCCGACCTGCAGGCGGCGGTGACCAGCGGCGTGGCGCAGTGCACGGTCAACACCGGACAGACCTGCATCGCGCCGACGCGCATGCTGGTGCCGCGCTCGCGCTATGAGCAGGCCGTGCAGATTGCCGCCGCCGTCGCCAACGCGGTCAAGGTGGGCGACCCGTCCGACCCCGAAACCAAGATGGGCCCGATCTCCAACCGCGGCCAGTACGACAAGGTGCAGCGCCTCATCGGGGTGGGCATCGAGGAGGGCGCGCGCGTGGCCGCAGGCGGCCCCGGCCGCCCCGACGGGCTGCAGCGCGGCTTCTATGCGCGCCCGACCATCTTTGCCGACGTGCGCAATGACATGACCATCGCGCGCGAAGAGATCTTCGGGCCGGTGATATGCCTGCTGCCGTACGACTCAGAAGAAGAGGCGGTGGCAATCGCCAATGACACCGAGTTCGGCCTGGCCGCCTACATCGCGTCGGCCGACGCGGCGCGGGCACGCAAGCTGGCCGCCCGCCTGCGCGCCGGCAGCGTGCGCATCAACGGCGCGACAATGGACCTCACCGCACCGTTCGGCGGCTACAAGACGTCCGGCAACGGGCGTGAATACGGCCCCGAAGGCATTGCCGAGTTCCTTGAAACCAAGACGGTCACAGGTTGAGCCTGCGCGCTCCCGCCCGCAGTCACCGTACCGCCCGGTCGCGCAGCGCCATGCTGCCGGCCGGGCGGTGTCGCTTGTAAGGCGCCTCGCTGCCGCGCTTGTCTGACATGCGCAGGCGGCGGCGTCCGACAGCCGCAGCCTGCCGGCCAGCTATCTTCATAGCAGCGCCAGGCCTTTTGCCAGGGCGCCCGACTATGTCGACCATCCCCGATTCCGCGCCTTCTTCGCTGCCCCCTGCTTCGCCCGTTCCGTTGCCCGCCGACGGCAGCCCGCATGCCGGCGCCGACACCGAGGGCGCCGCCGGGTCCCGCACGATGGCGGAGATGGCTGACTCAGTCGTGCCGGCCGATGCCGTCGCCGCCTCGCTGCACCGTGCCAGCGTGGCACTGGTGGTGCTGGCGACGCTCTTTTCGCTGTACGCCGTGCATATCGCACGCGAATTCCTCATTCCGGTGGTGCTCGCGATCGTCCTGGCCTACCTGCTGGACCCGCTGGTCTGCGCGTTGCAGCGGCTGGGCCTGCCGCGCGCGCTGGCGGGCACCGTGGTGTTGCTGGCCGTGCTGAGCGCCCTGCTCAGCGGCGCCTACCTGCTGCAGGGGCAGGTGGAATCGATCGTCAACAGCCTGCCCGAGACGGCCAGCAAGCTGTCGCGCTCGGTCGGCGCGCTGATGAGCGGCGACGATTCCATGTGGCAGAAGGTACGTCGCGCCGCCACCGTCCTCAGCGGCACCGGCCAGCCCCCGCCCGCACGCGGCACGCAGGTGGTGGTGGAGCAAGCGCCCGCCCAGATCCACAACATGCTGCTGGCCGGCTCGGTCAGCATCTTCACCATGGCCGGACAGGCAGTGGTAGTGGTCTTCCTGCTGTACTTCCTGCTGCTGGCCGGCGATACCTTCAAGCGCAAGTTCATCAAGATGGTCGGGCATACCATTTCCGAGAAGAAGATCAGCGTGCACATGCTGGACGAGGTCAACCGCTCCATCCGCCGCTACATGGGCATGCTGCTGGTGACCAATACGGCCCTGGGCGCCTGTACCTGGCTGCTGCTCAAGTGGCTGGGCGTGCACAACGCCGGCAGCTGGGCAATCGCGGCCGCGGCGCTGCACCTGGTGCCCTACTTCGGCGCCCTGGCAATCGCGGTCTGCCTGGGGGTGGTGACCTTCATGCAGTTCGGCACGCTCGGCATGGCAGCCGCGGCAACGGTCGGATCGCTGCTGATCGCCACGCTGATCGGGTCGGTCGTCACCACCTGGATGACCGGCCGCATGGCGCGCATGAACGCGGTGGCCGTATTTGTTGCACTGCTCCTGTTCACCTGGCTCTGGGGCGTATGGGGCATGTTGCTCGCCATCCCGCTGATCACCATCGCCAAGGTGGTTGCCGATCACATTGAAGGGCTCGAAGTGGTGGCAGAGTTCCTTGGCGAATAGCCGCCCGCCATCGCCCAACGGCACTATCGATCCGCCGCTATACTGGAAAAGCGAATGCTGCACCACAGCATTCTTGCTACGCCGGGGATCGTGCGGAGGAAAACAATGATGTCTATTTGCGACCTGTGCGAGTCGCAGCTGGACCGGCCGGGCCACGTGCCGCCGCATCCCAGGCTGGTGATGTCGGCGACCTTGCGCACCGCCAGCGGCCAGAATGCGTTTGTGTACCGTTGCGCGCACTGCGGCCAGACACTGCTGCTGGCCTCGCCCGATGGCGAGGCGCCCGACCGCTGGACCCGGCTGGATGCCGACGGATGGGACTGAGCGGGATGGCTCCCGGCTGACTTGTGCTTGCGGTTGCGCAAATCGACGGCTTGCGGGTGTGGGCATAATCGTCTCAGCAGTTCCCAACCGCAAGCCATGGCCAAGAAATTCCCCCTTCATCCCCGCCACCCCGAGCGCATCTGCTGGGGCTGCGACAAGTACTGCTCCGTAGACGACATGGGCTGCGGCAACGGCTCCAGCCGCACGCAGCACCCGATTGAACTGCTCGGCGACGACTGGCTGGAGTACGGCGACTGGGGTATCGAAGCACCTGCCGGTCCGCCAGAGACCTCAACCTAGACCGCCGGATTACAATCGTTGTCTCAGGCTTCCACAAGACGTCCGGCACCGCCGGCATCCACCGAGACAACCATGCTGAACCTCCAGGACTCCTCGCTGCTGCGGCAGCAGTGCTATATCGACGGCCGCTGGGTCGACGGCGAGCGCCGCATCGACGTCACCAACCCGGCCACCGGCGAGCGCGTGGGACAGGTCCCGCAACTGGGCGCCGATGAAACCCGCCAGGCCATCGAAGCCGCCAACCGCGCGCTGCCGGCATGGCGCGCCCGCACCGCCAAGGAGCGCTCGGCGCTGCTGCGCAAATGGTTCGAACTGATCATGGCCAGCCAGGAAGATCTGGCGCGCATCATGACCGCCGAACAGGGCAAGCCGATCGCCGAAGCGCGCGGCGAAATCGCCTACGCGGCCTCGTTTATCGAATGGTTTGCCGAGGAAGGCAAGCGCGTCTATGGCGACACCATCCCGGCGCCGGTCAGCAACCAGCGCATAGTCGTGACCAAGGAGCCGGTGGGGGTATGCGCAGCCATCACGCCGTGGAACTTCCCCGCCGCCATGATCACGCGCAAGGCCGGCCCGGCCCTGGCGGTAGGTTGCACCATGGTGCTCAAGCCGGCATCGCAAACCCCGCTGACAGCGCTGGCGCTGGTGGCCCTGGCCGAGCGCGCGGGCATTCCGGCCGGGGTGTTGTCGGTGGTGACCGGCTCGGCCGGCGCCATCGGCGGCGAGATGAGCAGCAACCCGCTGGTGCGCAAGCTCACCTTCACCGGATCGACCGAGGTTGGCCGCGTGCTGATGGCCCAGACCGCGTCGACGATCAAGAAGGTGTCGATGGAGCTGGGCGGCAATGCGCCCTTTATCGTGTTCGACGATGCCGACCTGGACGCGGCGGTTGAAGGCGCGATCGTGTCCAAGTACCGCAATGCCGGGCAGACCTGCGTCTGCGCCAACCGCATCTACGTGCAGGCGGGCGTGTACGAGGCGTTTGCGCAGAAGCTGGTGGCGGCAGTAGCGGCCCTGAAGGTCGGCAACGGCATGGAAGATGGCGTGCGCATCGGCCCGCTGATCGACGACAAGGCCGTGGCCAAGGTGGAAGAGCATATCGCCGACGCGCTCGGCAAGGGCGCGCGCCTGCTGCAGGGCGGCCAGCGCCATGCGCTGGGGCATTCTTTCTTCCAGCCGACCGTACTGGCCGACGTCGGCGCCGGCATGCTGGTCGCGCGCGAGGAAACCTTCGGCCCGCTGGCACCGCTGTTCCGCTTCGAAACCGAGGATGACGTCGTCGCCATGGCCAACGACACCGAGTTTGGCCTCGCCAGCTACTTCTATGCCCGCGACCTGGGCCGGGTCTGGCGCGTCTCCGAACGCCTGGAATACGGCATGGTGGGCGTCAATACCGGCCTGATCTCCAACGAGGTGGCGCCGTTCGGCGGCGTCAAGCAGTCTGGCGTGGGCCGCGAGGGCTCGCACTACGGCATCGAGGATTACCTGGTCATCAAGTACACCTGCATGGCCGGCATCTGATTGCCGCGACTCAGTACGCCGTGTCCGCGCAAACGGCGTGCCGGGGCTCGGGGCAGCGCCCGCCGTGCCGGCAGGTGTCGCGAAAGCGCGCGATCCGGTCATGGACACGCTGCATCTGCTCCAGCTGATAGCTGGCGCGCGCAGCGCTGTAACTGGCGCCGAACTCATACAGGGCGCCATCCGCGGCGCGGGATAGTCCTTCCAATGCCTGCGCCAGCTCCCGCCCTTCCACGCTGCGGTGCCGCCGCAGGCGCCAGGACAAGGCCTCCTGGCCCTGCGCAAGCAGGCTCTGCTCAAGGTAGCCAAGCTGCTCGGCAACGGCCTGCGCGCCATGCAGCGCCGACAGGTAGGCGCACACCACCGCCAGGCGCTGGTTCATCTCCCCGCCGCGGCCCAGCAGTTCGCGGGCACAGGTGCGCAAGGTATCCGCGTCAAACGCCTTGACTTCGTCGGTGGCTTCCTGTGCATAGGCAGCCAGCGGCAGCACCGTGACTGCCAGGCCCGGCGGCAGCACGCTGGTGAAACGGCTGGCGATCGCGTGCTGCACGGTGCAGTCCAGTTCGCAGCAGGTCGGCACAGCGGCATCGACATAGAATTCCAGCGCCGGCGGCCGCCCGTGGTCCATCGACACCACGGCGCGCGCAGGCGGGTGCCCGGCCATCGCAAGCACCTCGAGGCCGGCCTCGACACAGCGCTGCTCATCGGGCTCCGCCCCCAGTGCCTGGACAATATCCTGCATCTGCAGCGTGCCAGAGAGTTCCATGCGGGTTGGCCCGGGCGGGTGGTCCCCCCTGCGGCCGCGGTCGAGCGCCATCCGCTTCCATTCGACTTGCGTCATCGCATTGCCCGTCATACAGCCTCCGATTTTGGTTCCACTACCCGCGCTGCGCGGCCATCACGATGGCCGCGTGCATGTTCTGCAGGGCATGCAGCGGCTCGGCGCCGGTCAGCGCGGCCACCAGCATGCTGTCTTCCAGCCTGAAACGGCACAGCACCAGGTTGGAGCGCGCCAGTGCCACCATCTGCTGCGGCTTGAGCGCGGCCAGCACACGGCCCACTTCGCGCTCGATGCCAAGCCGGAACAGGGCCTCGGGCTCGTTCTCGCGCATCAGCCGCTGCACCAGCAGCAGGTAGGAGAGGTTCAGGTCCGTGATTTCCCGCAGGCTCTCGCCGACCAGGTCGCTGGCCGTCTCTTCAGCCGCGGTGCCGGCCGGTGTTGCATGTTCCATTCGGTCCTCGCGCTGGCCGGGCTTGGTCATTCGGCTGCCACAGCCTGGCCACCGGCCGTGCGCGGTGCAAGCCGGTGGGCATCGTGCGGGCCGCGCCGGGGCACTTGCCGATCGCACGCAGGCGCGTGCGCGGAGATCATGGGGCGCTCGGCGATGGCCCGCAAGGCGGGCTTGTCGAGCAGCGAGATGGTGCGGTGCCTCACCCGGATCAGCCCGCAGTCCGCCAGCCGCGAGAACTGCCGGCTGACTGTTTCCAGCGTCAGGCCGATATAGCTGCCGATTTCCTCCCGGCTCATGCGCAGCACGAACTCCGAGGACGAGAAGCCGCGCGCCGCAAAGCCTTCAGCCATCCACAGCAGGAAGGTCACCAGCCGCTCTTCGGCGGTCATCAGCGCCAGCATGGTCTGCAGCGCGCGTGCGCGCTGCGCCTGTCCGCCGAGCGCCAGGAACAGCTGGTTGGCAAGCTCCGGCATGCCGGCGGCGGCGCCGCGCAGCGCGTCCATGCCGAGCATGCACAGCTTGGTGTCTTCCAGCGCGGTGGCGTAGGACGCATAGTGGGGATGCGCCAGGCTGTCCAGCCCGACCAGGTCGCCGGGGAAGTGGAAGCCGACCACTTGCGTGCGGCCGTCTTCCGTGGTCACGTGGGTCTTGACTGTGCCGACGCGGATTGCGTAGAGCGAGGTCACGGGGTCGCCCAGCAGGTACAGGCACTGGCCCTTGCGCAGGCGCACCGTGCGGTGGAAGCCCCGGGCGCCGCCCGGCAAGCCCCGTGCGCCTCCCAGGCAGAAGCGGGCCAGTTGGCAATCTGCGCTGCACGGCATGCCGTCGCACGGCAGGTGGCATTCGTCTAACTGTGTCATTGGCGCCTCTGGATGGAAGAGCTGAAAGCCCTTGTGCAACCATTCTATGGAGCCAGTTTCCCCAGACAATCCGCACATTCTGATTTGCAGTACAGAAGCTTCTGATCCGGACCTGCGCTGCCGGGGCCACCGGCATCCCCGGCCATTGGCCCTGCCAGGCTGCTGGCGGGGTATCCTTGCTACAAGACCAGCACCGGATGCGCTGGCGGGCCACGCCGGCAGGACGCCGTTCAGGACATGCCATGACAAGACCCCCCGAAGACCCGCAGCAACCCGCCGGAAGCGTACCTCGCCCCGACGCTGGCGAGCCATCGGGCGGGCGTTCGCAAGAGATCCGGGCCGACCTGCCCGATGTGCCTTACCAGACCCTGGTGGACTCCGTGCAGGACTACGCCATCTTCACGCTCGACGTTGGCGGCCATGTCTCCAGCTGGAACAAGGGCGCGGCGCGCATCAAGGGCTATGCCCGCGAGGAGATCCTGGGCAAGCATTTCTCGCAGTTCTACACGCCGGATGCGATCGCCCGAAGTTGGCCGCAAGCCGAACTGAAGGCTGCGGCCGAACAGGGCCGGTTCGAGGACGAGGGGTGGCGCGTGCGCAAGGACGGCAGCCGCTTCTGGGCCAATGTCGTCATCACCGCCCTGAAGGACGCCGAGGGCCGGCTGATCGGCTTCGCCAAGGTCACGCGGGACATGACCGAGCGGCGCCGCGCCGCCGAGGCCCTGCACCAGAGCGAAGAAACCCTGCGGCTGCTGGTGGAGGGGGTCAAGGATTACGCGATCTTCATGCTCGATCCCGGCGGCCATATCGTCAGCTGGAATTCCGGTGCCTCTTATATCAAGGGCTACCGCCGCGACGAGATCATCGGCCGTCATTTCTCGGTGTTCTATCCGCAGGAGGATGTTGCCGCTGGCAAGCCGTCACGGCACCTGGCACTGGCGCAGCGCGTCGGGCGCGTGGAAGACGAAGGCTGGCGCGTGCGCAAGGATGGGTCGCTGTTCTGGGCCAATGTCACCCTGACAGCGGTATACGACGAGTCACGCACGCTGCGCGGCTTTGCCAAGGTGACGCGGGACATGAGCGAGCGCCGCCGCCGCGAAGAGCTGGAACGCTCCAGCCAGCGCATGAATGAGTTCCTGGCCACCCTTTCGCATGAACTGCGCAATCCGCTGGCGCCGGTGCACAGCGCGCTCGCGGCGATGCGGCTGGCGCCGGAGGATGCGGTGCTGGCAAACCGGAGCCTGGCCATGATCGAGCGCCAGGTGACCCACCTGAGCCGGTTGGTGGACGACCTGCTCGACATCGGGCGCATCACCTCCGGCCGGATCGAGCTGCGCATGGAGCCGGTCGAGTTCAACGAGATCATCGCGCTCGGCGTCGAGGCAGCGCAGCCGGCGCTGGATGCCAAGTCGCAGTGCGTCGAAGTGCGGACCCATGCCGGCTCGATCCCAATGCGTGCCGACAAGACGCGGCTGGTGCAGGTCATGCAGAACCTGGTGCTCAATGCATCGAAATTCTCGCCGCCCGGCTCGTCGGTGACGATCGCCACCACCATCCAGAACCGCACACTGCAGGTCCAGGTAATGGACCAGGGCTGTGGCATCGGGCCCCAGGCCATCGACGAGATCTTCAACCTGTTCATGCAGGAAAGCCGTCCGGGCACCGACGTGCATGGCGGGCTGGGCATCGGCCTGTCACTGTGCCGGTCACTGGTTGAGCTGCATGGCGGCACCATCTCTGCCGCCAGTGCCGGGGCGGGACAAGGCAGCACCTTCACGCTGCGGCTGCCGCTGACGGCCTCGCACAAGGAGGACGCCCGGCCAGGAGCCGCACTGCCGGCCCAGGGTCCGGTCGCACCCGAGTTGCAGGCGCAGCGCATCCTGCTGGTCGACGACAACCGCGACGCCGCCGACAGCCTGGCCATGCTGCTCGAGATATGCGGCCACGAGGTGACCATTGCCTACGACGGCGCCGAGGCCCTGCATGTGGCGCCGCGCTGCCGCCCGCATATCGCGCTGATCGACCTGGCCATGCCCGGCATGGACGGCTTCGAAGTGGTGCGCGCCATGCGCCTCGTGGCCGGCACCGAGCTGACGCGCTTCGTGGCGCTGACCGGCTTCGCCCAGCCGGCGGACCGGCAGCGTACCGAGGCCGCCGGCTTCGACGCACACCTGGTCAAGCCGGTGGAGCTGGAAACGCTGTTCGGCACCATCGCCCGGCTGCGCCCGCCGGAATGACCCGTTCCGGCACCGAACCCGACCTTCGCCAATTCCAAACACGCGCCTGCCGGCGCTGCGACACACTGACGGCCATTCCATCGCAACAGATCACAGAAAGGAGACAGCGATGCAGGGTTGGATCAGGCGTGCAGCCGCGGGGCTGGTATTTGCGTTCGCGGCCACGGCCGCCGGTACCGCGCTGGCGGACTATCCCGACAAGCCGGTGCGGCTGGTGGTGCCCTTTCCGCCCGGCGGCGCCACCGACCTGCTGGCGCGCGAGATCGGCAACGCACTGTCGGCGCGGCTGCACCAGCCGGTGGTGATCGACAACCGGCCCGGCGCCGGCGGCAACCTGGCGGCCATCGCGGTGGCGCGGGCCCCGGCCGACGGCTATACGCTGCTGTTCGGCACCTTCGGCTCGCTGGCGGTCAACAAAAGCCTCTATGACAAGCCTGGCTACGATCCGCTGAAGGACTTCGCGCCGGTGGCTTCGGTCGCCTACCTGCCCAACGTGCTGGTGGTGCATCCCAGCGTGCCGGCGCGCACCGTGCAGGAGCTGCTGGCGCTGGCGCGCAAGGAGCCGGGCAAGCTGACCTATGGCTCGTTCGGCAACGGCTCGTCGTCGCACCTGGCGGGCGAGCTCTTTACCCACCTGGCGGCTGTCAATATCACGCACATTCCGTACAAGGGCAGCGCCGCGTCGATGACCGACCTGATCGGCGGGCGCATCACCATGATGTTCGACAGCGTCTCGACCGCGCTGCCGTATATCCGCGACAACCGCGTGCGCGCGCTGGCGGTGACCACGCAGAAACCCTCTGACCAGCTCCCAGGCGTGCCCACGCTGGCCGCCGCCGGCGTGCCCGGCTACGAGCTGACCGCGTGGTTTGGCGTGGCCGCGCCGGCCGGCACGCCCAAGGCAGTGATCGACCGCCTCAACGGCGAGATCGTGGCGGCGCTGAAGCAGCCTGACCTGGCCGCCAGGCTGGCCAGCCAGGGCACCGTGCCCTTCCCCGCCACGCCGGCGCAGTTCGGCAGCTATATCCGCGCGCAGTTCGAGAAGTGGGACAGCCTGATCAAGTCGGCCAACATCAAGCTGGACAACTGATAGCCTGAGCCCAGGCCGTGTCCGGCGCGCCGAAGCGCCACGACAGCCGGCGCGCCGCCTGCCGCACCAGCGCGGCAGTGGCGCCCGCGGTGCTGCTGTCAAAGCTGCCGCTCGAGCCCATCACGGCGATCACCAGCGCCAGGCTGCCGGTGTGGTCGAATACCGGGGCCGCCAGCGTGTCGATGCCCGGCACCGGGTGGCTCAGCGCATTGTCGAGCCGGGCCGCGCGCACCTGCGCCAGGCGCCCGGCGTAGGCCGGCGCCAGCTTGCCGCCGGGTTCAAGCACTTCGGCCGCGGCGGCGCCGGCCATGCGCAAATCGTCCTTTTCCAGCAAGCCCGCCAGCACGTTGGCTGGCAGGTACGCAGCGGCGGTGCGGCCAATCGCGGTATGGACCAGCGACAGCACCGTGCCCACGCGCAGGCTTACGTGCTGGGGCCGCGCCGATTCCTCCAGGCGGACCACCGTGGGCCCCAGCGGCCCCAGCACTGCCATGGCCACGCTCAGGCCGGTGGCGCCGGCCAGCTCGATCACCTCCGGTTCCGCCTCACGCGTCGGCGACAGCCGCTGCAGCGCGATCAGCCCCAGTTCCAGTCCCAGCGGTCCGCACAGGTAGTTGCCCGCGGCATCGCGCGCCAGCAGGCCGGTCTTCTGCAGGCTGACCAGATGCGGGAACGCCTTGGCCGGCGGCATGCCCGCGGCCAGCGCCAGGTCGCGCAGCGCCAGCGGCCGGCCGGCAGCCACCAGCGCCACCAGCAGCTGGCCGGTGCTGTCCAGCGACTGGATGCCGCGCTGCGGCTTGCCGCCTTCCAGGTCTTGCTGGGCTTCGGTCGCGCTGCTCATGCCAGGCGCCCCTCTTCATCGCGCAGCGCGGCGCCGATGTCCGCCGCCGCGGCCAGCAGGGCCTGCGCCGCAGCGCCGCGCCAGTCCACCTCGATGGCACCGGTCGATCCCACCAGCGTCAGCACCAGCCGCAGCACGCCAGCGGCGTCCAGCACCGGCACGCTGAGGCTGCTGACAGCCGGGCTGGGCGTGTCGATGCTGCGCTCGATGCCGCGCGCTCGGATTTCTCCCAGGCTGGCGCTGAAGGCGGCCAGGTCGGACTCGGCCGCGCCCGGCTGCTGTGCGCGCCACAGCGGCTGCCACAGTGCCGGCGGCTGGAAGGCACAGAACACGCGCCCGGTGGCCGTGGCGGCCAGTGCCATCACCGTGCCCACGTGCAGGTTGACATGCAGCGGCGCGCTGGCCGGCACATAGCGCACGATGGTCGGGCCCTGCGGCCCGGCAATGCTGATTGCCACGCTGAATCCGGACGCCTGCGCCAGCGCATCCACCCGGGGCTGCGCGGCGCGCCAGGCGGCGTCCTGCTCCAGGTGCAGCATGCCCAGCTGCAGCGACAGCGGCCCGGGCTCGTAGCGGCCGGAGAGGTGGTCGCGCTTGATCAGGCCCAGCCGCGTCAGGCTGACCAGGTAGGCATGCGCCTGGGCCGGCGCCAGCTGCGCCGCCTCGGCCAGCGCGGCCAGCGGCATTGGCGCGCGCGCGACCGCCAGCGCCACCAGCAGGCGCCCGCCCACCTCCACGCTCTGGATGCCGCGCTGCGCCTTGTCGGCACGCGCAGCGGGCTCGTCCGCCTGCGTTCCTGCTTCCCCAGCCTTGCGCCTGGCCATTGCCATCCTGTGTGATCGGAAAACCCGGATATTAATCGAACGCCTCCCGTTGCCGTGCGCACGGGGGTTTACCCGAACTAACTCCACCTGCCTCCGATGGCGTTCGCGGCATGCCTCAATTATTTGTCATAGGCTAATCATTTCGCTATTGATTAATTTTTTAACGTTTCCTAAGATTGCACTACCCCGTCCGAACACGGCGACCCACGCCGTCAGACATCCATAGAAACGGGGCGAGACAGCCCGCGGCCAGCGCAACGCAGCCATCGTGCCGGTGCCGTCTCGCCTCCCCACACAAAGGAAAGACGCCATGTCCAAGGCATTCGCATCGCAGGCCGACCTGGAAGCCAAGCAGGTCACCTTCACCCAACTGTCAGAGAACGCCTGGGCCTACACCGCCGAAGGCGATCCCAATTCGGGCGTGGTCATCGGCGACGACGGCGTACTGATCGTCGACACCACCGCCACGCCGGCCATGGCGCAGGACCTGATCGCCCGCATCCGCACCATCACCGACAAGCCCATCAAGTACGTGGTGCTGTCGCACTACCACGCGGTGCGCGTGCTGGGCGCGTCGGCCTACTTCGCCGAAGGCGCGCAGCAGGTCATCGCCAGCCGCGGCACCTACGAGATGATCGTCGAGCGCGGCGAGGCCGACATGAAGTCCGAGATCGAGCGCTTCCCGCGCCTGTTCGCCGGCGTCGAGACCGTGCCCGGCCTGACCTGGCCGACGCTGGTGTTCGAGAAGGAAATCACGCTGTTCCTGGGCAAGCTGGAAGTGCGCATCGCCCACCTGGGCTCGGGCCATACCAAGGGCGACACCGTGGTCTGGCTGCCGCAGCAGAAGGTGCTGTTCTCCGGCGACCTGGTCGAGTACGACGCCGCCTGCTACTGCGGCGACGCCCAGCTGGAAGACTGGCCGGCCACGCTGGACGCGCTGCAGGCACTCAAGCCGGAAAAGCTGGTGCCCGGCCGCGGCCCCGCGCTGACCACGCCGGAGGAAGTGGACAAGGGTATCGCCTACACCAAGGACTTCGTCACCACGCTGTTCCAGGCCGGCAAGGAAGCCGTGGCCGAGAAGCTCGACCTGAAGGCCGCGATGGCGCACACCCGGCGCGCGATGGACCCCAAGTTTGGCCAGGTCTTTATCTACGAGCACTGCCTGCCCTTCGACGTCTCGCGCGCCTATGACGAGGCCAGCGGCGTCCGCCACCCGCGCATCTGGACGGCCCAGCGCGACAAGGAAATGTGGGCCGCACTGCAGGACTGACCTCCAAAAAGAATAAGTCGGGCAACAAGCTATGGATGGAGACACAGGCATGAGCAGCATCGATTACCAGCGGCTGTCGTTCGAGTACCAGCCCTGCGCCGAGCAACAGAAAGGGGCCGATCCGGCCGTCCACCCGGTCGTCGTGGTCGGCGCCGGGCCGGTCGGCCTGGCCACCGCCATCGACCTGGCGCAGCGCGGCGTGGCCGTGGTGCTGGTGGATGACGACTGCACGCTGTCCACCGGATCGCGAGCAATCTGTTTTTCCAAGCGCACGCTGGATATCTTCGACCGGCTTGGCTGCGGCGAGCGCATGGTCGACAAGGGCGTGCGCTGGCACGTCGGCAAGGTGTTCCTGCGCGACCAGCAGGTCTACAGCTTCGACCTGCTGCCCGAGAGCGGCCACCGCCGCCCTGCCTTCATCAACCTGCAGCAGTACTACCTCGAAGGCTACCTGCTGGAGCGCGCGCAGGCGCTGCCCAATATCGAGATCCGCTGGCGCAACAAGGTGGTCGGGCTGGAACAGCGCGGCACGTCCGAGGACGGCGTGATACTGACCATCGAGACGCCTGACGGCAGCTACCCGCTGGCGGCGCGCTACGTGGTGGCCGCCGACGGTTCGCGCAGCCCGATGCGCAAGCTGCTGGGCCTGGACAGCAAGGGCCGCACCTTCCGCGACCGCTTCCTGATTGCCGACGTGAAGATGGAAGCGGATTTCCCGAGCGAGCGCTGGTTCTGGTTCGACCCGCCCTTCCACCCGAACCAGTCGGTGCTGCTGCACCGCCAGCCGGACAACGTCTGGCGCATCGACTTCCAGCTCGGCTGGGACGCCGACCCGGAGCTGGAGAAAACGCCGGAGCGCGTGATCCCGCGGGTGCAGGCGCTGCTGGGCAAGGACGTGAAGTTCGAGCTGGAATGGGTCAGCGTCTATACGTTCTCCTGCCTTCGCATGGACAGCTTCCGCCACGGCAATATCCTGTTCGCCGGCGATGCCGCGCATGGCGTGTCGCCGTTCGGCGCGCGTGGCGCCAACAGCGGCATCCAGGACGCCGAGAACCTGGCCTGGAAGCTGGCCTATGTGCTGCAGGGCCATGCCTGCGACAAGCTGCTGGACACCTACGCCAGCGAGCGCGAATACGCCGCCGACGAGAACCTGCGCAACTCCACACGTTCCACCGACTTCATCACGCCCAAGAGCGCGGTCAGCCGCGTGTTCCGCGATGCGGTGCTGACCCTGTCCAGGCGCCATGCGTTTGCGCGCACCCTGGTCAACAGCGGGCGGCTGTCGGTGCCCGCGGTGCTGCAGGATTCGCCGCTGAACACCGCTGACGATGCCCAGGACTATGCCTGCAAGCTGGTGCCTGGCGCGGTCTGCTGCGACGCGCCGGTATCCGGCGCGCAGGGCGCGGGCTGGCTGCTGTCGCACCTGGGCGGGGACTTCACGGTGCTGGTGTTCGGCAGCCCTGACACCATCGATGCAGCCACGCTCGCCGGCCTCGCCGCGCTGAAAGACAGCGGCGTGCCGCTGCGGCTGGTCTACGTGACCGACGCCGCGCAGCCGGCGGTGACCTGCACCAATGCCACCGTGCTGCGCGACGACGAGGGCCTGGCCGCCGCGCGCTACGGTGCCACGCCCGGCACCTGCTACCTGGTCCGCCCGGACCAGCATGTCTGCGCCCGCTGGCACCACCCCGACCCGGCCGCGATCCGCGCCGCGCTGGCGCGTGCCACCGGTGCCGACCTGCGCGCCCCGCAGCCCGGCCGCATGGCCGCCTGAGACCGGCCAGACCTGCACCGCGGAGACTCCCATGCCCAATACGCTCAACACCCAACCCAACCTGGCGCGGCCCGACGACTTCTACGAAGCGCTGATCGAGATGCACCGCGACCTCGACGAGGCAAAAAGCCAGGCCGCCAATGCGCAGCTGATCCTGCTGCTAGCCAACCATATCGGCGACCACGATGTGCTCCTGGCCGCCATGGCCGCCGCGCGCGAAGGCGTGACCGAAATGCCGGCCACCACGCCAGCCTGACCTGACACAGGCGCGGTACCGCCGCGCCTGTCCTGTTCTTTTCCCGGCACCATCGCGGGCCAACGCGCGCAAGACGCTGCCCACTGGCGGAACCCTCCGGCTGCCCGCCGCCGCAGCCACCACCGTACGGAGACAACGTTCATGAGCCATCCGGTCTCAGGGGATCTTTCGTCCCTATCCAGCCTGACGTCCCCCACCCTGCCTCCCGCAGCACTGGCTGCGCACGATGAGGATGCGCTCTACCGCAAGGTCTGGCTGCGCATCATCCCGTTCCTGTTCGTCTGCTACGTGGTGTCGTTCCTGGACCGCATCAACATCGGCTTCGCCCAGTTGCAGATGAAGCAGGACCTGGGCTTCAGCGACGCCATGTACGGCCTGGGCGCCGCGGTCTTCTACGTCGGCTACGTGCTGTGCGAAGTGCCCAGCAACATGCTGCTGGCGCGCTTTGGCGCACGGCGCACGTTCACGCGCATCATGGTGCTGTGGGGCCTGGCCTCGGTGGCGATGATGGGCGTCTCCACCCCGGCGCAGTTCTATACGCTGCGCTTCCTGCTGGGCGTGTTCGAAGCCGGCTTCTTCCCCGGCATCGTGCTCTACCTGACCTACTGGTTCCCGGCGCGCCGCCGCGCCGCGGTGATGGCGATCTTCTTTGCCGGCGTGGCGGTGGCGGGTGTGCTGGGCGGGCTGGTGTCCGGCTGGATCATGCGCGACATGGCCGGCGTGCTCGGGCTGCAGGGCTGGAAGTGGATGTTTGCGATCGAGGGCGCGCCCGCGGTGCTGCTGGGCCTGCTGGCCGCGCGCTGCCTGGTTGATGGCCCGCAGCAGGCCAGCTGGCTGACCGACGGCGAACGTGCCCACCTGGCGCGCGACACCGCCGCGCAAGCACATGCCGGCGGCCATTCGCTGCACGCGTTGCGGCAGGTTCTGCGCAACCCGCGCGTGTACCTGTTCGCGTTTATCTATTTTTCGCTGACCTGTGGTTCGCTGGCGCTGAGCTTCTGGATGCCGCTGATGATCCGCGACTTCGGCATCACCGACGTGATGTCGGTCAGCCTGTATTCGGTGGTACCCAATGCCGTGGGCGCGGTCGGCCTGCTCCTGATCGCGCGCCACTCCGACCGCACCGGCGAGCGCCACCGCCACTTCCTGCTGTGCACGGCAGGCGGCGCGCTGGCCCTGGCGGCGCTGACCCTGCACCTGCCCAGCCTGGCGCTGATGCTGGCCATCCTGTCGGTGGCCGCGGTGCTGATCTTTGCCGCGCTGCCGGTGTTCTGGTCGCTGCCGCCCAGCTACCTGCCGGGCGCGGGCACGGCCGCCGGCATCGCCTTCATCAGCAGCATCGGCATCACCAGCGGCATCGTCAGCCCGTGGGTGATTGGACAGATCAAGACCCGGACCGGCAGCCTGGACCATGCCCTCTACCTGCTGGCGGCGCTGCTGCTGGCCAGCGGACTGGCCATGTGGCTGGGTGTGCCAAGGCAGCCCGCGCGGCCGGCCTGAACCGGGCCGCAGGCGTCTTCAAAACCGGAATGTCCGCACCCGCGGGGTGCAGCGTTCAGTGGGATCGGCCGCAGGGGATGACGGAGGCGATTTCCTCGCGCATCACCTCGACAACGTCGTCGATCTCCAGCCCTTCGGCGGTGACCAGCACGTCCTGTCCGCGGCCGATCGCGTAGACCACGCCGCGCCAGCGGCCGGGCTCGACGGCCTCGCACAGGCGGATATTGAATTCGGTGTCCTGATCCTGGCTATACACCGTCACCAGGTCGCCCACCTGGGGAGTGCGCACCGCTTCTCCGTCGAACGCCCGGGCCACCACGGTCACCGGCGACTGCGTCAGCCCCCTGGCAAATCTTGCACGCATGGTCCGCTCCTCTTTTTGCGATCCAAGTCCAGCTTACAAGAGGCCCGACAAATAACCAGGGATTTCCATCGAAAAGTGGAACCCGGTGCCCTTTGCGGCTGTCAGACGGCGCCGGATAGACAGCGCGCGCAGATGCGCCACAAATGAAAGCACCGATCATCGAGGAGACCCGACATGGGCAGCAACATACACGTCGTACCGCACGACGAAGGCTGGGATGTGATCCACGAGGGTGCGCGCTATGCGGAATCGCACCACGCCACCCAGGAAGAAGCGGTTGCGGCCGGCACCACGAAGGCGCAAAGCGAGCACGTCGAGTTGCTGATCCACGGCCGCGACGGGCAGATCCGCTCGCGCAGCAGCTTCGGCCACGATCCGCGCACCATTCCGGGCTGATCGCCGGCCACTCGTCAGGCCCCGCTGAAGACTCCGGCGCTGCTAATCCCGGATACCGATGCGAGATGCCACACCACCGGGCTGACCCCCGCGCCGCCGCCGCGATTGCGGCCGCGGCGGTTCCATTGCCGCCCATCGACGACCCGGCGGCAAGCCCGTTCCGCGGTCCGTTTGCCAATGCCACCGGCGTGCTGGCCGATTTGCTGGCCCGACACCGCGTGGTGCTCCTGGGCGAAAGTACGCACGGCACCGCCGAGTTCTATCATGCCCGCGCTGCCCTGACAGCGCACCTGGTGGCCCGGCACGGCTTCCGCATCATCGCGGTCGAGGCAGACTGGCCAGATGCCGCGGCAGTCGACCGCCACGTGCGCGGCCGCCCGCCACAGCCGGCCGAATCGCCCGGCGCAGCCTTTACACGCTTCCCGGTCTGGATGTGGCGCAACCTGGAGGTGGCGCGCTTTATCCGCTGGCTGCACACGCACAATGAAACCCTGGCGCCTGCGCAGCGCACTGGATTCTTCGGCCTCGATATCTACAGCCTGCGCGCTTCCATGGCTGCAGTGCTGGCCTACCTGGAGGGCGTAGATCCACAGGCCGCCCGAGCGGCGCGCGAGCGCTATGGCTGCCTGGAACCGTGGGGCCGGGATCCGGCGCGCTATGGGCGTGCCGTGCTGCACGGCACGCATGCCGACTGCGAGGATGCCGTCGTCGCACAGCTGCAGGCGCTGCTGGACAAACGGCTGGCCTATGCCCGGGCGGGTCACGAGGACTTTCTCGATGCCGCGCAGAACGCGCGCCTGGTCGCTTCAGCCGAGCGCTACTACCGCGTGATGTATCACGGCAGCGACGACAGCTGGAACCTGCGCGACACACATATGTTTGAAACCCTGGCGCATCTGCTGCAGGCGCATGGCCCGCAAGCGCGCGCGGTGGTATGGGCGCACAACTCGCATATCGGGGATGCTTCGCAGACCGAGATGGGCGCCAGCCAGGGGCAGCTGAGTATCGGCCAGCTGTGCCGCGAGTCCTTCGGCGACGACGCCGCGCTGGTTGGCTTGAGCACTTACGACGGCACCGTCGCCGCGGCGACATCGTGGGACGGCCCGATGGAAATCAAGCAAGTGCGCCCTGCCCGTGCCGACAGCTACGAGCATCTGTTCCATGCGGCCGGCCATGCGCAAGCCTGGATCGACCTGCGCGGTCCGTCCGGCGGCGCCAACGGCGGCGTGCAGGCCGAAGTGCGTCAGCTGCTGATGCCGGCACGGCAAGAGCGCTTTATCGGGGTGATCTACCGCCCCGAGACCGAACTGCAGAGCCACTATGCGCGCGCCACGCTGCCGCGGCAATTCGATCTGCTGTTGTGGTTCGACCGTACGCGCGCGGTTCCGGCGCTGCCGGCGGAGCCCGCGCCGGGCGCGCCGGAGACCTGGCCTTACGGGCTCTGAAGTGGCCGCCTTGTCGCTTGCACGGACGCTCATCCGCCGGTGCGGTCCGGCGCAACCTGGATGCGATTGACGATCTCGCGCACACCGTCACAGCCGCGGACGCAGGCTTCGACTGCATCGCAGTCGGCCTGCGCGCCGATCGCGCCGCGCAGCGTCACGCGGCCTTGCGCCACGTCCACGGCAACCTCGCTCACGTCGAGGCCGGCGTCCCACAGGCGCGAGCACAGGGCCGCCTGCAGCGCCATATCCGCTGCCGTCGCGGCATTGCCACGGTGATTGGCTGGGTTCGGGGAACCGGTCATGCGCGCACTCTCCCGTCCGTGGGAACAA
This sequence comes from Cupriavidus sp. GW823-FHT07B10, assembly GCF_058794355.1. Taxonomy (NCBI): domain Bacteria; kingdom Pseudomonadati; phylum Pseudomonadota; class Betaproteobacteria; order Burkholderiales; family Burkholderiaceae; genus Cupriavidus; species Cupriavidus sp. GW823-FHT07B10. The sequence goes on from NZ_JBXAGS010000007.1 coordinate 202,437, forward strand.
CGCCTCAGTAGGTACGCATGCCGTGGCCCGGATGCGCTTGCGCTGCGCCAGTGCGCGCCACGTGCAAGTGGTTGACCAGATCCTTCACGCCGAAAACCTCGTCGGCAATATCCTCGATCCGGTACTTCTGCAGCCGGTCCGGCACACTGCCCTCCAGCGTCACCACGCCCTGCTCGACCCGGACTTCGACATCGTTGAGGTCCAGCCGCGCGCTGCGCGAGAGCTGCTCGCACAGGTCTTCGAGAATGCGCTCGTCCGTGCGCTGGTAATTGCGCGGCCCCACCGGACGCGCCCGCTGCGGCCCGCCCCGGTAGAGATCCATGCGCTCGTTGTAGCCGGTGAACTGGCGGTAAGGATCGGTCTGGCCCCGGGCGCGCGGCGCCGGCGCGTCCGGCGGCAAGCGCTCCGGCCGCCATTCCCACGCCCCGCGGCGCCCGCCAGACTCGTCCGGGTCCACCGGCTCGTCATAGTCGTAGACCCCGTAGGCGCCCACGTAGTGACTGCGCATATCGGCTTCAGGCACCGCGCTCTCGTGCCATGGCTGGCCGCGCCAGTTGTCTCTGCGATCCATCGTCGTCTCCGCTTGCCCCGATTCGTCAGTCAGTCAGCGTGCCGCTACTTCTGCCGCGGCGGCACCAGCCCGCGGTCCGGCGCGCGCAGTTCGCCCTTGCGCAACTGCCGCACCGCGCACGCCAGCGCGCGCGCCACGTTGTCCACTTCGCCCTGCACGCCAGTGTCTTGGTCCAGTGCCACGTGGCTGGTGGCATAGGGCTCGTAGTAGCCGATATACCGGTCCAGCCGCGCCTGCGGGCCCGCGTCGATCAGGCCCATCCAGTCGAGCCAGTCGGCCAGCGCGCGGCGCACGCCCTCGGTGCCGGCCACGTCGCCGTGCACCACCAGCCCGTAGGCGCGCCCGGACAGATGCTTGGGATAGTCCCAGCCGGACAGCTCCATCGCCTTGGCGCGCACCACGTCCTTGCCATGCGTGGTGGTGGGGTCGGGATTGCCGCCGTCGGCGCAGACCAGCCGGTCCATCATCAGCTTCAGCGGGCTGGCGGCCTGGTACCAGTACACCGGCGTCACGATCAGCACGCCGTGGCAGGCCGCCCAGCGCGGATAGATTTCGTTCATCCAGTCGTTGACCTGGCCCAGCGCATGGTTGGGATAGCAGCTGCACGGCCAGTGGCACAACGGCATTGCGGTCGACACGCACGCCTTGCACGGATGGATGCGCAGGTCGGCATCTGAAGCGAGGTGGCTCAGGTCGAGCAGGTCGACCTCGATGCCGTCCGCCTCCAGCCGTTCCCGTGCGCGCCCGGCCAGGCGCCAGGATTTCGACACCTCGCCCGGGCAGGTGTAGTCGTTGCGCGCCGCGGCGCACACCAGCAACACGCGCGACGGTGTGGCGGGATCTGCCTGGCGCTGCTGTGCGCTGCGCACGGCCTCGCTGGCGGCGCGCCACTCGTCGGAGAGCTCGTAGTCCGGATCGGCATAGCCTGGCCCGGCCTTATGCGTGCGGGGTGCCTTGCGGCCTTCCTGATAGGCATCCCAGGCAATGTGTTCGAGGCGGTCCAGCGCCTCATCCTCCTGCCGGTATGCGGGATCCGCGAAGCGCGCAAGAAAGCGCTGGCGGAACGTGTCGCGCGCCAGGGGAGTGGTCACCTGGCCCTTGCGCACATCCTCCGGGTTGCCGGGATGGCGCGGCGCACGCGGCGCATCCTGCGATGGCCGGGCTGGCTTGGGCGGGTGCTCGGGCATGACGGTCTCCGTACGGGATGCATGTCCCGCAGACATGCAAGATGAGCGCCATCCCCCGCGGGCATGCATTGCGCGCCGCGCCCTGCGTGGCGGCCGGCCGCGCGTGCAATTCGTTCGTTGCCTTGTAAGAAATGCGGTCTCGGCCGGCGGCTACGGGCTTGCCTGCGGCGTCCGGTACTGCTGCTGCAGCACGCGAAACAACTCGTGGCTGACCTGCACCCCACGGTACTGGCGGCGCACCAGGGCGCGCAGGCGCGAGCCCAGCACCTGCGTGCGCAGCGCCCGCGCATAGCGTCGCTGCACGGCGTGTTCACGCTTGCTGACCGCCTGCAGGATGGACCGGTCCGAGCCGTGCTTGCCGATCGCGCTTCCGGCCGACGCAGCCGGGGCTGCCGTCATGTCGGGCAGCTGCCCCAGGTCAAGCAGGCACGCCTGCAGCTCCTGCGCCGCTTGCGCAAACGCATTGGCGCGGCTGGTGAGCAGCGATTTCAGGTGGGGATTGGCCGCGGCCAGCGCTGCGACGCGGCAGCCAAGCTCGCCTTCGCGCGATGCCGCAATCAGCGCATTGAGCAACAGGATCTTCTTCTTCGCCATGACACACCTGCCCTGGTCCGCGCGCGGACCCGTGAAGTCACCGATCGGGGCCGGCTGCCGCCGGCGGTTGCTCGCTCGCGCCGGACGTGCGCCGCACGCCGGGCTCGTGCAAGGATAGCGGCTCGTCCCGCGCGCCGCCAGTGGCCGCAAGCGCGCGCTGCGAGGCGGGCGGCCACGCCTTGCGGGCCTCGCGCATGCCGCGCAGGTTCATCGCGATCAGCGCCAGCTGCAGGACCACCAGCGCATTGGCGCCGCCGTGCCAGCCCCAGGCAATCCACAGCACGTTGCTGGCAAGAAAGACCCAGAAGCCGGCGCGCCGGCGCGCGCTCCGGCGTGAGCCGACCAGCCAGGTGGCCACCACCGTCACCACCATCGCCGGCCATTGCGCTGCCTCCAGCCACCAGTCCATGCGTCTCCTTCCGCGGCCTTCCCACCGTGCCGGGAACAACACGCGCTGCCAGACAGCGGCAAGAAGCGTACCGGCTGGACACCGCGCCCGCATCGGCCTCATTGCCCTGCGCGTTCTTTCCATCGGCACGGCGCGCGCCGGTAGTTTTTACAAGCAGTAAGGCATCGCGCACATGAGATGCCGTGGCGCTTGCCCTTGAGGTGCCTTGGCTGGGCGCGCAATTGGAGACTGGCCGGGCGCGCTGGCACGCACTTCGCATGGCTGTGCCATCCCGCCGGCTGGCCGCAAGGCGCCGGAGCGGGATTTTGTTGCTCCGTCGGAGCGAAACACCGGGAGGATTTTGTGCGGATCTGCCAGATCGACCTGACCGGAACGCCCGATGCCGATGAACACGCGCTCCAGCGCGTGGCGGCACTGGGCTTCGACCACGTACTGATCGGCGGCTGGCCGCACCTGCCCGGCGAAGACGCTTTCGCGGCTTGCGCCCGGCACGGGCTGGCCCCGCTGCTCGACATCTCACTGGACCGCTATGCGGTCGACCCCGCCGACGGCACCGGGCCAGCACCCGACCCTGGCTGGATCGACAGTGCGCTCCCAGCCTTCGCCCCACACGAGACCGACAGCCACATCCCCGGCGCGCGCCTGCGCTGGCATGACCAGCAAGCGGCCGAGGCGCTGGTGCAGTGGTGGGCGGCCCGGCTGCGCCAGGCCTGGGCGGCAGGCGCGGCGGGCTTCTGCTGCCGTGCGCCGGCACGCGTGCACGGCAGGCATTGGGCCGCGGTGACCGGCACGCTGCGCAGCGATGCTGTGCCGGCACAGGCGCGCGGTGCGCCATGCTTCCTGGCATGGACGCCCGGGCTGACGCCGGCGCTACTGGACGATCTCGCGCCCGCCGGCTTCGACGGCGCATTCTGCTCGCTGCCGTGGTGGGATTTTCGCAGCCCCTGGCTGACCGAGGAAATCGCGCGGCTGCGCCCCTTCGGCCGGGTGCTGGCCGCCCCAGCGCTGACGCCGGCAAGCCATGACGCACTCAGCGCGCGGCGTGCGCTGTGGACCGCCGCGGCGATCGGCGACGGCATCCTGGTGCCGGCCGGCTTCGAGACCGGCGGCGCGCTGGCACGCGACCCGCTGGCCACGGATGGTGCCCCGCATCAGGGCGCGCCGTACGACATCACCCACGAGCTGCTGGAAACCAATACCTGGCTGGCTGCGCGCGATCCGGCGCCGGCACTGGCCGTGCGCCTGCTGAGCGGACCCGACGCGCCGCTGACGGTGCTGGCACGGCTGCCTGTGCCGGACGGCGCCTGCCCCGCTCCCGACGCCGCCGGCACCCGTAGCGACCCTGAGGTACCGGACGGTGCCCCCGCCCTGGCAGTGGTGCTCAATCCAGACCCCGCGGCGCCCGGCACGCTGGGCGCCGACCGCGTGCTGAGCGCGCTGCCGCACGCCAGCGCGCACCTGGAATCGTCACTGGGCGGCCCGGGCGGGACGGTCGATGCCAACCACCGGCTCGATGCGCTGGCCAGCATCACGCTGGCACCGGCCGATATCCGCCTCTACGAAGTGCCCCCGGTGCCCCTGACGCGGCCCGGCATGCCGGCAGCCGACGCGCGCGCGCCGCACGGCCATGAAACGCTGGCCGCCACCGGCCTGGGCAGCGTGGTGGCGGCAATGGAGGCCCCGCGGATCGCCATCGAGCACGTCGAGCCCGCCTGCAACGAAGGCCGCTTCGCGGTGCGGCGCGTGGTGGGCGAGCGCGTGACCGTCAGTGCCGATATCTGGATGGATGGCCACGACAAGCTTGCCGCCACGGTGTTGTGGCGTGCGCCGGGCGAGACTGGCTGGCACCAGGCGCCGATGCAGCCCGTGATCAACGACCGCTGGGAAGGCAGTTTCCCGCTGGTGGCGCTGGGCCGGCATGAATTCACGGTCGAGGCCTGGCGCGACACCTTCGCCAGCTGGCTCGACGAGATCGGCAAGAAGCGCGCGGCCGGCCTCAACGTGGCGCTGGAGATCGAGGAAGGCGCGCGGCTGGTGGCCGATGCGCTGCTGCAGCCTGCCAGGAACGGGAAGCAGGGCAATGGCGGGAAGAACACCCGGACGGCAACCGCGGACACCGAGCTCTCAGCCATCGTCGACGAACTGATCACCGCTGCCGGCGATGACGCTCGCCGGCAGGAGATCCTGCTGTCGCCACGCACCGAGGCCGCGATGCAGGCAGTGATGGCAACCCCGGCGGGTCGCCCGTTTGCCTCGCGTCATCCGGTGGCCATGCCGGTCGAGGCCGATCGCCTGGCCGCGCGCTACGCCAGCTGGTACGAGCTGTTCCCGCGCTCGCAAAGCAACGACGAGACCCGCCACGGCACCTTCGACGATGTCATCGCCAGGCTGCCCGCGATTCGCGCGATGGGCTTCGACGTGCTCTACTTCACGCCGATCCACCCGATCGGCCGCACCCACCGCAAGGGCCGCAACAACAGCCTGCGCGCCGAGCCGGGCGATCACGGCAGCCCCTACGCCATCGGCGGCAAGGAAGGCGGCCACGATGCGCTGCATCCCGAGCTCGGCACCTTTGAAGACTTCCGCCGCCTGCGCGACGCGGCGGCCAGACATGGCCTGGAGCTGGCACTGGACTTCGCCATCCAGTGCTCGCCCGACCATCCGTGGCTGCGCGACCACCCGGAATGGTTCGCACACCGCCCGGACGGTTCGCTGCGCTATGCCGAGAACCCGCCCAAGAAGTACGAGGACATCGTCAACGTCGATTTCTACGCCGCAGCGCCCGCGGGCGCAGCGCTATGGCAGGCCCTGCGCGACGTGGTGATGTTCTGGGCCGACCAGGGCGTGCGCATCTTCCGCGTCGACAACCCGCACACCAAGCCGCTGCCGTTCTGGGAGTGGATGATCGCCGACGTGCGCGCGCGCCACCCCGACACCATCTTCCTGGCCGAGGCCTTCACCCGGCCCAAGATGATGGCGCGGCTGGCCAAGCTGGGCTTCAGCCAGTCATACACGTACTTCACCTGGCGCAATGCCAAGTGGGAGCTGACCGAATACCTGACCGAGCTGACGCAAAGCCCGCTGCGCGACTTCTTCCGGCCTCACTTCTTCGTCAACACCCCTGACATCAACCCCTACTTCCTGCACCAGGGCGGGCGCCCCGCGTTCCTGATCCGCGCGGCGCTGGCCACACTGCTGTCGGGGCTGTGGGGCATGTACAGCGGCTTCGAGTTGTGCGAGAGCGCGCCCTTTGTGCTGAACGGCAAGGTGCGCGAGGAATATCTCGATTCCGAGAAATACCAGCTGCGCGTGCGCGACTGGCAGCAGCCCGGCAATATCGTCGCGGAGATCTCACGGCTCAACGAGATCCGCGCCGGGCACCCGGCGCTGCAGAACCACCTGGGGCTGCGCTTCTACCATGCCGGCAGCGACGCCGTGCTGTGGTTCGCGCGCTTCATGCCGGGCACCGACTACCTGTTCGGCGACGACGTGCTGCTGGCCGCGATCAACCTGGATCCGCGCACGGCGCACGAGACCGACATCGAAATCCCGTTGTGGGAATGGGGGCTGCCCGACCACGCCGGCCTGGCGGTGCACGACCTGATGCACGGCCGGCGCTTCGAGCTGCGCGGCAAGCACCAGCGCATCCGGCTCGATCCGGCGCAACTGCCGTTCACGGTCTGGCATGTGCGCCCGCTGGAGCGCCCCGCTCCCCGCCCACCCGCGGCGCCGGCCTCGACCGACCCGCACGGCGCCTGACAGGCATACGTGGAGACACGGATGAAACGCCTTACCGAAACCGGCAGTGCCGCCCTGCTCAACGCCGATCCGCTCTGGTACAAGGACGCGATCATCTACCAGCTCCACATCAAGTCCTTCTACGACGCCAACGGCGACGGCGTGGGCGATTTTGCCGGGTTGCTGGCCAAGCTCGACTACCTGGTCAACCTGGGTGTGGACACGGTCTGGCTGCTGCCGTTCTATCCGTCGCCGCGCCGCGACGACGGCTACGACATCGCCGACTACCGCAACGTCCACCCCGACTACGGCACGCTGGCCGAGGCGCGCCGCTTTATCGCCGCGGCGCACGCGCGCGGACTGCGCGTGATCACCGAGCTGGTGATCAACCACACCTCCGACCAGCATCCGTGGTTCCAGCGCGCGCGCGCCGCCAAGCCCGGCTCGGCGGCACGGCGCTACTACGTGTGGTCGGACCATGACCAGGCCTACGCCGGCACCCGCATCATCTTCTGCGACACCGAGAAGTCCAACTGGAGCTGGGACCCGGTGGCGGGCGCCTACTTCTGGCACCGCTTCTACTCGCACCAGCCGGACCTGAACTTCGACAACCCGCAGGTGCTCAACGAGGTGCTGTCGGTGATGCGCTACTGGCTCGACATGGGCGTCGACGGGCTGCGCCTGGACGCGGTGCCCTACCTGGTCGAGCGCGAAGGCACCAGCAACGAGAACCTGCCCGAGACCCATGCCGTCATCCGCCATATCCGTGCCCACCTGGACGCGCGCTTCCCCGGCCGCATGCTGCTGGCAGAAGCCAATATGTGGCCGGAGGACGCGCAGCAGTACTTTGGCCTGACCGGGCCGGAGCCGGAAGGCGACGAATGCCACATGGCCTTCCACTTCCCGCTGATGCCGCGCATGTACATGGCGATCGCGCGCGAAGACCGCTTCCCGATCACCGACATCATGCGCCAGACGCCGGAGGTGCCGCCCAACTGCCAGTGGGCCATCTTCCTGCGCAACCATGACGAACTGACGCTGGAGATGGTGACCAGCAGCGAGCGCGACTACCTGTGGGAGGTCTACGCCACCGACCGGCGCGCCCGCATCAACCTGGGCATCCGCCGCCGGCTGGCACCCCTGATGGAGCGCGACCGCCGCCGCATCGAGCTGATGAACAGCCTGCTGTTCTCGATGCCGGGCACGCCGGTGATCTACTACGGCGACGAGATCGGCATGGGCGACAACATCCACCTGGGCGACCGCGACGGCGTGCGCACGCCGATGCAGTGGTCACCCGACCGCAACGGCGGCTTCTCGCACGCCGACCCCGAGCGCCTGGTGCTGCCGCCGCTGCAAGGCCCGCTGTATGGCTACGAAGCCGTCAACGTCGAGGCGCAGGCGCGCGACCCGCATTCGCTGCTGAACTGGATGCGGCGCATGCTGGCGCTGCGGCGCAAGCACCGCGCCTTCGGCCGCGGCACGCTGCGCTTCCTGTTTCCGGGCAACCGCAAGATCCTGGCCTACCTGCGCGAATACGAGGACGAGCACATCATGTGCGTGGCCAACCTGTCGCGCGCGCCGCAGGCCGTCGAACTGGACCTGTCCGCCTTCAACGGCCGCGTGCCGGTGGAGATGATGGGCGCCACGCCGTTCCCGGCCATCGGCACGCTGACCTACCTGCTCACGCTGCCGCCTTACGGCTTCTACTGGTTCGTACTCAGTGACGAGGCGCAGCCCCCGTCATGGCACGTGGAAGCACCCGAGCAGATGCCGGACCAGATCACCCTGGTGATGCAGAACACGAGCCGGCCGGAGCTGACCGACGCCTCGCGCCGCATCATGGCCAGCGACGTGCTGCCGCACTACATCAGCCGGCGCCGCTGGTTCGGCGCCAAGCACGAGCGCATCGAGCGCATCGACCTGGCGTACCTGCTGCCATTTGCGCGCGGCAGCAGCGGCGAAGATGTCTACCTGGGCGAGGTGGAGGTGACCCTGCCTGGCCGCACCGAACGCTACCAGCTGCCGCTGGGCATCCTGTGGGACCGCGAGAGCGCCGACAGCGTGTCGCAGCTGGCACATGGACTGTCGATGGCGCGCGTGCGCCAGGGCAGCCGCGTGGGGCTGGCCACCGACGGTTTCGTGGTCGAGCCCTTTGCGCGCGAGGTGGTGCGCGCGCTGCGCAATGACGTGCAGGTGCACGCCGGCAACGACATCATCCACTTCCGCGCCGAAGCCGGCCTGGCCGCGCTGGAACTGGAGCGCGACCCGATCGAATACATGTCGGCAGAGCAGTCCAACAGCTCGCTGTCCTATAACAACACCGCCGTGCTCAAGATGGTGCGCCGGGTCTCTGGCGGCATCCACCCCGAGGCCGAGATGACGCGCTACCTGACCGTGCAGGGCTATGCGCACGCGGCGCCGCTGCTGGGCGAGGTGGTGCGCACCGGACCGGATGGCGTGCCGCATACGCTGATGCTGCTGCAGGGCTATGTCCTGAACCAGGGCAATGGCTGGGACTGGACCCTGGACTACCTGGGCCGCGCCATCGATGACGCGCTGCCCTCGCAGGAGAGCGAGGACGAGTTTGCCGAGGCCATGAACGGCTATGCCGCGCTGGCTGGCACGCTCGGCCGCCGGCTCGCCGAACTCCATGCGGTGCTGGCACGGCCCAGCGGCGACGACGCGTTCGCGCCGTTGCCGGCCACCGAAGGCGATGCGCGCGCGTGGGCCGAGCAAGCCTTGCGTGCGCTGCAGCGCGCCCTGACGCGGCTGGAGTCCGCGCCCGCCACCGTGCCGGGACCGGTGCGCCAGGGCTTCGAGGCCGACGTGCAGACCCTGCTGGCCGCGCGCGACGCGCTGCCCGCGCTGGTCGAACAGCTCGCCGCTGCCGCGCCGGGCAGCCTGCAGACACGCATCCACGGCGACTTCCACCTGGGCCAGGTGCTGATTGCGCAGAACGACACCTACCTGGTCGACTTCGAAGGCGAGCCCGGCCTGCCGCTGGACTGGCGCCGGCGCAAGACCTCGCCGCTGCGCGATGTGGCCGGGCTGCTGCGCTCGCTTGACTACGCCGCGGCCACGGTCGGCACCGACCGCCAGGAGCGCACCCACAGCGAACTGCCGCCGCAGCTGGCCGAACGCCGCGCGGTGCTGCTGGAGCGCTTCCGCAGCACCGCCAGCGAAGCCCTCCTGAACTGCTACCACCTGCACATGCAGGACTCGGGCACACCCTGGGTCGCGCCCGGCCAGCTGCAGCCATTGCTGGACCTGTTCCTGCTGGAACGGGCAGCCTATGAGGTCGACTACGAAGCCGCCAACCGCGTGGCTTGGATCGACCTGCCGGTCAGCGGCCTGGCGCGCCTGGTGCGCAAGCTGCTGGCGCCGGGAGACCAGCCATGACCCCCGCCCATGGCACGCAGCCCGGCATGCTGCCGGGCCACGAGTTCGAGGCCTTGCTTGGTGCGCGCCACCATGATCCGTTTGCCGTGCTGGGCCCGCACCCTGACGGCGACGGCACGCTGGTGCGCGCCTGCCTGCCAGGGGCGGCGTCGGTGCAGCTGACCGATGCGGGCGGCACGCCACTGGCGGAGATGGCACGGCTGCATGGCGGCGGCGTCTTCGCCGCGCGGCTGCCGCGCGAATACAAGGGCGGTGCGCCCGATTACCGGCTGCGCGTGCAATGGTCCGACGGCAGCGGGCAGTGCGGCGCCGACCCTTACGCCTTTGGCCTGCTGCTGGGTGAGCTGGACCTGCACCTGATCGCCGAGGGCCGCCACTTCGAGCTCGGCGCCTGCCTGGGCGCGCAGTGGCAGCGCGTGGACGGCATCGACGGCGTGCGCTTTGCCGTATGGGCGCCGAACGCGCGGCGGGTCTCTGTGATCGCTGACTTCAACGGCTGGCATCCGGCGCGGCACCCGATGCGGCTGCGCCACCCCAGCGGCATCTGGGAGCTGTTCATCCCCGCCGCACTGGGCGCGCAGCCCGGCAGCCGCTACAAGTACGACCTGCTCGACCCGCACGGCACCGAGCTGCCGGACAAGGCCGACCCGCTCGCGCTGGCCACCGAGGCGCCCCCCGCCACCGCCTCGGTGGTGGCCGGACCGGGCCAGGGCGCGCCCCCCTTCGCCTGGCATGACGCCGACTGGATGGCGCGCCGCGGCGGCGCCGATCCCTACGCAGCGCCGATGTCGGTCTACGAGGTCCACGCTCTGTCGTGGCTGCGCGCGGCCAACGACACGCAGCGCGGCTGGGAGATCCTGGCCGAGCGGCTGGTGCCATACGTGCAGGAACTGGGCTTTACGCATATCGAACTGCTGCCGATCACCGAGCATCCGTTCGGCGGCTCGTGGGGCTACCAGCCGCTGTCGCTGTATGCGCCCACCGCGCGGCTGGGGCCGCCGCAGGCCTTCGCCGCCTTTATCGACCGCTGCCACCAGGCCGGCATCGGCGTGCTCCTGGACTGGGTGCCCGCGCACTTCCCGACCGATCCGCACGGGCTGGCGCGCTTCGACGGCACCGCCCTGTATGAGCACGAGGACCCGCGCGAAGGCTTCCACCAGGACTGGAACACCCTGATCTACAACCTCGGCCGCAACGAGGTGCGCGGCTTCCTGCTGGCCGGCGCGCTGCACTGGCTGGAGCACTTCCACGCCGACGGCCTGCGCGTGGACGCGGTGGCATCCATGCTCTACCGCGACTACAGCCGCGAGCCCGGCCAGTGGGTGCCGAACCGCTTCGGCGGCCGGGAAAACCTGGAAGCCATCGACTTCCTGCGCGAACTGAACGCCGTGGTCCACGAACGCTGCCCCGGTGCGCTGACCATCGCCGAAGAATCCACCGCCTGGCCCGGCGTGACCGCCAGCGTCGCCAGCGGCGGGCTTGGCTTCGACTTCAAGTGGAACATGGGCTGGATGCACGACACGCTGCATTATCTCGGTCACGAGCCCGTCCATCGCGCCTGGCACCACCAGGACATGACCTTCGGGCTGGTCTATGCGTGGTCCGAGGCCTTCGTGCTGCCGCTGTCGCATGACGAGGTGGTGCACGGCAAGGCCTCGATGATCGGCAAGGTGCCCGGCGACGAGTGGCAGCGCTTTGCCGGCCTGCGCGCCTACTACGGCTTCATGTGGGCGCACCCGGGCAAGAAGCTGCTGTTCATGGGCGGCGAACTGGCGCAGTGGCAGGAATGGAACCACGATGCCGAGCTTGACTGGGCCTTGCTGGACCACCCCATGCACCGCGGCATGCACACGCTGGTGCGGGATCTGAACCGCCTCTACCGGGAGCTGCCCGCGCTGCATGCGCTGGACCACCGCCCGGAAGGCTTCCAGTGGGTGGTGGGCGACGACAACCATAACAGCGTGTTTGCGTGGCTGCGCCGCGCGGGCCCATACAGCCGCGAAGTGGTGCTGGTGGTGGTCAACATGACCCCGGTGCCGCGCTATGGCTACCGGCTCGGGGTGCCGTATGCCGGCGCCTGGCAGGAATGCCTGAATACCGATGCCGCCGTGTATGGCGGCACCAATGTCGGCAACAGCGGCGCGGTAGCGGCAGTGGACGTGCCTTCGCACGGGCAGCCGGCTTCGCTCGCGCTGACGCTGCCGCCGCTGGCCACGCTGGTGCTGCGCTTCGATCCTGGTGGCGGCATCCAGGGCGCATCGACATGAGCCGACAGTTCGCGGACCGGCTGCTGCCGGGCAAGCCGTATCCCCTCGGGGCCCACTGGGACGGCCTGGGTGTCAATTTCGCGGTGTTCTCGGCCCATGCCTCGCGCATCGACCTGTGCCTGTTCTCCGACAACGGGCGCAAGGAGCTGGCGCGCCTGCAGCTGCCGGAACGCACCGACGAGATCTGGCACGGCTACCTGCCCGATGCGGCGCTCGGCACGCTGTACGGCTACCGCGCGCACGGCCCCTACGATCCCGCGCACGGCCACCGCTTCAACCCGCACAAGCTGCTGCTCGACCCGTATGCGCGCCAGTTGAGCGGCCCGGTGCGCTGGTCCGATGCGCTGTTCGGCTACCGCCTGCAAAGCGCGCGCGGCGACCTGACACCGGACCGCCGCGACAGCGCCCCCACCATGCCCAAGGCGGTGGTGGTCGACGAGAGCTTCCACTGGGGCGACGACCGCCCGCCCGCGGTGCCGTGGCCGTCCACCGTCATCTATGAAGCCCACCTGCGGGGCCTGTCGATGCTGCGCGGCGATCTGCTGCCCAACCTGCGCGGCTCCTTCGCCGCGCTGTGCGACCCGCGCTTTATCGACCACCTGGTGCAGCTCGGCATCACCACCGTCGAGCTGCTGCCGGTCCACGCCATCCTGCAGGACCGCTTCCTGCTGGAGCGCGGACTGCGCAACTACTGGGGCTACAACACCATGGCGTACTTCGCGCCGGAGCCCGCCTACCTGGGCACCGGGCAACTGCAGGAGTTCAAGGTGGCGATGCGGCGCCTGCACGCGGCCGGCATCGAAGTGATCCTGGACGTGGTCTACAACCATACCTGCGAGGGCAACGAGCTGGGGCCGACGGTGTCGTGGCGCGGGCTGGACAACGCCAGCTACTACCGGCTGGTGCCGGGCGACGAGCGCCACTACATCAACGACACCGGCTGCGGCAATACGCTCAACCTGTCGCATCCGCGCGTGCTGCAGATGGTGATGGACTCGTTGCGCTACTGGGTGCACTGCTACCACGTCGATGGCTTCCGCTTCGACCTGGGCACCACCCTCGGGCGCGAGGGCAACGGCTTCGATGCGGGCTCGGGCTTTTTCGATGCACTGATGCAGGATCCGGTGCTGAGCCGCGTCAAGCTGATCTCCGAGCCGTGGGACCTGGGCCCGGGCGGCTACCAGCTTGGCAACCACCCGCCCGGCTTTGCCGAGTGGAACGACAAGTTCCGCGACGTGGCGCGCCGCTTCTGGCGCGGCGACGCCGGCCACCGCGGCGAACTGGCGGCGCGGCTGGCGGCCTCGGCCGACCTCTTCGACCGCCGCCACCGGCGCCCGTGGGCCAGCATCAACTTCATCACCGCACACGACGGCTTCACGCTGGCCGACCTGGTCAGCTACAGCAGCAAGCACAACGAGGCCAACGGCGAAGACAACCGCGACGGCACCGACGACAACGCCAGCGCCAACTGGAGCCCCGACGGCAGCATCGAAGGCCCCACCGACGACCCCGCCATCCTGGCCTGCCGCGCGCGCGTGGCACAGGCACTGATGGCCACGCTGCTGCTGTCGCAGGGCACGCCGATGCTGACCGCCGGCGATGAATGGGGCCGCAGCCAGCAAGGCAACAACAACGCCTACTGCCAGGACGACGAGATCTCGTGGCTGGACTGGAAGCAGGCCCAGACGCCCGGCGCCCAGCCGCTGCAGCACATGGTGCGCCGCCTGCTGGACCTGCGCCGGCGGCTGCACTCCCTGGCCGGCGACCGCTTCGCGCACGGGCGCGAGGAACCGGCGCAGGGCATTGCCGATATTGCCTGGTTCGATACCGACGGCAAACCGCCCACCCCCGAGGAATGGGCCGACCCGGAGATCCGCACGCTCGCGCTGCGCCGCGCGGCCGCGCCGCCCCAACCGGAGCGCGCGCAGCTGGGCTCGCTGGCGCAGGACGAAGAGAACGATGCCGGCGCCGTGCAGGTAACCTTGCTGCTGCTCAACGCCGGCGATGCCGAGGCCTCCTTCCTGCTGCCCGGGCCCACGCTGGCCTGGAAACTGCTGTTCGACAGCAGCCGGCCCGACGCCACCGAGGCCGAACTCGCGAGCGAGGCGGTCGCCGACAGCCAGGCGGTGGCGGGCCACTCGCTGGTGCTGCTGGCGGCCCAGGCCCGCAGCCGCCAGAGCGCGCCCCAGGAAAGCCCGCCGCTGGGCGCGCCGCAGGAGGCACAGGCATGAGCCGGCGCGCCACCCGCCACGACACGCCCACGGCGCTGCATGCGCTGGCACTGCGCGCGGGCCTGCTGCCCCGGTGGACGGATGCCTGGAACCAGCCCCAGACCGTGTCGGACGCCGCACTGCGGCGCGTGCTGGACGGCCTGGGCCTGCCTTGCGCCACCACTGGCCAGTGCGAAGCGTCGCGCGCATGGCTTGCCTCCGATGACGCCGCGCATGCACTGCCGCCGCTGGTCACCGCCGAGCGCGGCAAGCCGGTGGCGGTGCCGTGGCCACATACCCTGCCGCAGCGGTCCTACCGGCTGACGCTGGAAGACGGCGCCATCGTCACCGGCACCGCGGAGCGTGGCAACGATGGCAGCGCGCGCGACAGCGACGGCACCATGCTGCTGCCCGCCATCGACGTATGCGGCTACCACCGCCTGGAACTCGGCGATGCGCACACCGTGCTGGCAATCGCGCCGCCGCGCTGCTACGGCGTTGCCGATGCGCTGCGGCACGCCGGCCGCGCGGGCGAACTGACCCGGCCCTGGGGCCTGGCAGTGCAGCTCTACGGCCTGCGCCGCGGCGCGCCCTGCGGCCTGGGCGACCTGAGCGCGCTGACCCAGTGCTGCATCAGCGCAGCCGGCGCCAGCGCCGACGCCGTCGCCATCAACCCGCTGCACGCCGGCTTTGCCGCCCTGCCCGAGCGCTATAGCCCGTATGCGCCGTCCAGCCGCCTGTTCCTGAATCCGCTCTATGCCGACCCCGCCGTGCAATTCGGGCAGGCCGCGGTAGACTGGGCCGTCGCCGCGCTCGGCGCGGGCGAGTCGCTGCAAGCGCTGGAAGCCCGCAGCGAGATCGACTGGGTCAAGCTGACGCCGCTGCGCTACGCCATCCTGCGGTGGCTATGGGAGCGCAGCGATGCGCTGCTGCCGCGCGCGGCGCTCGATGACTGCGCCGCCTTTCGCGCGCGCGGCGGCACCGCGCTGCACGCGCACGCATGCTACGAGGCGATCCAGGCCCGGCGCCTGGCCGACAGCGCCAACGGCATGAACCACAACCCCGCGCCTGACTGGCGCTGCTGGCCGGTCACGCTGCGCGCGCCCGGCGATGCCGCCGTGGCGGCCTTTGCACAGGCCCATGCCAATGAGGTCGCCTACCACGCTTTCCTGCAATGGATTACGGCCGACGGCATGGCACGCGCGCAGCGTGCGGCGCGCGGCGCGGGCATGGCGGTCGGCATCGTCTCCGACCTGGCGGTGGGGGCCGACCCTGGCGGCAGTCAGGCCTGGACGCGGCAACAGGAAATCCTGGCGGGCTTCCATGCCGGCGCACCGCCGGACCTGTACAACCCGCTCGGGCAGGACTGGGGCGTGGCGGTGTTCTCGCCGCGCGGGCTGCGCCGCCGCGGCTACGCGGCCTTCCTGGAGATGCTGCGCGCCAACCTGGCCCATGCCGGCGGGCTGCGCATCGACCATGTGCTGGGCCTGGCACGCATGTGGCTGGTGCCTGCCGGTGCCCCGGCCAGTGAAGGCGCCTACCTGCGCTATCCGCTGCAGGACATGTTGCGGCTGGTGGCGCTGGAATCATGGCGGCACCGCGCCATCATCATCGGCGAAAACCTGGGCACGGTGCCGCCGGAGCTGAATGCGGCGCTGTCGGCCCGTGGCGTGCTGGGCATCGATGTGCTGTGGTTCCAGCGCGAAGAGAGCGCGCCAGTGGATGCGGCCGAGGCAGCTCAGCGGGTGCCCGCCCCGGCGCCCGACACCGTGCCGGCCTTCCTGCCTCCCGCAGCCTGGCCGCCCGATGCCATCGCCACCACCTCGACCCACGACCTCCCCACAGTCACCGGCTGGTGGGCCGGCCGCGACCTTGCGTGGCGCGACCGGCTGCACCTGCTGGCGCCGGGCGAAACCCTCGCGGCGATGCAGGCCGGCCGTGCGCGCGAGCGCGGCGCGCTCTGGCAGGCGCTGTGCGCAGCGGGGCTGTGCAGCGGCGCCGTGCCGGACCCCGCCGATGCCCCGCTCGATGCCGTGCTGGCGTGGCTGGGCACCGCGCGCACCGCCATGCGCCTGGTGCCGCTGGAAGACCTGCTGGGCGAGGCCGAGCAACCCAACCTGCCCGGCACCACCAGCGTCCACCCCAACTGGCAGCGCCGGCTCGACGCCGATGTACGTGCGCTGTTCGATACCCCGATGGTGCGGGCGCGCGCCAACGCCCTGCGCGGCGGCCGCCACGGCGCACGCCATCCGCCGCCACGCGCGTAGCCACGGCTCGCCCGCAAAAAGTGCCGCTTGCAAGACCAGCTCCGCGATCTCCCTGCAGGGATTGCTCCATCCACTAAGCTTGACCCACGTACATGCGCAGGAGCCTCGCCATGAAGGAATCTGTCCGGCCCGAGCATGCCGATGACACCCGTACCGCCCTGTCCGGCGCCAGCCTGCGCCGGGCCTTCCTCGACCACGTCTTCCATACCCAGGGCAAGCTGCCCGGCCACGCCAGCCAGAACGATCTCTACCAGGCAGCGGCGCATACCGTGCGCGACCGCCTGGTGCAGCGCTGGATCAGCACCGCCGAGGCCTACCTGGGCCAGCCCTCGCGCACCGTCGCCTACCTGTCGGCGGAATTCCTGATGGGCCCGCACCTGGGCAACAACCTGATCAACCTGGGCATCTTCGACGAGGTGCGCGAGGCCATGGCCGCTGCCGGGCTGGATCTAGACCGCATCCTGGAGCAAGAGGTCGAGCCGGGGCTGGGAAATGGCGGCCTGGGCCGGCTCGCGGCCTGCTTCATGGATTCGCTGGCGACGCTGGAAATCCCCGCGCTCGGCTATGGCATCCGCTACGAGTACGGCATCTTCCAGCAGACCATCATCGACGGCATGCAGGTGGAATCCACCGATACCTGGCTGCGCAACGGCAACCCCTGGGAGATCCAGCGCTCAGAGTGGGCCGTGCAGGTGCGCCTGGGCGGGCACACCGAGCACTACACCGACGACCGCGGCCACTACCGCGTACGCTGGGTGCCGGCCAAGACCGTGGTGGGTGTGCCGTTTGACTCGCCGATCCTGGGCTACCGCGTCAATACCGTGAACACCCTGCGGCTGTGGCGCGCGGACGCCACCGAGGCGTTCGACTTCCATACCTTCAACCGCGGCGACTACCTGGGCGCGGTCAGCAAGAAGGTCACTTCCGAGAACCTGACCAAGGTCCTCTACCCCAACGACGAGACCAGCCAGGGCAAGGAGCTGCGGCTGGAGCAGCAATACTTCTTCGTCGCCTGTTCGCTGCAAGACATGCTGCGGCTGCTCGCCGTCGACGGCATCCCGGTGACGCGCTTCCACGAGAAGTTCGCGGTGCAGCTGAACGACACCCACCCGGCCGTGGGCATTGCCGAGCTGATGCGGCTGCTGGTCGACGACCATGACCTGCCCTGGAACGAGGCCTGGCACATCACGCAGAATGCCTTTGCCTACACCAACCACACGCTGCTGCCCGAGGCGCTGGAGCAGTGGCCGCTGCCGCTGTTTGCCCGGGTGCTGCCGCGCCATCTCGAGATCATCCTGGAAATCAACGCGCGCTTGCTGGACGAGGTGCGGATCCGCTTCTACGGCGACGAATCGCGCCTGGCACGGCTGTCGCTGATCAGTGAGTACGGCGAAAAGCAGGTGCGCATGGCCAACCTGGCGTGTGTGGGCAGCCACGCCATCAACGGTGTGGCCGAGCTGCACTCACGGCTGATGCGCGAGGACGTGCTCAAGGATTTCTACGAGATGTGGCCGGAGAAGTTCACCAGCATCACCAATGGCGTGACGCCGCGGCGCTGGCTGGCGCTGTCCAACCCGCGCCTGACGCGGCTGGTGTCGGAGGCGATCGGCGACGGCTGGATCTCCGACCTGGCGCAGCTCCGCGCGCTCGAGCCGTATGCCGAGGACGCGGGCTTTCGCGAACAATGGCAGGCCGCGCGGCACCAGAACAAGGTGGCGCTGGCCGAGCTGGTCCGCGAAACCACCGGCGTGGTGGTGGACCCGTCCTCCATGTTCGATGTGATGGTCAAGCGCATCCACGAATACAAGCGCCAGCACCTGGCGGTGCTGCATGTGATCGCGCTGTACCACCGCATCAAGTCCGACCCCGGCACCGAGATCCAGCCGCGCACCTTCCTGTTCGGCGGCAAGGCGGCGCCGGGCTACGCCTATGCCAAGCTGATGATCCGCTTCATCACCTCGGTGGCCGACGTGGTCAACCGCGACCCGCAGGTGCGCGACCGGCTCAAGGTTGTGTTCCTGCCCAACTTCAATGTCACCTACGGGCAGCGCATCTACCCGGCGGCCGACCTGGCCGAGCAGATCTCGCTGGCGGGCAAGGAAGCGTCCGGCACCGGCAACATGAAGTTCGCGATGAATGGCGCGCTCAATATCGGCACCATGGACGGCGCCAATATCGAGCTGCGCGAAGCCGTGGGCAACGACAACTTCTTCCCGTTCGGACTGACCGCGCCGGAGGTCTATGGGCTGCGTGCAAGCGGCTACGACCCTGCCGCCTACTACCACAGCAACCCGCAGCTGCGCGCAGTGATCGACCTGGTCCAGCAGGGCTTCTTCTCGCGCGGGGACCCGGGGCTGTTCCGTCCTCTGTTTGACCCGCAGCAGAGGCACGACCCCTACCTGCTGATGGCCGACTTCGCCTCCTACATCGAGTGCCAGGAGAAAGTCTCCCAGGCCTTTGCCGAACCGGCGCGCTGGCAACGCATGTCGGTGCTGTCGTGCGCGCGCTCCGGGCGCTTTTCATCGGACCGGGCGATCCGCGAGTATTGCGAGCGCATCTGGCACATCGAGCCGGTGCCGGTGCGGCTGCTGCACCGCGCCAGCGGTGCGCCCTGGCAGGTTGAATCTCCGGCGCACGCCCCGCGCGCCGCCTAAGGCGGCACTGCGGGCGTGGGCTAGCGCACGTCCGCATCGCGCAGGTAGTTTCTACAATGGCCCATGTAACAAAGCCCGCGCTGGCGCTTGCCCCCGCCAGCCCGCGGCCTCGCCAAGCGTTGTCCTGCGGGCATGGAGTTCGCATTGTGCCAAGACCGGCCATCCGGCCGGCTCTCCCTTTGCATTCCCCACGGCCGTCCCAAAGCCAGGAGCCGAATTTGCACGCCAACCCGTTTCTGCTCGCCCCCGGCGCCCGCTCCGCCATGCCCAGCCTGGCCCCGCACGACTGCTTTGCAGCGCCCACTGCCGCCGGGCCGCTGGGCCTGCCCGGCAACGACGACAATGCGCACGACTACCTGTTCGGGCCGGCCTGGTTGCCGGACGGCCGCGTGCGGTTCCGCCTGTGGGCCCCGGACGCAGCCGAGCAAGGCCAGGCGGTACGGCTGGAGATCGCCGGGCTCGGTCCGGTGCGCATGGCGGCCGGCGCCAACGGCTGGTTCGAGGCCATCGTTCCGTGCTGCAATGGGGCACGCTACTGGTTCCGGCTTGACGACGGCACCACCGTGCCCGACCCGGCCTCGCGCTGCCAGGCCGACGATGTGCACGGGCCCAGCATCGTGCCCGCGCCCGACGCCGCCGGCGCCTTTGCGTGGGCGTGTCCGGACTGGCGCGGGCGCCCCTGGCATGAAGCCATCGTCTATGAGTTGCACGTGGGCCTGTGCGGCGGCTTTGCCGGCGCGGCGCAGCAGCTGCCGCGGCTGGCGGCGCTGGGCTTCACCGCGGTCGAGCTGATGCCGGTGGCGGAGTTCCCCGGCACGCGCAACTGGGGCTATGACGGCGTGCTGCCGTTCGCGCCGGAGTCCGCCTACGGCACCCCGGACGAACTGCGCGCGCTGGTGGACCGCGCCCACCAGCTCGGCATGATGGTGCTGCTGGACGTGGTCTACAACCACTTCGGGCCGGAGGGCAACTACCTGCACCGCTACGCCAGCGCGTTCTTCCGCGCGGACCGGCAGACCCCGTGGGGGCCGGCCATCGATTTCCGCCGGCCGCAGGTGCGGCGCTTTTTCACCGAGAACGCGCGCTACTGGCTGGAGCAGTTCCGCTTCGACGGCCTGCGCCTGGACGCCGTGCACGCGATCGAGGACGAAGGCTGGCTGGCGGCGCTGCCCGGCGAGCTGCGCACCATGCTGGCCGAAGGCGACGGCGCCAGCCGCCATCTCCACCTGGTGCTGGAAAACGACAACAACGATGCCGAACTGCTGGCCAAGGGCTACGACGCACAGTGGAACGATGACGCCCACCATGCCCTGCACGTGCTGCTGACCGGCGAGGGCGACGGCTACTACTGCGACTACACGCGCTGTGCCGATGAGGGCGAGGATGCGGCCGCGGGCCGCGGCGAGCCCGCGCTGCGGCATCTTGCGCGCGTGCTGGGCGAAGGCTTTGCCTACCAGGGCGAGCTGTCGGCGCACCGCTCTGCCGCCGCGCCGGACGTGCCGTCAAGCGCGGACAGCGTGCGCCGCGGACAGCCCAGCGCGCACCTGCCGCCCACGGCCTTCGTCTGCTTCCTGCAGAACCACGACCAGACCGGCAACCGCGCACTGGGCGACCGGCTGGCCGGCCTGGCGGACCGCAATGCGCTGCGCGCGGCGGTGGCGCTGCAGTTGCTGTGCCCGCAGGTGCCGCTGGTGTTCATGGGCGAGGAAACCGGCACGCAGCGGCCCTTCCTCTACTTCACCAGCCACCCGCCCGAACTGGCGCAGGCCGTGCGCGACGGCCGGCGCCGCGAGTTTGCGGCTTCCACGGCATTCCGCGACGATGCGCGCGCCGCGGCCATCCCCGATCCCAACGACCCGGCCACCTTCGAGGCGTCGCGCCCCGAGCTGGAAGACGACGGCGACTGGACCCCGTACTACCACGAGCTGCTCGCGGTGCGCCGCCGTGAACTGCTGGACCGGCTGGCCGGCTGCCAGTCGGCCGGCGTCGATATCCTGGGGCCGGCCGCGCTGTGCGCACGCTGGCGGCTGATGGACGGCATGGAGCTGAGCCTGTGGCTGAACCTGGGCAGCGAAGCCGTGCCATGCATGCGGCCATGCCACGACATGAGCGCGGCGCTGCATGAAAGCCTGCCCGGCGCCGCGGCCGAGCTGTCCGCGGGCATGCTGCCGCCGCTGGCCTGCGTCGCCACCATGTGCGAGCCCGCAGCGGCGCGCGCCAGATAATGCCCGCCGGCTTGCCGGAATCCCTGCCAGGCAGCCATGGCGATGGCGATGGCGGCGACCATGACCTGCCCCGCGCCACCGCGCGGCTGCAGCTGCACCCGGGCTTTACCTTTGCCGATGCTGCTGCCGTGGTCGACTACTACGCCGCGCTCGGCGTCAGCCACCTGTACCTGTCGCCTGTGTGCAGCGCGCGGCCCGCCTCCACCCATGGCTACGATGTCACCGACTTCACCCGCGTGCGCGACGAGCTGGGCGGCGAGCCCGGCCTGAAAGCGCTGGCCGGGCGCGCCCGCGCCGCCGGCCTCGGCCTGGTGCTGGACATCGTGCCCAACCACATGGCGGCCGACCCCACCCACAACCACTGGTGGCGCGACGTGCTGACCCACGGACGCGCCAGCCGCTGCGCCGCCAGCTTCGACATCGACTGGACCCCGCGCGACCCCGCCCTGCATGGCAAGGTGCTGCTGCCGATGCTGGGCCAGTCCTACTGGGACACGCTGGTGGCGGGCGAGCTGCAATGGGTGCCTGCAAGCGCAGACGATGCCGCCCACCTGCGCTACTTCGAGCACTCGCTGCCGCTGGCGCCGGGCAGCGTGGATGCCGCCGCCGCAACCCAGCCCGGCTGGTACGACCCCACGCAGGCCGAAGGCCGCACCCGGCTGCACGCACTGCTGGAGCGCCAGCACTACCGGCTGACCTGGTGGCGCACCGCCGCCGCGGCACTGAACTGGCGGCGCTTTTTCGAGATCAGCGATCTCGTCGGCGTGCGCGAGGAAGACCCGCAGGTATTCGACGCCGTCCACGCGCTGGTCTTCCGCCTGCTGCGCGAAGGCTGGATCGACGGCGTGCGTGTCGATCATGTCGACGGCCTGGCCGATCCTGCCGGCTACTGCCGCCGGCTGCGCGCCGAACTGGACCGGCACGCCGCCGCGCGCCCGCCGTTGCTGCGGCTGGCGCACCCGTGGCTGGTGGTCGAGAAGATCCTGGGCCCGCGCGAACGGCTGGCGCCGGACTGGCAGGTGGATGGCACCACGGGCTACGACTTCATGGACGAGGTTGCCGCCGTGCTGCACGACGGCAACGGCGAGGCGCCGCTGGGCGCGCTGTGGACTTCGGCCAGCGGCGATGCGCGCCCGTATGCCGCCCATGTCGCGGCGGCACGGCGCCAGGTGCTGGAGCGGCACCTGGTAACCGAGTACGAAGGCGCCGCCGCCTGCCTGCACGACTGCGCGAAGCAGGAGCCCGGCACGCGTGACCTGACACGCGCGGCGCTGCGGCGCGCGCTGGCCGCGCTGATGGCGGCGGTGCCCGTCTACCGCAGCTACTTTGACGCGCAACCCGGCGCACGCGACGCCTCTGCCGCACAGGCCGACCATGCCATGCTGGACCAGGCCATGCAGGCGGCGCGCGCCGACCTCGCCCCGGACGAGGCCGTGGCACTGGCCTTTATCGGCGGCTGCCTGCGCACGCCAGCCCCGCCCGACAGCGAAACCGGCGTGCTGCGCCGCCGCCTGCAGCAACTGATGCCCGCCCTGGCAGCCAAGGCCGGCGAAGACACCGCGTTCTACCGCTACGGGCGGCTGCTGTCGCGCAACGAGGTAGGCAGCGACCCCGGCACGCTGGCGCTGCCGCCGGCGCAGTTCCACGCGCGCATGGCGGCGCGGCGCATGGCCTGTCCTCATGCCATGCTGGCCACTGCGACCCACGACCACAAGCGCGGCGAGGACACACGCATGCGCCTGGCCGTGCTGAGCGAGATGCCCGCTGCCTGGGCCGAGGCCGTGGCGGCATGGGAACGCGCCTGCACACCGCTGCTGTCGACGCTGCCGCAGGCCCCGGACCCCGGCGACCGCCTGATGCTGTACCAGACCCTGGTCGGCGCGTGGCCGATGGAGGACATCGGCAAGCCTGCAGGCAGCAACACCGTCGAGGCCTTCCTGGAGCGCGTGTCCGCGTGGCAGCTCAAGGCCATCCGCGAAGCCAAGCGCCACGGCAACTGGACCTGCCCCGACGCAGCCTACGAAGCCGCGTGCGAGGGCTTCCTGCGCGCCATCGCGGCGGACTGGCCATCGGGTGTGCTGGCGCATATCGGCCAGTTTGCGCAGCACATTGCCGTGGCAGGCGCCGTCAACAGCCTGGCACAGGTGCTGGTCCAGCTGACCGCACCAGGCATCCCCGACCGCTACCAGGGATGCGAAGGCTGGGACCTGAGCCTGGTAGACCCCGACAACCGGCGCCCGCCCGATTTTGCGCAACTGCGCGCGCGCCTGGGCTGCAGCGCTGGCTGGGCCCACTGGCTGGCGCACTGGCGCGACGGGCGCATCAAGCAGCAGCTGATACGCCAGGTGCTGGCAGTACGCCACGCCCATCCCCGGCTCTTTGCCGACGGGCAATACAGCATGCTGGCGGCGCAAGGCGCGCTGGTGCCGCAGGTGCTGGCCTTTGCCCGCACCGCGGATGCGCACCAGGCCATCACCGTGGTGACGCGGCTGGTGGCCACGCAGGTCGACCCGACCATGCCGCGCATCCCGCCCGCGGGCTGGGGCGACACCGCCCTGAACGTGGGCGCGCCGCAGCCGAGCCGCTGGACCGATGCGCTGACCGGCCACGTGCTGGACGCACCCATGGGCCGGCTGCGCCTGCGCGAGGTGCTGGGCGGCTTGCCGGTGGCGCTGCTGCTGCGCCAGCCGTAAGCGGCCCAGGGGCAGCGCGAACGCTCGCGGCCTCAGGACTTCTGCACCGCCGTGTGCAACACGATCGGCGTCAGCGGGCCATGGTGATGGCGTGGCGTGCCATGCGGCGCCGCCTGGCCGTGCTGCGGCGGCTGCGCGCCGTCGTGCGGCCCGCGCCTCGCCTGGCCGGGCGAAGCGCCGCGTTCCTGCGGCAGGTAGGGCCGGATCACGACGGCAACGTAATCGTCCTCCTTGGGCGTGACAACGATATACGCCAGGCCCGACATCACCAGGCCGACCTCACCGAGCTCGGTCGCGATGCGCGCCACGATAAAGCGCTGCAGCAGCAGCGGGTTGACGCTGTCGTCAATCGCAAGCGCGGCCGTGCAGATGGTCAGGAAGCAGCGCTCGACCTCGCGGCACACCACCACCACCTCATCGATGGCGTAGCCCGAGCGGCTGGCGCGCACCAGCACCGACACCCCCGAGCTGGGCGCGGCGCGGTGCCAGCCCGGCTTGACCTTGAAGCTGGGCAGGGCCAGGCCGGAGCCGGTGTCGTGGGCCACGGCATTGAAGCGCTGGGCGAAGTCCGTGGGCGTCATCGCAAGCAGCTGGCGCTCCACCGGCGCCGAAGACACCGAGACGGACGAGGCCAGGACGACGGTGGACAGGATGCTGGCTAGGTTCATGACTACCTCGCAACGGATGAGCCGCTCCCCCCCGGCTGCGCTGTCGGGCCCGGCGGCACGCGGCGCACAGGGGGCCGCCGCGGCATGGGGCCGGCGTTGCGGGCTGTGCTCGCCGGCACTTGCCGCTCGCCAGTTTTTGCCAGCATTTCCTCCACTATAGACACGACGGCACGCAATCACACGACGGCGCAAGCATCGCGCCGGTCATGCCGCGCGGGCGCTGGCAGGCTGCACATGCAGTTTCTGCCGCGGCTGTAAAAACTACGCCGTGTGCGCCGAACCGGCAGCGTCGCAAGCCGCACAGGACCCAGCTCCGCACCGGCTGCGCCGACGCCGGCGCCGGGAACGGAGCTTGCAGGTCAAAGGCAGATGCGGAGCAGGAATCGCCCTGCCCGCTGCCAAGTACAGGAGGATCGTCATGACACCACGCTTCCGCATCGCCCGCCTGGCGCTGCCTCTGGCGGTGCTGGCGATGGCCGCCTCCCAGGCCGTTGCGGCCGCCCCGACCGATGCGCCGGCGGCGCCGTCATCAACGGGCCGCACGGCCGCGCCGCGCGACACCGCAGCCGCCAGCGACCGCGCCATCACTGCCGAAGTCCAGGCCCGCCTGGCCAACGCGCGCACGCTGGACCCCGCCAGGATCCGCGTATCCACCACTGACGGCGTGGTCAAGCTGGAAGGCACCGTGCGCGACGATAAACAGCGTACGATGGCAATGGAACTGGCTCGTTCGGTGCGCGGTGTGAGCGCCGTATCCGACGAGCTGCGCGCCGGCACCGACTGACCGGCAGCGCCATGCCAACCTCCGTGGAGACGCCATGAGCACCCATCGCCAGCCCGACCATGACACCACGCGACGCCGCAGCGAGCGTCCCGACCCGCACAAGGGCGGCCCCGACACCGAACATGAACGGGGCAAGCCCGGGCGCGACCGCCGCCACGATGTCGAGCGCGAGCATGACATCCCGGATGAGAACACCGAGCCGCCTTCAGTCAGGCGCCGCGGCGACAGGCCCGATGACAGCGAAGCGCCAGTGGAGAACCACTGAATCCGCCGAGCCAACCGAACAGGAGGCACGATGAGCAAGACCGTACGTACCCACCGTATCGGCCCACGCCACGGTGACCGTGTGGGCGGCACCGCGCCCGCGCCGCGCGAAGGCGCGCAGGCTTCCGCCGGCCGCCGTTCGCGCGAGAACACCGCGTCCGGTGCCGCGCGCGCCGACGCGGGCCATATCCCGAGCACGCTCGACCCCGATCTCGAACAGGAAACCGACGATATCGACGAAGAAATCGAGCAACGCGAGAACGAGGCCCACACCGCGCAGGATGAGGAAAGCCCGGAGGAAGAGATCGCCGATGAAGTGATGCATGCCGCCGAAGACCTGCCGGCCGAAGTGCCGGTCGACAAGGCTGACCACACCGATGAGCGCGAGGAACGCCCACCCCGCGCACCGCGTTAGCTAGCGCCCGGCAAGGACGTATCCGTGCGGCAAGACGAACGGGGGCCCCGGTGCGCCCGGAACCCCCGTCTTGATCGGCCGGGACGCTCATCAAAGCCACCGCTATGTCGTACTGAGGTCTCCACCGTCATACTGCGGCGCTGCGGGCACCTCAAAGCGAGCCAGCAGCGGCAGGTGGTCGGAGGCCACGCGCGCCAGCGGCGAACGGTGGCTGGCCACCGACACCAGGTGCGCGCGCGGCGACACCCAGATGCGATCGAGGGCAAACACCGGCCAGCGCGACGGGAAGGTGGCGGTGTGCGGCGCATGCTCGAAATACGCATGCAGCCAGCGCAATGGCCGGCCCCACAGGAACCATTCATTGACGTCACCGAGCAGGATGGTCGGCAACGGCGGCGCGGCGGCCACGTAGTTGAGCAACTGCTGCACCTGGCGCCGGCGCTCGCCGGGGCGCAGGCCCAGGTGGGTGGCAATCACGCGCAGCGCGCTCTCCCAGCCCGAGGCCGTGCACGCCAGCGTGACATCGATGGCACCGCGCGGCTCGCAGCCCTTCACCGTCAGGTCGATCTGGTTCACCGCCTGCGGCGCAAAGCGCGCCAGCAGCGCATTGCCATAGTCGGCATTGCCGCGCACGCGCGTAAATCCAGAGACCACGTGCATGCCGGTATGGCCGGCCAGGTATTCCAGGGTATGGTCGTTGCTGCTGCCGGATTCCACTTCCTGCAGCGCGACGATATCGGCGTCCAGTTCCTCCAGCACCGCTGCGATGCGGTCAGGCCGATAGCGGCGGTCCGTGCCCACGGCGCGGTGGATGTTGTAGCTGACCACCGTCATGCTGGCGATGCCGGCCGCGTCCGCCGCGCAGTGCAGCCCTGCCCGCGCGCTGGCGACCGCAGGCGTGTCGCCAGGGTCACGCGCCTGGGCAGGATTTACAAGAGGCGGTAAGTCCGGTTGCATTCGCATGGCCGGCAGCGCTGGCCGCTATGCTCAGGCGCCATCCAGGAACGGGTTCGGCTTGCCGATGCGGCGGCCGAGGTCTGGGCTTTCCCAACGTGCGCCCTCCGTGTATGGATCCGGGGCGCGCTGCATGGTCGTGCCAGGCACGCCAGGCTGCGCCGGCACGGTCGAAGGCTGGGCCTCTGGCGCGGGTGCCAGGTCGGTTCGGGTGGGGGCGTTGGCGCCCTGGGTGTACGGGTCGAACTTGTCGGTGCTGCGCGCGCCTTGCGAATACGGGTCATAGGTGCCGCGCGGCGTGCCCGGCGCCTGCGCCAGGGCGGGGATTGCGGCAGCGGCTAGGGCCACGGCCGCAAGGATTCGGCTGGGACGGATATGCTTCATGGTTACCTCCGGTTGCGCGCGATGTGCACGCCAGTAGCCATGGTCAAGCGAAAGGCGTGCCCGTACGCCCTTCGCTGCGCCAATCCCTCAGGCGATGCTCACCTTGCCTGCCACGGCATTGCCCCGTGCCAGCACCGGCACCAGCGCTGCACCGGTATGGCTGGCCGCGTTGCGCGACAAGGCCTCCGGATCGGCCGCGCCGACAATGGCGCCCCCGCCCGCACCGCCTTCGGGGCCAAGGTCGATGATCCAGTCGGCCTCGGCAATCACGTCGAGGTCATGCTCGATCACCACCACGCTGTGCCCGCCGTCCGTGAGCCGATGCAGCACGCGGATCAGGCGCGCCACGTCGGCCATATGCAGGCCCACGGTGGGCTCGTCCAGCACGTACAGCGTATGCGGCGCCTTCTGGCCACGTCGCGTGATGTCGTCGCGCACCTTGCTCAGTTCAGTCACCAGCTTGATGCGCTGCGCCTCGCCGCCGGACAGCGTTGGCGACGGCTGGCCCAGCGTCAGGTAGCCCAGGCCCACGTCCTTCATCAGCTGCAGCGGATGGGCGATGTTCGACATGGCCGAGAAGAACTCCACCGCCTCGTCGATCTCCATCGTCAGCACGTCGCCGATATTCTTGCCGCGCCAGGTGACCGCCAGGGTCTCGGGGTTGAAGCGCTGGCCGTGGCAGACATCGCACGGCACCTTCACATCCGGCAGGAAGCTCATGCCGATGGTGCGCACGCCCTGCCCTTCGCATGCCGGGCAACGCCCGTCGCCGGTGTTGAACGAGAAACGCGACGCCGTGTAGCCGCGTGCGCGCGCTTCCAGCGTATCGGCAAAGAGCCGGCGAATGGTGTCCCACACGCCGATATAGGTGGCCGGGCATGAGCGCGGCGTCTTGCCGATCGGGGTCTGGTCCACCTCCAGCACGCGGTCGATCGATTCCCAGCCGGTGACGGCGTCGCAGCCATGCCAGTTGTGCTCGACATTGAGCGGCTTCCTGGCGCTCGACTTGGCTGCCTTGGCCTCATCCTTCGCAGCGTTGCGCGCGCGCCGGGTCGCCGGCGACGACAGCACCGAGCGGCCCACCGCATCGAGCAGGTTGGTCATCAGCACATCGCGCGCCAGCGTGGACTTGCCCGAACCGGACACGCCGGTAATGGCCACCAGCCGCGACAGCGGAATGCGCGCCGTCACCTTGCGCAGGTTATGCAGCGACGCGCCGTGCACGGTCAGCCATTCCGGCGGATCGG
Source organism: Cupriavidus sp. GW823-FHT07B10 (assembly GCF_058794355.1). Lineage (NCBI taxonomy): Bacteria > Pseudomonadati > Pseudomonadota > Betaproteobacteria > Burkholderiales > Burkholderiaceae > Cupriavidus > Cupriavidus sp. GW823-FHT07B10. The sequence goes on from NZ_JBXAGS010000007.1 coordinate 231,370, forward strand.
CGGGCTTGCCGGCGGCGCCGGGCTTCACCTTGCGCCTGGCCTGCAGCGGATGGATGATCGGGTGCGCCAGGAACTGCCCGGTGGTGGAGTCCGGCGCCGCCGACAGGTCGGCCACGCCGCCCTGTGCCACCAGCGTGCCGCCGCGCTTGCCCGCACCGGGGCCGATATCGATGATGTGGTCGGCACGGCGGATGGTGTCTTCATCATGCTCGACCACCACCAGCGTATTGCCCTTGTCGCCGAGCTTGCGCAGCGCGTCCAGCAGGATCTGGTTGTCGCGCGGATGCAGGCCGATGGTGGGCTCGTCCAGCACGTAGCAGACGCCCTGCAGGTTGCTGCCCAGCTGCGCGGCCAGGCGGATGCGCTGGGCCTCGCCGCCAGACAGGCTGGGCGCGGCACGGTCCAGGCTCAGGTAGCCCAGCCCCACTTCCTCCAGGAACTGCAGGCGGCTGCCGATCTCGCTGATGACATCGCGGGCGATCTCGGCATCGCGCCCCGTGAGGCGCAGGCCATCGACCCAGCCGCGGGTATCGGACACGGTCCACTGCGCTACGTCGACGATTGCATTCTCGTCGAAGGTCACCGCGCGCGCGACCAGGTTCAGGCGCGTGCCGTGGCAATCCGGGCACGGCGTGTCGACCACGCCTTCGGGCTCCTGCTCTTCCGACGGCAGGCTCTGCTCGCGGCCGCGGTTGTCTTCCACCAGCACGGTATCGTCGAACGCCGCGCGCTGCTCACGCGTCAGTGCCAGCCCGGTGCCCACGCAGGTGGTGCACCAGCCGTGCTTGCTGTTGTACGAGAACATGCGCGGGTCCAGCTCAGGGTAGCTGGTGCCGCACACCGGGCAGGCACGCTTGGTCGAGAACACCTTGACCTCGCCCACGTGCGCGGTGCCGCCCTTGTGCATGGCGTGATGCAGGCCGTCCAGCGGCGCCAGCAGGTGCATCACGCCCTTGCCGGCCTCAAGCGTCTGCGCCAGCAGCGCGCGCAGCTCGGCCTCGTTCTCAGGCGAGACCACCAGGTCGCCCACCGGCAGCTCGATGGTGTGCTCGCGGAAGCGGTCCAGCCGCGGCCACGGGTCGACCGGCAGGAATTCGCCATCGACACGCAGGTGAGTATTGCCGCGCGCCTTGGCCCACTTGGCCAGGTCGGTATAGACCCCCTTGCGGTTGACCACCAGCGGCGCCAGCAGCCCCACGTGCTGGCCGCGATGGTCGCGCAGCAGCTGGGCGGCAATCGACTCCGGGCTCTGCGAGGTCACCGGCGCGCCGTCATGCACGCAATGCTGGATGCCCAGCTTGACGTACAGCAGGCGCAGGAAGTGCCAGACCTCGGAGGTGGTCGCCACCGTGCTCTTGCGGCCGCCGCGCGACAGGCGCTGCTCGATCGCCACCGTCGGCGGGATGCCGTAGACCGCATCCACCTCGGGCCGGCCCGCCGGCTGCACGATGGAACGCGCATAGGCATTGAGCGACTCCAGGTAGCGGCGCTGGCCTTCGTGGAACAGGATGTCGAAGGCCAGCGTCGACTTGCCCGATCCGGACACACCGGTGACCACGTTGAACTTGCCGTGCGGAATATCGACGTTGAGCGCCTTCAGGTTGTGCTCATGCGCATTGACGATGCGCACCACGTCCTCGCCCTCGACCTCGCGGCGCGCGCCCCGTGCCTGCAGCGCGGCCTGCAGCGGCACGCCTTCGATCTCGGCGCGCTCGGCGGCCAGCGTGCCGGCCTCGCCGAGCGCCGCGTCATAGTGGATCAGCGCCTGGCCGGTATGCGATTCGGCGCAGCGCTTCACGTCTTCCGGGGTGCCGGTGCAGACCACGCGCCCGCCGGCGTCGCCGCCCTCGGGGCCAAGGTCGATCAGCCAGTCCGCGGCGCGGATCACGTCCAGGTTGTGCTCGATCACGATCAGCGAATGGCCGCCGTCCAGCAGCTTGCCGAAGGCGCGCATCAGCTTGGCGATATCGTCGAAGTGCAGGCCCGTGGTCGGCTCGTCGAACATGAACAGCCGGCGCGGGATGGCGCTGGGCCGGGTCCGCGACGGCGTGGCCTGCACCGCTTCGGCGAGGAAGCCGGCCAGCTTCAGGCGCTGCGCCTCGCCGCCCGACAGCGTCGGCACCGGCTGGCCCAGCTTCATGTATTCCAGGCCGACATCGACGATGGGCTGCAGCACGCGCAGCACCGCGGGGTCGGCGGCAAAGCAGGCGGCCGCTTCGCTGACGGTCAGCTCCAGCACGTCGGCAATGCTCAGCAAGCGCGGCGGCTGGCCGGGGGCGGCACGCTCGATCTTCACTTCCAGCACTTCGGGGCGATAGCGGGTGCCGTCGCAATCCGGGCAGCGCAGGTAGACATCGCTCAGGAACTGCATCTCGACATGCTCGAAGCCCGAGCCGCCGCAGGTCGGGCAACGCCCGTCGCCCGAGTTGAAGCTGAAGGTGCCCGCGGTGTAGCTGCGCTGCAGCGCCATCGGCGCCTTGGCGAAGATCTTGCGGATCTCGTCGAACGCGCCCACGTAGCTGGCCGGGTTGGAACGCGCGGTCTTGCCGATCGGCGACTGGTCGACAAAGACCACATCGTCGACCAGGTCCGCGCCGGTCAGCTGGCGGAACGCGCCCGGCGACTCGGTGGCCTTGCCGAAGTGGCGCGCCATGGCCGGATGCAGCACGTCCTGCAGCAGCGTGGACTTGCCCGAACCCGACACGCCGGTCACGCACACCAGCCGCTGCAGCGGGATCTCGACCGTGACGTCCTGCAGATTGTGCTCGGTGGCGCCTTCCAGCACGATGCGCGGCAGCTTGGCATCCACCGGTCGGCGCTGCCAGTGCGAGGCATCGGCCACGCGGCGGCGCCCGCCCAGGTACTCGCCGGTCAGCGTGCCGGCATTGCGGATGTCCGCCGGCGTGCCGTCGAAGATGATATTGCCGCCGCGCTCGCCGGGGCCCGGGCCCATGTCGATCAGTCGGTCGGCAGCCAGCATCACGGACGGATCGTGCTCAACCACCACCAGCGTGTTGCCCGCATCGCGCAGCCGGTGCATGGCCTCGACAATGCGGTTCAGGTCGCGCGGGTGCAGGCCAATGCTGGGCTCGTCCAGCACGAACAAGGTGTTGACCAGCGAGGTACCCAGCGCCGTGGTCAGGTTGATACGCTGCACCTCGCCGCCGGACAGCGTGCGGCTCTGGCGGTCCAGCGTCAGGTAGCCCAAACCCACGTCGCACAGGTATTTCAGGCGCGTGCGCACCTCGGCCAGCAGCAGCTTGAGGGCATCGTCCAGCATCGCGCTGGGCAGGGTCAGCTCGTCGAAGAAACGGCGGATGCGCTCGATCGGCAGCAGCATCAGGTCATGCACGGTCAGGCCGGGCAAAGCCTCCAGCCGGGTGCGGTCCCAGTCCACCCCGCGCGGCAGGAAGCGGCGCGGCGGCGCCAGCACGGCGTCGGCATTGTCCTTCGAGCCCAGGCGCCACAGCAGCGACTCGGTCTTCAGGCGTGCGCCGCCGCAGGTTTCGCACGGCGTGTAGCTGCGGTACTTCGACAGCAGCACGCGGATGTGCATCTTGTACGCCTTCGACTCCAGGTAGTTGAAGAACCGCATCACGCCGTACCAGTGCTTGTTCCACTGGCCGGTCCAGTCCGGCGAGCCATGGATGACCCAGTGGCGCTCGGCCTCGGTCATCTCCGCCCAGGGGGTGTCGCGCGGAATGCCGGCCTTGCCCGCGTAGCGCATCAGGTCGTCCTGGCACTCCTTCCAGGCCGGGGTCTGCATCGGCTTGATCGCGCCCCCGCGCAGCGTCTTGCGCGCGTCGGGGATCACCAGGCCAAGATCGACACCGATCACGCGGCCGAAGCCGCGGCAGGTCTCGCACGCGCCGTAGGCGGAGTTGAACGAGAACAGCGCCGGCTGCGGGTCCGCATAGCGCAGGTCGCTGTCGGGGCTGTGCAGGCCGGTGGAAAAGCGCCATACGGGGCCCTCGTCGCCGTCAGCCAGCACATAGATGTTGACGCGGCCGCCGCCGCGCTTGAGCGAAGCTTCGATCGCCTCCACCACGCGCACCTTCTCCGCATTGCCGATGCGGAAGCGGTCCGCCACCACATCGAGCAGCTTGCGTGCGCCGGTGGGCGACTGCACCACGCGCTGCGCCTGCACGCGCGTATAGCCGCTGACCGACAGCCACTGCTGGACCTCTTCGTCGGTGGCGGACTCGGGCAGTTCGACCGGGAAGGTCACCACGAGGCGCGCGTCGTGATGCGGCTGGCCCTCGGCCGTGCGCGCCAGCAGCTCGGCGTAGATGGTTTCGGGCGAGTCATGGCGCACCGGCAGCGCGGTCTGCTTGTCGAACAGCTCCGCCGCGCGCGCATAGAGCAGCTTCAGGTGGTCATTCAGCTCCGTCATCGTGCCCACCGTCGAACGCGAGCTGCGCACCGGGTTGGTCTGGTCGATGGCGATGGCGGGCGGCACCCTGTCCACGCGCTCCACCTGGGGCCGGTCCATCCGGTCCAGGAACTGGCGGGCGTAGGCGCTGAAGGTCTCGACGTAGCGGCGCTGGCCTTCGGCATAGAGCGTGTCGAACACCAGGCTGGACTTGCCCGAGCCGGACGGCCCGGTCACCACGGTCATCTCGCCGGGGCGCAGGTCGAGATCGACATTCTTGAGGTTGTGCTGGCGGGCGCCGCGAATGCGGATTAGCTGCTTGCTCGACACGATTTCTCTTTTCGAATCAGGACGTTAAGGAGGAGACCGGGGACGGTCCGACCACTGTACATCCATACAGTCTATCAGGTTGGAAAAGAATTGGTATCGATCACGTCGCACGGAATCAGACAAGTGACGGTGCGGTGCGAGAGGCGAGCGGCTTTCATGACCGTTCGCGCCAGGCCAAAGCCTGACTTTCGCTGCATTGCTATTTATCGATTACCGATATACGATATGATTCAGTCATTCAGATGTTCCGACACCGCTGAACTGTTCGCGGGCCGCTGTGTACCGCGCTTCGGCAATATCCGCGCCGTGGCCGAACGCAAGCTGCGGCTGCTGCAGAGAGCGTCGACGCTGGAGTTCCTGCGCTCCCCGCCGGGCAATCGCCTGCAGTTGCTGACCGGCGACCGCAAAGGCCGCTACAGCATCCGCATCAACGAGCAATGGCGAATCTGCTTCATCTGGACCCACGACGGCCCCGCGGTCGTTGAGATCATCGACTACCACTGAGGAAGACAGACATGGTTCGCTTCAAGGACGGCATGCGTCCCATCCACCCGGGCGAAATCCTGCGCGAGGATTTCCTGGTACCGCTCAACATGAGCGCCAACGCCCTGGCCCTCGCGCTGCGCGTGACCGCGGCGCGCATCAACGACATCGTCCGCGAGCAACGTGGCATCACGCCGGACACCGCCCTGCGCCTGGCGCGCTATTTTGGCGGCGATGCGCAGTCGTGGCTGAACCTGCAGCTGGACTATGACCTGAAGGTCGCGCAGCGCGACCACGGCGAGCGCATCATGGCGGAAGTGGCGCCGCGCGATGCCGCGGCGGCCGGTCAACCGGCCGCTGAAAAGTAGAAAACGGTATTGCCGGGGCGGCGCTGCCCACGCCGCCCCGGGGGCCATCTCCCTATCGCATCAGCGTTTCCGCCAGCGCCCGGAAAGCACGGAACGTGATCGGATTGTTGGCCGCGTTGCCGGCCACGGGGTGCGACGCGTATCGCACGATGGTCAGCTCGGCCTTGGGGTCGATATAGATGCGCTGGCCATGGATGCCGGCGGCCTGGAACATGCCGTGGCTGTCGTGCGAGACCCACCACATGTCGCGATAGCTCCAGCCCGGCAGCACCGGCGCGCTGGCCGACCTGGCAAACTGGTCCCGGTCGCCGCCGCTGCGGATATCCGCCACGACCGAGGCCGGAATGATCTGCTTGCCATTGAAGCGCCCGTTGCCGCGGATGGTCTCGCCAAAGCGCGCAAGGTCGCGCAGCGTGGTGTTCAGCCCGCCGCCGCCCGACTCCGTGCCGATGCTGTCCACGGTGAAGTACGCATCCTGCTCCGCGCCCATCGGTTGCCAGATCCGCTCCGAGAGCAGCTTGGCCAGCGACTGGCCCGAGGCCCTGCGCACGATCCACGCCAGCACCTCGGCATTGACCGTCTTGTAGGCAAACACCGCATTGTGGTCGCCTTCCTTCTGCAGGGTCTTCAGGAAGTCGTAGAACGTCCCCGGGCCGCTGTAGCCCGCCGGGCGGGCCAGCATGCCGCCCGCACGCGCGTAGTCCCACACCTCTGCCTTGGGATTGGCATAGTCCTCGGAGTAGCGCACGCCGATGGTCATGTCCATGACCTGCCGCACCGTGGCGTCACCGTAGGCCGTGCCAGCCAGTTCGGGCAGGTAGCGCGTCACCGATGCCGCCGGGTCGAGCTTGCCGTCGGCCGCGAGCATCGCGGCCAGCGTGCCGACAAATGACTTCGTGACCGACATGGCGATATGGGGCGTGTGCCCGTCGAGCGCGCCGAAATAGCGCTCATAGATGACCTTGCCCTTGTGCATCACCAGGATGCCGTCGGTGTAGGTCAGCGCCAGCATCTCGTCGAAGGTGCGGCGGGTGCCGTCCGCATCGGTGAACTGCACCGAGCCGACATCCCGTTCCGCACGCGGCAGCGCGCTGGCCGGGCCGGCGCCGCGCCAGACGGACGCGGTCGGCACCAGTTCTCGGATATGCGAGAACAGCCAGCGATTGCGCGGAAACCTGTCGGCGCCCGGCGTATGCGTGATCAGCTTGTTCGGCGGCGGCGGGAAGCCCTGCATCCAGCCCAGGCGGTTCGGGTCGCTGTCCAGCGCTGCGACCAGGGTCGGCGCCGCGGCTGCCGGGGCGGCCACACTCCCGGCAGCGCTGCCGGCGCTCTGGCTCCAGGCCGGCAGGCTGGCCGCGCACAGCGCCATGCATGCCAGGCGGCGCCAGGGGCGCGAGGATTCCGGATAGGTCTTCAACGACATGCTGTCTCCTTGCTTTGTTTTGTTTGAGGGATTGCCGCGCGCGGGGCTAGCCAGCCTGCGCATCCGCGCCCTGCTGGTGCTCGATCAAGGCCGCGGTCAGCTTGTCGATGCAGCGGTCCAGCGTCTGCACTTCCGCTTCCGTCAGCACCGAGAGGAACATCTTCTCCAGCATGTCGCCGCGCTGGTACGTCCGTGCGACCAGTGCTTCGCCCGCCGCGGTCAGGTAAAGGTTCAGCTGCCTGGCGTCGGCCTCGCCGACTTCACGGCGCAGCAGGCCCCGCTTTGCCAGCGCGGTGACCAGCTTGGAAGTCACCGTTTTCTCCAGCAACACCAGTTCGATCAGGCGCGTCAGCGTCAGGCCCGGCTCCAGCCCGGCAAAACGCAGCACACGCAACTCCCGCAGGCCGATGCCGAACTCGCGCTCGTAAAAGCCGGAGGCGGAACTCTTGGTCATTTCGCAAAGGCGGTTCAGGCGAAACGACATGAATTCCAGGATGGAATCGGTGGTGCTGGCAGTGTTGGACATGGGAACGGGTGATCAGGCGGCCGATAGATTCTATGGGCAATAGTTTCCATGAGCAACTAACCAAGGGTAAGTACGGTTCTTCGCGCGATCGCCGGGCAAAAGAAAAGGCCCGCCCCAGGATTCCTGGCAGCGGGCCGGTCCAGGCAGCGCGGCGGCTGCCTGCAGCGCTCAAGCGCGATCAGTCGAGCAGGTGCCCCATGCGCGTGCGCTTCGTAGCCAGGTACTTCTCGTTCTCGGCGTTGGACGGCACGATGTGGCGCAACTGCTCGGTAACCGTGATGCCGGCCTTCTCGAGCGCTGCGGCCTTGAGCGGATTGTTGCTCATCAGGCGCACGGACTTGACGCCCCACTGGTGCAGCAGGTCGGCGGCGAAGGCGTAGTTGCGTGCGTCGATCGCCTGGCCCAGGGCCAGGTTGGCGTCGACCGTGTCGAGCCCGCCGTCTTGCAGGCGGTAGGCGCGGATCTTCTCGGCCAGGCCAATGCCGCGGCCTTCATGCCCGCGCAGGTACAGCAGGATGCCGCGGCCTTCGGCGGCAATCTTTTCCATGGCGAGCTCGAGCTGCGGACCGCAGTCGCACCGGCAGGAACCGAAGACGTCGCCGGTCAGGCATTCGGAATGCATGCGGATCAGGACGCCATCGCCCGTCACATCGCCCACGCTGAGGGCCAGGTGTTCGATGCCTGAATCGGCGCCCTTGAAGGCGTGCGCCGTAAAGTCGCCGAATCGCGTCGGCAGGCGCGCCGAGTCGATCAGCTCAATTTCTGTGTCATTCATACCGGAATTCTTGGTCAAAAGGCGGGGGCGCGGCCCGGCACCGCCGACATTATGAGCGGAATTGCACCTTCGCGCTCGGATTCCCCGCCGAGGCGGGGCGGGACGGCCGTCGGCGAAGTCCTACAGCAGTACGCGCAATCCCCTTATGCAGCCGCTTCAAGCGGGTCGGTAGACTCGGTTTACAGGACATCGCCGGAGCCGTTTCAGGCGACAAAAAGCGCAGTGCACATCACCTGACGGCGGCCCTCGGCCCCAGCAGGAGCAGGCCATGACCGGTAATCCCTTGAACGCTGAGCAAGCCAGTACCAAGATCGCAGCACTGTTCGATACCAGGTCGGCAGCCAAAGACGCCGCCGAACGGGTCTGCCATGAGGCCCATCTCCGGCGCGGGCAGGTGCGGCTGGTGCATCCATACGAAGCGCACTTCGGCCGCAAGCTGGAGCCCGAGAACGATGCCATCGCGCGCACCGCGGTGCGCTCGCACCTGATGATGGGTACGCTGGGCGCGGTGGTCGGGCTGGCCATTGTCGGCATCCTGCACCGGCAGGGAGTCGAGGCCGTCATGGACAGCCCGGGATTCGCAATCGGGGCGGCCCTCTTCCTGGGCATGGTGTTCGGCATGCTGTTGGCGGGGCTGGTGACCGCACGACCGGACCATCAACTGGTAATAACGCCGGTGCGTGAGGCCGTGCAGCATGGCCGCTGGGCGCTACTGGTACACCCGACCACGCCGCAGCAATGCAACGAGGCTATGCGCGCGCTGCGCAATACCACCGCCGAGGTGCTCAGGACAGCCTGACAAGCTGCTCAGGGCTCGACCGAAGGCTCGCGCTTGAGCGTGCGCAGCACAAAGGTCGAGCGGCTGTGGCGCAGGCCAGGCAGCTTGTATAGCTTGTGCCGCAGGAACTCCTCATAACCCAGGGTCCCCGCCACGGCGACCTTGATCAGGTAGTCATATTCGCCCGTCAGCAAGTGGGCCTCCATCACCTCAGGCAATTCCGCCAGGGCCTTGCCGAAGCGGTACAGCATGTCGTCGTCGTGCCGCTCCAGCGTGACCTCGATCAGCACGGTATCCGGCAATCCCAGCGCCTTCTGGTTCAGCAGCGCGGCGTAGCCTTCGATCACCCCGCTTTCTTCCAGCGCGCGCACACGGTTCCAGCAGGGCGTGGCCGACAAGCCGACTTGCTCGGCCAGCCGCGCATTGGACAGGCGGCCATCGCGCCGCAGTTCACGCAGGATGCGCCGGTCGGTGTCGTCGAGTTTGGGCGGCTGTGCCATCGCAATACCCACAAGAAAAGAAACATCCTTAGATTCTGCCATGAATGGATGTTTATTCTCCACTAGAAGCCATATCGAAGAAAATTTAGAAGCCAATTTTGCGTAACGGCTGGTAAATTTACCTTATCGAACGACCTGCCGGAAACAACACATGCCAGCCACCACCCTCCCCACCTTGCACCTCTCGCTGCGACTCGAAACCGCCGACCTGTTCGGCGCCATGGAATGGGTGCTGGCCAATGCGCGCCGTACCGGCCTGGCGCCCGCGCAACTCAGCTTCGACGCGGCCCGGCAGGCCGTGCTGCATGCCACCCTGACGGCGCAGGATGCCGGCCAGCTGTGGCTGTTCCTGCGCCGCCTCGACAATGGTTTCGACGTGGAACTGCTGTTTGCCGACGTGGATGACCCCGACAGCGACGCCGTGGCCGAGCCGGCACCGCGCGCCGCCATGCGCCGCACCAACAGTGAGCCGGCCCTGGCCCTGCCCGCGTGAACCGCGCCTAAGCAGCCTGCGGCAGCAGTTCGATCCCATCGAGCTGCGCCGCGCACGTATCGCGCACGATCGAGACAAAGTCCGCCACGTAGGGCCTGCGCGCCATCGCCGCCGGCACCGTGGCATAGAGCTCGCTCCACAAGCCTCTGGCACCGATGCGCTTGGCCAGCACGTAGTCGTGGTCGACGTAGTTCTTCACCCCCCAGTTGGGCAGCGCCGCCACGCCGCGGCGGCTGGCTACCAGCTGCAGCACCGCCACCGTCAGTTCCGCCGTGCGCCGTTCCAGGTGGATGCCCGCAGGCTCCAGCACCTCGCGGATCAGGTCGATGCGCTGCTCGGGCACCGGATAGGTAATCAGCGTTTCGCCGGCCAGGTCTCCGGCTTCGATGCGGCGCTTGTTGCGCAGCCGGTGTTCATTGGCGATGACCGCCAGGATCTCGAAGCGGAACAGCGGCGCCACCTCCAGCCCGCGTCGGGCCGCCGGCTGCGAGCCTATCACCATGTCGGCGCGGCCGTCGCTGAGCAGCGCGATCGGGTCGGCGTGGAAGCCCGCCACCAGATCCACCTCCACTTCCGGCCAGCGGCGGCGGAACTCGTCCATCACGGGCATCAGCCAGTCGAAGCAGGTATGGCATTCCAGCACCACGCGCAGCTCGCCACGGGTGTCGCCCTTGAGCCGTTCGATATCGCGGTCGGCGGCGCTGACCGCGGCCAGCACCTCGCGCGCCAGCGCCAGCAGGCGTTCGCCCGCCGGCGTGAAGCGCAGCCCCTGGCGCGTGCGGTCGAACAGCGGCAGGCCGTAGTGCGATTCGATCGCCTTGATCTGGTGCGACAGCGCTGACTGGCTGACATGCACGCGCTCGGCCGCGGTGGCCAGCTTGCCGGACTCGGCAATCGCCACCAGCGAGCGCAAATGGCGGACTTCGATCATGCGGCGCCCCCAACCTGTTGCCCGTCTGTCTTGATATGAAACTCATTCATATGTTGTTTAAAACTTGTCGCTTGATTCATTTTACGGGCAAACCGACACTGTGCGCCAGACATCTTCCGGAGCAACCTCCATGGCACGCACCCATATCCTCGGCTTTCCCCGCATCGGCGAACGCCGCGAACTGAAATTTGCGCAAGAAGCGTTCTGGCGCGGCGATCGCACCGAAGCCGAGCTGCGCGACGTGGCCGCGCAACTGCGCCGCCGCCACTGGCAGCTGCAGGCCGACCACGGCCTGGACACGGTGGCCACCGGCGACTTTGCGTACTACGACCAGATGCTGAGCCTGACCGCGCTGCTGGGCGCGCTGCCGCGCCGCTTCGGCTTCGATCCGGCCCGGCTCACGCTGACGCAGTACTTCGAGCTGGCACGCGGCAACCGCGAGCAGCCGGCCATGGAAATGACCAAGTGGTTCGACACCAACTACCACTACCTGGTCCCTGAGCTGGACGCCGAGACCACTTTCGGCGGCGGCCCGGCCTGGTTCTTCGAGGAAGCCGATGAGGCGCTGGCGCTTGGCCTGCGCGCCCGCCCGGTGCTGATCGGGCCGGTCACCTACCTGTGGCTGTCCAAGAGCCATGTGGCGGGCTTCGACCGCCTGACCCTGCTGCCGCAACTGCTGCAGGGCTATCGCCGCATCCTCGACCAGCTCAAGGCGCGCGGCATCGAATGGGTGCAGATCGACGAGCCGGCCTTGTGCCTGGACCTGGAGCCGGCCTGGCTCGACGCATTCGACACCGCCTATGCTGCCTTGCGCGAAGCCGGCCCCAAGTTGCTGCTGGCCACCTATTTCGACACCGCCGCCGACCATGCGCAGCGCGCCGCCGCCCTGCCGGTCGACGGCTTCCATATCGACCTGGTGCGGGCGCCGGAACAACTGGCCGCATGGCAGGCCGCGCTGCCCGCGCACGCCGTGCTGTCGCTGGGCGTGATCGACGGCCGCAATATCTGGCGCACCGACCTGCGCCGAGTCCTGGACACGCTGCGCCCGGTGCAGGCCGCGCTGGGCGAGCGCCTGTGGCTGGCACCGTCGTGCTCGCTGCTGCATGTGCCGGTGTCGCTCGCGCATGAAGTGCGTCTCGATGTCGAGCTGAAGTCGTGGCTCGCCTTTGCCACCGAAAAGCTCGACGAGCTGTCCGTGCTGGGCCGCGCGTTGAATCAAGGCGACGCCGTGGTCGCCGAAGCGCTGGCAGCATCCGACGCCGCGCAGGCCTCGCGCCGCGCCTCGCGCCGGGTGGTCAACCCGCGGGTGCAGCAGCGGCTGGCAGCCGTGAGCGCCGGCATGGCCGACCGCGCCAGCCCCTTTGCCGAGCGCATCGAGCGCCAGCGCCAGGCGCTGCAGCTGCCGCTGTTGCCGACCACCACGATCGGCTCGTTCCCTCAGACCGCAGCCATCCGCCAGACCCGCGCCGCGTTCAAGCGTGGCGAGATCGGCGCGCTCGAATACCTGGAGCGCATCCGTGCCGAGATCGCGGTGGCCGTGCGCAAGCAGGAAGCACTGGGCCTGGACGTGCTGGTGCACGGCGAAGCCGAGCGCAACGACATGGTCGAGTACTTCGGCGAGCAGCTGTGCGGCTACGGCTTTACCGAGAACGGCTGGGTGCAGAGCTATGGCTCGCGCTGCGTCAAGCCGCCGGTGATCTACGGCGACGTGTACCGGCCCGAGCCGATGACGGTCGATACCGCCCGCTACGCGCAATCGCTGACCGAGCGGCCGATGAAGGGCATGCTCACCGGCCCCATCACCATGCTGCAGTGGTCCTTCGTGCGCGACGACCAGCCGCGTGCCACCACCGCGCGCCAGCTGGCCCTGGCCATCCGCGACGAAGTGTGCGACCTGGAGCAGGCCGGCATCCGCGTGATCCAGATCGACGAGCCCGCGCTGCGCGAAGGCCTGCCGCTGCGCCGTGCCGACTGGGATGCCTACCTGGACTGGGCCGTCACTGCCTTCCGCCTGTCGGCCAGCGGCGTGCAGGACCAGACCCAGATCCACACGCATATGTGCTATGCCGAGTTCAACGATATCCTGCCCGCCATCGCGGCCATGGACGCGGACGTGATCACCATCGAGACCTCGCGCTCGGCGATGGAACTGCTGGAAGGCTTCGGCGACTTCGACTACCCGAACGAGATCGGGCCGGGTGTCTACGACATCCACTCGCCGCGCGTGCCGTCGGTGCAGGCCATGGAGCGGCTGCTCGACCGCGCCTGCGAGGTGGTGCCGCCGCAGCGGCTGTGGGTCAACCCGGACTGCGGCCTGAAGACGCGCGGCTGGGAAGAGACCGAAGCAGCGCTGGCCAATATGGTCAGCGCGGCCCGCGCGCTGCGCGCGCGGCTGTCGGCGCGGGGCGCAACGACCTGGAAGCGCCTCAGCAAGCCTGCAGCCGCCACCGCCGCGGCAGTGCCCCACGCCGGCAACGCCTGCACGGCCTGCGCCACGCACGCGAACTGAGACGGCGTAGCGCCAATTGCGCTGGCAGGAAAAGACAAAGGCCGCATGCCCCTCACAGGCATGCGGCCTTTGTCCTCGATGGCGGCCTCGTCAGTCCACCTGCATCACCGCCGGCGGCATCCAGTTGCCGTCCAGCAGCACCTGCTCCGGCCAGTACGCGCGCAGCATCATGTTCAGGCCATCGGGCGGCGCCGGCAGCCAGTTCGCCGCCTTGGCGCCGGCCGGGCGCTCGTGCTGGATATAGATATCGAGCGAGCCGTCGCGGTTGTAGCGCAGGCGGTCGCGGCTGCCCACGGCGTAGCGCTGGATCGGGTTGGGAATGAACGCCTGCCGGTCGTTGTACAGCGTCAGCGACCAGAACGCGCGCGCCGGCGGCAACTGGTCCTTGTCGAAATGCAGCACATAGCGCGCCCCGCCCTGCAGCGGCTTGCCGTTGGCATCCGTGCGGGTGGAGGCGTAGATCGCGTCTTCGGGCAGGTTGGCACCCAGGCCCACCCACGCGGTCACCGCGCGGCGGCCGTAGCTGGTGCCATAAGTGCCCAGGTCGCGATGCATGACCCAGCCGTTGCCGGCATCGGCATTGCCCTTGCGCGCACCCTGAACGATCGCGGCCAGCGCAGCGGTAGCACCCTCCTGCACCGCGCGCGCGGTGGAGGGCTCCATCACCGTGGTCTTAAACGGCACCCCCGGGGTGATGCCCATGCGGCGGAGCTTGTCCACCATGGCGGCATCGGCGGGCGCCGGCGGATTGGCCGGCAGCAAGGCGGCAAAGCGCGTGAAGAAGGCCTGTGCATCCATTGCCGCCACCAGCTCCACGGGCGAGCTTTCAGGGTCGATGGCCGTGGGCCGCGGCGCGGCCTTCTCCGGCACGCGCCGCCCGCCACCCCAGGCCGACAGCGGCGTCAGCCGGTACTGGTCCTGGAGCCGGTGCACCACCGGGAAGTCCTGCTTGCCATTGGCCTGCGTACGGCCGATCAACCAGACCATCGACGTGGGCGAACGGATCTCCTGCATGCCCTTGGGCAGCGTGCCGCGCCAGTCAGGCCCGGTGATGGCGAAGTTGCCGCGGCGGGTGCCGGTGGTGCGCTTGCCCGGCGACGCGAACACATTGGTCCACGCATCCATCAGCGGCATCAGGTAGTAGCGCCCGTACGTATCGGGCACCGACAGGATGACCGGCTCCCTGGACAGGTCGAGCCAGGCCGACGAATACAGCGTGTCGGCATTGGGGCTGACCACGTCGGTGAAGCTGGCGTCCGGGAAGGTGCGCTTGTGGTGGAAGGTATTGGCCGGCGTGCGCAGCGTCATCAGCTCGCGCGTCACGTCCGTCAGCACCATCGGATAGGCGAAGGTGAAGACCTCGGCGGACAAGGCCTTCATCGCCTGGTCGGACGGCGGTTGCTCGGCGACTGCCGGGCTGGTTCCGTGATCCGGCGCGGACGCACAGCCGGACAGCATGACGGCAAGCGTGACCGCGCTCGCCAGTTGACGCAAGGATGGCTTCATGACCCCGTTTTCCCAATGTTTTTGCGGCTTTTCGGGTGTTGCGGCTATGACTGCCGGCATGTCGTCCCGAAGGCGCATCTATTCCGTGCGCATCTTGTCCCGCGCGCCGGTGACCTGTCAATTCCTCTGAAGCCGGGAAGCGAGGGCAAGCGCACCGAACGCCGGCGGCATCGGTCACGGGTGAATCATAAGCACTATCAGGGGTGATGAAAGCCGCACGCATGGCTCGGCCTTTCCGCCTCAGAGCCTCAGCGCGTCAGGAAATCCAGCACCACCTTGCTGAACGCCTCGGCCTGCTCCAGGTTGGAGATATGTGCGGCCTCCAGCTCGACATAGTGGGCGCCCGGGATCGTCTGCGCCAGGAACACGCCATCGCGCGGCGGCGTGGGCAGGTCGCCCGAGCCAGCGATCACCAGCGTCGGCGTGGCGATCTTTTCGATTTGCGCGCGCAGGTCGGCATCGCGCACCGCCAGGCAGTTGGCCGCGTAGCCCGCAGCCGGGGTGGCCCCGAGCATGGCGCGCAGCGATGCCACCAGCCCCGGATGCGCGGCCGCGTACGGCGGGGTGAGCCATTTGTCGACTACCGCGGCAGCGATCGATGCCACGCCGTCGCGCCCGACCGCAGCGGCGCGGTTGGTCCAGTTCTCCGGCGGGCCGATATAGGCAGCGGTATTGCACAACACCAGCTTGCGCAGGCGCGGACCATGGTTCAGGGCCAGCCACATGCCAGTGATGCCACCCATCGACAAGCCGCAGAAACTGGCTTCGCCGATGCCAAGGTGATCGAGCAACGCGATCACGTCGCCGCCGAGTTGCGCGATGCTGTACGGACCCGCCGGCACCGACGACTCGCCATGGCCGCGCGTGTCATAGCGCAGCACGCGGAAGTGCTGGCTGAAGGCCGCCACCTGCGGCTCCCACATGCTGAAGCTGGTGCCCAGCGAATTGGACAGCACCAGCACCGGCAGGTGCTCGGCGCCATCGAGGCGGTAATGCAGTCGGAGGTTGGCGAGGTCGGCGTATGGCATGGCGTTTGGCTCAGGATCAGGTGGCTGGATGGCAGGCGCTCAGTTCGGCGCGATGGCCGAACCGTGTTGCGCCAGCGGCGTGACCTTGATCTCCATGTACGGGTACAGCGGCAGCATGGTCAGCAGCGTGTGCAGTTCGTCGTTGTCGCCGACATCGAAGATGCTGACGTTGGCGTACTGGCCCACCACACGCCACAGGTGGCGCCACTTGCCTTCGCGCTGCAGGCGCTGCGACATGGCCTTCTCGTCGGCCTTGAGCTGCTCCACCAGTTGTGGATCGAGCGATGCGGGAATCTTGACGGTCATTTCTGCCATGAACAACATGGGGTCTCCTTGTCCGGGGGTATGGTGGGATGGAGGCAGCGCGGGCTGCCTCGTCAAAGATGGCGCACGCCGTCGAGATAGGCCTTGCGCCAGCGCACGATGCGCACCTCGGCAAACAAACCCGCCTCGGTGAACGGATCGGCGTCGATGAATTGCTGTGCCGCGTCGCGGGTGTCGACATCGACGATATAGATGCCGCCTCCGGCATCCGAGCCATCGTCGTTGAGCTTGGCGCCGCAAGCCAGCAGCAAGTCCTTGTTGGCTTCCAGGTAATCCAGGTGGCTGGCACGGGTGGCCTGGCGCACATGCTGGTGATTGGGCTTGTCGACGGTTTCGATCAGGTACGGCATGGCAATCCTCCTGTCAGCGGCACGCTGGCCGCGGGTCAAAGTCAGGCAATCTGCGCGCCCCACAGCAGCAGCGCGGCAATGTAGATCAGGCCCACCCAGAACATCATGATCACGGTGTAGCCCATCACGTCCTTCAGGTTCAGCCTGGACAGCGCCAGCGCCGGCAATATCCAGAACGGCTGCACCAGGTCGTTCCAGGCATTGCCGAGCATCACCGACATCGAGGTCTGGCTGACCGAGCTGTTGATGGCCTTGGCCGCATCGACCATGAACGGGCCCTGGATCATCCAGTGGCCACCGCCCGACGGTGCGAAGAAGTTGATCACGAACGAACTGAGCAGCCCCCAGAACGGCAGCGTCTGCGGCGTGGCGATCTCCACGAACACACGCGAGATGGTATCCACCAGCCCCGAGCCGGCCATGATCGCCATGATGCCTGCATAGAACGGATACTGCAGGATGATGCCGGAAATGGTCTTGATGCCTTCGTTCAGCTTGGCCACGTAGTTGACCGGCGTGCCCAGCAGCAGCACGCCCGCGAACAGGATCAGGAAGTTGATCAGGTTCAGGTCGAGCGAGCCGCCCTGCGTGAAGTAGATGACCGCGTAGGCCATGCCGCACAGGCCGATGGCCAGGCTCAGGATACGGCTGTTGTTCAGGCGCGCGGCCAGGGTGTTCTCGCCGCCCATGCTGTGGGCCGAGCCGGCCTCGGCCTTGGCGGGTTCCTGGTCGCGGCGGATCTCCACCACTTCGGCCGGGTTGCGCGGATGCAGCCAGGCATTGAGCAGCGGCAGCGTGACGATCACCGCCAGGCTGGTCAGCAGCATCGGCGTGGAGAAGATGGTTTCAGACAGCGGGATCACGCCCATCAGCTTTTCCATCGGGTGGCCCGGGGTGGAGATCAGCACCGGGATGCTGGCCGACAGGCCCAGCCCGTACAGGGTGAAGCCGCTGTACGCGGCGGCGATGATGAGCGGGTAATGCACGCCACGGACCTTCAGCGCCAGCTTCCTGACGATGATGCCGCCGATCACCAGCCCGAAGCCCCAGTTCAGGTAGCTGCCGATGCCGCCCACCAGCGTGGCGACGATCACCGCGGTGCGCGGCGAGTGCACGGCGCTGACGATGCGGTCGAGCATGCGGTCAGTGAACGGCGCGGTGGCCAGCACGTAGCCCATCGCCAGGATCACCGCCATCTGCGTGGTAAATGCCAGCAGGTTCCAGAACCCCTTGCCCCAGCTGGCGATCACGGCCGGCGCTGCCTGCCCTTGCACCGTCACCGCCAGCGCCATCGTCAGCAAGGTCAGGCCGATGGCAAATACAAAGGGATCCGGCAGGTACCGGCGCATGAGTTCGGTGAAGAACCCGGCAATCTTGCTCATAGCTTCCTTGTCTCCAGTTTCGGCCAAAGTTACGCCACTAGAACTACAGTTCTATATGCGAACTTCGAAAATACGCGTGGCTATGCTAAGAGCCGGTCGACCGGTTGGTCAAGGAAATGGGGACGCGCGATTACATTCGTTTCGCGCAACAATTGTTGAATGAGGCCTGGAATTTTCTACGCAGGCCATGCAATGCGGACGATCGGCAGGATCAATAGCGCATCTGCACATCATCGACCTTGCCCGTACGCGCGTTGTACAGGCAGGCGTAGTGGAAGCCGATCGCCGACGAACTGTCGTCAGGCTCGAACACGCCTTCGCCATTGACCGAGGTTTGCGCATTGGGGCGCAGGTAGTACTGCTCGCGGTCGGCCATCAGCATCACGCTGCCGGGCTGCGGGTAGCGGCGCTTGAGGGCTTCCGCCACGGCCGGCTCGCAGGCCATGGACGCGGCCCTGGATGCGGCTTGTGGATCGACGGTGATGCGGGTGGTGGCCGGGGGCACAGGGCGCGGTGCCATCTGCGGCGGCGTTTCGCAGGCGGCCAGCAGGCACACCAGCGGCAGGCACAGGCAAGAAGCTCGGATCACGCGGACCTCCTCAGAAGGAGGGCGCCGGCAACGGGCACCCCAAAAAGTGAAGCGGAGCTATCAGGTTACTGCCTCTGGCCGGAAAAGCCAAAGCCGGCGCGCCCGGGCAGCCCGGCAATGCCCCGCCGATAGCGAATCCTTGAACGCGGCTAAACTATGGCACGCGGCAGCGCCCCGGGTTCCGGCCAGGTGCGTGCCGCCAGCACAACCACGATGCCGACACAATGACAACCACAGAGACAAGCGGCAACCGCCCTGCCACCCCTGCTCCCCTGCTGCGCACCGCCGCCAGCCTGCTCGTCGTGCGCGATGCGCCGGCCGGCATGGAAGTGCTGCTGGTACGCCGCGTCGAACGCGCCAACGACCGCAGCAGCGGCGCCTACGTTTTCCCGGGCGGCACGCTCGACGCGCAGGACAAGGCCCTGCACGCGCATGCCCACGGCCTGGACGACGCCCTTGCCAGCGAACGCCTGGGCATGCCGGCCAGCGGCCTGGACTTCTACCTGGCCGCCTTGCGAGAATGCTATGAAGAGGCCGGCCTGCTGTTTGCCTGTGACCGCGACGGGCGCCCGCATTCGCCGCACCAGCTCGGCGCCGCCGGCCAGGCGCTGCTGCGCGAGGCAGTGCAGCGCGGCGGCCCCGGCCTGGCCCACGCTTGCGAGCAACTGGGCCTGCGCCTGGCGGCCGACCGGCTCGCCTATCACAGCTACTGGCTGACGCCCCCCGGCCTGCCCAAGCGTTTCGATACCCGCTTCTTTGTCGCCATCGCCCCCGAAGGCCAGGTGGCCGTGCCCGACGGCACCGAGATCGTGGAGCACCGCTGGATTCGCCCCGGCGAGGCCGCCGATCCCGCCAGCGGCCTGCCGCTGATGCACGTCACGCGCCGCACGCTGAGCTCGATCGCGCAGTTTGAAAGCGCCGCGGCCTGCTTCGCTTATTACTCGCAGCTGCGCGGCATTGCCTGCATCATGCCGCGGCTGGCCACCGGCGCGGCCGGCGTGCGCCCGGTGATGCCGAACGAGCCGTGCTACGCCGAGATCGGCCGCATCGATCCCGACGGCAACACGCACGGCCGTTATGAGCTGGTACCGGGCGTGCCGGTACGACTGTCCGAGCGCGTCTGGCGCGTGACCGCCAACAACGGCAACGTGATGACGGGCCCGGGCACCAACACCTACCTGATAGGCGGCGGCGCGCGCAATGAATGGGCCGTGATCGATCCGGGCCCGGACGATGGCGAGCATGTGCGCGCCATCCTTGCTGCCGCACCCGGCCCGATCCGCTGGATCCTCGCCACGCATACCCACCTGGACCATTCGCCCGCTGCCGCCGCGCTGCAGGCCGCCACCGGCGCCACGGTGCTCGGGCGTGCCGCGCCTGCCGGCCAGTGGCAGGACCTCAGCTTCCAGCCACAGCGCGAACTGAACCACGGCGAGCGCCTTGCCATCACCGAGGACTGCACCCTGCGCGTGTGCCACACGCCGGGCCACGCCTCGAACCACCTCTGCTACCTGCTGGAAGAAGAACAGACACTCTTTACCGGCGACCACGTGATGCAGGGCTCGACCGTCGTCATCGGCCCGCCCGATGGCGACATGCGCGCCTACCTGGACTCGCTCGCAGCACTGCAGGATGAAGACCTCGACTGGCTGGCGCCGGGCCATGGCTTCCTGATCGCGCGCCCGCAGGACGCCATCCGCATCCTGGTCCGGCACCGGCTGCAGCGCGAGGCCAAGGTCGTTGCCGCACTGCGCGAACTGAGCCCGGCACCGATCGGCGAGCTGCTGCTGCGCGTCTACGACGATGTGCCGCCGCGCATGCATCCGGTTGCGCAGCGATCGCTGCTGGCGCACCTGCTCAAGCTGCGCGATGACGGCAAGGCGCAGGAAGCGGACGGCATCTGGTCGAACGCCACGGCGTAGCACCGGCGCGGGCATCGGGGCCAGTTGAAGATTTTTGGCGGGGGGCTTGCGCAAACCAGAAATTGCGCTACAATGGCGCCTCTCGTGTGCGGCTGTAGCTCAGTTGGATAGAGTACTTGGCTACGAACCAAGGGGTCGTGGGTTCGAATCCTGCCAGCCGCGCCACCTATGCAGAAAGAAAAAGGGCTTCCGGAAACGGAAGCCCTTTTTTCATTGCGGCGCTCGCATTTGGCGCCACCCTCCCCACTACCACCACTACCACCGATAGCGCGCCCCGACCGTTCCGCCCGGGTTGCGCCCCGCCCTCACCTTGAACCACAGCTTCATGCCGGTCGATGTATTGCCATGCGCGCCGATGTTGAAGGAGAACAACCCGCGCAGCAGGTCGGCATCGATCTTGGTGCCGTTGATGTTGATGACCTGTTTGCGGCTGTCCTGCCACCAGTCAGCCTCGACAAAGGGATAAATACCGGCCAGCCGCGTCGGCTGCGCGCCGTACAGGCGCACGCCAATGCCGGCGGCGCTGGCATCGCCGGGCATGGCTTGCATCGGCATGCCGGAGACGGGAGACATGCCAGGCTGGTAGGCCAGCTGCAAGCGCGGCTGGATGGTCAGCCCGCCTGCGCGCGGCACCACGGCATCGACCGCCAGCGCCATGGTGCGCATGCGACTGTCGGCAAAACCGCCTGCGCTGGTGATGTCATCCAGGTGCAGCGACACCCGGCGCGGGCGTTCGGCCATGGCGGCGGTTTCACGGTCGACCGCGGCAAGGCCGGGCGCATCGTCATCGGGCCCGGGGCCCATGGCAAGCGTTAACGCGGATGGGGATGACTGCGACGGCGCGGCATACTCGACGGTGACGGGCTCGGCGGGCGTGGCGGACCAGGCAGGAGCAGCGGTGTCGGCAACCAGCAGATCGGGCACGTCGGCCATGGCGGGCTGCCCGGCTTGCGCCTGCAGCGGCTGGTCCCAGCCGGAGACGCCCTGGCTTTCCGGAACGGCGTCATCTGCATGGGCCAGTGCACACATCAGCATGGCCAGGATGACGCTGTACTGCAGGTGATGCAGGACCATGCCGTGATGCGCGGCACATGCGTGCCACCCGGGGCAAGTCCCCGCCTCCCTTTCTCTCGATGACAAGACCGTAGTCATGGCAACCACCTTCGGACGTTATATGTGCCTGCCCGATGAGTTCGAGCATAGGTCAAATGCCCTGCCAGCGTTAGCCGGGAATGTTCGGCCGCGCGCGCCCCGTACGACCCTGTCAGCGAGCAAATTCGGCCTGGCCGCTGCGCCTTTTCGTTAATAATGGCGGTAATGACAAATCTTGCAGACATCGCCCGGCAAGCTGCCGCCGGGAGCAAACCTTATGGCCTTGTGGCAACGTGCGCGCCGGCGTGAGTCCGAACCCGGGGGCATGGCACCGCCGGCCGGACGCAGCCGCAGCCTGAAGCGCAAGCTGGCGATCGCCACGGCGGTCGGCGGGCTCTGCACCCTGGTGCTCGCCGCGCTGGTGATGGCCCGCTCGTATGGCGACTTCACCTCGGCGCGGCAGAACCTGTACGACATCTCGGCATACCGCGAGCTGCTCGAGGCCGCCAACGTGCTGTCCGCGGAACGTGGACCGGCCAACAGCGTGCTGGGAGATCCACCCTCGCCCAACACCTCCGCGCGTGAGCGCCTGCAAGCGTTCCGTGCCCGCAGCGATGCCGCGCTGGCGCGCCTGGCCGCGCCGCCGCCGGCACCCTTCGGCCTGCACAACCACCACCTGCCGCCGCTCATGGTCGAGCGCGTGCGCGAACGCCTGGCGCGGGCGCGGGCCGAGATCGACGAACTCGCCGGGCGGCCGCGCCAGGACCGTGACATGGACGAGATCCGCCATGCCATCGAAAGCATGTTCGAGGTCGTGGACGCGCTGCAGCCGGTCATCGCCTGGCAGGTGCGCGAACTGTCCGCCTGCGACGACGGCCTGGCGGCGCCGGCGCTGACCGGCAGGATGCTGGGCGACCTGCGCGAGTATGGCGGGCGCATCGCCTCGCAGATCATGGCGCCCGTGGCGGCGCGCCAGCCGATGCCAGTGCAGAGCCTGGTGGACGCCACGCGCTCGCGCGGCCGGCTGCTGGAGCTATGGCAGCTGGCGGGGCCGGCGTACAACATGTTCGGCGCCGTGCCCGCGCTGGAGCAGGCATACGCCGACGCCGGCCACCAGTTCTTCGGCCAGGGCCTGTCGATGATCGACAGCCTGGTTGCGCAGGGCCGCGTCTCGGGCAATTACTCGATGACGCCGACGGAGCTGACCAACCGCTACGTGCGCACGCTGGAGCCGCTGGAGCGGTTGCGCAGGGTATTCCTGGACGAGGTGGTCGCGCATTTCACCGCAGCGCGCGCACAAGCGCTGCGCGAACTGACGGCAGCGTGCGGCACGTCGGCGCTGATCCTTGCCGTGCTGGGCTACGTGCTGGTGTTCATGCAGCGCTCGGTGATCCTGCCGCTGCTGCGCGCCGGCGACGAAGTGATCGGCCTGGCCGAGGCGCGCGAACACCCGCACTACGCTGCGCCAGCGGCGTCCGCCAGGCCCGCGGCGGAGATGCGGCGCCTGTTCGATGCCATCGAGATCCTGCGCCGCAAGCTGCGCGAGCGCGCCTCGCTGACCGAACAACTGGAACACCAGGCGCGCACCGACAGCCTGACCGGGCTGCTGAACCGGCGCGCGCTGGAGCTGGTGGCCGCGCAGTACGCGGCACACGACAGCGCCAGCCTGGTGCTGATCGACGTGGACCGCTTCAAGCAGATCAACGACCGCCATGGCCATGCCGCCGGCGACCAGGTGCTGCGCGACATCGCTGCGATGATGCGCGCGCTGGTGCCGCCCGAAGGCGTGCTGGCACGCTTCGGCGGCGAGGAGTTCGCGCTGCTGCTGCCGCACGGCAGGCCGGGCGAGGCCGCCGCGCTGGCCGAAACCCTGCGCGCGGAAATCGCGTCGCGCCCGGTCTACCTGTCGGGCAGCACCCAGCTGTGCGTCACCGCCAGCTTCGGCGTGGCCATCGGGCGCGGCGGCGAGCGTCACTGGCAGCGGCTGTTCGGCGCGGCCGACGCTGCCATGTACCGCGCCAAGGCCGAAGGGCGCAACTGCGTGCGCGAAGCACAGCGCGAGGAAGGGGTGGCAGCCGGCTGAAGCAGGCCGGCCCCGGCACCAGCACGGAAACAATGGACGAAAAAAACCCGCATCGCTGCGGGCTTCTTCCACATATCCGGCACCGCCGCCTCGGTATCGAATGGCGGTGACCCGGTCACTCACGCCGGGCTAAAACGAAGAAAGGCTCGCTTGCGCGAGCCTTTCTAAATATTGGTGCCCAGAAGAGGACTCGAACCTCCACAGTGTTGCCACCGCTAGGACCTGAACCTAGTGCGTCTACCAATTCCGCCATCTGGGCTTCGTTTCGCTGCATTGCTGCCGCGATGCGAAGAAAGAAATTATGCCGAGCGCGTCAGGGACTGTCAACACCCTGACACAAAAAATTTGTGATCCTTATTGCCCGCCGCCGCGCCGCAGGAAATCCACCTGCGCCGGCCGGCCAGGCAGGTCCAGCGCAGCCATCGCCATGGGCATGCTGGCGATGGTCTTGCCGGCACGCAGCACCCGCAGCCTCGTGGCGCGCAGGCGGATCGCCTCCACCGGGTCGCGCGCCTGCAGCAGCACCAGGTCGGCGCGGCAGCCAGGCGCCACGCCGTAGCCATCCAGCCCCAGGATCTGCGCGGGCATGGCGGTCACGGCGGCGAAGCAAGCGCGCATGGCTTCCTGCCCGGTCATCTGCGCGACATGCAGCCCCATGTGCGCCACTTCCAGCATGTCGCCGGAGCCCAGGCTGTACCACGGATCCATCACGCAATCGTGGCCGAACGCCACCGGTACGCCGGCCGCCAGCAACTCCGGCACCCGCGTCATGCCGCGGCGCCGCGGATAGGTATCGTGCCGCCCCTGCAGCGTGATGTTGATCAGCGGATTGGCGATCGCCGCCACGCCGGCCTCGCGCATCAGCGGGATCAGCTTGGATACGTAATAGTTGTCCATTGAATGCATCGAGGTCAGGTGCGAGCCCGCCACCCTGCCCTGCAGGCCGAGCCGCACGGTCTCGCTGGCCAGCGTCTCGATATGGCGCGACAGCGGGTCGTCGCTCTCGTCGCAATGCATGTCGACGCGCAGGCCGCGGTCCGCCGCCAGCTCGCACAGCAGCCGCACAGATTCGGCGCCCTGCGCCATGGTGCGCTCGAAATGCGGGATGCCGCCGACCACGTCGACGCCCATGTCCAGCGCGCGCTTCAGGTTGTCCAGCGCGCCGGGCGCGCGCAGCACGCCGTCCTGCGGGAACGCCACCAGCTGCAGGTCCAGGTAGGGGCGCACGCGCTCGCGCACGTGCAGCAGCGCCTCCACCGCGAGCAGCCGCGGATCGCACACGTCCACATGCGAGCGGATCGCCAGCAGCCCGCGCGCCACCGCCCAGTCGCAATAGGCCAGCGCGCGCTCGACCAGTGCCTCCTGCGTCAGCATCGGCTTGAGCTCGCCCCACAGCGCAATGCCTTCGAGCAGCGTGCCCGACTGGTTCACGCGCGGCAACCCGTACGACAGTGTGGCGTCCATATGGAAGTGCGCATCGACGAACGGCGGCGTCACCAGGTGGCCGGCCGCATCGATCTCGTCGGCGGCGTGCGCGGCCAGTGCCGGCTCAACCGCGGCGATGCGGCCCGCGGCAATGCCGATATCGATGTCGGTGCGCCCGTCGGGCAGGTTGCAGTGCCGCAGGATCAGGTCGAGCATGGAGGTCTCTCAGGCAGGAGGCACGGCGATACGGCGATGTTCTCACGGCGCCGGCTCCGGCGCCACGGCGTCATGCGCGCCGGTCGGGCGCCGCGGGCTCGGGGTCGAGTCCGCAGCCGCGCAGCAGCAGCGCCACCAGGTGCTCGGTGGCCTGCGCATAGTCCCGCTGCTCCAGCTGGCTGACGCCGAGCACCGCGCATACCTGCGACTCGAAATCCGCATAGGTCTGCGTGGCCGCCCAGATCGTGAAGAACAGGTGCTGGGGGTCGACCGGCGCCATCTGGCCGCGGTCGATCCACTGCTGCACCACCGCGGCCTTGCGCGACACCAGTTCGCGCAGCACCTGCCGCAGGACCTCGCCGATCTCATGCGCGCCGTGCAGCAGTTCGTTGGCAAATACGCGCGATGCATCCGGATGACTGGCCGACAGCCGCATCTTGGCGCGGATGTATTGTTCCAGCGCCACCTGCGGCGGCAGCTCGGCGCGGATGATGTCGGTCTCCGACAGCCACAGCTGCAGCGTATGCGCCAGCACGGCGCGGTACAGGGCCTGCTTGGTGCGGAAGTAGTAATGCAGGTTGGACTTGGGCACGCCGGCGCGCACCGCGATCTCGGCCATGGTGGCGCCGGCAAAGCCCGCGCGCGCAAAGACATGCTCGGCCGCGCGCAGGATCATGGCCTGGTTCTCCTGCCGGATGCGCCCGCCCGGCGCATCGCACGCGGGCAGGGGGCGCCGCGCCGCGGCGCTGGCCTGCGTGTCCATCAGCGCGTGCCGTAGAGGCGGTCGCCGGCGTCGCCCAGCCCGGGCACGATATAGCCGTGCTCGTTGAGCGTTTCGTCGATGGCCGCGGTGACGATGCCGACCTCAGGGTGCGCCGCGCGCAGCGCGCGCAGCCCCGGGCGCGAGGCGATCAGGCACACGTACTTCATGGTGGTGACGCCGGCCTCTTTCAGGCGGTTCAGCGCGGCAATGGCCGAGTTGCCGGTGGCCAGCATCGGGTCCACCACGATCACCATGCGCTCCTGGATGTCTTCCGGCATCTTGAAGTAGTACTCGATCGGCTCCAGCGTCTCGGGGTCGCGGTACAGGCCGATATGCCCGACGCGCGCCGCCGGCAGCAGCTCCAGCATGCCGTCGATAAAGCCGTTGCCCGCGCGCAGGATCGACACCAGGCACAGCTTCTTGCCCGACAGCACCCGCGACTGCATCGGCGCGATCGGCGTGCGGATGGCGACCGTCTCCATGGCTAGGTCGCGCGTGGCTTCGTAGGTCAGCAACTGGCTGATTTCACGCACCAGCCGGCGGAAGTTGTCGGTGGTGGTGTCCTCGCTGCGCACCAGGGTGACCTTGTGCTGCACCAGCGGGTGGTCGACGACCAGCACCCCGGCCAGGCCGGCAGGATCGGCATCGAGTGGCTCAACAGCGGGAACAGCGGACATGTCGTTCATGGTGACGCTCCAGATGCCAGGTTTCACACGCAATGCCTGCCGGCAAGGTCGGCCGCCTGGCGGCCGACCTTGCTCAGAACACCGTGCCGTCGCTGATGATGGCGAACGGCGGCGCGCCACCCGGGCGCCGCTTGGCGGCAATGCGGCGCCCCGCCGCCCAGGTGCCGCCTTCGAGCACGCGCGCCAGCGGGAAATTTTCTTCCTGCAAGCCAAGCGCCTGGCGCACGCCGTCGGCCACCAGGTCCAGGCCGGTCACGGTCAGCGCGCGCCATTCGACGATCACGGGCTCATCCACCGCATGCGGCACGGCGGCAAAGCCGGGGTCGCGCGGCACCATCAGCTCGAAGTCGTAGAGCAGGCCGCCGTTGCGGTATTCGGGCAGGCCCGTCAGCGCGTCCAGCCCGGTCACGGTCAGGCCGGCGTCCTCCAGCGGCTCCAGCAGCGAATAGGTCAGCCACTGCGTGAGCTTGTGGAAC
The DNA here is from genome assembly GCF_058794355.1 of Cupriavidus sp. GW823-FHT07B10. Taxonomy (NCBI): domain Bacteria; kingdom Pseudomonadati; phylum Pseudomonadota; class Betaproteobacteria; order Burkholderiales; family Burkholderiaceae; genus Cupriavidus; species Cupriavidus sp. GW823-FHT07B10. The sequence continues at coordinate 258,700 of NZ_JBXAGS010000007.1, forward strand.
GGCACCAGCCCGCCCGGCGCGGCCGGATGCCGCCAGCAGTCGCCCAGCGACACGCCTTCGACAATGATCCGCCCCGGCCATACCGGCCCCAGGCCGACCAGCAGCGTGCGCAGCAGGAAGCCGGCGTCGAGGTGCCCGTTGACCGCATGCGCCTTCAGGTAGTCGTACAGGTTGCCCAGCCGTGCCGGCCGGCCGAACAGCGCCGGGGTCGCCTCCATCACCTCTCCGAGGCGGCGCAGCAGGCCGGCGCGGCCTTCCAGCCCCACCAGCGGGTTGTGCTGCGCGACCTGGAAGGCGTGGGCGATGCTGTCGGCATCGATGCGCTGCAGCCGCTCGGCGTCCGCGCGCAGCGGATCGCCCGGCGCGGCCGAGAAGCCGCCGCGCGCGAACAGGTCGAAACTGGCCACGCCCAGCCCTTCCGAGCGCGTCAGCACCAGGTCGCTGGCCGGATCGCGGTAACGCCAGTCAGGGCCGGCGCCGGCATCGAGCAATACGCTTGGAATCACCAGGTCGATGCCGATGCGGGCGCGCTCCTCGCGGTGCTCGGGCCCGCTCAGCGCGGCACGCTCGCACAGCACCTGCCACCGGTCCGCGCGCTGGTCGACGCCGGCGCTTTCAAAATGGCGCCAGCGGCTGTGGTACGGCACCTGCAGGTCAGGATAGCGCTGGCGGATGGTGCTGGCGACATAGTCGGCAATGGCATGCACGCGGTCCGGATGCCAGGTGAAAAGTTCGGACGCGCCGCTGGCCACGTTCTCGGTGACCGCCGCGCAATGCGTGCGCACCGCCTCGGCACACAGCAGCGCCGAAGCGGGATGCCCTTCCGGCACCGGGCTCAGCCAGCCGGCACCCGGCCGCATCTCGTTACCTGTGCCCTGGCGGTCCATGCCGGGCTTGCCATCCTCGGGAAACATCGTCATTCGTTCAACCCCCTGCCCTTTGCCAGGGCCAGTTCGTTCGCATCCGGCGGCGTGTAGTGCGTAAAGTAGCCCGCGGCCACCTTGGCATCGATCTCGACACGGGCGTCGGCGGGAATCAGGGTCTCGGGGATGGCCACCTGCTCGACCACCTCGATGCCCTGCGCCACCAGCGCGCCATGCTTCATGTTGCTCATCGACGCCCAGCGGTCGATGCGGCGGATGCCCAGCCAGTGGAACACATCCGGCATCAGCTCCTGGAAACGCATGTCCTGCACGCCTGCCACGCATTCGGTGCGGGCAAAGTAAGTCTCCGCACGGTCGCCGCCCACCTGCCGCTTGCGGGCGTTGTAGACCAGGAACTTGGTCACCTCGCCCAGCGCGCGGCCCTCCTTGCGGTTGTAGACCACCAGCCCGACACCGCCCTGCTGCGCCATCTCGATGCACACCTCGATGCCATGTGCCAGATACGGCCGGCAGGTACAGATGTCTGACCCGAACACATCCGATCCGTTGCATTCATCGTGCACGCGGCAGGCCACGCGGGTTTCAGGCTTGCCCAGCTGGCCCACGTCCCCGAAGAAATACAGCGTCATGCCGCCGATGGGCGGCAGGAACACCTTCAGGTCCGGCCGCGTCACCAGTTCCGGGAACATGCCGCCGGTCTGCTCGAACAGGCTGCGGCGCAGCACGCTTTCCTTGATGCCGAAACGGGCCGCCAGCCCGGGCAGATACCAGACCGGATCGACCGCAGCCTTGGTCACGCGCACATCGCCATTGGCATGGAGGATGTCGCCGTCGGGCTTGAGCCGGCCGGCCGCGATGGCCGACATCAGCTCCGGCATGTTGATATGCGCGCGGGTGACGGCGATGGTCGGGCGGATATCCACGCCGGCCGCGATGCGGTCGGCAAACACGGTGGACACCAGGTGGCCCCACGGATCCAGCGAAACTATCTTCTCCGGGTCGCCCCACTGCGGATGCGGGCCGATCGCCTCCGCCGGCGCGGTATCGGTCAGGTCGGTGCGATGGTCGCGCTGCAATGCGCCCGCGGCAACCGCCAGGGCCCGGTAGATGGCGTAGGCACCTGCGTGAGTGCCGATCACATTGCGCTGCGCCGGATTCGCCAGGCTGGCGATGACCGGCCCGCGCTCGGCCGCCGTGGGGGCGCCCCAGTGGATAGGCTCGGCCGGCTTGTCGCGGCGTGCGTGCGAGGTCAGGACGATATGGTCGGACATGGCACCCTCGGTTCCCGATGGAATCCTGACCAAATGGTCAGGTTTACGATTCCATACTAGGCAACCTTTGTGCCATCGCCCAATGCCATTTACGCGAGTGTTGCTCCGATGTGTGTGGCGCCGAACGCAAGTATGCGCGGGCGGCATGCACGCATGGCGTGCAGGCGACGTGGCATGACGGGTGCACAAGCACCAACAAGAAGCGCGCACGGCCATGCTGGCACGGCGCCGTCCGGGAGAAGCCGTACCACCGCTGCACGGCCATGCCTGCAAACGTTACACGCTTTGCCGGCTGGCGCGGTCGCGGCCGTTGCCCAGCAGCGCACGCAGCGCCGCCAACGGCCGGGCGCTTTCGATGTAGCGATAGAACAACGCGCCGGCCACATTGCTGAGCGCCCATGCGGCAACCATGCCGAGCGCGTTCAGCACCGGCTGGCCCGGCGCCAGGTTCGACACCAGCGCGTTGACCAGCAGGCAGACCGGAAAGTGAACCAGGAACACCGAATAGGAAATGCGCCCGAAGAAGCCGATCACGCGCGCCCGCGGCCAGCGCTCCAGCCAGCCGCCGCGGCGCGCCACCGCCAGCAGCAGCGCAGTCGCCAGCGCCACCGCGATGCGCAGCCGGAAATCGAAGGCCAGCGCCGCCAACGTTACCGCGCCGAGGACCAGCAGCGGCAACACCGGGCGACCGGGGTTGGACGCCCAGTAGGCCAGCGCCCCCATGCCATAGGCGCCGAAGAAGTACAGCGCCCAGATATCCCACGCGGCATCGCGGTTGAACCAGAACAGCGATGCCACCGCCACCAGCACCACAATGCCAATGCTGACCCCGGCACCCGCCGGCGCTTTCCCGCGCGCCACGGCGCGCGCGGCCCACAGCGCACCCAGCAGCAGCGCAAACAGCTGCAGGTCGATGGCCACGTACCAGACCCCGGCCGAGAGCGCGTCGACATCGAGCACGTTATGCAGCAGCGTCACGTGCGCAAGGAACTGCAGCAGGCCGGGCGGCGCAGGGATCGAATCATGCACCATCCATTGGCGCGCCAGGGCGGCCCCGGCAATGCTGAGCAGCAGCGCCGCAGCAAAGGGCACCACCAGCTTCTGGTAGCGCCGCCACAGCACCAGCAGCGGATGCTGGCTGATTTCCAGCTGGCCATGCGGCGCCAGGCTGCGCGCGGCGAGGAAACCGCTGACCACCAGAAAGACCTGCACGGCGATGCGGGCGTAGTCGTAGAGCCAGTCCACCAGCCCCGGGGCCAGCCGATACGCGGTATCGGACATCGGGCCATAGAAGGCCAGGTGATGGAGCACGATCAACTGGGAGCTGACCGCTTTCAGGGCGTCAATGCACGGCAGGCGCGACGGACGGGGGCTCATTGTTATAGGAATGTTGCGATTGGCACGGAAGGCGCGATTCTACCTGCTTGCATCCGCTCAAATGTGGCATATGCACCACTACATATAGATTCGTTACACACTGCCCCGGCTTGTTGCGAGTTTGCAGGCACATGGCTTCATGTCTTAGCCAGCAGGCATTGGCTTATGAAAATGCTGCGCAAAACAGTCAGGGGCCAACAGGAGCCGGCATAAGGAAGTGCATACACAGGCGGCAGCTCTTTCCACGAAGCAAGGCTTATGAGTCAGGCACGTGCCTTTATGCGTCGCGGCCCAGAATATACAACTGTCGGGTGGATACGGGGATGTCAGGCTTGAACCACACATTCCAGGAGAGCTCTGTTGTGCGCCAGTAGCATAAGCTAGAGGCAGGATTGCCACCTGGGGTCCGCTTATGCAGCACCGCACGCTCTTCCCCCGCACCGGTCACGCCTTCCGTTGCGGCTTGGCTGAGTGCTCCCTCATCGCCCTTCTGGCCGCGGCCCTGGCGGGATGCGAGGGAGTCCCCCGGGATACCGCGGCGACACCGCCACCGCCGCGTCAGCCGATTGCGCCCAGCGACGACGTGTACCCCGCCCCGACCACGGTACGCGACACGCGACCTGCGGTGCGCACTCCGTAGGCGGCGTTTTCCTACGCGGCCGGCATCCGGCCTTTGCACCCGGATGTCATCCCCCTGTCATCCACGCCAAACAAAATGCCATCCAGGCAGGGTGCAGGCGCCCGTCCGCCAGCCGCCTTCTGCGGCAGTGCAGCGACGGAATGTCTTGACGCCCCGTTTTTTCCACCTTCAATGAAAACGTTTTCATCCGGAGCTCTAAGCGTGAATCGCAAAGATCCAGCGGGGGGCAGGCCCGACACGACAGGTGGCGCCACCCTGATCGACGTGGCGCAAGCCGCGCGGGTGTCGCTCGCCACCGCATCGCGCGTGTTCAGCAGCCCGCACCTGGTGCGCGACAGCACGGCGCAGCGCGTGCGCGAGGCGGCGCGCCGGCTCAGCTTTCGCCCCAACCTGCTCGGCAGCAAGCTGCGCGCCCAGCAGACCCGCATGATCGGTGTGATGGTGCCAACGCTGGAAAACGCGGTGTTCGCCGAATGCTGGCACGGCATCGAGGAAGCGGCGCTGGCGGGCGGCTATTCGCTGATGCTGGTCACCAGCGGCTACGATCCGGCTCGCGAATGCGAGCGTGTGGAGTACCTGTTGCGCCATCGCGTGGACGGCATGGTGCTGACCGTGGCCGACGCGGCGCACAGCACGGTGCTGGATCAACTCGACGGCGAGGGCGTGCCATACGTGCTGGCGTACAACCAGGCCGGACCGCGCAGCCGGCGTCATTCGGTATCGGTGGACAACCGGCGCAGCGCCTGCGCCGGCGTGGAGGCCCTGATTGCCGCCGGGCACCGCCGCATCGCCGTGGTATCGGGCGCCTTCGTCGCCTCGGACCGCGCGCGCCAGCGCTTTGCCGGCTATCAGGACGCCATGCGCGCGCACGGGCTAAGGCCCGCCGCGCCAGTCTGCCTGCCATCGCACACCGCCAGCAATGCCGAACAGATCCGCGCGCTGGTCCGGGCAAACGATGCGCCCACCGCCTTTTTCTGCACCAATGACCTGCTGGCCATCGGCGTGATCTCCGACCTCAGGCGCCTCGGCCTGAGCGTGCCGCGCGACATCTCCGTACTGGGCTATGACGGTATCGCGCTGGGCAGCGTGGTCGAACCGCCGCTGGCCACCGTCGTGCAACCCAATTCGGAGATCGGCGCCAGCGCCGTCGGCCGGCTGCTTGCCTGGCTGCACGATGGCGGACGAGCCTCGGCGGCGCCGCCGCGCGTCACGCTGCTGCCGCACGCACTGCGCGTCAACGGCACCGTGGCCGCTCCGCCATCAATGTAACCGCGCGTAACCGCGTGCGCATGTTGCATCCCCCACCCCTGTCCTCAACCAAGGAGCCTCTCATGCAACCTATTCCTTCCTGGCGCCGCCCGCTGCGCTGGATTGCCCTCGCGCTAAGCGCCGCCGCGTTCAGCCAGGGCGTGGCCGCCCAGACCGCGATCTGCTACAACTGCCCGCCCGAATGGGCCGACTGGGCGGCACAGATCCGCGCCATCAAGGAAAAGACCGGCGTTGCCGTGCCGCTGGACAACAAGAACTCCGGCCAGTCGCTGGCGCAGCTGGTCGCCGAGAAGGCCAGCCCGGTGGCCGACGTGGTCTACTACGGCGTGACCTTCGGCATCCAGGCCAAGAAGGACGGCGTCACCGCCGCCTACAAGCCCGCCCACTGGAACGACATTCCCGACGGCCTGAAGGACCCGCAGGGCAACTGGTTCGCCATCCATTCCGGCACGCTGGGCTTCATGGTCAATGTCGACGCGCTGCGCGGCAAGCCGGTGCCGCAGTCATGGGCCGACCTGCTCAAGCCCGAGTACAAGGGCCTGGTCGGCTATCTCGACCCCGCCAGCGCCTTCGTCGGCTACGTGGGCGCAGTGGCCGTCAACCAGGCCATGGGCGGCACGCTCGACAACTTCGGCCCGGCCTTCAAGTATTTCAAGGACCTGCAGAAGAACCAGCCGATCGTGCCCAAGCAGACCGCATATGCGCGCGTGCTGTCCGGTGAAATCCCTATCCTGCTCGATTACGACTTCAACGCCTATCGCGCCCGCTACAAGGACCACGCCAACGTTGCCTTCGTGATCCCCAAAGAGGGCTCGGTGGTGGTTCCCTACGTGATGAGCCTGGTCAACAAGGCGCCGCATGAGGCCGAAGGCCGCAAGGTGCTCGACTACGTGCTGTCCGACGCCGGCCAGGCGCTGTGGGCCAACGCCTACCTGCGCCCGGTGCGCGCCGGCGTGGTGCCTAAGGAAGTACAGGCGCGTTTCCTGCCGGCCACCGAATACGCACGGGCCAAGGCGGTGGACTTCGGCAAGATGGCCGACGTGCAAAAGGCGTTCAGCGAGCAGTATCTGAAGGAGGTGCGCTGACAAGCGCGCTGACGACTGGCGATGGTGTCTCCCGCCTGATGGCTGTCTTCCCGCAAGCGGGGAGACAGCCGGGCGGCTCACCCAAGCCATCGCCCACCGCCCATCACCCCGTCACTGCCATGACAAACCGATCCCCCTCCCTCTTCCTGTTTGCCTTGCCGGCACTGGTGGTCTTCCTGGCCTTCTTCTGCCTGCCGATGGCGCGGCTCGTGGCGGTCAGCATCAACGGCGAGCAAGGCGCGGGCGTGTACTGGACCGTGGTCTCCAGTCCGCGCTACCTGCACAGCCTGATGGTCACCGTGCTGCTGTCGGCAGCCGTGACACTGGTCACGCTGGTGATTGCCGGCATTGCCGGCACCTTCCTGCAGCGCAACGCGGTGCCTGGCAAGTCCGTGCTGGTGGCCATGCTGACCTTTCCGCTGGCGTTTCCCGGCGTGGTGATCGGCTTCATGGTCATCATGCTCGGCGGCCGCAACGGCCTGCTGGCCATGGTCGGCGACAAGCTCGCCGGCGAGCGCTGGACCTTTGCCTACGGCCTGGCCGGGCTGTTCGTCGGCTACCTGTACTTTTCGATCCCGCGCGTGATCCTGACCGTGATGGCGGCAGTGGAGAAGCTCGACGCCTCGCTGGAAGAAGCTGCCCGCTCGCTGGGCGCCGGGCCCTGGCGCGTGGTGCGCGACGTGATGCTGCCCGCGATGATGCCGGCCATGATCTCCAGCGGCGCGATCTGCTTTGCCACCAGCATGGGCGCGTTCGGTACCGCCTTCACGCTGGCCACGCAACTCGACGTGCTGCCGCTCACCATCTACAACGAGTTCACCAACTACGCCAACTTCGGCATGGCCGCTGCGCTGTCCATCCTGTTGGGCACCGTCACCTGGGCCTTGCTGGCGCTCGCGCGCTGGTTTTCCGGCGACGCCGTGGCCGCGACCGCCTAGGAGCCATCCCATGACCCCAACCCATCGCCGCCCCGGCTACTGGCTGCAACTGGCGCTCACACTGGCGGTCTGCGCCTTCATGACCGTGCCGGTCGTGCTCTCCGTGCTGGCTGGCCTGACCAACAATGTCTTCATCGGCCTGGAAAGCGGCCTGACCACGCGCTGGCTCGCGGAAGTCTGGTCGCTCTATCGCAATACCATCTTCCTGTCGCTGCTGATCGCGCTGGCCTGCCTTGCCTGCACGCTGGTGCTGGGCGTGCCGGCCGCGTACTACATGGCGCTGCGGCGCAACCGCATCACCCGGCTGATCGAGGAACTGCTGATGCTGCCGGTGGCCGTTCCGGGCCTCGCGACCGCGCTTGGCCTGATCCTGCTCTACGGCACCTGGCAGGCGCTGCGCACGAGCTGGCTGTTTATCCTGATCGGCCATGTGCTGTTCACCCTGCCCTTTATGGTGCGTTCGGTGCTGGCCATCCTTTCCGCCATCGATATCCGCACGCTGGAGGACGCAGCGGCCAGCCTTGGCGCGAGCCGCCTGCAGCGCTTCTTTACCGTGGTGCTGCCCAATTGCCGCCAGGGCATCCTGGCCGGCGCGCTCATGGTGGTCACGCTGTCGGTGGGCGAATTCAACCTCACCTGGATGCTGCACACGCCCACCACGCAGACGTTGCCGGTGGGCCTGGCCGACAGCTATGCCTCGATGCGGCTGGAGATCGGCTCGGCCTACACCATCGTCTTCTTCGTCATGATCATTCCGCTGCTGGTGCTGATGCAAGCGCTCAGCGCGCTGGGCGCGCGTTCCCGCAAGTATGTTCCCGAAGCGGTGCCCGCCCCTGCTGTTGCCGCCACGCCGGCCAACCCTCATACCGAGACCCGTCATGCATGAACCCACCACCATCAGGCTGCGCGATTGCGGCAAGACGTTTGCCGACGGCACGCTGGCGCTGCAGCCGCTGGATCTCGACATAGGCGCCGCGGAAACCGTGGTACTGCTAGGCCCGTCCGGCTGCGGCAAGACCACCACGCTGCGCATCATCGCCGGGCTGGAGTATCCCGATGCAGGCGGCGAAGTCTGGTTCGGCGATACCTGCGTGACCGCGCTGCCGATCGAGCAGCGCGGCGTGGGCATGGTGTTCCAGAGCTACGCGCTGTTCCCCAATATGACCGTCTCCGAGAACATCGGCTACGGGCTGCGCGTGCGGCGCGTGGACGCCGCCACGCGCCGCACGCGGGTTGCCGACATGCTCGCGATGATGCATCTCGAACCCTTCGCCGACCGCCGCGTGGACCAGCTCTCGGGCGGCCAGCGCCAGCGCGTGGCGCTCGCACGCGCCATTGCCGTGCAGCCGCGCGTGCTACTGCTGGACGAGCCGCTGACCGCGCTCGACGCCAAGCTGCGCGACGCCCTGCGCGCCGACATCAACCAGTTGCTGCGCAACCTGGGCATCACCGCCGTCTATGTCACGCATGACCAGGCCGAGGCCATGGCGCTGGGCGACCGCATCATCGTTATGGACAAGGGCCGCATCGCCCAGACGGGCACGCCGCAGGATATCTACCGCGCGCCGGCCAATGCCTTCGTGGCGGATTTCATCGGCACCATGAACCGCCTGTCCGCCGCTGCCGAGAACGGCGCCTGGCGCGTGCCTGGCGGCGTCGTGCCCCGGACGCACGAATCCGCGCCGGCGCAGCGCGCCGACCTGATGTTCCGCCCCGAAGACGTGGCGCTGGTGCACACGGACGACGCCCATCTGCACGGTAGCGTGGTCACGGCCCTGTTCCTGGGCAACTGCACCCGCCTGCTGGTGGAAGTCGGCGCCGCCGCGCCGCTCATCGTCGACACCACGCGCCGCGACAACTGGCACGCCGGAGACCGCGTCGGCCTGCGCATCGACACCGGCCACCTCATCACACTTCCCGAAGCCCTGGCAGCATGAACACCGCCCCCTACCTGGTCGCCCACATCACCGACCTCCACATCAAGGCCGGCGGCAAGCTGTCGTACCGGCTGGTTGACACCGCCGGTGCACTGCACCGCTGCATCGACACCCTGCTGGCAGCCCCGCAACAGCCCGACGCAGTGATTGTCACCGGCGACCTGGTCGACTTCGGCGCCGAAAGCGAATACCAGTTCCTGCGCCAGATCCTGCAGCGGCTATCCATGCCCGTGCGGTTGCTGCCGGGGAATCACGACAGCCGCGGCGCGCTACGCCGCGTCTTTGCCGATCACGACTACCTGTTCGCCACCGGCAGCGGCGAAGACCCGGTGCACTACAGCATCGACTCGGGACCGCTGCGGCTGGTGGCCTTCGACTGCACCGTGCCCGGCCAGCCCGGCGGGCGCGTCGATCCCGGCGCGCTGCCATGGCTGGAAGCCGCACTGTCTGCCGACCCGGCCCGCCCCACCCTGCTGTTGCTGCACCATCCGCCGTTCTTTACCGGCATCGGCCACATGGACGAGCAGGGCCTGGCCAACGCCGACGCGCTCGAAGCCATCGTGCGCCGCCACCCGCAAGTGGAACGCGTGCTGTGCGGCCATCTGCATCGGCACATCACGCGCCGCTTCGGTGGCACGGTCGCGATCACCGCGCCCGGGCCGGCGCACCAGGTGGCGCTGGACCTGGACGCGCAGGCGCCCTCGTGCTTTCGCATGGAGCCGCCCGGCTACCTGCTGCACTGGTGGCATCCGGCACACGGACTCGTGACGCATGCGGCAGCGATCGGGGATTATGGGGCAGCGCATCCGTTCTTTGACGCGCAGGGCAAGCTGATCGACTAGCGGTGACGCTCTGGCAAGTTGTTCGTAAGCGCCAGGTGATGGCCTTGCAAGAGTACGAATGGCGAAGCCATGCCTCGCAACCGCTTGCGTCATGTCCCAGCTTGCAGGTGGAGTCATCCGCGATGACTCCACCGCGGAGACTCCTCACCGAGGTGGTTTGCTGCTTTGCAGATCCGCTATTGCCAAACGGAGAATCAACGACGCATGATCGCCACGATCGAATCGACGCGGGTTCTGTCACAGGCCATTGCGATTGCAATGCGATTTGACTACACCCCTGTCGCTCGGGACTCGGTTGCCTGACCGCAGGGTTGCGTCATATCGGGGCATGCCCAAGTCATGGCGCATATTCCCGCGCCTGGACAACGGAGCAGGCCCAGACCAACCGCCCCGTTGCCCTGCCCTGCTCAGGACAAGCATTCCCCGCTGTCGCGCGCATCGCTGCGCGCGCCGTCGGTGAAGCCATCGCGCGAGCTGATGCGGGCGCCATCGGTGTAAGGGTCAGGCTTGCGCATGCCGTCCAGGTACGGATCAAAGCCACGGACCGCGCACACGGACCTGCCCTGATACGCGACCACGGGCAGCATGGTGGCCTCGGTGGGCGGACTGTGCGCGCCATCGGTAAAGGCGTCGCGCTGGTCGCTGTGTCCCGGCGCGGCGACGATCAGCCCATCGGCATAGGCACCGGCGTGGGCGGTCTGGCTGAGCCCGGCGGCAAGTGCGGCAGCGGCAAGCAGGGTCTTGGCAAGAGTCTTATGCATTGCTATCTCCAACAGGGGTGTCGGCGGCGTTGCCGCGACGGCACTCCTCGTGCGGGCGACCAGCTACGGAACGGTACAGGCCACACGGGATCGCCTCTGCCGTGCAAGCCGTTGCCTGGCGTGTACCGGCTGCCATCCGTGGCAGCGGTGTCGCGCCGGGCTTCTGGATAAGGGGTACCTGCGCCCCATGTCGAAAGCGTGGTGCGTCAGGCGGGCCTGATGTTCTGATTCACGCGGAACAGGTTGGCCGGGTCGTATTTGCGCTTGATCTCCGCCAGCCGCGCATAGTTGTCGCGATAGGACGCCTTCACGTTGTCATTGCCCTCGTCCATCATCATGTTGATGTAGCCGCCGCCAGCAGAGTGCGGATGCAGGGCCAGCCAGTAGTCCTTCGCCCACTGCACGATGCGATCGTTGTTGGCCGGGTCGGGATCCACGCCGACAATCACGCTGGCAAAGTTGGCATCGCGGTAGCTGAAGGCCGTGTCGTCGCAGCCGGCGCGATGCGCTGCACCATTGATCGGATACAGGTGCATGGTCGAGTGCATCGACGGCAACTGCTGCCCGTACTTGATGTGCAGATCGATGGCCTTGTCGCTCAGGTCGCTGACGAAGTCCGCTTTCCAGTACCACTGCAAGCCCGCCGGATACAGTCCGTCGAACAGGCTCTGCAGGACAGGCCAGGGGACTGGTCCGGCAAAGTCCACCGCTGGCGGCATGGCCTCGCGAATCGGACGGAAGTGCGTTTCGGCCTGATCGATCTGGCCGGTGTAGCACCACACCACTGCGCACATCTTCTGCAGGTGAACTTCCTCCGGGAAGGGCGCTGCGGGAGGCACCGTGACGAAACCGAACCAGCCATTGATGTGCTGCGGCGCGCTCAGGATGAAGTCGCGCCACCATTTCATCAGCTCGCGGGCCTGCTCCATCGGCCACAGCATCGGGCCGCCATAGACCGTGGCTACGGGATGAGCCTTGAACTCGAACGACGTCACCACGCCGAAGTTGCCACCGCCGCCGCGCAACGCCCAGAACAGGTCCGCGTTTTCGTCCTCGCTTGCTGTGACGATGCGCCCGTCGGCCAGAACGACCTCGGCGCTGAGCAGATTGTCGATCGTCAGGCCGTAGGCGCGGCTGAGGTAGCCGATGCCGCCGCCGAGCGTCAGTCCGCCCACGCCGGTGGTCGAGATGAAGCCACTCGGCGTCGCCAGCCCGTAGGCACTGGCGGCGTGATCCACATCGCCCCAGGTGCAGCCACCGCCAACCCGCAGTGTCTTGCTTCCGGCATCGACAAACACGCCCTTCATGGGCGACAGGTCGATCACCAGTCCACCATCGCATGTGCCGAGCCCGGCGCCATTGTGCGCGCCGCCACGCACGGCCAGCAGCATCCCGCCGTCGCGCGCGGCGTTCACCGCCGCGATGACGTCCGCAACATCGACGCAGCGCGCGATGATCGCAGGTCGCTTGTCGATCATTCCGTTGTAGACGGCACGCGCCTGGTCGTAAGCCGCGTCGCCCGGCTGAATCAGTTGTCCCCGAAAATGCGCCTTGAGTGCGGTTGCGACGGGTTCGCTCAATGAAGCTTCCATGGTTGCCTCCTGTCCGGTTGGTATGCAGGAGTTTTAGCAACCTCGGCGTTTTGAAAGCGTTAGGTGAACCGTTACAAGGGGATTCTGCCTCCCGACCGGGGCGCGGTGGTCGAGCCGAAGCTAACGCGCGAGTAACGCCCGCGCCTTGACGATGTCGGGCTGATCGAAGCCCTCGGTGAATCGCGCAAGCGGCGCCTCGACCACCTCATGCGCATTGACGCGCCCCTGCGAGGTTCGCAGCGTTGTCAATGACAGGGTGGCACGTAGTTCAAGCGGTAGCGCGTGCTGGGCTGTGGCGATCTCGATCGCCTTGATCAGCGATGACTCGGCTTCGGCGAGGCTGGCGCTGCTGCATAGCAGCAATTCACCGCGCAGACGGTACAGCTCGGCGTCCACCCAGTGCTCGCCAGTGCGCCCGGCGCATTCGAGCGCCTGGTCCAAAGCCGCCAACGCAGCCTCGGTCTCTCCTACGTCGCCCAGGCATTCAGCCAGCATGGCCAGATACAGCGGCAGACGCAGGCGTGCGCCCGTTACGTGAAAGCCCTCGATCGCCGCCTGCATCGCCACCACGGCGTCGGCGCCGGGCGCCTGTTTCGCGTTCGCCCAGGCGAGCAGTATGCCTGCCCAGGCAAGGTAGTAGCCTACGTGGTACTGTTCGGCGATCTCGTGTGCCTGGCGGGCATAGTGCAGCGTGAGACCGTGCTCATGTCGCAGCGCATGCTGCGTCGCGAGATATGACAGCGCGAGCGCCTGGGAGAACGGGTGTGCTACCCGGTTCGCCACCTCCAGCGCTTCGCGTCCACGCTGAAGGGCCTGATCGGCAAGCCCCCTGAACCACAATGCGTGCGCCGACCACGCGGCGGCCAGCACGCCGAAGTTACCGCCCATCAGGGACGCATGCTCGGCGTGCTGGGCCTCGTCATAAGCGCGGTGCGCGCGTTGATACGCGGGCTCGGCAGCCATCCAGTCGCCTTGCTGGACCAGACTACCCATGACGCTGGTCCATGCCATCACCGAGTAAGTACCGGAGCCCAGCGGCCCCAATCCCGCAATCAGTTCCTCGCTCAGGCTACGTGCCTGTGCAAGTTCCGCCCTCACTACCAGGAAAAATGAAAGGCTGACCTGGGCGCGTGCTTGCTGACTGGCGTCACCCGCCAGCCGGCTCAGTTCCACCGCGCGTCGCAGCGGCGCCTCCAGTTCGGGTGCCGCCCAGCCTCGGGCGATGCGAATCGGTGGCGCAAGGTCGAGTTGCAGGGCCAGCGATTGACTGGCGCGCTCCTGCGGATCGGCAATCCGGTCCGCTTGCACCAGCCCGCGCGTCAGCAATGCAATGGCATCGTCATAGGCATACACACTCTGCGCGACAACGGCCGCGCGCCGATAGAACGCCGCCGCCTGGGCTGGCAGGCCCGCCCGCTCATAGTGCGAGGCGATCTGCGCGCTTGCCGCGTCGGGCGCATCGCCTGACGCCTGCTCGAGCGCTCGCGCCACGCGCAAATGCAGGCGGCGGCGCTGTAGCGGACTCACGTCGGCGTATGCCACGTCGCGGATCTTGTCATGGCTGAAGTCAAAGGCCAGGCCGCCAGCGTCGGTCTGGCGCACGATGCGCCGCTGCCACAGCTCGTCCAGTGCGCCTGCCAGGGCATCCTCGCCGAGGTCGCTTGCCTGGGCGAGGATGTCGGTCGTGAACGCCCGTCCAATGATTGCAGCAACCCCGACGATTTCGCGGGCGCCCGGAGGAAGCTGTGCCAGCCGGTTCGAGATGATGGAGTAAACCTTGGGCGGCAACTTCGACGCCATGCCGCCCTGTGCGTCCCCGACCGGCATGGTGTCGGAGCGGGCCCGCATCATTTCGACGGCAAACAGCGGGTTACCCTCGCTCTCTTCGAACAGCCGGGTTGCCTCCGTGTCGGCCAGCGGCCGGTCCAGGATCTGGGCCGCTATCTTTGCCGTTTCCGCGGCGTCGAGTGTCCCCAATGAGATCTCGATGAACTGGTCGTCGCGGCGTAGTGCGTCCAGCAGCCGGTTCGCCGCGTGCAGCGGCATGATTTCCTCGGCGCGCGCCGTTGCGACCACCATCAGCCTTGCCGCCACGTCGAAACGCATCAGGAAGCGCAGCCATTCGAGCGTCTCGCCGTCGCACCATTGCAGGTCGTCGAGCAGCAACAGAAGCGGCCCGCCTTGTGCAAGCACCGCTCGCGCAAGCGCCTCGAAGAACCGTTGGCGTTGCCAGTATTCGGTAAGAGGCGACGGCGGCGACAGTCCGGATTGCTGCGTGAGGAGTTCGGGCAACAGGCGCGTGACCTCGGTCAGCCACAGTCTGTCGAGCTTGCCGATCGCACCACTCAGGCCAGGGCTGCGCAGCCAGCCGGTCACCGGCGCAAACGCAAGCTGTCCCTCGGCCGCATAGGCGCGCGAATGCGCCACGGTGATGCCTTGCTCGGCCAGATGGACCAGCAGTTCCTCCGCCAGGCGCGATTTGCCGATGCCGGCTTCGCCCAGGATCAGGACGAACTGCTTGTCGCCCAGCTGGGTACGCTGCCAGACTTCAAGCAGCCGGCGCCATTCGCCATCCCGGCCAATCATTGGCAGCATCGCATCCCGCCGTGGGCGTTGGCGCTGCATTGACGCAGCCTGCGCAGCCAACCGCGCATAGGCCTCGCGCATGGGGTCGCCGGGCAGGACGCCCAATTCGCGAGCGAGCGTTTCCACACAGCTACGATAGGCGCGCATGGCCGATGCGTGATCGTGGTTCAGCGCGTGCAGGCGCATCAGCGCCAGGCAGGTGGGTTCGCGGCACGGGTCGAGCCGCTGCAACTGCTGTGTGTACTTCAACGCCTTTGCATAGTCGCGCCGGTCCTCACTCAGTTGACCGAGGCGCGCGAGCGCCGCGATGCACTGTTCGCGCAACTTTTCGCGCTCGGGGTGGATCCACTCGTCATAGCAGTTGGCCAGCAGGTCACCGCGATAGAGATCCGCGGCATGCGTCAGCAGTTCTTCTTCAGCGCCTGCGTCGCCGTGCCTCGAGGCCCTGGCCGCAGCCGCAAGCGCGGACTGGAACTGCGCTACATCGAGGTCAAGCGGCGAATCGGGCAGCCATCGCACCGTTTGCGCATCGGCATGAACAAACTGATCTGCCTCCGGCCAGGTCTTGCGCAGCTGAAACAGCAGTTGACGCAGGGCATTGCGCGCCTGCGCCTGCGAGGAATCAGGCCAGAACAGTACGGCGAGCTGCTGCCGCGTCTGCGGTGCGTCGCGATGCAGGACAAGGCAGGCGAGCAGCGCCTGCAAGCGGGGGGAGTTTGCGTTAAACAGGGGCGCGCCAGCGCCGTCGAGCTGGAACTCGCCAAACAAACGGACGGAGGAGCGGGCCTGCGAAGTCATGCTGGAGCGCAATGCGGCACAAAGCGATGGGGAGCTCCTGTAGGCAGCGTGCGGTGCGCGCTGCGCTAGCGCTCGTGCGGGAACTCTCCAACACCCAAGCCCGCGCGAGCGCCTTCCGTGACTATACTCGCGTTGGCGCGTCCCATCCGGCCAACGTCGACGAGCAGTCACTCCCTTTCCCGCCAGGTCCTAGCCGAAGACCTCGGATGCGTCCGTCATCAGTCTAAGCCCATGGGCTCGGATTCGCTCCTGGGCACGCCGGGCAAAGACTGATGCATCCAGGTTTGACCCGAGCTTCCGTACGCCGTGGGAGACTCGCCGAAAAATGAAATCAACTTCGTTTTCGGTGAAGTCGCCGTAGGCAAGGTATGCCCTCAGCATCTGGTTAAGGTAGGCATCACACTCACTTCGCTGCAATACTAGTGCGCTTGCCAGCAGAGACCGCGAGTGCCACCGCAGCCACCGGCGTCTCCAGTGCTTGTAGTCGTCCTTTACCAATTGACCCCTCCATTGCCCGGCGGCACCTTTCTTTACGCTGCCCGCAATCACCAACGAGTAGGGAGCACGCGGCGCGCTGTTTGAAAATCATCATAGCGTGACGGAAATAGCAGGGCAATCGGCTTTCCTCTGGAGAAGGTCCCACCAAAGAGGGGGTATGGCGAGAATCTTGCGATTGAGGGAAATCGTGTGAATCGCCGAGCGAAGCGGCGGGCGGGCACTCCGACCGGCCGCTCCCAATTACCCGGGCCGGGCCTCAAGTCAAAGATTGAGGCGCTGGAAATACCCGGTCAGTTCGAGGTAGCCCCGTCCGACCACCTTGCCTCCCCGCAACGCCGTCACCGCGCCCTCCCAATAGACCGCGCCGGTACTCGCGCGGCTATCGAGTTCCTGATCATCCATCAGCGGTAGCAGTTCGAGCGTGAGACCGCCTGCGTTCAACCGCATGGCAACCGGATAGCTCGTGCCGGTACGAGGCGAGCGCCAACGGCGTGCCGGCATGAAGTTGACCTCGTCGGGAGCCAGTACCTGGACGCGACCGTCGCTGCCGCGCAGCGTGCCGCCTCCCCAGAACTTGCGCCCCGGCTTGTCCCGGATCTGGAAGGCCATCAACGCGCTGCCGTCATCCAGGTTGAGGCCGAGCCAGTCCCAGCCGACGGCCTCGTCGGCCAGCAAGGTCGACGACCATTCGTGATCCAGCCAGGCGGTGCCGTGCACGGTTTCCTGCAGGCTGCGCCGCTCCAGGGTGCCGCTCACCTTGAGCCCCGGCTGGCTGTAGTAATAGCTCGCCTGGGCCGCCAGCGGTCCCTTGCGGCTGTATCCCCGTTCGCCCTGTAGCAGCAACCGTTGGGTTGGTTCCATTGTCAGATCGAGCGTGAAATCCCGCGCGGGAAATCTGGCTCGGTAGTGCCCCGTCGCCTCTCGGCGCAGCGACCAGTTGTCGATGTACACATCGGTATCGGCAGTATCGGCAAGCGCAAGGCCGAAGCCGCTGCGCGCCGCGCGTTGGTCGTGCTGGAGCTTGCCGGCCACGGGATCGCTCAGTGCGACATTGGCGAACAGCAGTTGCTGCGGCGCGAAGCGGCTTGGGTTGGCCTGGTCGAACGGCGGGCGCGAGCGGAAGAACGTAACCTGGAAGCCGAGCGGCGCTCCTGCCGGCGTCTGCAGCCAGCCAGTGGCATACCACCATTCGGTGCGATAGTCGGGGTGCGCGCCGTGGTCGCGCGGGAAGGCCAGGGTTCGTCCCGCGGCGACTGGCGGATAAGCGGGCGCTGCGCCCAGCGCCGCGGCCGCCACGCCGGAACCCGGCAACAACAGCAGGAATGAGCGCCTCTTCACCAATCCTCCTGAACCGCGCGCACTGCGCTACGCGACATCGCCTGCCGCCCGCTCGCCAGCGCAGCCAGCGAGGCCGCCGCCACCACCGCGCTCGCCAACTGGGCGAGGAATGCCCAGGGCAAATGCAAACTCATGGTCCAGTGGAACGACTGCGGGTTGACAACGTCAACCAGGATCAAGGCGATGATCCATCCCAGCGCAAGACCGGCTACCACGCCAAGCAGAGCGAGTAACGCGCCCTCCAGTGCCAGCATCGCGCCGATCTGCCAACGCATGAAGCCGAGATGCCGCAGCATGCCGAATTCGCGCGCACGCGCCAGGGCCTGCGCGCTGAAGCTGGCGCCGATGCCGAACAGGCCGATCACGACCGCTATGCCCTCCAGCAGGTAGGTCACGGCGAAGCTCCGGTCGAAGATTCTCAAGGTGACGGTGCGAATCTCGCCAGGCTCGGCGAAGGTAATGTGTTCACCGCCGGCGACGCGCTGGCGCAGCCTCTCCTTGACCTGCGCCGGGCCGGTGCCCTGCTCCAGCCACAGGGCAACGTCAGTGACACGCCGCTCGTCCGTGAGCCGTCGATAATCGTCCTGGCTGATCACGACCGTACCATGCTGGCGTGCGTAATCGCGCCACACGCCGCCCACCAGGAAGGCGACGGGCCGGCCCTGCAGCGGCAGCGTGATACGTTGCCCCAGGCGGAAGCCATAGAGGTCGACCATCGCCTCGCTGACCCATACCGCCGGCGGATCCCCCGGCTGCGCCGCGACGGGCGCTGCCGTCAGCGGCAACCGTGCGCCCGGGTTGTGCGGATCGATCGGCCGGGCAATGACCGTGACGGGGGGGCGCTCGGGATCAAGCAGGATCTGGCTCGAACGTAGAAACTCGGCACGCGCAACGCCACGGACGCTGGCGATGGCCGCCTGGTCGTCAAGCGAGAAATACGCGCTGTCGCCGCTTGACGAAGCACGCAGATAAAGGTCGGCCGGCAGGACATTGTGCAACCAATCGTCCACCGAGATGCGAAAGCTTGACACCATGATCGCCATCGCCGCCATCAGGCTAAAGCTGGCGACTATGCCGGCCAGCGCGATGGCCGCGCGGCCCGGTGCGCCGGCGAGCTGGGTCAGGGCAAGCTGCGGCACAGCCCGTCGCCAAGAGGGCAGCAAGCCGAACACGAGATGCGCCAGCCGTGGCATCAGCAGGATGGCGCCCACCAACAACAGGGCGATCGCCGCATAACCGAAGACCGGCAGATCCGCCACCGGCCGCAGTGGCGTCAGCACAAGCCCGGCTGCCATCGCAGCAAGCCCGGTCCACGGCGAGCGTAGCCGCTTGAGCGGTGTCTCCTCATCGCCCGCCTTGAGCGCCTGCGCCGGCCGCGCGCGTGCGGCCTCCCATGCCGGTGCGAGACTGCCGAGCACCGCCGCCGACAGGCCGAGTGTGAAGAAGATCAGCGCTGCCAGCGCGTCGAAGCGGACCTTGGGCTTTACACCTGCAAAGTAGCCGCCGCCCAAATCTCCGCCCGCGTACCCGAGCACCGTGGTGGCGAGGACGAAGCCAAGCGCCAGGCCGAGCATCGCACCGAGCGCGCCTTGCACCGCGCCTTCCGCCAGCAGCAGCCGCAGCAGACCAGCGCGCGTCACCCCAAGGGCGCGCAACAGTGCAAGCTGCGAGCGCCGCCGCAGCACCGAGACTGCCTGCATCGTGAACACCAGGAAGGCGCCAGTGAACAGCGCCACCAGGGCAAGCACGTTCAGGTTCACCCGATAGGCGCGCGACAGGTTGGAAGTCCGGCGCGCGTTGTCCTGCGGCGAACCCGCCACCACCCCTGGCGGCAGCAGCGCGGCCAGCGCTTGCGCAAAGTTGTCGGTGTCCACTCCCGGCCTGAGCTTGACGTCGATCCGCTGCAGCAGGCCAAGCCGGTCGAGGCGCCACTGCGCGGCACCGATATCCATCACGCCCAGGCGCATGCCCTCGCCCGCCGCCGGCAGCGTGCCGGCAATACGCAGCGTAAGCGCGGTCAGCCCGACTTGTACGGTGAGCGGGTCCCCGGGCTTGAGATCGAGCCAGCTCAGCGCCGCCGGCGACAGGAACACGGCGTCGGGATCGAGAACGTCGAGCTTGCCCGCGCGCTCCTCGGCGGGCCGCCCGATCAGATTGGGTGTTACAGGCGCCGCCCGGAACACATCGATGCCAAACAGCGTCAGCGCACCGGTGCGCCCCGGCACCAGCGCATTGACTTCCACCACGGGGCTGGCCGACGCCACCTCCGGCAGGCCCGCGATGCGCGGATAGAGCGATTCGTCGAAGCCCATGCGCGGCCCGCGGATCTCCAGATCGGCATTCCCCATCAAGGAGCGCACCGCCTGGGAAAACTCTGCCAACGCAGCGTGGTTGATGAGATGCACGCCATAGCCCATTGCCACACCGATGGCCACGGCAAGGATGCCGATGATGGCGCGTCCGGGATGGGCGCGCAATTCGCCCAGGAGTAGTGCAAGGCCGAGTGAGCGCGGCGTTCGCATGGCTTAGGCGGCCGCGCTCATCGGCGGCTGTGGCCCCAGCGGCGTCAATCCGCCTGGCGTCAATTGCAAGACGCGATCCGCCGTCGCCGCAGCCACTGCCGAATGCGTGACGATAATCGCGGCCGTGCCGTTTGCGTTGACCAGTTTGCGCAGCAGGCTCAGCACCCGCGCGGCCGTCTCGTGATCAAGGTTGCCAGTCGGCTCATCCGCCAGCAGCAGCATTGGACGGTGTACCAGGGCACGCGCAATCGCCACCCGCTGCAACTCCCCGCCGGAAAGCTCGCGCGGCAGACTGTCCTCGCGCCCCTCAAGCCCAACCGCGGCGAGCATCTCGGCAACGCGCGCCGACGCCCCTTTTTGCTCGAGGCCGTTCAACAGCAGCGGCAGCGCCACGTTCTGCGCCGCGCTCAAATTCGGCAGCACGTGGAAGGCCTGGAACACGAACCCCAGCTTGCGACGCCTGAGCAAGGTTGCGGCATCGTCGTCCAGCTTGCCCAGATCCTGTCCGTCGAACTGGATGCGGCCACTGTCGGGCCGATCCAGACCGGCGATCAGGTGGAGCAGCGTTGACTTGCCCACGCCCGATTCGCCCATGACGGCGACAAATTCGCCGGCGTCCAGCGCAAGACTGACTCCGCGGAGAACCGTGCGCGGTCGGGCGCCGTTGTATGTCTTGGAGACATCTGTAAGGGTCAGCACAATGTCGTCAACCTCGCGTGGCGTGCCTCTCCGTCAAAGCTGTGACGGGAGAGCGGGCACAAGCCATTCTGCCACCGTTGAAGTGCATGGACTTGTCGAAGAAGGCCGCTAGAAGTCGGACGATTCCCACTGGGAACGGTGCAGCCACTTTGCCATTTCCTGGCGCTGGTTCGCTTCGCAGCCGATCGGGGGGATTTCGACTGACGCAGTGGCAGGCCCGTTCCATTGATCCGTTCACTGGCTATCCTTCTGCTTGTGCGGCTCGTGTAGATGCGGCACATTTGTTTCCGTCACTGTCTGGGCGCCCATCCAGCTCCTTGTGGCGCCGCCGGGGGCGGAAAGCTGGCGCAGTCCATGCGCAAGACGGCATGGATCATGCGGCCATTAGCGTGTGGCGTCTCGGTTCCCGGGTGAGATCCAGGCCGAAAATACACCCGCTGCGCCCATGGATGGCTCAGGGAATGAACCCGGCAGCTTCATCAACCGTGCTTCAGGTCACCGCCGGAACCACAGCATCGAGAGCCCGCACGCCACCCCCAGCAGCAGGACCGCTGCTGCCGAGAACAATGCACTGATCTCGGTTTCCTTGCGCTCGAGCGCGAAGCGGGCGCTGAGCTGGCGATACACCTGGCTCAGGTCCGCAGCCGAGCCAGCCTGGAAGTACTCGCCGTTCGTTATCGCCGCTACCGCCCGCAAGGCGGGTTCATCGAGCTGCATGTAGTAAGACAGGCCCGACTCTGCCGCGGCTCCGCCCTGCGGCGTACCGAAGCCCACCGTATAGACGCGCACGCCGCGCTGGGCGGCCATGCGCGCAGCGTCCAGCGGGTCCGGGCCGGTGGTGCGGCGGCCATCGCTGAGCAGGATTACCGCACCGTGCCGATACGAGCCGGGCTGCGCCGCCGGCCGTTCCTGTTCGCGCTTGCGGACGGCGTCCGCCGCGGCGGCCTCTGTCAGCGATCTGCCGCCGGGACCGGGTGCGAGCGACTCGCCGCTGAAAAGGATGGCTTCCAGGTCGATGCCATCGTCGGGGAACAACACTGCCAGCGCCTGGATCAGCCCGCTGCCGGTCGCCGTGCCGAGCTGGAGCTGGAAGCGATCGATTGCGTCGAGCATGTCCTGCCGGTTGTCGGTGGGGGGCAGCACCACGGTCGCGGTGGCGGCAAAAGAGACCATGCCCAGGCGCACGCTGGCCGGCAGCCCGACGATGAGATCCCGGGCAGCCTGCTTGGATGCGCCGATCCGGGTTGGTGCAACGTCGGTCGCCGCCATGCTGCGGGAGGTGTCCATGGCCAGCACCAGGGTGATGGTGTCGGACGGCAGCGTGATCGTCGCCGTAGGACGGGCGCAAGCCAGCAGGGCCACGCCCAGCGCGAGCAGGAAGAGCAGTGGCGGAATGTGACGCCGCAGCCGTTGGCCGGGACCCAGGGCGGCGCGCGGCAGCGCAAGGCTGGCATACAACAGCGCGATTTTCTTGCGCCGCGCAATCAGGTACAGGTAAGCGGCTGCCAGCAGGGGCAGCGCAAGCAACAGCCAGAGCATTTGCGGCCAGAGAAACTGCATGCACCTGCTCCTTGGCGCGTGGGTAAGACGATGGTACTGTATTTTTCACGGCGGGACGGGACCTCGGGAGCGGCAATGAGACGGGTAACGATCTACGGATGGGTCTCGGCAGCGGTGGCGCTGGTGCTCGCGGCGGTCGTTGGCTCTGCCTGGCTGTTGCAGCCGACGCCGCGCGTCCTCAAGCAAGCCGACATCGACTCCGCCGTGCTGCACACGCTGGAAACCAAGCGCCTGCCTTCGCGCACAGCCAGGGCGGCAGAGGCGGTTCGCGAGTCGGTGGTGGAAGTTCGCAGCTATGCGCCAGCCGAAAAGGCTGCGGACAAGCCGAAGAAAGCGGCATCCGCCCCACACGCCAAGCGTGATCCCCCTGCCACACGCCGCAAGGCACCCCCCGAATCGGCTCCGCTATCCCCGCCGCCTTCGGGCGATGAACTCGCAAAAGGCGACCCACCGGGCAGCAAGGGCGAGTCCGGCGGCAAGCGCACAGCCCGCCACATCGGTTCGGGGGTGGTCGTGACCGAAAGCGGCACCATTCTCACCAGCTACCACGTCGTCGCCGACGCCCTGCGCCTGGAGGTCAGGTTCCACGACGGCCACACGGCCGAGGCCTCGGTTGTGCAGGCGTTCCCGGAGAAAGACCTAGCCGTGATCCGGCCCAGTTCCATCCCCGACGACCTGCCGCCGGCGACGCTCGGTTCCAGCCGGAACCTCGCGCCCGGCACTGAAGTCGTCGCGGTCGGCTTTCCGTTCGGCATCGGCCCGTCGGTGTCTGCCGGCGTGGTGTCGGGGCTCGACCGCAGGTTCGTCTTGCCGGACGGCAAGCGGGACCTGGACAAGCTCATCCAGTTCGACGCCGCCGCCAATCCGGGCAACTCCGGCGGACCGCTGGTGAATCTGGATGGCGAGGTGGTAGGGATCGTCACCGCCATCCTCAACCCCAACCAGAGCGGCACTTTCCTCGGCATCGGCTTTGCTGTCACGATCGAAAGCGCCGGCGCTTCCATCGGATCCTCTCCTTTCTAATCGCGGGGGCCTATGAACGACCAAACCCGGGGCGCAGTGGACAGCGCCGAATTGATGGAACGCCTGCTGTATGAGGTGAAGCGCGTGGTGGTGGGGCAGGACCACTTCCTCGAACGGGTGCTGGTGGCGATCCTTGCGGGTGGCCACCTGCTGGTGGAAGGCGTGCCGGGCCTGGCCAAGACGCTGACCGTCAAGACGCTGGCCAGGACCATGAGCGGCTCCTTCAAGCGCATCCAGTTCACGCCTGACCTGCTGCCGGCCGACCTGATTGGCACGCGCATGTATAACCAGGGCACGGGCGAGTTCTCCACCGTGCGGGGCCCGGTCTTCGCCAACCTGCTGCTGGCCGACGAGATCAACCGCGCGCCGGCCAAGGTGCAGAGCGCCTTGCTGGAAGTGATGGAGGAGAAGCAGGTCACCATCGCCGGCGAGTCCCATCTGGTGCCCACGCCCTTCCTCGTCATGGCCACGCAGAACCCGATAGAAACGGAAGGCACCTACCCCTTGCCTGAGGCGCAGGTCGACCGTTTCCTGATGAAGGTCCTGGTGGGCTATCCCAGCGAGGAGGAGGAGGCCGTCATCGTCAACCGTGTCACCGGCCCCAGCATCAGCGTGAGCCCCATCGCGACGCCGGAGCGCCTGACAAGCCTGCAGGACGAATGCGGCAGGATCTATGTGGATCCGAGCCTGCTCCAGTATGCAGTGCGCGTGGTGGCGGCCACCCGCAAGCCAGGAGGCTACGGGCTGGAGGACCTGGATCGATACATAGCGTTCGGTGCCAGCCCCCGCGCCACCATCGGCCTGATCGAAGGCGCGCGCGCCCTGGCGTTCCTGCGCCGCCGGCACTATGCGCTGCCCGAAGACGTGGTCGATCTCGTGCCGGATGTCTTGCGCCACCGCCTGGTGCTCTCGTACGAGGCCATGTCCGACGGCGTGACTGCCGACCAGCTCGTCACCCGCATCCTGCAGGCGCTGCCGGTCCCGGAGCGCCCATTGGAATCCCATGTTCGGGCGCCTGCGCAATAGGCGGCGCCGGAGCGGCCCGGAGGCCGCACCCGGCAGCATGCCCGCCGGCACGGCGCTGGCCAGCGTCGACGCAAGGCAGACCGAGGCCTTGCTGCGCCGCCTGGAATGGACCGTGGTGCGCCGCCTCGATGGCCTGCTGCAGGGCGACTACCGCACGCTGTTCCGCGGCTTTGGGCTGGATCTTGCCGACCTGCGCGAATACCGCCCCGGCGACGACGTGCGGCACATCGACTGGAACGTGACAGCACGGCTGCAAACACCGCACGTGCGTGAGTACCAGGAAGACCGGGAGGTCTCCGTCTGGTTCCTGCTGGACCTGAGCGGATCGGTCGGTTTCGGTTCCGGCAGCGTAAGCAAGCGTGACCTGCTGAGCGACTTCACCACCGTCATGGCGCTGCTGCTGACGCGCTATGGCAACCGGGTCGGCGCCCTGCTCTACGGCGGGGCCACAGACGCGGGCGCGTCGGTGGTGCCGGCGCGCTCGGGGCGCCGGCACCTGCTGCACCTGCTCGACCGCATGCATGGCACACCGGCCGCGTCGCCGGGCGACACCCGCTTGCGCGACCTGCTGGAGCGCGCACGGGGAGTCGCGAAACATCGATCGGTGCTGTTCGTGGTCTCCGACTTCATCAGCGCCCCGGGCTGGCAGGCATCGCTCCAAATGCTGGCCCGGCGCCATGAGGTCGTCGCCGTGCGGCTGGTCGACCCGCTGGAGATGGCCTTGCCCGACCTGGGCCTGGTCGTGCTGCAGGATGCCGAAACCGCCGAGCAGATGTTCGTCGACACGCACGACCCGGCCTTCCGCAAACGCTTCGCCGCCGCCGCCCAGGCGCGCGAGGACGAATTGCGCCTGGCCTTCACCCAGGCCGGCGTGGCATGCCTGACGCTGTCGACCTACGCCCGCCTGGACCTGGCCCTGCTGCACTTCACCCGCCGGCGCCGCCACCGTCAAGGTGCCGCCGCAACAGCAAAGCAGGAGAACGGGCCCAAGGAGGCAGCATGACCGATGCCATAAGCCGGCTACCCGTCTTCAGCTTCCTGTGGCCAGGCATGCTGTGGCTGCTCACGCTCGTCCTCGTGCTGTCCGCTGGCTACGTATGGCTCGACAGGCGCCGGCGCCACGCCACGGTGCACTATCCCACCCTGAAATCCGTCGGCGTTGCCATCAGGGGCGGTGCGACCTTGCGCCGCCACGTGCCGCCCATGCTGCTCCTGCTGGCCCTGGCCGCGCTGACCTTCGCTATCGCCCGACCCCAGGCAGTGATGATGCTGCCCTCGCACATCGAGACCGTGGTCGTGGTCATCGATCTGTCCGGCAGCATGCGCGCGCAGGATATCCAGCCCAGCCGCATCCGCGCCGCCCAGCAAGCGGCCAAGGTTCTACTCGACACACTGCCCGCGGGCGTCAGCGCGGGAGTAGTCGCGATGGCCGGCACCGCCGCCGTGGCACAGGCGCCCAGCCGCAGCAAGGATGCCGCGGCCACGGCGATCGACCGCCTCAAGCCGCAAGGCGGCACCGCGCTGGGCAATGGCCTGCTCATCGCGCTGACGACGCTGCTGCCGCAGACGGCTGGTGACGCCGAGCGCCTCATGAACGGCGACACCACGCCGCTGCAAAAGCCGGACGCATCCCACAGCGGCGAAGCCGTGACGCCCGGCTCTTATCCCTCCGGGGCGATCGTCCTGTTTTCCGACGGTGAAAGCAACACCGGCCCGGCCGCGACGCAGGCGGCGCAGCTTGCCGCGGCGCACGGCGTGCGCGTTTATACCGTCGGGGTTGGCACGACCGACGGTGTGGTGCTCTCGGTCGATGGCTGGTCGGCACGCGTCAGGCTGGATGAGAAGGTGTTGAAGGAAGTCGCCAATGCGACAGGGGCAGAGTATTTCCCGCTTGCGGATGCCGCGCAACTGAAGAGGGTGTACCGGGCGCTCAATATGCGGCTGACGTTTGGCAAGCGCGAACAGGTTGAAATTACTGCGTTCTTCGCCGCGCTGGGGGCGTTGCTGGCCACGTGTGCGGGGCTGCTGTCGTTGTGGTGGTTCGGGCGCGTGATGTAGGCAGGGACTGGCTCTGGCGGAGGAAAGCCGGCCGTCCCTTTGCCGCAGCCGTGCCCCACACTCAGAACCACTCAGTCACCGCCCCCTGCCCACAACGAAGTTCAAACAGCTTTTTCGGAGATCGGATGCTCGGACCGAGGATCGGAATCCATGCGCGCATTCTAGGTGGCTCATCAGCGTTTCCGCGGCAGACTTCGTCGTTGCCCCCGATTTTGCGGTCTCTAACAACGGCTAATTGCCGCGCCTTCCCCGGTCTGCTGGTTTAGTGTCGCGCCACCGCGTCGGCGTCATCCCGAACTGCGCAGTGAACCAACGGAAAAACGAGCCATAAGCGGAGTACCCGAGCGACTCGGCAATGCGTCCCAGCGAGAGGCTTCCGTTGTCCATGTAGTGGATGACGAGATCGCGCCTTACGCCATTGACCATGTCGGAGAAGACCTCTCCGGCGCTTTCGAGCTGGCGTTGCAGCGTGCGCACGTTTATTCCCAGGCCTTGAGCAACTTGCTCGATGGTAGCGCGCCCTATCGGAAGCATCAGGTAGATCGCCTTCCGCACCTCGAGTACAACCGACGGCTCGTTAGCCCCCGGCAACCCTTCAAGCAAGCGTTGGGCATGGCGTGCCATGACGGGGTCGGCAATAGGGTTGGGAATCTCCAGGTCGGCAGCTCGGCAAACCAGACCGTTGAACGAGCTTGCGAACTCCAGCTTCCCTCCGAAGATGCGGCGGTGCAGCCGCAGATCAGATGGGGCGTCATGGGTGAAATTGACGCTAAGAGGGTACCAGGAAGTGCCCAGAAGCGTGCTGCACATGCGTGACAGTGTGCCCAGTGCCAGTTCAACTGACTGTATGGACGGGCCGGCATCATCCGCGACGACGTCCTCCCGCACGATGACCTTCTTGCCGACCTCCTCGATCCGGATGACCAGGAGCTCATTCATCAGGTGCCGAAACTGAATCAACGTTCCGACAGCGTCGCGCAGGGTCCTTTGGTGCGTGAGCAAAACGCTGACGACACCGAGATCGGACAGTTGCCACAAATCGGCCATATGCAACCCGAATGTCGGACATTGCGTGATCCGCGCTGACTCTTCCAGCAAGGTAACGGCACCACTCCCGGGAATCCAATGGTCCGGGTCCGCAAGCATCTCGCTGCTCAACCGCAATTTCCTTAACAACGGCTGCGGTTCCAGACCCAAGTGCTGCGCAACCTTGAAATAGTTCTTTAGCACGCCAGTGCGAATCAATGTGCCCATCTTCTCTCATTCACCCGGGGAGTAACCCGGATCCGTTCGTTCAGGGGAAACCCGGGCACCCAGCATTCTGTCACGAAAGGAGACATCAATGTCATGAAATGAGAGAAAACGACCGCCCCGGGATTAATAGACTAATCCCGTAAATCAACGATGAACGGAACCCCATGGCAGCGTCCGGTTCGACCTCAACAATTCGTTGCGGCGCCGATAGCTAAATCCCCTATCACGGAGAACGAAATGCAATTTCTGGATGATTCGCTGCACCCGGAGAATATGGACAAGGTGGTGATCACGGTGGCCCCCTACGGTCCGGAGTGGATGCCGGAAGATTTCCCCGAAGACATCCCGGTGACCATGGAAGCGCAAATCCAGAAGGCCGTGGATTGCTATGAGGCCGGCGCCAGCGTGCTACACCTGCACGTGCGCGAGCCGGATGGCAAGGGTTCCAAGCGCTTGTCCATGTTCAACGAACTGATCGCCGGCGTTCGCAAGGCGGTGCCGGACATGATCATTCAGGTCGGCGGCTCGATCTCGTTTGCGCCGGAAGACGATGGCCAGGCTGCAAAGTGGCTGTCGGACGACACCCGACACGCACTGGCCGAACTCGACCCGAAACCGGACCAGGTGACGGTAGCGCTCAACACCATCCAGATGAACATCATGGAGTTGATCTATCCGGAATTCTACGAAGGCACGTCCCTCGCCAATCCGGCTACGTACGATGCCTATCGTGAAATGATCGTTCCGGCAGGTCCGACCTGGGCGGAAGAACACTTGCGCCGCCTGCAGAATGCCGGCATCCAGCCGCATTTTCAGTTGGTTGGCATGCATGCGCTCGAAACGCTGGACCGCATGGTGCGCAAGGGGGTCTACAAGGGCCCGCTGAACCTGACCTGCATCGGCATCGGTGGCGGCCACCATGGTCCGCATCCGTACAACCTGTTCGACTTCATCCAGCGTGCACCGGATGGCTGCACCGTTACCGCCGAGTCGTTGTTCAAGAACGTACTCCCGTGGAACACGATGGCGTTGGCGATGGGGATGCATGTGCGCTGCGGCATCGAGGACACTCTCATTGATCAGCATGGCAAGCGCTTCACCTCGGTGCAGCAGGTTCAGCAGCTTGTGCGAATCGCCAAGGAGTTGGGCCGCGAGATCGCCGATGGCAAGGAAGCGCGGGAGATCTACCGTATTGGCACCTGGTACGACGATGTCGACGAAACCCTGGCCGGCAATGGCATGACCCCTAACCGCAAGCCTGGTGTCAAGAACGTGCCGCTGCGCCGCGTAGCCTGAGTCGACTACGGCGCAGACAACAAATCGGTCCAGTTGATGTGTGCACCCCAGCCTGAATTTCAGCAACTGGATCGATCTGTCTTGTCTTGTTCGCTCCTGCCGGCGTCAGTCATGAGGAGCAAGTCTTAGCGCCCCTGCTCATGTCAGACGCACCGGTCATTCGCACAGCCACCGCGTACGACGCGGTAACAACACATAGGCAAAGAGCCAAATGATCTCGAACATCATCCGACTCACACGCGGTACCTGCCTTGCAACGCTGTTGTCCGCCCTGCCCCTGTCCGGCGCGCTGGCGGAAGGGGATTGGCCCAACCGCCCCATTCGCATCCTCGTCCCAGCTCCGGCGGGAGGCGCATCCGACATGATCGCGCGCACGATTGCGGAAAGCATGCGCCAGAACCTCAAACAATCCGTGGTGGTTGAGAACAAGCCCGGCGCAGGCGGCATCATTGCCACGGAGGCAATGCTCGCCGCGCCACGCGATGGCTACACATTCGTGCTGTCTCCCAACTCGCTTGTGACGGAGAACCCGTACAGCTACAAATTCCGCTTCGATCCGTTCAAGGATCTGGCACCGGTCGCTGAAGTGGCCAGCGTGCCGCTGGTGCTGGTCGCCGACCCGCGTCTGCCGGTCACCAATGTCAGCGAGATGGTGGCCTACGTGAAGGCACATCCGGGGAAGGTCTCCTATGCGTCCTACAGCCCGGGTACGCTTTCTCACATCAAAGGCATGCAGTTCAACAAGGCGGCCGGGCTGGACATGGAGCACGTCGGCTACAAAGGCTCGCCCCCCGCGCTCACCGACCTGATGGGCGGCCAGATTCAGTTCATGTTTGACGGCATGGGCACCGCGCTTGCGCTCGTGAAACCCGGCAAGGTCCGGGCGCTGGCGGTGACATCGGCCGAGCGTTCGCCGTTCCTGCCCGCTGTGCCGACAATGGCGGAAGTGGGCTACCCAAATCTCAGCCAGATCATGGGCACCAGCGTCTGGTCCACGCCCGACGTGCCAGCTGCCATCCGCAGCAAGCTGCAGCAGGAGCTAATCAAGGCCGTCTCATCCCCTTCGGTGAAGAGCCAGCTTGCGGCACTTGGAATGTACGCAGGGAGTCCCACACAGACCTCCGCCGATCTGGAGAAAACGCTCAAGCGGGAGAACGAGCGGACAGGCCAGGCACTGCGTGCCATCAACTACAAGCCCTCCTTGAACTGACCGCCATGCACGACGACAAGTACACGGGTACAAGCACCCCGCCAGCCACACCCATCAGCGACAGCTTGCGCGCGAGCGGCTATTGGAATCCGGAGTGGAACAGCTTTACGGAGCTGGACCCCATCTGGACCGAGAAATTCCTCGACATGGCCATGCATCCGATGACCAAGGGGCTGATCGAGCCAAAGGTCTGGGAGTTCATCTCCATTGCCGTCGATGTATCCTGCACGCACATGTACGGTCCTGGAACGCGGCGCCATATTCGCCGCGCGCTCGAGCTGGGCGCCACCAAGGAAGAGATCGCCGCCGTCCTTCAAGGCGTTAGCGTTCTAGGCTTGCACGCGAACAGCATGGGTGCGCCGATGCTGCTCGAGGAAGTCGCGCGCTTTGACGCGCATTCTCAAAGCAAGAAGTGAATCTCTTCCATCCAAGGCACACCATGCCAGTCAGCTTCATGCTCTGACTGGCATTTTGACCCATTCAAGCGCTTTCCATGGCTTTCCTGCTCCAGTCACCCCCTAGCGCCAACAATAGCGCAATGCGCTGGTTGAGATGATCGCCCCTCAGGTGGATCAGATCCATCTCGGCAGCCAGCATTGTCTGCCGAGCCTTCAGGACGCCGCGCGGATCGGAAGCACCAATGCTAACGCGCGCCTCCTCGCGCTGTACCAATAGCTGGCTCTCGTTCACCCGATCCTGCAGTTGCCTGGTGCGATCTGCAAGATTCGATTCAGCGCGCAACCCCGCATCGACCTCGCCCAGTGCCTGCAGGGCACTGTTGCCATAGGCGATCATGGCGGCCCTCTGCTCGGCGCTGTAGTAGTCCGCCCTGGCCTTGAGCTTTCCTCCCGTGAACAACGGCGCGAAGATCGCGCCATTCAGTCCCTTGATCGGAGTGCCGGACTGGTTGAGCAACAGCACGTCGCTACGGATGCCGGTAATGGCCGCGCTGATTGAAATGCTTGGCAGCCGCGCTGCCTCGGCGGACTGCCTCAGGTCGAAGGCCGCGGCGACGCGGTGCGCCGCGGCCGTCAAGTCCGGGCGGCGATCAAGCAGGTCTGCAGGCAAGCCTGCCTGCGGGGCTATGGGAATGGCGGGCAACTCCAGCTTCCCCACACTATTCCCGATTTCCCCGGCAGGATAGCGGCCAAGCAGCAGTTCCAGGGCTTGCGCGGCCTGGCTCCTGGCGAGTTCGGCCTTCCGCAGCGAATCCACCTGCGTGCGCAGCGCATTTTTCGCCTCCGCCGGTTCAGTATCCGGCGCCGCACCGATGGCAACCCGCCGCTCGGCGATCTGCACCAGTTGCTCCTGCACGGCAACGGCTTGCCGCTGCCGGTCTTCCAGCTTTGCGGACCGGATCAGCGTGAACCATGCTTTGGCAGTAGCGGCTGCGACGACGCGCTGCGCCCAGAGATATTCGTCCGCGGTAGCGGCATACTGGGATTTCGCGGCACGCGATTGTGCGCGGATGCGGCCCCAGAGATCGATCTCCCAGCTCGCACCAATCGAAAGGAACTGGGTTTCCGAATGGCCAGCCCTGCCCTTCACGCCCGCGCTCGGCAACAGGCCGCTGCTTTGCATGGTAACGAGTGCCTGCGCCTGCTCGACGCGCACCGCTGCAAGCCTGAGATCGCCGTTGTGCGCGATCGCTTCCCGGGCCAGCCGCTGCAGCCCAGCATCGTCGAAGCTTGCAAGCCAGTCGTCCGCAGGCTCGCCTGCTGCGGCCTCGTTTGCCCAGGTGCGCTGCCCTTCAAGCGCGGGAACCGCCTGGCCTCGAAGGCTGGCGCTATCCGGCGGCGCCTGCAGAGCGCAGCCAAAGAGCATGGCGAGCGGCACCAGCAGTACCGGAAGAGTCTTGTTGAGAGATGACGACACAGGCTTGCCTTTAATGGAGCTTGAATACCAGATAGTTCAGCTTGGAACTGACGCGCAGGAAGACCATCCGAACGATATGGAACATCTTCATGTGCGCGGTGTAGATGGCACCCGCGCCGACCGCCCCGACCGGAAGCATCTGGCCCTTCGATTCGTCGCGCAGGTCCAGCTTGACGGCGAACCGGTTCGGTACGGCTTTCGTGGCAGCAGTGTTCGGAATCATTCCCCCCTGCGCGAACTGGCCTTGTGATTGCGCCCAGACGATCGAATCCACCCTTGCCTTGATGATTTCACCCGGATGCGTCGGCAGGTAGATCTCGGCGACATCCCCCGCCTTGACGTTGTATAGCTCGTTCTGCTTGTAGAAGGCGACCACCTCCTGCTCGTCCTCAACGAAGCTGAATGCCGGCGAGAACGGAAACGGGACCAGCATCGTGCCCACGCGCACCTGCAGGTTCACGACCTTGCCGTCGGCGGGCGCCCGGTACTCGGTTTGGCCAAGTTCCCATCGGGCGTTCTCGAGCATGACTTCGGTTTCCGCGCGCTTGGCGCGCGCCGTGGCGATGGCGGCGAATTCCCCCTGGCTTTTGGCAGACAGCTTCTGCCTGGCCTCGTCCTCGACGGCTTGAGCGCTGACCAGTTCGCCTTCCAGTTCGTGCCGCCGCGCCAGGGCATCTTCCCGGTCAAACTTCGATCCGGCCCCTGCCGCAAGCAGTGCCTCATGTTCCCTGAGCCGCTGTCGGGCGAGCGACAGCTTGGCTTGTACCGTGGCAACCTTGCCGGCCGCTCCGCGCACGGACTCGCTGAGTTGGCGAGCAACGGCCTGCGCTTCGGCAAGCGCGGCGTCGTCCGCCATCAACCTGCCCTCAAGTTGCCTGACCGAGGCCTGATAGGGCGTCGGGTCGATGCGCAGCAGGACATCGCCTTTCTTGTAGTGCCGGTTACCCTCGGCCGGAAGTTCGACAATGCGCCCCCTTACCTGCGGCACCACCTGGAGCACCTTGCCGACCACCCTGACATCATGGGACGAAGGTGCCACCACGTTCAGCGTCAGGACCAGCAGCGTCAGGGCAACCACCGGAATCGTGACCACGATGACCATGGACGTCGTGTTCCATGGCAGCCATTTGAACTTGAAGAAGATCAGCCAGACGGCCAGCGCGTAGATAGCAAGCAGCAGCGCATCCATTCAGCTCTGCTCCCCTGCGCCGGACGTAGCGCCGCGTGCCGGCGCCCGCAGGGACGCGACGTTCCCGGGCCGGCCGATGGGGGCATGTGCCGCGCCTCGCGCCGCTTCGTCTTCCGGTAGTTTGTCGGTGCCATAGGCCGCCCGGTAGAACACCGGCTTGGTGTGTGCCCAGAGCCAGGCCATCGGCCACAGCAGTCCGCCGAAGAAGAGCGAAAGCAGGCATAGCGCATGGATGGCTTCC
Source organism: Cupriavidus sp. GW823-FHT07B10 (assembly GCF_058794355.1). Classification (NCBI taxonomy): domain Bacteria; kingdom Pseudomonadati; phylum Pseudomonadota; class Betaproteobacteria; order Burkholderiales; family Burkholderiaceae; genus Cupriavidus; species Cupriavidus sp. GW823-FHT07B10. The sequence continues at coordinate 292,469 of NZ_JBXAGS010000007.1, forward strand.
CTCTGCGGATGCTGCTTCCGGTGGGCGACCTTATCCGGCCAGATATGCAGCATCCAGAACAGGTAGATGGCTGCGAGCGGCACGAATATCATCACCACCCAGGAGATGGCATTGGCGGCGCTCTCGAGGGCCTTTCCGCTGAGGAAGGAGGCGAACGCTGGTTCATGCATTGCCAGCAGGCCAAGGCCCGCCAGCAGATATTGACGCAGTTTCATCGGGGAAATAGAGAGATAGGGCACCAGGGCCCGGTGTTTGACTTGCCAGGTACTCGGTCGCGTTGAGAACTACAGTGTGCTGGCCGGCGCAGTACCCGCTGATTCGCTGCGGCTGTTCCTGGCGGCGCTATCCGGCATGCGCCCCGCTTGCCGGCCGGATTGTGCATCCGTCGGGCAGTTCCGGCACGGGCTGGCTGAAACCGGCCCGGTTGACCTTTCGCTGTTGCCGGCCGGCACATCGTCCGCGTACAGGAGGTTGTACTTGCTCTGGCCGGCATTGCTGGCCGCACGGCAGGCCGCGGATTGCAGGCCGGCGCCGGTACCGGAGCAGGCTTCCGGCTGCGCCGCGGTGTCTCGCTGCGCGTGAGCGGGCAGGTTCTGCGCGTACGATTGCGCGGCGCCGGCAATCAGCAGGGCCATGACAAGGTTTGGCACCCCACGACCGCGCGCGCCGGCGCCCGCTATCGAGACAGCCGAAAGGCAGTGCTTGATCATTCCTGTAGTTTCCTTCGAAGTGGATCAGATACCGTCGACGCAAACCGGCGCGGCCGGTCGCTTCTCCGTGGATGTGCACACCTTATGCCGGTGGCGCGGGCGGGGCTATCAAAGAAATTCGAAAGTGAGGGTGCGTCGAATCGATGCGCGCCAAGGGCCGCCCGGTATTTCGAATTCCTTTGATAGCCACCATGGCGAGGCAGGCTTACTCTGTCCGCCGTCGTATGCCCTCCCAGGTGAAGATCAGGTTCACCTGAACTGACTATCCAATGAATGCTGTTTCCGCGATTTCCACACGTGTCATCGCCATTGCCACGGCAAGCGCCATCTCAGGATGCGCGATCCCTACCTCTGAAACCTGGCATCCGTTCCAGGAGCCCTGGCCGTGGACGAAAATCGTCACTGTCAACCGGACCGATCATGACGTTCTGGCACTACGCGCCGGCCCTTGCGAGACCGGACCCGCGTCGCGGCGCTCGCTGTCGGCACCCTCCTTCTGCTTCCTTGGCACCAAGCCGGAGGGGCCCATCGCGATAACCTGGAGCGATGCCATAGCCGGCACGGAATCCCATGCCGCATCCGAACAGGGCGAACTGCTTGCCTCGACGGCACCCCTGCCACGCCTTTGGCGGGAAAAGCCTCATGCGGGCGAAGCCATCGGCAACTTCCTCTGCGTGGTCCTACGCAATGATGCGCGGGTGGACGTTGCCGTTACCGCCAGCGCAGAAGCTTGCGCCGTTCTTTAGGACGCCTCTGACAAGTTGCTCGGCGAGGTAGACCGGCTGCCGCCAGCCCGGTCCACCTTCCGCGGTGCCGCCGTGCACACGGCAAGAGCAAGACTTCTACGACTGCTCATGAACTCTCCTGAGAAGGTGCCAGTCCGGGGCATGGCGCTATCATTCCCCGGTGGCGGGGATTCGCGCCTCGGTGCGGCGGCAATCAGCGCCAGCCAATGCGCCCGGCCGGGGCACAGAGAAAAATACCCGCCGTACAGGCGGGCGAACCAAGGCCCTCGCAACGGGGCAGTACCCAAGACGAGTGGTGCCTTAAGCAGGCATCCAGCCTTCCCCCCAATGCTGACCGTGCGTAGGTGTGTTCACAATCATAGAAGTTAGAAGGCCAGCGGACGGGAACCGCAGGCGACCTCGTTCTCACCACGCCCGCGCTCGCATACGCTCATCAGGCCTTGAACGATGAAGGCGGACTGCAGTTCGATCTCATCGTCCCAGCGTTTGGCTTCAGTCACGTGGCCGTGCAGGTCAGCGCAGAGTTCGGACAGTCCTGAGCGCCCCACGACCCCGAGCGTCCCCGCGATTCGATGCAGCAGCCGTTCCAGGTGGCGGATGTCTCGCGCTGCCCGGACCGCCTCGAATTCGTTCAGGTCCACCATGGTCTGCGCCAGGAACGCTTCGGCGTATTCTTCGGCGACCGACGGCAGCTCAGGCAGATCGTCATCGGTTAGCAGCACTGGCGCCGCCCCATCATCCGTACGTGGCGGGTCGGCCTTGGCGGCAACAGCATCGAGCACCGAAGCCAGCGTCGCCAGCGACACCGGTTTCGTGAGATAGCCGGTAAATCCGCTTGCCAGCCCCTCGGTAACATCCTTCGGTCTCGCGCTTGCGCTTACGGCATAGACAGGTATCTCCGGCCAGCACCGCCTGATTTCACGAAGCAGGTCGAATCCATTCATTACGGGCATGTCCACATCCGTCAGCACTGCATGCACGCCCTGTTCCGACAACACTGCCAGGGCCTCGTTGCCGTTGCCTGCTTCGATAACGCTCGCACCTGACAGGTGAAGCTGGTCGCGCAGCAGTTTCCTGTTCAGCAGATTGTCTTCCGCTACCAACACGGAAAGGCCCGCGAACGGCGCTGCGGACTGATCGTGTATGGCAGCCACGACACGATCTTCGTCGACAAGCCTGGTCTCCGGAGCATTATTGAGGACCGCCTGTGCAGCGGCATGGATACCGGCCAGGCTGTAGGCAGACACCTCCCGGCTGCCATCCGGCCGTATGGTCGGGACGAGCGGGCCCAGTTGCTTGAGCCATACGATAGTGGCGGGGTTCCGCCACCACGCCATGACTTGGGCCGGATCCAAGGACTCGGTCACGAGCAGGCAGTCGAACCTGTCCCCGTCAATGGGCTCGTCGATGCTGGAACGAAAAAATGGCTGTGATGATCCCCAGTCGAAATGGTTCAGCATTCCTTCGAGGCACTCTGGCTCACGGGACAGGACCAGCGCGCGGCGCGGCGCCAGGCGCCATTGCGCCGGGGTCTGATGCCCGCCCGGCGGGCTGAGCGGCAGGCGAACCGTGACGCGCGTGCCAACGCCTAGTACGCTGTCCAGCGTGATACGTCCGTTCATCCGCTCCACCAGCCGCATGCAGATTGACAGTCCAAGCCCGGTCCCGCCGGCCTGCGCGAGACGATTGTTGCCGATCTGGGAGAATGGCTGAAACAGCCGTTCCTTATACTCCTCCGGTATGCCAACGCCGGTATCGGTGATGACGATCTCAAGGTTTTCATCCACCCATTGCGCGCGCAGGACAATCTTCCCCGCCTCGGTGAATTTGAACGCGTTACCAAGCAGGTTGTTGATGATCTGTGTCAGGCGCACCGGGTCAAGATTGAGCCGCGCCGGAATCTCCTTGCCATACACCGCGAAGAAGCTCAGCCCACGCCGCGCCGCAAGCGGCGCGTGCGAGATTGCAATGCGACCCAGGAGTTCCGTGACGACGACAGGCTCCTCCGCAAGACGCATCGCTCCCACGTCGAGCTTCGAAAAATCGAGCACGTCATTGACGATCTGCAGCAACCCTTCGGCCGACACCTGCATGGAGCTTACCCGCGCCCGCTGCTCCGGCTCCAGCCTACCGAGGGCCACGAGCTCCATGTTTCCCAGCAGCGAGGAAAGCGGCGTCCGTATCTCGTGGCTCATCGAAGCAAAGAACGCCACCTTGGCCTTGGCCGCAGCCTCGCTGGCAAGTCTCGCTTCGTGCAACAGCTGCTGTGCGCGTGCCGCTTCGGCATATGTGCCGGTCAGGAAGCGATAGTTCCAGTATCGATACATCGCAAACAGCAAGGCGAGAAGCGCGGCCGTAATCAGGCCGGTAACGAGCAGTTCCTCCCGCATTTCCCGGAACTGCTGCCCTAGCGGCAGTGCGAAGACCAGGTGGCCGAAATCCGCAATGAGCGGCGGGCGCCGCAGGGCCCATCCATAGTCCTGGACCCAATGAAACAGCCCCTCCGGAAGTCCCTCCAGCCTGGCGTCCAGGCGCCGTGCGTTGGCCCGTGCACCTGAAGCAACCAGTGGCGTGCCCAGGCGATCGACGACAATTGGCTCCGGGATCGACAAGGTCGGCCAGGCTGGCCGAAACAAGTCTTGCAGCGGGATCCGCGTCAACACGATGGCGTAGAGTGCGTCGCCTTTCGCGACCAGCGATGCGCCAACCATCTCCGGACTCCCTCCGGCCGCATTCGCCGGGATGCCCAGCCATACGACACGCTTCTCCCGCGCTGCCTGCAAGAGATCCATGTCGCGGCTCTGGAACCGCTCAAGAATCATCGTGGTGATGCTTGACGACGACAGCGGCGGAAGGGTCGCAGCCACGCCGAATCCCGATGCGTCGGCCGCTTCATACCGATACGTCGCCCCGTTCGCAATCGAGATCATTTCGATCGAAGGCTTCTGGCTTGCGGCAGTCAGCGTCCGGACAGCCTGGTCGCAACTCTGCTCCAACACCGGATCGGGAGGCGCAGACGGAGACACCTGTGTGCATAGACTGCCGGCATGCCCGCGCTGCGCCGCGGGGACTTTGCCATTGCTGCGCAACTCAAGGATCAGGTTCGTCGCCGTCAGGGTGCTGCGGCGTTCGAGCACCGCATCGACGACGCCCTGCTCGTACAGGCGCGCGACCTGCTCCTGGGCGCGCAGGGATTCATTCAGGCGGGCAAGCATGGCTGCCGAAGCGATCGCGATGGCGACCAGCCCCAGCAGCAGGACCACCATCGAGAACACACGGCGCTCCCGCTGCAGATTCCGCTCAACCGAGTGGTCGGCGTGTAGTGGCGATTGCTGCGAGCGCTCGCGCTCTTCCTGCATCAGGTAAGACCGTTGTCGCGTGCGTACGTGACAAGGTCCGCATTAGTGGTGATATTCAGCTTGCGCATTGCCGAGCGCTTCTGCGTCGCAATGGTAGCGAGCGATCGATGGAGATATCCCGCGATTTCCGTGAGAGTGCTGCCAGTCGCGAACATCCGCACAACTTCGATCTCCCGCGGGGACAGCGGGCTTGCCGTGCCGTTGACCAACGCCCCCGCACTTGACATCCTGGCCGCTATGCCCGGTGACAGGCGCTGGCCAGTACCTGTTATTGCATCGACACAGATTTGCCTCAGGATGCCCGGCTCCTCGTTCTTCCCGACGATGGCCGCAACGCCCATCTCCTTGATGCGCGTGAGCAGTCCGCCATTGGTCAACATCGTGAAAACCACGATCGGTGTATGTGGATGCGACTGCCTGAGCCGGTGGACCAGCCGAAGACCGTCATCATTGACGTGGGAACGCTCCATCGTGAAATCGGTGACGATAAGGTCAGGTTGTTGCGTTTGTGGCGCCGCAAAGAGCTCTTTTCCTGACGAACATATTGCGGAAATCCGGACATTCGGGATCTCGCTCAAGGTGGCCTTGACTGCGAGTTGAATTACCGGGTGATCGTCTGCGATGACGACGGAGATGACAGGTGGCAGCATGCGCGTTAACTCAGACCGGCAGCACGCTTGTATGGATCGGGGCGACGTGCCCAACCGGCGGAACTGGCTGCATAGGGCACCGGATTCTACCAAGGGGCACTCACCTTCATTTGACAAAATGGGACATATATTTGGCTGATCGTCCCACGCGGAGTAATCGTACTTGCGTCCCAGTCCAAAGCTCTTCCAGGCGCGATTCCTGTCTAACCGAGCACGCGAGGAGCTAGCGCAAAGGGCACGCGTTCATATAGATCACGTCAAACGGAAGACATCGCAGCAAGACGCTTGCACCTGGCACTACTCTCGCTGCCTTAAAGCGCAAGCGTCACCACGCGCAGCGTGGCATCGTCTGGACACGCTAAATCGGCAAATCCAAAACGTTTAGCCAGTCGCCGCATGGCGGTATTCGACGACAAAACATAGCCTTCCATGCATCGATAGCCGCGGCTCCGAGCGATGTCGATCAGTGTGCCCAGCAGTCGGCTGGCCAGGCCGAGTCGATGCCAGTCATCGGCGACAGTCACCGCAAACTCGCAGGTATCGCTACCCGGCGCGGCGGCGTAGCGTGCGCCACCCACAATAGACGACACCTTGTTTTCCGTGGCAAGCGCTACCAGCGCAAACTCGCGCTCAGCCGACGGATGCGTCGCTTGCTCGAGCATCGCTTCCGGCAGCTGTTGCATGGCAGCCATGAATCTGGCGTAACGCGCATCGGCAGAAAGTCTGTTAAATGCCGCTAACAGGCCGACCTTGTCGTCTTCGGTAATCTCCCGCACCAGCACTTCCCGTCCGTCGCACAGGGGCACGTTGTACGGGACGAAGTTTGTCACGTCAGACTTGGCTTGCATGGCAACGGAGTCGTAAGGAATGAAAGCGAGCTCGTTGAATCACTCCCCCGCAGCATTTGATAATAGCTGATCCGGCGCAGTTTTCCCGATATCGAACATAGACGATTACGCACGACATCGCCGCCATCGAGCCGTATTGTCGCGCCAGTCCGACCGGAATCAATTTGCCCCCCGGTCTCCGCTACGAGCGCCTAGAATGCTGGGTGAGCCAAGACTCACAGAAGCTCGAATGGAAGTCGTTTCCGTGCCAAAGGTCCAAACACACATAATGAACTGAGGAGAGCGACATGACCGTGCGCAAATTGCCAGCAGTTGGTTTCGCAGTCCTGATGGGACTGATTTCTATAGGCGCGGCCGCCCAGCCGGCACAAGGATCCCAACAGGGAGCGGCGCCAGCCGAGGTGCCGAAAGCTCCCCCGACTACGGCCCAGGCCAAGGCTCTGATTGCCGAGCGATTCAAGGCTGCCGATTCCAATCATGACGGCAAGCTGACTCGTGACGAAGCTCAGGCGGGAATGCCAAAGGTCTACGAAAGTTTCGACAAGATCGACGTAAAAAAACGGGGTCACGTCACCGAGCGCCAGATCGGTTCCTATTGGATGAAGAAGACCAAGGATCAGATGCAGAAGGAAGATCCGATCTGGAACTGAAGGAGCTGCAGCAATTCCTTGTACTGCTCATGGGATGATGGGGCGGGAGAAATAGAGTCGTACCTCTTGCCCCTTGAGGGCCTTGAGAGAGTGGCTGCCAGTCGGGGCTCCCAAACCTCGATGCCATGGCAAGGCATCATGCATCCCCTCTTGAACCGGCTGGATGAGCCTTGTGCCGTCAACCCACTTTAGTTTCCTCGTGGAAGCTTGGCTGGCTGATACGTTCACGCATAGTGGTCGCCCGATGCCCGACGACTGAGTGCCGGCTAGACTCCGAGCGCCGCCCTTTTCCTCCCGCGATGTCAACGAGCGCTGCGTTTCACGCCATGATATTGACGCCGCCATCCACATACAGCGTTTCGCCCGACAGCCGCCGGGCGTAAGGCGTGGCCAGGAAGGCGCAGGTGTATCCCACATCCATAATATCGACCAGCTCGCCAAGTGGAGCGCGTTCCACAGCGTCAGCAAGCATCAAATCGAAGCTCTTAAGCCCGGACGCAGCGCGGGTCTGCAGCGGCCCGGGCGAGATCGCATGCACGCGAATGCCGCGCGGGCCCAACTCGTACGCCAGGTAGCGTGATACGGCTTCCAGGGCGGCTTTCACCGGGCCCATGACGTTGTAGTTCGGCACCACCTTGTTGGCGCCGTGATAGCTCATGGTGAACATCGTGCCACCATCGCCCATCAGGGGCGCTGCCAGCCGGGCCATGCGCACGAAGGAGTGGCAGGACACATCCATGGCCTTGGCGAAGCCTTCGGCCGAACAATTGAGCAGGCCGCCCTGCAGATCGTCTTTCGGCGCCCAGGCCACCGAATGCACCAGGATATCGAGCTTTCCCCACTGCTCCCCGATCCGCGCAAACAACTCGTCCATTTCCTTCTGGCTCGTGACATCCAGGGGGAGGAAGATGGAAGCGTCAAGCTCCTGCGCCACCGGCTCGACAAACTGGCGCGCCTTTTCGCTGGCATAGGTAATCGCCACCTCGGCACCCAGTTCGCGGAAGGCCTTGGCGCACCCGTAAGCAATGGAGTGCTCGTTCGCAATCCCGCAGACGAGTGCGCGGGCGTTGGCGAGGATAGGCAGTTGTTGCGCTGCAGTCATGTCACTCTCTCCTGGATTCATTGTTGCCAGCGAGCGGTCGCTACCATGCCGCTGGCTTGGTCGGCTGTAGCGGTGGTCATCGAGCGGGTGCCGCCAGGACCTCCCGGGTATGCCTGGCAATCATCAGTTCCTCGTTGGTCGGGATGACCCAGACCGGGACATTGCCCGAGGCTAAGCTGATGCGCGGTCCGTCGCTGGCGTTCGCCGCGGGATCGACACTCACCCCCAGCCATGCCGCCAGCCGGCATACGCGCTCGCGGATCGGCGCGGCATGCTCGCCGATGCCAGCGGTGAAGACCAGCGCGTCCAGCCCCTGTGCGGCGGCGGCCAGCGAACCAAGCTCCCGGGCGACGCGGTACGTGTACAGTTCGACGGCAAAACGGGCCTGCACATCGTCGCTGGCGAGCAGCGCGCGCATGTCGCTCGACAGGCCGGAGACGCCAAGCAGACCGGATTTTCGATAGATCAGGTCCTCGATGGCGCGGGCATCCATGCCGAGTTCGCTGATCAGGTAGAGGATGACGCCCGGATCGAGGCTGCCGCAGCGAGTTCCCATCGGCAGGCCATCCACCGCAGTGAAGCCCATCGTGCTGGCCACGCTGCGCCCCGCCACCAGCGCACACATGCTGCTGCCGTTGCCGAGGTGGGCCACGATCGTGCGGCCCGCCGCTGCACCCGCATCAACGCTCGGGAGGACACTGGCGATGTACTCATAGGACAGTCCGTGGAAGCCGTAGCGCCTGACGCCGCGCGCGCTGATCTCCGCGGGCAATGCGAATGCCTGTGCCACTTCCGGCTGCGCCCGGTGGAAGGCGGTGTCGAAGCAGACTACTTGGGGCAGTTCCGGGCGCCTCTCGGCAAGGATGCGGATCGGTTTGAGGTTGTGTGGCTGGTGCAGGGGTGCGAGCGGGCATAGCGAGTCCAACTCTGCCAGTAGCGCGTCGGTCACCCTTTCCGGCTGGGTGAAGCGTACCCCGCCGTGCACCACCCGGTGCCCGACCGCGCTCAGCGTATGCCCTTCCCCATGGCCGCGCAGGAAGTCCGCCAGGAAGGCTATTGCACCCTCGTGCCCGAGCGTGGTACCGGCATCCCACCGCCTGGTCTCGACCTCAGCGCCCAAGGCGTCGGTGGCGTGGAATGCCGGTGCCGCGTAGAGACCTTCGATGCTCCCGCGCAGCACCAGCCTCAGTGCATCGTCATGGGTATTGTAGGCACAGTACTTGATGCTCGACGAACCCGCATTCAGGACCAGGATCAGTTCGGCCATGGCATCACCCCGCCACCTGGCCGGACTCGCGGCGTGCCTTGGCCACCAGCGCGGCCACCGCGCACGACGCCAGCCGGGTCATGACCGAGTCGGCACGGCTGGTCAGGATGATAGGCACGCGCGCGCCCAGCACGATGCCTGCGGCGTCGGCGCCGGCCAGGAAGGTCAGGCTCTTGGCGAGCATGTTGCCGGCGTCCAGGTCAGGCACCAGCAGGACATTGGCGCGCCCGGCCACCGGTGAGTCGATCTTCTTGATCCGCGCCGCGTCCAGGTTGATCGCGTTGTCCAGCGCAAGCGGTCCGTCGACGATCGCGCCGGTGATCTGGTGGCGGTCGACCATCTTGCACAGCGCGGCGGCATCCAGTGTGGACGGAACCATCGGGTTGACGGTCTCCATCGCCGACAGGATCGCCACGCGGACCTCCTTGACCTGCAAGGCATGGGCCAGGTCGATCGCGTTCTGCAGGATGCCGGCCTTCTCGGCAAGCGTCGGGGCAATATTGACGGCAGCGTCGGTGATGATCAGAGCGTCCTCGTGGCCGGGCACATCCATCACGAAGCAGTGGCTGATGCGCCGGCCGGTGCGCAAGCCGCTGTTACCCGCGACCACGGCTCCCATCAGCTCATCGGTGTGCAGACTGCCCTTCATCAGAGCCTCTGCCTTGCTTTCGCGCACCAGTTGCACTGCGGCAGCCGCCGCCGCATGGCTGTGCTCGGCATCGACAATCGGGTACTCGCGGATGTCAATGCCGGCCGCGCGCGCGGCGTCCTCGATGCGGGAACGCGGCCCAACCAGGATCGGCGCGATCAGGCCCAGCCGGGCGGCCTCTACGGCGCCTTCCAGCGAAGACTGGTCGCACGGATGCGCCACCGCGGTCGGTGTAGGCGGCATGGCCTTGCAGTAATCAATCAGGCGCTGGTACTTCTCATGCTTGGCGTTCACGGGCTACTCCTGCGTCAGGGTCGTCGGTGTCGGTCGGCTGCGAGGCGTGTGCCAGCCGCGGCGCGCTAGGACGCGCGGGTGAGCGGCGCGGCCGCGCCGCGGACGCGTTCCGGCTTGGCGCCGAGCGCCGTGCGGATCCGCTCCAGCATTGCCGCCTGCTCGACAGTGGGCCTGGCGCCAAGCAGGCGCTCATCGACACGCAGCTTCTCCGCCAGCGCCTGCAGCCGCTGGCGGTCGGCCTGATACCTGAGCAAGGCCGGCAGCGTCGCGAGCGCCTGTTCGGGCGCGTACCGCGTGATCAGCTCCTGCCTGCCGCGGATCTCGCGCCAGGCGTCCGGCTCAAGTTCCGGCAGCAGATCGGCGTAGTCCGTGACCAGCTCCTTGCGCAGCTCCAGCCTGGACAGCGGCAGGGGCTCACCCCTGCGGCTCAGCAGGCAGGCCAGCCGGGCAATGGCCTCGGCGTATCCGCCTTGCCCGGCCGCGGCCAGCGCCGCTTTGACTTCCGGCAGGTCATGCGGGTCGGTCGCCGCCGGGGTACCCGCGCGGGCGGTAGGCTCGCTCCTTGGCTGGAACGGGAACAGGTTGGCGTACACGTTGAAAAAGGTGTATTCGGTCATCGCATCGCGCACGGCCCGGTATGCGTCCAAACCGGCGCTGAGCATTTCCGCGCCCACCTGCTCTTGCTGCCGCAGCGGATGATCCGGTTCCAACGTTTGCCGGCTGGCCCGGACCGCGTCGGCGGCGGGCTTCAACCATGCCATCCACGGATTCAGGTCCGAGAACAGCCAGTTCTGCATGCGTAGCGGATGGAATTCGCGCAGCACCCGCGCTGTCATCTCATTGGACACCGCCTGGACGTAAGGCTGCGCAAACAGCTCGTAGGCGCGCTGCGTGAAGTCCGACAGGTTGGCGACCGTCTCGAACGGCTTCTCGTCGGCGCGCTCAAAGCGGTTAAGCCTGCTGGCGATTTCCTCGAGCGAGTGCTCCTCGAACTGGACCTCATAGTCCACGCCATCGCTACCCTTGCGCTCATGGATGACCATGCCGTAGAGCCCAGGCGGCAGCAGTTCGATGCTCTTGAGCACCGAGACGATCTGTGCGTGCTCCTTCTGCGCGACCTTGCCGGAGACGAAGATGCCGAGATGGCCGACGCTCCGGTGCATCATGCCGACAATGACCTGGCCGCGAGCCTTGATCTCCTCGGTACTGCCGTAGATGTCCACCACCCAGTTGAATGCCTGCTGCGGCGGCGTGATGTTGTCGCCCATCGAGGCAAACAAAACGATGGGCGAGCGGATCTCGCGCAGATCGAACGCCTTGCCGCCGGCGTTCTTGACTTCACCACCCCACAGCTTGTTGCCGACGAACAGGTTGCGCGTGATCCATTCGATCTCCTCGCGGTTCATCAGGTAGTAGCCACCCCACCAGCGTTCGAACTCAAGAAAGCGCGGCGGCTCGGTATCGGCCTTCTTGTACAGGTTGTAGTACTTGTCCCAGAGACTGTTGGACGGATTCAGGTTTTCGAAATTTTGTACCAACCAGGCGCCGTCAAACTTGCCGTTGCCGAGATCCGCCGTATACGACGCCAACCACGTGCCGCCCAGGAGCCCGCCGGAATAGCGCATCGGGTTGTCGCCTTCGCCCTCGCTCCAGGCACCGCTCCAGTACGACATCGGCGCGCCGTTGATCACGATCGGCCCGGTGTCGCCCGGGTCCGAGGCGCCGAGCATCATCGCAGCCCAGCCGCCTTGGCAATTGCCGATGATGGCTGGCTTGGCGCTGTGTGGATGCAGTTCACGCACTCTCTTGATGAACTGTTGCTCGGCCTCGCACACGTCCAGCAGGGTCTGTCCCGGCTCGGGATCGCGGAAGAAGATGACAAAATACACAGGATGGCCGGCACGCATTGCCACGCCGACCTGCGAGTCGTCCTTGAAACCGCCGATGCCCGGGCCATGGCCGGCACGCGGATCGATGATGACGTAAGGGCGGCGGCTATCATCGATCGTCACGCCATCGGGCGGGATAATTTTCAACAGCGCGTAATTGACGGGCCGTTCGAACTGGCGGGCATCCAGAACGGTCTCGTAGCCAAAATGCAGGACCGGCTTGAGCCCCTGCATGGTGTTTTCGACAAAGTTGTTGCCCCGTTGCCTGAGCGTGTCCCAGAACAGGATGGCACGCTGCATGCTGTCGATGGCATAGGCATAGCTGCTCATCGGATCCATGCCGGCCATCGGGTTGATCGGGCCGGCGCCCGGCTCCCCAACGGCTTGCTGCACGCGGCCACTAAAGGCCTCCTGCGCATTCTTCAGGCGCTTTTGCAGCACCATGCCGGTCTTGAGGCCAACTTCACGCGCGTGCACCAGTTGCTTTGCTGCATCCATGCCGTTCTCCGCTGCGAATCTTGTGACACGGTTGGCCAAGCGTGGTAGCCCAGCCCCCGATGTGCATCTTGCTTCGAACTATAGCGTCGACCTTGGTCGCAATAGAACTGAATCTTTTCGGACGATGAGATAAGAAGGATTTCTTTCCAGGACGGCAGGATGAATGACCATATCCGATTGGACTCTGCGTGCGCTATGCTGAACTGGCGCGGCGCACACACCGCGGACCCGCTGGAGAACGATCATGCGTTATCGCCTGCCCGCCTGCGTGACTGTCACAGTGGCGGCCCTTGTGCTGGGCGCCTGTGCCACTCTCCGGCCCCTGGAAACCGCAGAGGGCATGCTCGGCGGCCCGCAGCATGCCGTGCGCGATACGTTCGGCGCTCCCACGGAAACCTACCAGCTCGCTGATGGCACCACTCGGTGGATTTATTCGAAACAGCCGCTCGGCTTCGAAGTCTACGCGGCAGACTTTGACGCCAACGGCAAGCTTACGAGCTTTCGGCAGATGCTGACCGAGAAAGAAATCTACGAGGCACGCCCGGGGGTCTGGACCAAGCAGGATATTGCCGAGCGCTTTGGCCGTCCGCGCGAGCCCATCGAGTACTACCCGCTGATGAAGCGCGAGGCCTGGTCTTACCGGCTCTATGCGGGCGCCTACATGCCAGCGCATTTCAGTGCCTACTTTGACGAACGCGGCGTGCTCGACCGGACCATGATCATCGTCGATGCGATCGGCGGCGACACGCGAGACGGCAGCAAGTAAGTCGGCCTCAGGCCGCATTGGACAAGAACACCACGATAAGGGCCGGAAGGAGCCGGAGTCCATCCGAAGCAACGCGAGTCGTCGTGCATCCATCAGATTTCGCGTGGAACTGTTCAGCGAACAGCAAAGCACAACGAAATCCGCCGACGGCAGAACCTCGTCGACGGATCAGGCGCTGGGTACCGTACGATCGATTCGTATTTTTCGATCGATCCCGGTGTTCCGTCCTTCTCGACCAGCCGCACGGTACTGCCGAGTCCGAGTCATAGACGATTGCCAGATGGCCCAGGCAAGGCTTTCGGGGCAGGGAATTTGCTTATGACAACAATGTCCTTCGCCCGCCCTAACCAAGGGTATACCCTCTCGTCTTTGCCTTTGCCGGCCGCTTTCCGGTTTCCCCCGCATGCCTGCCTTCACCCTGCCCGCCCTGTCCGCCCGACTCCTCCGCGCCCGCCGCTCGCTGGCCGCCGTCGCCCTCGCCGCCATGTCCGCGGCCGCGCTGACGCCGGCACTGGCCAGCACCCAGAGCCCTGTGCTCGACAAGATCCGCGAATCCGGCACCATCGTGCTCGGTTACCGCGAGTCGGCGCTGCCATTCTCGTTTGCCGATGACAAGGGCCAGCCGGCCGGCTATGCGGTCGACCTTTGCCTGCGCGCCGCCGAAGCAGCACGCCAGCAACTGGGCCTGAAAGACCTGAAGGTGCGCTGGATGCCGCTCACGCCGCAGAACCGCATTCCCGCCGTGGTCAACGGGCTGGTCGATCTGGACTGCGCGCCCAACACCAATTCGCTCGAGCGCCAGAAGCAGGTTGCGTTCAGCGTCTCGCACTATGTGTCGACCGTGCGCATGCTGGTGCGCGCCGACTCCGGCATCCGCTCGTTCGGCGACCTGCGCGGCAAGACCGTGGTCACCAGCGCCGGATCGACCGGCGACCGCCACGTGCGCCGCATGAAGGCCCAGTACGGCTACCACGACGTCTACGCCAAGGACCACGGCGAATCGTTCCTGCTGCTCGAATCCGGCCGTGCCCAGGCCTTCGTCATGGACGATGTGCTGCTGGCTGGCCTGCGCGCCCGCGCCAAGGACCCGTCGCAATACGTGATCGTGGGCCCGGCGCTGTCGGTGGAGCAGAATGCGCTGATGCTGTCCAAGGCCGATCCGGAATGGAAGCGCCTGGTCGACCAGGCGCTGGCCAACACCTTTGCCGGCCCGGAGGTCACGGCGCTGCAGAAGCGCTGGTTCCAGCAGCCCATCGGCAGCCGCGGCATCAACCTGGCGCTGGCGCCGTCCGGCGAGGTGCGCGCGGCCTGGAAGCACCCGTCGGACGCGGTCACGGAGTAAACGGGCAAGCGGTCGCGAACCTCAATCGGGCTGGGGCCGCAATTCAGGGTTTCCATGAGGTCGTGGCGCCGGGGCAAGCCCCAAGTTGACAGCGATGTGAGATGTTGGCGACACTGGGCCGAGCCGTCCCGTGCAAGGGACAGGCCACATACACGACCGCCCGACGGCGGCATTTCTCAGGAGAAACCATGAACAAGTTCGTCGCGACCGCGATCGCACTCTGCCTTGGCGCCGCTTCGCTGGCCGTGCAGGCACAGACCGGCGGCAAGAAGCAGTTCGATCCGTATTCCCAGGGCGCCAAGTCAGGTGAGAAGTTTGACCCGTACAGCCAGGGGGCCAAGGCCGGCGACAAGTTCGACCCGTACAGCCAGGGCGCGAACAAGAGCACCCGCAGCGACCTGACCGACGCTTCCGCGCCGGCCGCCGAGCAAAAGCCGGCCAAGAAGTCCACCAAGAAGAAGAGCAAGAAGAAGGCCGCTTCGGCGCCGGCTGCCAGCTGAGCCGCAAGCGCCTGACGCAAAAAACCCGCCTTGGCGGGTTTTTTTGCTTCCTGCCCCAGGGCACAAGCCTATGGCGCTTGCGTGTCGCGCTCCAGCGCGGTGACATCCACGCGCTGCACCTTGTCATCCTGGCGCACTTCGGTGCGCAGCACGAAGGCGTCGGCAGGGCAATACCAGTCGGTGACATGCATCACGGTCGGCTCAACCTGTACCACTTCTTCGCCAACCAGCACCGGCCCCAGCGAGGTGCGTTTCTCGTAGGTGACCGGCAGGCATTCCTTGCGCCCCAGGACGGTATTGATCGTCTGCCGCTTGCCGACGTGGCGCGAGCCGATATAGATCGACGCATGCTGCGCCCGCATGTTGCTGACCACTTCATCCGATCCCAGCGGGTAGACCTTCAGCGAGACGCTCGACTCAAAGGTCTCGCCCTCCAGCGTGGTGCCCTCGCGCAGGTCCAGCCCGGCGTAGTTGAACACGCCCATGCCGCGGAAAGCCGCCTCGCCGTACATGCGCGCGTAGCGCGCGCGGGCGTTGATGACGGCATGCTGGCTTTCGATGCTGGTCTGGCCGCCGGGCGAACGGCGGTCGATCACCACTTCATGCACCTGGGTGGTAATCACCGGCGGCCCCATCAGCGCCGACAGGGCAGTCTTGGAATTGATCTCCAGTTGCGCGCGGCAGCCGGTCGGACTGCGCACCACATCGCGCAGGGTCATGCTGACCGACATTGGCATCACGCCGTCGCCTTCCATCTGCACATGCGAGCCGGAGCGGAACCATGGGGCACTGCACAGCACGGCCGCCGCCGCTGCCTGCGCCTGGCTTGCCGCAGCCTGCGCCACCGCCGGGCCGGCGCCCGGCAGCACCACGCCCTGTGCGCCGGCATGCTGCGCCAGGGCCATGGCCGCGCCCGCCACCAGGCCTGCCAGCCAGTCTTGCTGCGCCTTTTTCTTCACATGAATCCCCGTCTAGAGTTTCCAGGCGCCCCCCTGACCCTGCGCCCGGCCTGCCAGGCGACCGCCTGGACACTGAAATTATCGCGTTTTGTTGCATGTGTAACTCGGATTTTTCGCGCAGATCCTGTGGCAGCCGGTGGCCGGCGGGCAGCGGGCAGCAGCCGGCCTGAGCAGCACTTTCTCTCCCCCGCGGCAATCCGGCGCCCCGCAGGCCGTCTCCGGCACCCGCCGGGGGCGGCCTGCCCACCGTGCTACCATTGCCCGCCTCGCGTGTGCCGAGGCGGCAGCGGCGTGCGAGGCGCATGCCAGCGTGCCAGCCGCGGGCGACTTGCCTCCCTGGTGTCCACCAACAGGCAAGGCCATGCGTTGTGATGGCTTCCCGTCACCGCGCGCCCCACGCAGGACCATCGATCCGTCGCGCTTTTCCAGGAGATCTATGCGTAGTTCATCGACCTCGCGGGCTGCCGCGCTGTCCGTTGGAGCCACCACCGCCAGTGCGGTCGCACTGGCCAGCCTGTTTATCCTGCTGGTCTGGTTCGGCACCCTCGACATGCGTCACCTGCTGCGCTCCGATGAAGGCCGCTACGCCGAGATTGCCCGCGAAATGTTCGCTACCGGCGACTGGGTCACGATCCGCTACCACGAACTCAAGTATTTCGAGAAGCCGCCCTTCCACCTGTGGGTGACCACGCTGGCCTACACGCTGTTTGGCGTGGGCGACTGGCAGGCGCGGTTGTGCGTGGCCCTGTCCGGCATCCTGGGGCTGGGCGTGTCGATGCTGGCCGCGGCACGCTGGTACGGCCGGCGCGTGGCGATGCTGACGGGACTGGTGCTGGTTTCCGCGCCGATGTGGAATATCGCCGGCCACTTCAACTCGCTGGACATGACGCTGGCCGGCGCCATGGCGTGCGTGCTGGCCTTCATGCTGCTGGCGCAGCACCCGGATGCCACCCGCGCCGAACGCCGCAACTGGATGCTCGCCTGCTGGGCGGCGATGGGCGTGGCGGTGCTGGTCAAGGGGCTGGTCGGGCTGGCGCTGCCGGGGCTGGTGCTGGTGGTCTACACGCTGGTGACACGCGACTTCCGCTTGTGGTGCCGCCTGCATCTGCCGGGCGGCATCGTCGCCATGCTGGTGGTGACGGTGCCGTGGTTCTGGCTGGTGTCGGAACGCAATCCGGAATTCCTGCATTTCTTCTTTATCCACGAGCACTGGCAACGCTATACCTCGAACGTGCACCAGCGCGAAGGCGCGATCTGGTTCTTCGTGCCGCTGCTGCTGGCCGGCTTCCTGCCCTGGCTGGGCCTGGTTCCGCAAATGTGGAAGGCCGTGCGCGAGCGCGCCGGCGTCGCTCGCGGCACCTCGCCGCGGCCATTCCAGCCCGCCCTGCTGGCGGCGCTGTGGGCCGTGGCGATCTTTGTCTTCTTCAGCCTGTCCGGCTCCAAGCTGCCCGGCTATATCGTGCCGATCTTCCCGGCGCTGGCGCTGCTGGCCGGCGTGGCGCTGGACACGTTGACGGAACGCGCGTGGCGCTGGCAGGTCAATGCCATGATTGCCCTGGGCGTGGTCGGGCTGCTGGCGTGCCCGTTTGTCGGCATGATGGACAAGCCCAGCACGCCCAATGTGGTCTATCGGGAATTCGCAGCGTGGACCGGCGTCGCCTTCGCGGTGATGCTGGGCGGCGCACTGCTGGCGCGCCGGCTGCTGCGCACGCGTGGGGTGTTTCCCAGTGTGGTGGCCTATGCGCTGGCGATGTTCATCTGCTCCACGGTGGCGCTGCGCGGTCACGAAGCCATGGGCCGGCCCAGTTCCGGCGCGGACCTGGTGCCCGCCATCAATGCCGTGCTGACGCCGGACATGCCGCTGTACAGTGTGGGCATGCTCGACCACACGCTGCCGTTCTACCTGCGCCGCACCACCATCATGGTGGCGCATCCCGATGAGCTGGAATTCGGCATCGGCCAGGAACCGCAGAAGTGGATCCCGACCATCGATGGCTTTATCGCGCGCTGGCAGGACGGCAAGCGCGCGGTAGCGATCATGTTGCCCTCGACCTACGACGCACTGGCTGCGCGCGGCGTGCCGATGCACAGGATCGCCGGTGACCGCCGCCGTGTGGCGGTCGCCAATTTCGCGCTGCCGGGCAATGGCCCGCAGACGCAACCCCCAGGACAGTAACCTGCAACTCCTGCAATTCCTGCACTACGCAGCGCCATGACGCTCTCCACCTTCGCTTTCATCCTGACCGGCGTGCTGCTCAATGCGGCTGCGCAACTGTTGCTCAAGGCCGGCGTCAATGCCATCGGCGCGATCACGCTGGACCGTGGCACGCTGCTGGTGACGGCGCTGCGCGTGCTGACCCAATGGCCGGTGCTGGCCGGGCTGACGCTGTACGTGGTCAGCGTGGGGGTATGGATCGTGGGGCTGTCGCGCGTGGATGTGTCGATCGCCTACCCGATGCTGTCGCTCGGCTATGTGGTCAATGCACTGGCCGCCTGGTGGCTGTTCGGCGAGATGATCGGCCCCTTGCGCGTGGCCGGCATCCTGCTGATACTGGCGGGCGTCTTCCTGATCGCCCGCTCATGATGCGCCTGCGCGCACGCCGCCAGTTCCGACACCGACCGTACTTCCTCGCCCTGCCATGACCGCATCCGCCCCTGAGTTCCTGCCTTTTGTCCGGCCTGACATCGACGCCGCCGCCATTGCCGAAGTCGGCAAGGTGCTGGCCTCGGGCTGGATCACCTCCGGCCCGAAGATGCAGGCCTTCGAGGCCGCGCTGTCAGGCCTGTTCGACGGACGCCCGGTGCGCACCTTCGCCAATGGCTCGGCCACGATGGAGATCGCGCTGCGCATTGCCGATATCGGGCCGGGCGATGAGGTCATCACCACGCCGGTCACCTGGGTCGCCACCGCCAACGTGGTGCTGGCAGTAGGCGCCCGGCCGGTGTTCGTCGATATCGACCCGCGCACGCGCAATCTCGACCTGGATGCCGTCGAGGCCGCGATCACGCCGCGCACGCGCGCCATCATGCCGGTGTACCTGTCGGGGCTGCCGGTGGACATGGACCGCCTGTACGCCATTGCCAGCAAGCACGGGCTGCGCGTGATCGAGGATGCCGCGCAGGCAATCGACTCGCGCTGGCGCGGCCAGCGCATCGGCGCCCTTGGCGACCTGGTCAGCTTCAGCTTCCAGGCCAACAAGAACATCACCACCATCGAAGGCGGCTGCCTGGTGATGAACACGCCCGAAGAAGCCGTGCGCGCCGAGCGCCTGCGGCTGCAGGGCGTGATCCGCACCGGTATGGACGGCATGGATGTCGAAGAGCCCGGCGGCAAGTTCAACCTGACCGACGTCAACGCCGCGGTCGGGCTGGCGCAGCTGGGCAAGCTCGACGCCATCACCGCGCGCCGCGCCGAGCTGGCCGAGACGTATTTCCGCTGTGCCGCCGACAGTGGCCTGGAGGCGCTGGGCATCGAGCTGCCGCAAGCGCTGGATGCACACGATGCCACCACCAACTGGCACATGTTCCAGGTGGTGCTGCCGACCGAGCGCCTGCAAGGCGGCCCGGCCCGGGCGCGCCAGCAGGTCATGGAGGCCATGCGCGAGCGCGGCATCGGCACCGGCGTGCACTACCCGCCCATTCATCTTTTTACCTACTACCGCTCGCTCGGCTGGCGCGAAGGCATGCTGCCGCATGCCGAACGCATCGGGCGCGGCATCGTCACGCTGCCGCTGTTCCCCGCGATGCAAGCCACCGATGTGGAGCGGGTCTGTGCAATCCTCAGCGAAACATGCAAACGTCTCTCCAAATGAGCCCGGTCGAAGTCTCGGTCGTCATTCCGGTCTACAACGAAGAAGACGGGCTGCAAGCCCTGTTCGACCGCCTCTATCCGGCGCTGGATGGCCTTGGCGAGTCGTACGAGATCATCTTCATCAACGACGGCAGCGTCGACCGCTCGGCGCAGCTGCTGGCGGCGCAGTTCCACAAGCGCCCGGATGTGACCCGGGTGGTGCTGTTCGCCGGCAATTTCGGCCAGCATATGGCGATCCTGGCGGGCTTCGAGCAGACCCGCGGCAAGATCGTGATCACGCTGGACGCCGACCTGCAGAACCCGCCGGAAGAAATCCCGCGCCTGGTCGAAGCCATGCGCGCCGGCCACGACTACGTCGGCACCATCCGCCGCCAGCGCAACGACACCGCGTTCCGCCGCTATGCCTCGCGCGCGATGAACCGGCTGCGCGAGCGCATCACCAAGATCCGCATGACGGACCAGGGCTGCATGCTGCGCGCCTATGACCGCAATGTGGTCGACACGATCAATGCCTGCCGCGAGGTCAATACCTTCATCCCCGCGCTGGCCTACACCTTTGCTTCCAATCCGGTCGAAATCGAAGTCGGTCACGAACAGCGCCACGCAGGCGAATCCAAGTATTCGCTGTACCAGCTGATCCGCCTGAACTTCGACTTGGTGACCGGCTTTTCGATCGTGCCGCTGCAGTGGTTCTCGGCGATCGGCACGATCCTGTCGCTGCTCTCGGGCGTGCTGTTCGTGGTGCTGCTGGTGCGGCGCTTCGTGCTCGGCTCGGAAGTCCAGGGTGTGTTCACGCTGTTCGCAATGAACTTCTTCCTGATCGGCATCCTGCTGTTCGGCGTGGGCCTGCTGGGCGAGTACGTCGGCCGCATCCACCAGGAAGTGCGCGACCGCCCGCGCTACCGCATCAAGGCCGTGCTGGAAGCGGACCGGCGTGTCACGCCGACTGCCGCTGGCGCGGAGCAATGATGCGCGCCGTCGTCTTCGGCTACCACAATGTCGGCGACCGCTGCCTGCGCGTGCTGCATGCGCGCGGCGTGGAGGTTGCGCTGGTGATCACGCACCGCGACCGCCCCGACGAGAACATCTGGTTCCGCCGCGTGGCCGACACCGCCGCCGAGCTGGGCATCCCCTTCGTCTATGGCGAGGACCCTGCCGATCCCGCGATCGCCCAGGCCGTGCGCGACGCTCACCCGGACGTCATCTTCTCGTTCTACTACCGCGCCATGATCCCGGCGGGCGTGCTGGCGCTGGCCCCCGGCGGCGCCTTCAACATGCACGGCTCGCTGCTGCCCAAGTACCGCGGCCGCGTGCCGGTGAACTGGGCGGTACTGCACGGCGAGACCGAGACCGGCGCCACGCTGCACGCCATGGAAGCCAGGCCTGACGCGGGCTATATCGTCGACCAGACCGCGGTGCCGATCCTGCCGGACGACACTGCGGGCGAAGTCTTCGAGAAAGTCACCGTCGCCGCCGAACAGACGTTGTGGCGCGTCCTGCCCGCGATGATCGCCGGGCACACGCCGCAACACCCCAACCGGCTGGCCGAGGGCAGCTACTTCTCCGGGCGCAAGCCGGAAGACGGCCGCATCGACTGGAGCCGCCCGGCCGCCGAGGTCTACAACCTCGTGCGCGCCGTCGCGCCGCCCTATCCCGGCGCCTTTACCGACCTTGCCGGGC
The DNA here is from genome assembly GCF_058794355.1 of Cupriavidus sp. GW823-FHT07B10. Classification (NCBI taxonomy): domain Bacteria; kingdom Pseudomonadati; phylum Pseudomonadota; class Betaproteobacteria; order Burkholderiales; family Burkholderiaceae; genus Cupriavidus; species Cupriavidus sp. GW823-FHT07B10. The sequence continues at coordinate 314,189 of NZ_JBXAGS010000007.1, forward strand.
ACCGCTTCATTGTGGCGCAGGCGCGCCGGCCGCTGCCGGAGCTTGCGCTGGCGCTGCCCGCCGGCACGGCGCCCGGCCTGCATGTGCATGACGGCCAGATCATCGGCCTGTGCGGCGACGGCGGCCTGGTCATGGTCACCCGATTGCTGGCACAGGATGGCTCGGCTCTCACGCCGCAAGCCTTCGCCAAACTTATCCATACCGAATCATCCAACGAGGAAAACCGATGAAAAAGGTCCTGATTCTTGGCGTCAACGGCTTCATCGGCCATCACCTGACGCGCCGCATCCTGGAAACCACGCCGTGGGAGGTCTACGGCATGGACATGTCGTCGGACCG
>NZ_JBXAGS010000008.1:0-88672 GCF_058794355.1 Cupriavidus sp. GW823-FHT07B10
ATGGGCCACGAAGACGTGGACCGCGTCACGCAGCTGATCAGGAAGGTCTCGGCGGGCCGCACCATCCTGATGGTGGAGCACAACATGAGCGTGGTCTCGTCGATCGCGGACAAGATCACGGTGCTGCAGCGTGGCGCGATCCTGGCCGAAGGCCCGTATGCCGAAGTGTCCAGGGACCCGCGCGTGATGGAGGCCTACATGGGCACCGCCGACGCGGAACTGCAGGGCGCGCACTGAGCCGGGAGACCAACGAGATGACCTCATTGAACACACGCGCCAATACACCCGCGCTCGAGCTCAAGGACCTGCACGCCTGGTACGGCGAATCGCACATCCTGCACGGCGTGAACCTGACCGTGAACCGCGGCGAAGTGGTCACGCTGCTGGGCCGCAACGGCGCCGGACGCACCACCACGCTGCGCGCGATCATGGGCCTGACCGGGGCGCGCAAGGGCTCGATCAAGGTCGACGGCCACGAGACCATCAGCCTGCCGACGCACAAGATCGCGCACTACGGCATCGGCTATTGCCCCGAAGAGCGCGCCATCTTCTCCAGCCTCTCATGCGAAGAGAACCTGATGCTGCCGCCGGTGCTGAAGGGCGCCGACACCAGCAAGGGCATGAGCGAGACCGAACTCTACGAGATGTTCCCGAACCTGAAGGAGCGCCGCCAGAGCCAGGGCACGCGTCTTTCCGGCGGCGAGCAGCAGATGCTGGCGGTCGGGCGCATCCTGCGCACCGGCGCCAACCTGCTGCTGCTCGATGAAATCTCGGAAGGGTTGGCACCGGTGATCGTGCAGGCGCTTGCGCGCATGATCCTGATGCTCAAGCAGAAGGGGTACACGGTGGTGATGGTGGAGCAGAACTTCCGCTTTGCCGCGCCGCTGGCTGACCGCTTCTACGTGATGGAGCACGGCAGCATCGTCGAGCGCTTCGCGGCCAGTGAGCTGCAGGCCAGGATGCCGGTGCTGCATGAACTGCTGGGCGTATAAGGAGCGACTCATGAATCTGTTTGAAATCCCGCTCCCGGCGCTGCTGTCGCAGTTGTTGCTCGGGCTCGTCAACGGCGCCTTCTACGCCATGCTGAGCCTGGGGCTGGCGGTCATCTTCGGGCTGCTGAATGTCATCAACTTTGCGCACGGCGCGCTCTTCATGCTGGGTGCGGTGCTGGCGTGGGCCGGCATGGCCTATGCCGGCCTCAGCTACTGGGTGATGCTGCTGTTGTCGCCGCTGGCGGTTGCCGCGCTGGGCGTGGGGATCGAGAAGACCATGCTGCGCTGGATCTACAAGCTCGACCATATCTACGGCCTGCTGCTGACGCTAGGCATCACGCTGGTGATCGAAGGCATCTTCCGCTCGGTCTATGGCGTGTCCGGGCTGCCCTATGCACCGCCCGAGGCGCTGCAGGGCGCCTCCGACCTCGGCTTCATGCGCTTGCCCAACTACCGCGTGTGGGTGGTCGGGGCATCGCTGGCGGTCTGCCTGTCGACGTGGTACGTGATCGAGAAGACCAGGCTGGGCGCCTACCTGCGCGCCGGCACCGAGAACGCCAAGGTGGTCGAGGCGTTCGGCGTCAACGTGCCGCGGATGGTGACGCTGACCTATGGCTTCGGCGTGGCGCTGGCCGCGTTTGCCGGGGTGCTGGCGGCGCCCGTCATGCAGGTATCGCCGCTGATGGGGCAGAACCTGATCATCGTCGTGTTCGCGGTGGTGGTGATCGGCGGCATGGGCTCGATCATGGGCGCGATCCTGACCGGCCTGGGGCTGGGCGTGATCGAGGGGCTGGCCAAGGTGTTGTACCCGGAAGCATCTTCCACTGTTGTCTTCGTCATCATGGTGGTGGTGCTGTTGTTGCGCCCGGCAGGGCTGTTCGGAAAGGAGAAGTGATGAGCGGACAATCTATCGCCGCAATCGGCATGCGGCAGCAGCAGGCGGCGGGGCGCCTGCCAAAGCAGGTGATGTACGGCGTGGTGCTGGCGTGCCTGCTGGCCGCGCCGCTGGCCGGTGCGTATCCGGTGTTCGTGCTCAAGGTGATGTGCTTTGCGCTGTTTGCGTGTGCCTTCAACCTGCTGATCGGCTATACCGGGCTGCTGTCGTTCGGCCATGCGGCCTTCTTCGGCGGCGCTGGCTACGCCGCCGGCCATGCCATGAAGGTCTGGGGCGTGACCCCGGAAATCGGCCTGATCCTGGGTACCGGTGCGGGCGCTCTGATCGGCTACGTGGTGGGCTCGCTGGCCATCCGCCGACAGGGCATCTACTTCTCGATGATCACGCTGGCGCTGGCGCAGATGCTGTTCTTTATCTGCCTGCAGGCGCCGTTCACCGGCGGCGAGGACGGCCTGCAGGGCATCCCGCGCGGCAAGCTGTTCGGGGTGCTGCCGCTGTCGGACGATCTGACGCTGTACTACGTGGCGCTGGCGATCATCGTGGCCGCCTTTGCGCTGATGGTGCGCACGGTGCATTCGCCGTTCGGCCAGATCCTGAAGGCGATCAAGGAGAACGAGCCGCGCGCGGTGTCGCTGGGCTATGACGTCGACCGCTTCAAGCTCACGGCCTTCGTGCTGTCGGCGGCGCTGTCGGGGCTGGCCGGCTCGATCAAGGCGCTGGTGCTGGGCTTCGAGACGCTGACCGACGTGCACTGGTCGATGTCCGGCATGGTGATCCTGATGACCCTGCTGGGGGGGCTCGGCACACTCACCGGCCCGATCGTCGGCGCGTTTGTTGTGATCGCGCTGGAGAACAAGCTGGGCGAACTGGGCAGCTACCTTGCGGCGGTGACGGACATCGACTGGTTCAACGGGCTCGGTGAATCGGTGTCGATGGTGACGGGCATCATCTTCATCGTATGTGTGCTGACCTTCCGCAAGGGGATTGTGGGGAGTTTGGGGCGCGGACCCGGATGAGGTGAAAGCCGTCCAAGGAGTTTCTCCTCTCTCGCGCTTGCGGGAGAGGGGCCGGGGAGAGGGTATCCCTCACGCAATGCGGCCTACAAGATGGGGCTGGGAGCCCACACGCGGCTCGCGCAGGCGATCGGGGAGCTGGTAGTGCGGGCGCAGGCCGAGCGTGCGGCTGCCGCACCGAGCGCCCCACAGCCAGGAGGCCGGTCGCGGTCGTCCCGCGAACAATAGGCTTCAAACCGCCCGGCCGTCATGCAAAGCCTTTGAAAAATCATCCCCAAATTTAGGCCATGTCTGATTGATCCCCACTGCCGATTTCGGCTCAATGGTATTCGGCAAACCAGCCGTTTCCAACCGAGCATCAATGATGCAAGACAGGAAAACCAAGAAGATTTACGTTGCAGCATTCGAAGGTGCGAAGACCGCCAACGGCGGTGAAGTCGTGAAGGGTTCCGGCAATCAAAGCTACGATGGCCGTCCCATCGTCCGGGTTGGCGACGTGGCGACCTACCAGGATGGCAGTACGGCGGTGATTATGGCGGGCGCAGGCAAGGCGTGCGAGTCAGCAGGCGTGCCGGTGGCCCTCATCGGCAGCCCCCTGAGCAATGGGGACACCATTGTGTTCAGTCCCGTGACGGCGCTGGAATTCCACGAATCGGCAGACAAGTCTATCCTTGGCCTGCTCGGTCCCGCCTAAGAGGCCGTCATGCCGGATATTCGCTACGCACTCCGGAACGGAGACAAGACAAGCTCGGGCGGCATACTCTTCGCCACGGGCCGCAGCATATTCCATCATGACCTGATAGTCGGTGTCGAAGGCGACCATGCAACCTGCCCCCGCCTGCAAGGTGGGCGGGCCGGTGATGAATGACTGTTATCCGGCCGTCGATGTAGATGGCAAACAGATGTTGGTGACTGGTGCGCGAGTCAATTGCAAGTGCCCGACTCACCCGGTTGTCATCCACTCGCGGATGGATTTCATTATTGAGGTGAACCGGGGAGGCCGCAATGCGCCGCCGCCGCCATCGTCCGCGTCCTTGGCCTCTTCGAACCTGACTTCGCCCGCGACAGGTGACTACGACGAGCAAGTCCGAGTCCGAGCGGGTAATACACCCTTGGAAGGCTACCCCTACTTCATCGCGACGCCCGACGGGCGGGCATTCTCCGGGTGTATAGACGAAAGCCGCAAGTTACCTCGCATATATACAAAGAACCTCAACGAGTACGCAATTTATTGGGGCGATGACGCTCTAGCAAAACAGACAGAGGTATGAGGTATGCCCAATAAGAAAACGATCGTGACAACAAACGCGACACCGAACTCCATTAAGGAAGTGCAGCTTAAGGTGGTAACGTTTCAGGAACTCTGGGAAAATTATCCGTCGGGTAATCCATACGACAATCCGGCCTATTCCGATCAGTGCGCGATCCGTATGAGTGTTACTCTTCATCGAGTCGGCATCGAGATGAAGTCCTTTTCATCGAAGCTTGTGAAGCCGCTGTCGGGGCAGCCGAGTATCGGGCGTATTATTCTTCCCGCAGACGGGAAGGTCACTGCCACGCGAGCAAACGAACTCGGGGAATGGTTGAAGTTGCAACCTTTTGCCGGACTAGGGAAGGCGGAGAATATTACAGGGCGGGACTGGGTGGGCAAGGTAAAGGGGCGAACCGGAATAATAATGTTCGATGGCTATTGGACGCGTGACGGAGAGGTGGCAGGGAATGCTAGCGGAGGCCATATCGATTTATGGAATGGAGAAAAGCTCACAGGCTTTGGTACTGGTCTAAGAGTAAGTTTGAATATTGTGGTTCCGGGTATTTGGTCAGATTTTCGCAACTCGAAAACAATTCTTTTCTTCCCCGTAAAATGAAGATACTGAGAGCAGTCATCGGCGCTATGACTGGTGCTGTCCTGGCTACGCTTGCTGCTTGGGGCGGGTTATATCTCTTCGGCGTTGTAGTTTCGCGCGGGACAGGAAGTTTGTTCGACACGAATCAGCATGCAGCGAATCTGTTCTTTGTTGGCTGGTTCGTGTCTATGGTCGCAGCCTCATTAATTGGTGGATGGCTTGGGTATTCATCCGGGCGAAAATAGGGCACACATCCACTATTTTTCAAGCGTATACATGCGCCGCGCCATGATTCCATCATGGCGCGGCGCTGTTCGAGCACGGTGGCCCTATCTTACAAATGGGAGAGGGGAGAAAACACCCGCGAACTCAAGCCTTGGCCAATGCCATCGGCGCACCCGCCGCGACTGCCACCCTCGCGCCGAGATGCTGGTCGACAACCCCTGCCACCATATCCGCCGTCACCGCCGACAAAGTCCACCCCAGGTGCCCATGCCCGGTGTTGTAGAAGATGCATGCCGCACGCCCGCGCCCCACGCGCGGCAGCATATCCGGCATCATCGGCCGCAGCCCGGCCCAAGGCACCACGCTGCGCGTGCTGACGCCGGGGAAGCACTGCTGCACCCATTCCACCAGCGGGCGGATGCGGTCGGCGCGGATATCGCGGTTGTAGCCGTTGAACTCGGCGGTGCCGGCCACGCGGAAGCGGTCGTCGCCCAGGCGGCTGGTGACCAGCTTGGTTTCGTCGTCGAGCAGGCTGACCACCGGTGCGGCGGCGCGGCTGGCCTCGTCGGTCAGGTTGACCGTGATCGAATAGCCCTTGACCGGATAGATGTTGACGCGGTCGCCCAGCCCCGCGGCCAGTGCGCGGCTGGCGGTGCCGGCGCAGATCACGGCGCCGTCGAAGGTGGAGGTGGCCGTGTCGGCTCCGTCCTGCACGGTCACGGTGGCGCGCCTGCCGTCGGTCTTCACCGCCCGCACGTCCTGGCCGTACAGGCAGCGCACGCCCAGCCGATCGATGGCTGCGGCCAGGCCGCTGGTGAACTTGTGGATGTCGCCGGTGGAATCGCTCTCGGTGAAGTAGCCGCCGTAGTACGAGCCGGCCAGCGTCGGCTCGATCGCGCGCATCTCCTCGGGCGTCACGGCGCGCCGTTCCAGCCCGCCCTGCGCCAGCAGTGCCGAGACCCGGCCGGCATGCTCGAAGCCGGTCTTGTCGCGGTAGATATGGAGGATGCCTTCCTTCTTCAGGTCGAAATCGATGCCTTCCTGCGCCGCCCAGGCGAACAGGTGCTCACGCGCCGCGATGGCCAGGCGCGCGGTCTCGATGGTGTTGCGGCGGTAGTGGGGGATCGCGGCGATGAACTCGGCGAACCAGGACAGCTTGTGCCAGCTGGGCCGGGGATTGACCAACAACGGGGCGTCGTTGCGCAGCATCCATTTCATGCCCTTGACGAGGGTCGACCAGTGGGTCCAGACCTCGGCGTTGGAGGCCGACAACTGGCCGCCGTTGGCGAACGAGGTCTCCATGGCGGCATAGCGGTGCCGTTCGAACAGCGTGACGGAGAATCCGCGCCGGGCCAGCGCGTAGGCCGTGGTGACACCCGTGATGCCACCGCCGATGACAGCGATTGATTTCATGATCTGCAGGTTCCAGGAACGTCGATGGTGGGAGCCCGGACGCAATATGCGTGGCGGACGCCCCCTCTGTTCTGGACCTGAGAGATTCACGCCACCCGGCCGCGAGGGCGGGGCGCGCTTGCTCCTTCGGTATGCCGGCGGACGATAGCGTCCGGCATTCTTCAGAGTGCACTGACTGGTGATGCCGGTCCTTTTGCCTGAGAGTTTCCGGGGCGGTTGCTCCTTCGGCGCTGTCCGCGGCGGGCGCCGCGACAGTCTCTCCCTGCATCACATTGGCTTGACGCCAATCCGGGCAATGTAGTGACAAGGCTCGACGTTGGATATGCGGGTTAACGCTTAGGCAGCCTGCCGCCCGCGTCGCTATGTCGCATCGGCCTGCGCCCCCGTGCCCCATAAAATGTCAGCGCTCGCTCTCGGGGAGAGGCGCCGTATGCTGCGCTCAGGTGGAGTGAGTCGAAAAAGACGACAACAAGGTTTTCCAGTGAAGAAGAATCGCATTGCACTGGCCGTTTCGGCGGTGCTGATGGGCCCCGCCGTCGCCGCCGCCCAGGTGGTGGACGCGCCCGAGCCGCTGCAGGAGGTGGTGGTCTCGGCCAAGTCGGAGCGCGCCGAGACGCCGGCCATACCGCCCAACACGCCCTCGCCGTCCTACGGCATCAGCCGCCGCCGCATGGCCGACTTCAATGTGGTGAACACGGAAGACGCCCTCAAGTACGCGCCCAACCTCGCCGTACGCAAGCGCTTCATCGGCGATATGAATTCGATCATCTCGGTGCGCAGCACCAGTTCGCGCCAGTCGGCGCGGGGGCTGGTCTATGCGGACGGCCTGCTGCTGTCCAACCTGCTGGGATCGGACTTCAGCTTCCCGCCGCGCTGGTCGCTGGTCAACAGCGCTGAGATCGAGCGCATGGATGTGCTGTACGGCCCGTATTCGGCGCTGTATCCCGGCAACTCGCTGGGCGCGACGGTGCTGATCACCACGCGCACGCCGGAGAAGTTCGAGGGCGATGCCAGCGTGCAGCTGTTCACGCAGCGCTTCAGCCTGTATGGCACGCACGACAACTTCAACGGGGTCCACGCCAACGCCTATGTGGGCGACCGCGTCGGCCCGTTCTCGTGGCTGGTCAGCGTGGACCGGCAGGACAGCAAGAGCCAGCCGCTGAGTTTCTATACCGCGGCGCGCTCCACGGCCCGTGCCACTTCCGCCGACAAGCCGGTCACCGGCGCGTACTTCGACCAGGACCAGACCGGCCGCGAGCGCGTGGTGATGGGCGTGAACAGCGAGGGCGTCACGCATACCGTGCAGGACCAGCTCAAGCTCAAGCTCGGCTACGACATCACCAATACCCTGCAGGCGCAGTTCACCGCGGCCTACTGGCAGCAGGACCGCTCCAGCGCCACCGGCAGCTACCTGCGCGATGCCGATGGCAATGTTGTGTCGAGCGGTCCCGTGAATATCGGCGGTTATCGCTATGTGATTCCCGCCAACGCCTTCGCCCCGAGCAATGGCGAGGACGCGCGCTGGCTCTATGGCCTGTCGCTGCGTACGCGCAACGAGACCGGCTGGAATTTCTCGGGCGTGGCGTCGCTGTTCGATGTCAGCAAGGACATCAGCCGCAGCGCCAACACCGTCGGCAGCGGGCCGGGCACGGTGACCTATGGCGACGGCACCGGCTGGCGCACGCTCGACCTGAAGGCCGACTACCGGCCGCGGCAGCTGCAGGGCGGGCACTGGGTCACGTTCGGCTACCACCATGACAATTACCGGCTGAGCAACACCACCTACAACACCTCGGACTGGCAGGCGGCCACCATCAGCGCCTTCAACAACGCCTTTGCCGGCAAGACCGAGACCCAGGCGCTGTATGCGCAAGACGCCTGGTACTTTGCCGAGGACTGGAAGCTGATCCCCGGCGTGCGCTACGAACACTGGCGCGCCTATGACGGCAGCCGCAGCCAGCCCGGCGTGGATATCGGCTACCCGGTGCGCAGCGAATCCAACTGGTCGCCCAAGCTGGCGCTGGAGAAGGCATTCGGGCAGGACTGGCTGGGCCGGTTGTCGCTGGGCCAGGCCTATCGCTATCCGACTGTCAGCGAGCTGTTCCAGGGCCGCATCACCGGGACCGCGTTGATCAACAACGATCCCAACCTGCAGCCCGAGCGGTCGTTCTCGAAGGACCTGACCTTCGAGCGCACGCTGGATTCGTCGTACTTCCGGGTCTCGGTGTATGAGGACGATATCCGCGATGCCCTGGTCAGCCAGACCAACACCACGGTATTCCCGACTGTCACCAGCTTTCAGAACGTCGACCGCGTGCGCACCCGCGGCATCGAGCTGGCCTATGACGCGCGCGGTGTGTTCGTCAGCGGCTTCGACCTGTCGGCCAGCGGGGCCTACAACCATTCGAAGACGCTTGAGAACGCCAACAACCCGGCCTCGGTGGGCAAGTACTTCTACCGCATCCCCAAGTGGCGGGCCAACCTGATGGGCACCTATCGCATCACGCCGGCCTGGGCCGGCACGCTGGCCATGACCTATTCGGGGCGGCAGTACAATACGCTCGACAATTCCGACGTCAACCCCGACACCTTCGGCGGCACCAGCAGCTTCCTGACCTTTGACGTCAAGCTGACGTACCGGCCCGCGAAGAACGTGCGCCTCGGGCTTGGCATCGACAACCTCACCGACCAGCGCTACTACGTCTATCACCCGTATCCGGGCCGGACGTTCTACGCCGAGGCGAAACTCTCCTTCTGAGCACGTGAACAGGCTGACCACAACCATGCAAGGCGTTCGCCCCGGTTTCCGCTTGATCGTTGCCGGGCTGATGATGGCCGGTGCCGCGCTGGCCGCGACCGCGCAAACGCACGGCGATCACAGCGGCCACGGCGCGCAGGCCAAGGCCGCGAAGATGAGCGAGCTGGGCACCGGCGCCGCGTTCGATCGAAACGGCAAGCTATGGGTCGCCTACAAGGACGGCCCTTACGTCGCGGTACGTGCATCGACCGATTACGGCCGCAGCTTCGGGCCGGCGCAGCATGTCAACAGCGTGCCGGAGCAGGTCGCCGCCGATCACGAAAGCCGGCCCAAGGTCGCCACCGGGCGCGACGGCGCGATCTTCGTCATCTGGACCCAGCCGCTGCCCAAGCCGTGGACCGGCTTTATCCGCTTTGCGCGTTCCACCGATGGCGGCAAGTCCTTCGCCGAACCGCTGACGGTGCATGCCAACCGCGACCAGATCGCCCACCGCTTCGACGCCATCGCGGTGGACAATGCCGGGCGCGTCTTCGTCAGCTGGATCGACAAGCGCGACGTGGTTGCCGCCGAGGCGCGCAAGCAGCCGTACGCCGGCGCCGCGGTCTACTACGCGGTCTCGGCCGATCACGGCAAGACCTTCCAGGGCGACTACAAGATCGCCGACCAGTCGTGCGAATGCTGCCGCATCGCGCTGTCGCCCACGCCCGACGGCAAGATGCTGGCGCTGTGGCGCCATGTATTCCCGCCCAACGCGCGCGACCACGCGCTGGCGCTGCTGGGCACCGACGGCAAGGCCACGCCGGTGCAGCGCGCCACCTTCGACGACTGGCGCATCGATGCCTGTCCGCACCACGGCCCCGGCGCTTCGGTGGCGCCCGATGGCACGGTGCACATGGTCTGGTTCAACGTGCGCGAAGGCAAGCCCACGGTCTCGGTGGGGCGCTGGAAGGACGGCAAGCTGCAGGCACAGCGCCCGCTGGATGATCCGCGTGCGCAGCATGCCGACATCGTCGCGCTGAACGACAACGAGATCGCGGTGGCCTGGAAATCGTTCGACGCCCAGCAGACACGGCTGTCCGCCATGCTGTCGCACGATGGCGGCAAGACCTGGCAGACGCGCAAACTGGCCGGCACGGAGCGCGACTCGGACCAGCCGCACCTGCTGCAGCACGCCGGCCGCGCCTACGTGCTGTGGCGTACCGAGGCCGAGGGCTTCCAGGTGTTCCCGCTGGGCAAGGAGGGCGCATGATGCCATCCCGCCGCAAGCTGCTCGCCGCTGCAGTCCTGACCCTGGCGATGACTGCCGCCAATGCCGGCAGTCAACCGGCCGAGCGCGTCGCCGTGTTCGCATCGGCCAGCGCCGCCCAGCTCGCAGCCAGCCAGCAGGGCAAGCCCTTTGTGCTGGTGGTGTGGTCGCTCGACTGCGTCTATTGCAAGCGCAACTTCGACGCCATCGGCAAGCTGCGCGCGCAGCATCCAAACCTGCGCGTCGTCACGCTGGCGACGGACAACCCCGACGCGCTGCCACAGGTGCAGCAACTGCTCCAGCGCGTCAGGCTCACGCGCAACGCGTGGGTGTTCGGGCACGAGCCGCAGGAGCGGCTGCGCTATGCGGTCGATCCGGACTGGATGGGCGAGATGCCGCGCACCTACTTCTATCGCGCCGATGGCCAGCGGCAGGGCGTGTCCGGCGTGATCAGCGACGCCGGCTGGGGCAAGCACCTGCGCTGGGCTGGCATCGCCGGCTGAGGCTGCGCCGGGAGCGGCTGTCCGCTCAATCCGGCTTGATCCCGGCGCGCGCAATGATGGGCTTCCAGCGCTGCTGCTCCTGCGCGATAAAGCGCGAGAACTCCGCCGGCGTGTCGCCCACCACAATCGCCGCATCCGCGCTCAGGCGCTCGACCGACGACTTGCTCTTCACTGCTTTCACGGTGGCGTCCGCCAGCTTGTCGGCGGCCGCCTGGGGCAGAGATGCCGGTGCCAGCAGGCCATACCACTGCGTCATCTCGAAGCCGGGATAGCCTTGTTCCGCAACCGTTGGCACGTCAGGCAGCTGGGCAATGCGCTGGGTCGTGCCGGTGGCGATGCAGCGCACCTTGCCGGCCTTGATGAACTGGATGATCGCCGGCGCGCCGACCGCGGCCGCGTCCAGCCTTCCGGACAGCAGGTCAGTGATCTGCGGACCGCTGCCGCGATACGGCACATGGGTGATGAAGGTGCCGGTCGCGGCCTTCAGGTATTCAAAGGCCAGGTGGCCGGCGCTGCCGTTGCCGGCCGAACCGTAGTTCAGCTTGCCGGGCTTGCTCTTGGCCAACGCCACGAACTCCTTCAGGTTCTTCGCGGGGACGTCCGGGTGGACCACGTACAGGCTCGGCACCTTGGACAGCAGCGAGATCGCGCGGAAGTCCTTGACGGGGTCGTAGGGCAGCTTCGGGAAGATAAACGGATTGACCGCCAGCGTGCCGATATGGCCGAGGATCAGCGTGTGGTTGTCATCGGCGCGCGCGACTTCGGCCATCGCGATATTGCCGGCCGCGCCGGGCTTGTTCTCGACGAAGACTGACACGCCTAGCAGCTTGGTCAGCTCCGCCGCGGTGGAGCGCGCCACGATCTCCGAGCTGCCGCCCGGCGCGAACGGCACCACCAGCCGGATCGGCTTGGCCGGCCAGGCCTGTGCGCGGGCCAGTGTTGGTGCCAGCGCGCACGCGCCCAGCGCGGCGGTGGTCTTGAGCAGATGGCGGCGAAGGGGATTTATCGGGGTCATGTATTTCTCCTCAAAGTTCTGTAGCTGGGCCGTGGTGGGGCAGAGTCGGTGCCAATTGGTGCTATTCGGGCTTGATGTTGCCGTCCCGGATGACCTTGGCCCATAGCCGGGCCTGCCCGTCGATGAATTGCCGTGCCTGTGCTGGCGGCGCAGCCACGACCTCGCCGCCCAGCTCGGCCACGCGTTGCCGGATCTCGGGGCTGGTCATGACTTTCCGCAGGGCGTCGGCGAGCTTCGCTGCGATCGGGTCCGGCGTTGCGGCGGGCAGGAAGGCCGCGTTCCATTCATAGACCTCGTAGCTCGCCACGCCGGCTTCCTGCATGGTGGGCACGGACGGCAATGCCTGGGTGCGGGCATGGCTGGTCACCGCCAGCGGCTTCAGCTTGCCGGCCTTGATGTGCTGCAGGCTCGAAGCGACGTTGGCAAAGAACAGCGGCACCTGGCCGGCGATGACATCGGTCATGGCGGGGCCGCCGCCCTTGTAGGGCACATGCAGTAGATCGACCCCCGCGCGCTGCTCGAACAGCACGCCGGCCAGATGCTGCGCCGAGCCATTGCCCGAGGACGCAAAGGCGACCGAGCCTGGCTTTTGCCTGGCCATGGCCAGGACGTCGCTGACGTTGCTGGCGGGGAAGCCCGCCGTGGCCACCAGCACGTTGGGATAGCGCGCCAGCACGCCGACCGGCCGGAAGGCCTTGTCCGGATCGTAGGGCAGGCGCGGATAGAGACTGGGATTCACCGCATAAGAGGAGGCATCGACCATCATCGTGTAGCCGTCCGGTGCCGCCTTGGCGACATAGGCGGCACCGATCTGCCCGCCGGCACCCGGGCGGTTCTCGACGACGACGGTCTGGCCCAGCTCGCGCCCGAGGCCCGGCGCGATCAGCCGTGCCATCAGGTCCGCGCCGCCGCCCGGCGGATATGTCACCACGATCGTGATGGGCCGTGCCGGCCAGGCCGCGGCGGTGTCGGCGGCCTGCGCCAGCGTGGTGGTGGCGATCATGGCAGCGACCGTGGCGGCGATCGCGTGGCGTGCGTGCATGGGTCTGTCTCCTCGGGTGCGGTCCGTCAGCGGACGTCCGCGGTATAGCGAAAGGCAAAGGCGTCGCCCCGCGTCAGCCGGTATTCGATGCAGTTGCCGCCCAGGTCGAAGGCATGCCGGGTCACGACCGCGCACGGATGCGCATCCGGCAGGTCCAGCAAGGCCGCCTCGTCTGCTGCCAGCGTGCGGAAGGTCACTTCGTCAACGGCGCGATGGACCGTGATGCCGCAGGCGCTGCCCAGCAGCGGGTAGAGCAGGTCGCCCCATTGCGCCGGCGGGAGTTGCTGCAGGGCTTCGCAGCGCGGCAGCGGCAGCCAGATCGATTCCAGCAGCCGGGGCGTGTCCTCCAGCCAGCGGCGGCGCGAGATCGCCAGCCCGCGCGCGCCGGTCGGCAGCCCGAAGCGGGTTGCCATGGCCTTGTCCAGGCGCACGGCGCGGCACGACAGGATTTCCGAGCGCGGCACCGCCGGCGCGCCATCGGCGCCGCCGAAGCGGAAAAACCGCATCAGGCTGGCCCCGCTCAGTCCCTTGCGCACAAAGGTGCCCTTGCCCTGCACGCGCTCCAGCAGGCCCTGCTGGACCAGCACGGCGATGGCCTGCCGGATGGTGCCCAGCGCAATGCCGAACTCCCTGGCCAGCGCGCCTTCCGCAGGGATGGCGCTGCCGGGCGTCCACGCGCCCGAAACGATCTTTGCCTGCAGTTCCGCCGCGATCTGGCCATAGCGGCTCAGGCCCGCGGCGGTGGTCGTAGTCTGGAGCAGCGCGTTGTCTGGCATGCCGAACCCGTGCTAAATTGATGTCGATGTCATCTAGAGGACTAGAATACTGACGCGGATACGGATGCCATATCCGGATATACCCGCGCCACTGAGCCGCGCCACGGAGGGGCTGACTGATGAGCAAGCGCGCTTTGCCGCTGGTGGATACCCACTTCCACGTCTTCGATGCCGGAGCGGCCGCGCCATCGGCCCGCTACCGGCCGCCCTATGCCGCTGACCTGAAGGACTGGCACGCCCGGCTTGCCGGATTGGGGGACATGTATGGGGTGGTGGTGCAGACCAGTTTTCTCGGCACCGACAATGCGGCGCTGCTGGCCGCGCTGCAGGCCATGCCCGGGCGCTTGCGCGGCGTCGCGGTGGTCGGCCCTGAGGTAACGGATGCGGAACTGGCTACGTTGCACGCGGCCGGCGTGCGGGGCATCCGCCTGAACCTGTACGGCGATCCGGACTGGCAGCGCATCGCCACCGTGCCGTGGCGCGGGCTGTTCTCCAGGATCGCCGGGCTCGGCTGGCATGTCGAGCTCCATACCCGCAACGGCGATGGCGCCATGGTGCTGGCACAGCTTGACGCGGCCCTTGGCGATACCGGCGCGCCGGTCGTGCTTGACCACTTTGGCCGGCCCGGCCCCGCAGGAACCGCGGACGCGATCTTTGACGTGGCCTCTGCCGTGCGCGCGCGCCGCCAGGTCTGGGTGAAGATCAGCGCGCCGTACCGGCTTGCATCCCCTCAGGACTGGCACGGGCTTGCGCAGAGATGGCGCGAAGTCGTGGGCGATGACCGCTTGCTGTGGGGCAGCGACTGGCCATGGACCAACCACGAGGCGCCGGCTCGGGTCGACGAGTGCCGGATGCTTGCCGCATGGCCGGGACAAGGGGCGCCCGGTGACAGCGAGGAGGCCGGCGCGGCCTTGTCCGCTGCGCTCCGGTGGCGGAACGCGGCAGCGTTGTACGGGTTTGCGGTGAAGGGGTAGCGGGCGGCTTGCACGCCGGCGTCAATCCAGCGCCAGCACCCCGGGAATCGCCTCCACCAGCAAATCGATCGTCACCCTCAGCTTGTGCGGCAGGAAACGGGTGCGCGGCCACACCAGGTGCAGCGGGGTCCGGATCACCGAGGCTTGCGGCAGCACGCGCACCAGCGTGCCCTGGTCCAGCGGCTCCCGCACCAGCCACAAGGGGACATTGACCAGGCCCGCGCCTCGTATGGCTGCCGCGGCGATGGTGTCGATATCGTCAAAGCCGAGATGGTGAGCCAGCTCAGGCCGCGCGATATTGCCGTCGGGCCCGGCCAGTGACCAGGGCACGGACTGGCCGCCATGCATGTAGACGAGGCAGCGGTGCGAGGCCAGGTCGGCAATGCTGGCCGGCGTGCCATGCTTGCGCAGGTAGCCGGGCGCGGAGGCCGCGGTGCCGACCATGTGCTGGAACTGGCTGGCGGAGACAACTTCGGCCGGTCGCTTGCCGCGCTGGCGCAGGGCGGCCGGATCTCGGTGATCGGCAACCTTCAGGGGGATGAGCTGCGCGCCAGCGTCTATCCGGTGCTGCATGGCCGCGTGACCGTGCAGGGGATCGGCGTGTCGCACCGGCGCGCGCTGCAGGACCTGGTGCGTGCCGTGGACTGGTTGGGGCTGCGCCCGGTGATCGAGAGCGAGTACGGGTTCGGGGACTTGCCCGCGGCGCTCGACCACCTGGAACGCGGGGCCTTCGGCAAGGTGGTGGTGCGGCTGCGCTGAGGCGCGGGCCGGACTGCTATTTGCGAGCCTTGCCGCGCACGCTCTTCTTGGCCGCGGCGGCGCGCGCCGCTTCTTTTTCGGCCGCTGCCGCCGCGCCCAACTGCTCCAGCCAGGACATGCCCTCGACATAGGATAGGAAATGCCGCAGGTATTCCGGCGACGTCTCGCGCATCAGGGACAGCGAACGATGCACGAGATGGTCGGTATTGAGCGGCCCGGCATTCTCCGGCACGCGTTCCAGCGACAGGCGGAAGTGCTGCTCGACGCTGACCCTGGCCCAGGTCTCGCGGAAGTAGTCGGCCAGGGCGTCGACCAGCGGCGCGTCGGACTGGGGTGCGGTTGCCGGCACCGGCGTGGGCGATCGTGCATCGTTCGAGGCGATCGCGATGGCGGGCCTGGCGCGTGCGGTGATGTCGTGCACGAGTGCGCCAAGCGCGCTGGCTGTCGGGCCGGCTGTTGGCGCGGACGGCGCGGCACCATCGGCACCATCGCTATCCTGGCCTGTGTGCCGCTGCACGATGGCTGCATACGCGGCGGCCAGGCCACGCAGGCGCTCATCCAGCAAGCCCCGCACCGCGCCACTGTGTGCGGCGGCGCGGCGGGCCAGTGCTTCCATCAGGCGGAAGCGCACGGGATCGGCCTGATCGGCGCCGCTGGCCTGCCAGGCGTCCAGTTGCGCGCGGATATCGGTTGCCACGTCGAGGCTAGCCATGCGGCTTCACGGTGCCCGCGGTCACACGCGGCACCGGCGAGATCTCGACGCGCCGGTTCTTCGCGCGGCCCTCGGCATCGGCATTCGGTGTCACCGGCTGCTGCGAACCGAAGGCGGCCGAGAACACCGAGGTGGGCGGGATGCCGGCATCGATCAGGGTGCGGGTCACGGTCAGCGCGCGCTGCGCCGACAGCTCCCAGTTGTCGGCAAAGCGGCGGTTGCCTTCGCGCACCTGCTGGTCGTCGGTAAAGCCGCTCACCATCAGGATCTCGTCGCGGCTGCGCAGGTAGGCCGACAACGGCTGCGCCAGGCTCTTCAGCAGATCGCGGCCTTCAGGTTGCAGCTGGTCTGAGTTGAGCGCAAACAGCACGTTGCCGCTGATGCCGATGCGGCCGTTCACCAGCGTCACGCGGCCGGCCGCCAGCGGCGCCGCCAGCGCCTTTTCCAGCGTCTCGCGGCGCTGTGCTTCCTCCTGCCGCTGCTTCACCTCGGCTTCCAGCCTGGCCGACAGTTCCATCTGCACGCCGATGACCCCCAGAAGGACGAGCACGAACGCGCCCAGCAGCACCGACATCAGGTCGCCGAAGACGGCCCAGGCCGGTACGGTCGGCTCGACGCCGGCGTCAAGGTCCTCTCTCATGCCGCCTCTGCGCTGGGCGCTTGCTGGCCGGCGCGCTGCTGCAGGTCCTCAAGGATCTGCTTTTGCGACAGCATGCTCAGGTCGACGACTTCGCGCGCCTGCGCCACGTAGTAGGCCAGTTGCTCGTCGCTGCGCGTCATCGACTTGTCCAGCGCGGCCTCGATGCGCTGCAGGTGGTCGATCAGCTTGCCGTTGGATTCGCTGAACAGCTGCACCGCCACGCCGAAGGCCTCGCCCAGGCTCGCGACTTCCACCGCACTGCCGGTGACCTGCGCGGCGATGTCGGTGAGCTTGCCGGTTTCGGCTTCGACCTTGTCGGTAAAGCGCGTGCCGACGCGGTCCAGCAGGTCCGCCGTGGTGGCGACCAGGGTGTCGACCGCGCTGCGCTGCTCAGTGGAGGCGCGGCTCACGGCATCGAGCAGCGTGCCCAGCGTTTCCAGCATGCGGCTGCGCTCTTCCAGCATGGCGTTGTCGCGCGCCATGCCGTCGGTGAGCTTCTCGCGCAGTTCTGCGATGACCTCCGCGGCGGCCTTGGGCGCTTCGGATGCGGCCTGCATCAGGTGGGCGACTTCGGCGATGGTGCCGGTGGCCTGGGCCTGCGCCTGGGCTGCCATGTCGCGCGCGGTGACGGCCAGCGTCTCGCAGATTTCCTGCTGGCGGCTGACGGTGTGCGCGCTGGCCTGTTCCCATTCCTGGCGCAGCGATGCGGCCATGGTGCCGAGCGTGTCAGTCCAGGCGGCCATGCGTTGCGCGTCCTGCGATGCCAGTTCCGCCTGCAATGTGGTGGCGGCCTTGGGTGCCTCGGCCGCGGCCTGCACCAGGCGGTCGATTTCGGCGAGTGTGGTGCTGGCATGCGCCTGCGTCTCGGCCGAGATGTCGCGCGCGGTCTGCGCCAGCGCCTCGCAGATCTCCTGCTGGCGCGTGGCGGCGTGCGTGCTGGCCTGTTCCCACTGCTGGCGCAGCGTGGCGGCGATGGTGCCGAGCGTATCGGTCCAGCCGGCAAAGCGCTGCTCATCGCGCGCAGCCAGCTCGGCCTGCAGCGCAACGGCCGCCTTTGGGGCATCCGTTGCGGCCTGCACCAGACGGTCGATCTCAGCGAGGGTGCGGCTGGCATGCGCCTGGGTCTGGGCCGAGATGTCGCGCACGCTCTGCGCCAGCGTCGTGCTGATCTCGTCCTGGCGGCTTACCGTGTGCGCGTTCAGCTGTTCCCACTCCTGGCGCAACGCGGCTGTCATGGTGCCGAGCGTATCGGTCCAGGCGGCGAAGCGCTGTGCATCGCGCGCAGCCAGTTCCGCCTGCAGCGCGACGGCCGCCTTCGGCGCGTCCGACGCGGCTTGCACCAGGCGGTCGATTTCCGCGAGGGTCTGGCTGGCATGCGCCTGGGTCTGGGCCGAGATGTCGCGCACGCTTTGCGCCAGCGTTGCACTGATCTCGTCCTGGCGGCTTACCGTGTGGGTGTTCAGATGCTCCCACTCCTGGCGCAGCGCTGCGGTCATGCTGTCGAGCGTATTGGCCCAGGTGGCAAAGCGCTGTTCGTCGCGCGAGGCCAGTTCCGCCTGCAGCGCAACGGCCGCCTTCGGGGCGTCCGAAGCGGCTTGCACAAGGCGGTCGATTTCCGCGAGGGTCTGGCTGGCATGCGCTTGGGTCTGGGCCGAGATGTCGCGCACGCTTTGCGCCAGCGTAGTGCTGATCTCGTCCTGGCGGCTTACCGTATGCGCGTTCAGCTGTTCCCACTCCTGGCGCAGGGCAGTCGTCATGGTGCCGAGCGTATCGGTCCAGGCCGACAGGCGCTGCGCGTCGTGCGCGGCCAGCTGCGTCTGCAGCCCGGCATGCGACTCGCCCACGGTGCGCACCAGTGTCGCCGCATGCTCGCCGAACGCGGCTGCGGCGGCCGTCAGGGCCTGCCGGTTGTCGCCGGCGAGCTTCTCGCCGGTGCGCTCCTGGCGCGCCAGCGCCTCGCGCCATGCGTCGGCAGCGCTGGCGGCTGCCGTGTCGAGCCGGGTGGCGACATTGTCCAGCAGCCCGGCCGAGCGTTGTTCAAAGGTCTGGGCAAAGCCGTCGAGGGATGTGCGCAGGTCCGCTGCCAGTGCCTCGCTCGCGCGTTGATGCCCGGCCAGCGCCTGGTTCCAGGTATCCGCAACGCCCGCGGTGGCGCTCGCGAAGCGGCTCGATACCCCATCCAGGTGCTGTTGCACGGCTTGGGTCACGTTGTCGCGCAAGGCCGAGGTTTCGCGTGCCAGGCCCGCCATGGTCGCGTCCACCGCGGGCTGGATCGCTGCGCTTGCGGCACGGGCGCTGTCGGCGATGCTGTCCTTCAGCGATTGCTCGACCGAAGACGCCAGGCGCGTGTAGACCACTTCGGTCTTGCCGTGGAAGGCGTCCTGGCTGGCGGCCAGGCGCTCGGTCAGGGCCTGGTTCTGTTCGGCCATCGTGGTCATCATGGCCTGCATGCGCTCGACCAGTGCCGGCATCACGTCGGCCTGGCGCTGCAGCAGCCGGACCGCTTCATCACGCTGGTGGCCGCGCGAGTAGGGACGCAGCGTGGTGGCGATGCGGGCATCCAGCGCCTGCGCGGCCTGGATCCGCTCGCGCCGGCACAATGCCGACAACAGCCCCAGCATCGCGGACGTGGCCACGCCCGCGACCGAGGTGCCGAACGCAAAGCCCAGGCCCTTGACCGGTGCGGCCAGCGAGGCGCGGATGGCCTGCAGGTCGGTGGCGGTCTCCAGCGCGATGCCGGTGCCGCGCAGGGTCGCCACCATGCCCAGGAACGTGCCCAGCATGCCCAGCAGCACCAGCAGGCCGACCAGGTAGGGTGTCAGCGCGGGGCCGGGCAGGCCGACGCGCTCGCCTTCCACGCGCAGGCGGGCGCTGTCGCGCAGGCTGGGATGCAGCCGTTCCAGCCAGTTGCCAAGGCTGGCCGGCGCTTCGGACAATCCGGCGACGGCCTGCGCCAGCGTGGCGGTGGCCTGGCGGTAGCGGTACAGCTCCAACGCCCCCGCCAGGTAGCAGCCGCCGATCAGCAGCGTCACGGCCAGCGCCAGGAAGTTCGTGCCTGCATAGCCGGCGGCGATCCAGCACACGATGGCCAGGCCCGCCAGGAAAGCGACAATATGGGTAAGGTATCGGGTCATGATGTTCTGGTTAGCTGTCCTGCAGCGCCGCCAGCAAGCCTTCAAGGGGCTGCCAGCGGATGTCGAGTTCGGCGAGCAATACGCTCTGCATATCCTTGCGGAATACCCCCAGCCATGCACCGGGCCTGGCCGTTGCGGGCTGTCCCGCGGCCTGGGCTTCGGCCAGCGCCGCGGCTTCGGCCTGGCGCAGGCGCTGGAAGTGCGGCTCCAGCATCGTCGGCACGGCGCCCAGCAGGCTCTGTTCGCGCGCGCCCAGCACGCGCTCCATCACGGCATCGACCATGGCCAGCTTGGCCATGCCGGGTGCGTGGCCGGACAACGCGCCGCGCAGGCGCCTGCGCAGGTCGCCGATCGCGGTCTCCATGGTCTGTTGCAGCGTGAGGTAGCGCTGGCGATAGACCGCGTAGTCGACCTGCGCGTCCACGGGGTCGGGCAGCGCGGACGGCCGGCCCGGCCCGCGCCGCTTGCCGGCAAGCGAGGTGTCTTCCACGATGGCATCGGCCAGCGCGGCGCGCACGCGCGCGCATTCGCGTGCCTCAGTGCTGTCGGCAGCACGTGCGGCAGGCGGCGTTGCCGGCGCATTGGCCTTCAGCGCCGATGACAGCGCGATCGCATCCGCCCAGCCAAGCCATTGGCTCAGCTGGCTCGAGAGCGAGCTTGCAGGAGGAGGGGCATCGGCGTCAGTCAGGCGAGCCAGCAGGCGGACGAGCGTCGGGCCGCTGAAACCTGTGCGCCGGGGCACTTGTAACATTGCGCCGGATTCGAAAAATCCAGCAGTTTACACGCCCGGGCGGTGGCGTGGCCGGCTGGCGTGGTGGATGATTGGCGGGAATCCGTCCCGGACCCATCCCACCACGGAGTGAAACCATGAGACTGGTTGGCATGCTTGATTCCCCTTATGTCCGCCGCACGGCGATCTCGCTGCGCCTGCTCGGGTTGCCGTTCACGCATGAGTCGGTGTCCGTCTTCCGTGAATTCGAGCGCTTCCATGCCATCAACCCGGTGGTCAAGGCGCCTTCGCTGGTCTGCGACAACGGGGTCGTACTGATGGACTCGACGCTTATCATCGACTATGCCGAGTCGCTGGCGGGCCGCAGCCTGATGCCGGCGCAAACCGCGTCACGGCAGGCCGCGCTGCGCATCGTCGGGCTGGCGCTGGCGGCGAGCGAGAAGGTGGTGCAGAACTTCTATGAGCACAGCCAGCGGCCGGCGGGCAAGCTGCACCAGCCATGGCTGGACCGTGTCGATGCCCAGCGCGAGAGCGCCTTTGCTCTGCTGGAGGCGGAACTCGCCACGCGTCCGGTCCCGGCTGGCGAGGCGGAAACCGGCCAGGCCGAGCTGACCGCCGCGGTCACCTGGACCTTTGCGCAGTTCATGATGCCGGGCGCGGTCGATCCGGCGCGGCATCCGGCGCTGGTTGCGCTGACCGCGGCGCTTGAGCGGCTACCCGCATTCGAGGCATTGCCCTGCGCATAGGTGGCCGCTGGCGCGCCTACCGCGGTAGGGTGCCAATCGCAGGCATTCCGATGCAACATCAGTCCCCCTGTGGTAGGTCCCACTCAGGCATCTCCGGGGCGAAAGAATTGTCCGGATCGACTTTATTCAGATCACCTGAAGAATTTATTTAGTTCACTTTTTTCGACCTCTCGGCGACAGTCTAGCGACCGCAAATCGCGATACTGGAAAGAGAGGGCCCCATGTCTATCTCAAACCGCGCTGTCGCTGCCTCCATGCTGGCCGTTTCCATGTTGGCGGGCCTGGCCGGATGCCATAGCCCGTCGGCCGCGGCGTTGGCTGCGGCGTCGGCTGTCACGTCGGGCTCCGCGACGACCGCAGTGTCGGAACAGGATATCAACGATGCCTACATCTACCTGCTGGGCCGGCTGCTTGTCCTGCGCCAGCAGCAAATCGACTTCCGGAAAGAAGGTTTCCAGTGGAACCGGATCATTCATCGCGACGTCGGCGGTGTGTCGTGGGCCAACCCCAATCTGGATGTCGCCTACAGCGAGGCCTGGATTGCGGTCGACGAAAAGACCTGCACGGTCTTCAGCGTGCCGGCCATCAAGGGGCGCTACTACACCATTCAGTTCCTGAACGGCTGGGGCGAAACCGTCGCCAATATCAACGAACGCAACTATCCGGACCATCCAGGCGGCGAATTCGCGATGTGCCTGAAGGGTGCCACTGCGGCACTTTCGCCCAATGCCAGGCGCATCGACCTGCCGGGCAAGACCTCGCGGGTGCTGGCCCGGGTGGAAATCGGCGCAGACAAGAAGCAGGCCATTGCCCTGCAGCATCGGATCACGACACGGATCACTGGCACGGCGACGATTGCCCCGGTACCTGCCACGCCCGCCTTCAGCAATGACAAGCTCCCCGGCGTTGAAGCCTTTGACTCGGCAGCCGTTGCGCTTCGCTCCGAGCCGGACATCAATCCGGGCATGGAGCCCATCCAGGCCAAGGTGCGCGCGGTGAGTGCCGCGGTGGCCAGCAGCCTCGCCGAACGCGCGCGGGTGGACAAGGTCATCCGCGAGAAGACGCTGCCGGCGTTCTTACAGTCGTTCTCCACCGCAGGTACCATCAGGAACGGCTGGAACCGGCCCGCTACCATCGGCAAGTACGGCAGCGACTACCAGACCCGCACCCGCATCAACCTGGGCGGGATCTGGGCCAACAGCACGGATGAGGTCGTCTATTTCAAGACGGATGCAGACGGGACCGGCACCAAGCTCGACGGCGGCAATACCTACACCATCACCTTCCCGAAGGACGGGCTGCCCGCGCGCCACGTCAAATACTTCTGGTCGGTGATTGCGGTGGATGCCAAAAACTTCCGCGTGATCCCGAATGCGAAGAACCGGTTTCTGATCAACAAGCAGTCCAGGCTGAGCTATGGCGAGGACGGTTCGCTGACGCTGTACTTCGCGCCTGCCAGGCCGAAGGACGCGCCTGACGGCAACTGGCTGCCCACGCCCAAGGGAAAGAACTACCACCTGACGTTCCGGCTCTATGGGGCGGACCAGCCGGTCCTGTCCGGGGAGTGGTTCCCGGCGCCGCTGGTCAAGCGCAACTGAGCGGGCCAGTCTTGGCAGGAAGGCGCCTGCCAGTGCTGGCCTAATCCTCCGCCACCTCGCAAAACCGCAGCCGGTTCCCGAACGGATCGGCCACCTGCAGCATCCGCCCCCAGCCCACATCCTCCACACCGGGCCTCGCGTACGGATAGTCCTTGGCAGACAGCTCCTGCTGCAGCGCATCGACATCCTCCACCGTCACGAACACCGTCGATCCGGGCGTGGCGTCGCCATAATGCTCGCTCAGGTGCAGCGTCAGGCCGCTGCGCCTGACCTGCGCGTACAGCGGAAATCCCTCTTCATACCGAT
The DNA here is from genome assembly GCF_058794355.1 of Cupriavidus sp. GW823-FHT07B10. Taxonomy (NCBI): domain Bacteria; kingdom Pseudomonadati; phylum Pseudomonadota; class Betaproteobacteria; order Burkholderiales; family Burkholderiaceae; genus Cupriavidus; species Cupriavidus sp. GW823-FHT07B10. The sequence continues at coordinate 23,325 of NZ_JBXAGS010000008.1, forward strand.
GCTCCCAGTCGAGCGAGAAGCCGAGGAAGTCGAGGTAGAACTCCTTGGCCTTGTCGACCGAGAAGATCCGGAGGATGGGGATGCCGGCAGACAGGTTCATGGTTTTCGTTCGGTAGTTGCGCAGGAATGGCAGATGATAGCGCCGGCCCGCGGTGATCCGCGCGCGCGGCGCATAAGCATCCGCGACAATCTTCGTTGGCTTTGTGCGGGCCCGTGACTAAGCTGGCGCTCCTGATGAAAGCCCGGAGCACCGTCATGAACCCGACCCACGATTCACGCCGCCGCCTGCTTCTGACCGCAGTCGCCGCCAGTGCGCTGCCAGGCGTCAGCTGGGGGCAGGGACAGACCGTGCTGCGCATCGGCTACCAGAAATCCTCCACGCTGATGATCCTGCTGAAGTCGCGGCAGACGCTGGAGAAGGCGCTGGCGCCCAAGGGGGTGACGGTGCAGTGGTACGAATTCACCTCGGGCTTGCCGCTGCTTGAAGCGCTGAACCTCGGCAATATCGACCTGAGCGCCGACGTGGCCGATGCGGTGCCGCCGTTTGCGCTGGCCGCGGGTGCCGCGCTGACCTACTACGCCAGCGAGACGCCTTCGCCGCAGGCACAGGCCATTGTCGTGCGTGGCGACTCGCCGATCCGCGAGGTGGCGCAGCTCAAGGGGCAGCGGGTGGCATTTGCCAAGGGCGCAGGCGCGCACTACCTGGTGCTGGAAGCGCTGGCGCGCGCGGGTCTGTCGATCCGCGATATCGAACCGGCATACCTGAGCCCGGCCGACGCCCGCGCGGCGTTCGAGCGCGGCAGCGTGGCGGCATGGGTGATCTGGGATCCTTTCCTGGCCGCGGTGCAGCGCCAGGCCAATGCGCGCTTGCTGCGCGATGGCGAGGGGCTGGCCAGCTATCGGCGCTTCTACCTGGCGGCGACGCCGTTCGCGCGCGCGCATGCGGAGGTGCTCGAGGTGGTGTTCGATGCGTTGCGCGACGCGGGCGACTGGGTCAAGCGCAATCCGGCCGAGGCAGCGCGCTGGCATGCGCCACTGATCGGCCTGGATGCGGCCACCGTGGAAGCCGCGAACGCACGGCGCAGCTATGCGGTGCGCACGGTCGACGCCGCCGCGCTGGCCGAGCAGCAGCGCATCGCCGATGCCTTCACCGCGCAGCAGATCCTGCCGCGCAAGGTAGCGATTTCTTCTTCGCCAGTCTGGCGCAAGGCCTGACCGGGTCCGAGCATCGCCCGTCAGGGAAGCGTCATATGCCAGCGGGCACGCCATCCTGTGCAAGCCCGGCGAACGTATTTGCCAGCCACATCAGGCCCGCATCATTGTCCCTTGCCGCGGACCAGACTGCGGTCACCGTGAAGTCAGGCATCGGCACGGGGCAGGGAAGCTGGCGCAGGCCTTCGGTGGCGCACCATTGGTCCGCCAGCACCGCCGGCACCGTTGCCAGTGCAGCGGTTCCCTTCAGGATGGCCGGTACGCTGGCGAAGCGCGCACTGCTGTAGCGCACGTCCCGCGCCTGGCCCTGGGTGGCCAGCCACGTATCGGCGGTGCTGTCGAAAGCGCCGCGATATGACACCAGCACATGCGGAAACCGCAGATAGTCTTGCAGCGACAGGATCTGGCAGGCATCCAGCGGCGCGGCCCCATAGACGCAGCGAAAGCCCATGGTCTGCCAGGCGCGCTCGCGCCGCCATGCCGCGCCCTTGGCGAATGGCCCGATACCGAGGTCCATCTCATTGCGCTCGAGCATCTCGGTGCCACGGAACGGGTCCGTCGGCACGATGGCCAGTCGCACGCCCGGCGCGCAGGTGCTGAGGCTCGGCAGAATGCGCGGCGCGAGCCATAGCTCCACCCAGTCCGGCATCCCGACCACGAAAGTCCGGTCCGACGTAAGCGGGTCGAAGTCGCGCCGCTGCAGCAGGGCGGCCTCGATCTCGCCGAGGGCCGGCAGCAGGCGCCGCTCGAGTTCCAGTGCGCGCTCGGTCGGCTCCATGCCGTGAGCGGTGCGTACCAGCAACGGGTCGTCGAACATCTCCCGCAGCCGTGCCAGTGCACCGCTGACGGCTGGCTGTCCCAGGTGCAGGCGCGCCGCGGCGCGCGAGACGCTGCGCTCGCGCAGCAGCACGGTCAGCGTTACCATCAGGTTCAGGTCGACGCCGCGAAAATGGCCTTCCTTAATGCTCATCTGCTACCCTCCCCCGCAGATAGGGCATTGGAACATCGCGTGCAATCCGCGGCAAGCCGGCCGTCGTCATGCCAGGGCCGGCGTGCTGACGGGTGGGCGGCGGTGCCCGGTCGCGCGCTCGAAGGCCGACGCAATGGCCAGCAGCACGGCATCGCTGCGTGGACGTCCAAGCCACGACACCCCGGCTGGGATGTCAGCCGACGTGAATCCCATGGGTACGCTGACCTCCGGAAAGCCGCTGGCGCTTGCCATATGCATTGCCGCCAGCGGCTGCTGCGCCCGGCAATGGTAAGTGGCGTCCGCCATGTCAAAGCGCGGCGAGGCCGGGCAGGCCAGCGTGGGAAATACCAGGGCCTCCAGGCCACGCCCGCGCAGGATGTCGTCGAGCATGGCGCCGAAGCGGCGTGCCGCTGCAACATTGGCCTGGGGCAGCGTGTCTCGCATCTCGAACGCATGCCGCAGCGCGGCAAGCGTAAGCGGGTTCATTTGGTGCGCATCCGTGGAGAGGTCCGTGGTGGTGATGTGCGCCAGCAGTGCGGCCGTGCTGGCCGGAGCACCGCCAGGCAACTGTCCCAGGTAGGCATCGAGCCCACGCACCCATTCCGCTTGTACGATAGCGTCCAGCAGGTCGGCGTAGAGCGTGAGCGCCAATGCCGGCAGACGCACGGGTATCGTCACGGCGCCCGCCGCCCGCATCGCCTCCGTTGCGGTTGCAAAGAGTGCGTCGACCTCGTCGCTGCCTCCGGCGAAGTCGGTCACGATGCCCAGCCTGCGGCCAGCCAGCGACGCCGGCTGTGCGATAACGCCTGAGCCCGGCACCAGTGCATCCAGGACCGTGGCCGCATCGTCGGCGTTACGGGCCAAGGGCCCGACGATATCGAACGATGTGGCCAGCGGCAGTACGCCGGCCGACTCCACCAGGTCATGCGTAGGCCGGATACCGGCCAGCGCATGCACGCATGCCGGACCGCGCACGGAGCCGAACGAATCGGTCCCCAGCCCGAACGCCGCGAAATTGGCCGCCACTGCCGCACCGGTGCCGCTGCTGGAACCGCTGGCGTTGCGGGATAAGCGATAGGGGTTCAACGTCAGGCCGTTGGCAGAGCTGTACCCGAAGCGCCCGTTAGAGGCGGCCAGTTCCGACATGTTGGTCTTGGCCAGTACGATGGCACCGGCCGCGCGCAGGCGCGCCACGCAGGCCGCGTCGGCGCGCGGGTAGGCCTGCCGCAGTGCCGCGCAGCCGGCAGTGGTCGGCATGCCGACAGTATCGATATTGTCCTTGACCACCATCGGTATGCCGTGCAGAGGCCCGCGCGGGCCGTGCGTGCGCAGTTCGTCGTCCAGGACTCGCGCCTCGTGCATGGCAGCGGGATTGATGCAACTGATCGCATTGATGCGCGGCCCGTCCTTGTCGAAGGCGGCGATACGCGCGAGGTAGTAGTCCACCAGACCCGCTGCGCTGATCCGGCCGGCGTGCATGGCGGCGGCGAGTTCCCCGATGGAGGCCTCGAGAAGGTCGAAACGATCAGGCACAAGGCGAGGGGCGGCAGCAGGCATCGGAGTCATCGGCAATCAGGCGGCATGACGCCAGTATTGGTGCAGCCGTGCCGGCAGGCAATGGAAGTTTTGTCCATGCTTCTTTCCTTCAGGGAATGAATGGATGACAATGCCAGCACGCGAACGGCCCCTCAAACCGAAGTCGGCTTCCCGTCACGCCCTACCGCCATGAAAAGTACAAACGGCCGCCACCTGCCTGCGCTGGCGAACCTGATCGCATTCGAGACCACGGCCCGCACGGGCAGCGTCACCGGGGCGGCCGAGGAACTCTGCCTGACGCAGAGCGCGGTCAGCAAGCAGATCACCGAGCTGGAATCGTTCCTCGGCGCGCGCATGCTGAACCGGCGCAAAGGCGCGGTGGCGGCGACACCCGCGGGCGAGGATTACCTCAGGAACGTGCGCAAGGCGCTGGCGCTGCTGGAGGAAGCGACCATGGAGGTGCAGTCCGGCCGCGCCGCGGGCGGGCGGCTGAACCTGTCGGTGCCGGTTTCGCTGGGCAATATCTGGCTGTTGCCGCGCATTCTCAGGTTCGTCAAGGCGCAGCCGCAGATCCAGCTAAACGTCACGACCAAGGTGGGGCCGGTCGACCTGGAAAGCACCGGGCTCGATGCGGCGATCATGTATTGCGCGGGGCCGCCGCCACGCCATTTCAGCCTGAAGGTCATGCCGCTGGTGCTCTATCCGATGTGCGCGCCTGAGTTGCTGCCTGGCGGCGGAACGCTGGCCAAGGCCGTGAAGCGCTTGCCGCTGCTGCACCAGATCGCCGCGCTGGAGGCCTGGCCCGCCTATCTCCGGCAGGCCGGGATCAAGCTGCCGCATCCCGACGACGGCTCACGCTATGGTCTGCTGACCATGGGTCTGCAGGCCGCCGTCAGCGGCATGGGCGTGGCCCTGCTGCCCGATTATGTGGCGGGTGAAGACATCAAGGCCGGCCGGCTGCTGCGCCTGTCCGACGAGCCCTATGTCTCACCCAAGGCCTACTACTTCATCTGTCCGGAGGACAAGCGCGACAGCCCGGCGATGCAGACCTTCATCGCGTGGCTGCTTGAGCAAAGCGCCGATGCAAGCGGGCGCTAGGTGAAGCGCGTCCTCAGCCGGCCTGGTCCGCCTTCACCAGGGTGGAAGTGACGAAGCGCCCGGGACGGGTGCTGGCCGGCAGGCCGTCGCGCAGGGTGGCCTCACCGGCGACGAACACATGCCGCACGCCCACTGACGGCTGCTGCGGGTCGTCGAAGGTGGCGCGGTCCTGGATCGTTGCCGGATCGAAGACGGTGATGTCGGCGACATGGCCCGGCCTGAGTTCTCCACGCCGCTCCAGTCCAAAGCGCTGCGCCGGCAGTCCGGTCATCTTGTGGACCGCGCGTTCCAGCGGGAACAGGCCCAGGTCGCGCGAGTACAGCCCCAGCACGCGCGGGAACGTGCCCCACAGCCGCGGGTGTGGGGTTTCGTCGGAGGGAATGCCGTCTGAGCCGACCATCGTGTCCGGATAGGTCAGGATGTCGCGGACGTCCGTCTCGTCCATGATGAAGTAAACCGCGCCGCCTGGTACCAGCTGCCTTGCAACCTCATGGCGCGTCTGCCCCCACTCCTGCGCCAGGTCCTCCAGGTAGCGCCCCGCGGCCTCAGGGTGCGGGGCCGACCACGTGATCAGGATGCGGTCGCACTGATGCACCCGTTCGGGCCGCAGCATGGTCGATGACGCCGCATACGGATAGCAGTCCAGGCACAGCGGCATGGTTTCGGCCAGGTTGCGCACCTGGGCCAGGGTATGGCGGCTGCGGCCATGGTTCTGCTTGCCTACCAGCTTGTGGTGCGAGATGACGGTCGATACGCCCAGCGCCTTGCCAATGCGCGCGGTCTCGTCGATCGACTCGCTGATGTTGTCGCTCTCATCGCGCATATGCGACACCAGCACACCGCCGAGCCGCTTCATCGGCTCGCACATGCGCACGATTTCATCCTCGGGTGCCGCGGCCGAAGGCGGATAGAAGGTGCCGGTGGACACTCCGATCGCGCCTTGGCGCAGGGCGTTCTCCACATCCTGGCGCATGCTCTCGATCTCGGCATCGCTGGCGGGCAGGCCGAGCTGTCCCATGCGCCTGGCGCGCAGCGTGGACTGCCCCACCAGCACCGCGACATTCACAGCCGCCGGCCGCACCGCAAACGCTTCCCGGTAGGCGCGCACAGAATCGAAGCGGTAGCCGCCACGCATGATGTCGAGCGGAGCCGGCGGAATGCTGTCGGTGACCAGCGGGAACAGGCTGATGCCGCAGTTGCCCGCGATGATGGTGGTCACGCCCTGCGTGACCTTCGGCAGCATGTCGGGGGACTGGAACACCATCCAGTCGTCGTGCGTGTGCGTGTCGATGAACCCAGGCGCTACGATCAGGCCGGTGGCATCGACTTCGGCATCTGCCCGCGCTGCCGCGAGGTTGCCGATGGCGACGATCTCGCCATCCGCCACGCCGACGTCGGCCGTGCGGCGCGGCGCGCCGGTGCCGTCGATGACGTCGCCATTGCGGATGATCAGTTTGAAGTGCAGGTCTTGGTGCGTTTGCATGGTGTTCTCTCTCAATCGACCCTGGCGCCGCTCTTGCGCACCAGCTCGCCGAACTTGACGGTCTCGCTCGCGATCAGCGCCTGGAAGTCGCGCGCGGTGCCGCCCAGCGGATCGAATGAGAGCTTGTCCAGTTGGGCACGGAATGCCGGGTCATTGATGATCGCGTTGATTTCCCGGTTGATCCGCTCAATCACCTCGGTGGGAGTGCCCGGCGCGGCGACCAGGCCCGCCCATGCCGTCAGTTCATAGCCCTTGAGGCCGGCCTCCGCCATGGTGGGCAAATCCGGGAAGTGCGGCGAGCGCTTGCTTGAGGTCACCGCCAGCGCGCGTACGCGGTTGGACGTCACGTACGGTCCGATCGAAGGCACATTGTCGAACATCAACTGCACGTTGTTGCCGACCAGGTCCTGCAGCGCCGGCGTGCTGCCCTTGTAGGGCACGTGTGTGATGCTGAGATTGGCCATGACCTTGAACAGCTCGCCGCCCAGGTGGCTGGTGGTGCCGTTGCCCGCCGAGCCCATGGAGAGCTTGCCCGGATTGGCGCGGGAGTATGCCACCAGTTCCCCGGTGGACTTGACCGGTAGCGACGGATTGACGGCGAGGATGTTGAAGGTCGTGACCAGGCCGACGATGGGCACCAGCTTGTCCGGATCGTAGGGGAGCTTGCTGTAAAGGAAGCGATTGGTCGACAGCGTGGCATTGTTGCCGTAGCCGATCGTATAGCCGTCCGGCGGCGCGGCCAGCAGCGCCTGCATGCCGATATTTCCGCCCGCGCCCGGCCGGTTCTCGACGATTACGGCCTGGCCGAGGCGCCTGGACAGCGCATCGCCGAACAGGCGCGCGACGATGTCCGGCGCGCCGCCCGGCGCGGTCGGCACGATCAGGCGCACCGGCTTCTCCGGCCACGCCGCTTGCACGGCCGCCGGTGCCCATGGCAGCGCGCCGAAGATCCCCGCGGCCAGGACTTGAACTGCTGACTTCCTCATGCTGACTCCCTCGTCGTCGTGGTGTAACTGTGGACGAGTATCGGCGACGGCCCCGTGCGGGCCTAGTGAAGTTTTTTGATGCGATAGTTTCCGTGGCGGAATGAATGACGCGAGCGCCACAGGGCTCGCGCAGCCTCCGCTGCGGTATCGCCTGCAGCGATACCGGCAATCATTCCAATCGATTTGTGCGATGCCGCCGCGGCCGCCAGAATCCTGCACAACACGCGGGCATCCCTTTCGCTCGCGGTCATTTTCCAGGCAAACACAATGAACACACCTCATTCCCCGGCTAAGCCCCCCCTGTGGCACCGCGCACTTCTGGTCGGTATGCTGCTCTGGTCAGTGGTAGCCATCCCGGCACATGCCGGCGCACCCCAGGTCGGCACGCAGGCGCCCGGCTACTACCGCATGAAGCTCGGCAAGTTCGAGATCACGGCGCTGTCGGACGGCACTGTCAACGTGCCGATCAGCAAGCTGCTCAAGCATGCGTCGCATGAGCACATTGCGTCGGTGCAGGCGCGCAACTACCAGTCCACTCAGCCCGAGACCTCTGTCAATGCGTTCCTGGTCAACACCGGCCAGCACCTGGTGCTGGTCGATGCGGGCGCGGGCAGCCTGTTTGGCCCGGGCGTGGGCGGCAAGCTGCCGGACAACATCCGTGCGGCCGGCTACCAGCCGGAGCAGATCGATGCGGTGCTGCTGACCCACATCCACGTGGATCACTCCGGCGGGCTTGCCGTCGATGGCAAGGCCATATTCCCGAATGCCGTGGTCTACGTCGACCGCCGCGACGCTGAGTTCTGGCTGAATCCGGCCAACGCCGCCAGGGCGGCATCGGGCCAGCGGCACAACTTCGCGCAGGCGGAGGCAGTGTTCGCACCCTATCTGAAAGCCGACAAGGTCCGCAGCTTCGACGACGAGCATGAGCTGTTTCCCGGCATCCGTCCGCTGCGCATGCCGGGCCATACGCCGGGCCACACGTTCTATGAGATCAGTAGCGAAGGACAGCGGCTGCAACTGTGGGGCGACACCATCCATGCGCAGCACCTGCAGTTCCCCGAGCCCGGCGTAGCCATCGATTTCGACGTGGATTCCACGGCCGCGGTGAAGATGCGCAAGCGCGCCATGGCGGATGCAGCGGCCAAGGGCTATTGGGTGGGCGCGGCGCATATCTCCTTCCCGGGTATCGGCCACGTGCGGCGCGAGGGCAAGGGGTTCGCGTGGGTGCCGGCCGAATACAGCATGGGGCGGTGAGGCTGTCAATGCGATGGCTGTACCTGGCAAGTCGATGCGACTGCGCCTTGATCCTGCATGCTGCATGCAAGAGCCCGCCACGCCGAGGCACGACGGACTCCGCTCATCCCCGCAGGCAGGGCATCAAACCACTCCCATCTCCGGATCGCTGACCGCGTCCTCGCCGGTCTCCATCCGCCCCGCAAGGCGCCGCGCGAACGACGGGCTGGCCTCGCAGGTCACGACGAAGTCGTACCAGTTGCCGCTGTCGGCCACCGGCCATTCCAGCGTTTCCACCTTGCCCCGCTTCAGGCTTTGGGTCCACGGGCCGTCGTCGCGGTAGGCCAGCGCCGTGACGGTGAAGGTCACGTCGGCATCGCTGTCGTTATGCAGCTTCACCTGGATCGTGGGCTTCCTGCACGGGTTGTAGCAGACCTGGATTTCGGTGGACGTGGTCACCGCTTCGTTGATATCGCCGGAGAACGAGCGGTGATAGCCGTTGGGCCCCAGCACCCACAGGTCGTACTTGCCGCCGTCGGCATTGATGTTCCACACGTCGTCCAGCGTCTTGCCGGCTTCGACCACGTAGCGGCGCGGAATGCGGTCGAGGTGCAGCTTGTCATAGACGTGGAACAGCGCGCCGGCCTGGTTGGTGCTGGCGTTGGCGAACAGCAGGCGGACTGCCTTGGATGCGGCATCGACGCGTGCACTGGTATGCAGTTCATATGGCAGCTTGCGCGACGGACGCGTGCCGGTGTCCTGCTCAGGCAGCGCGGGCGTGGCCGGCACCGGGATCGCCGGCTGGGTCTGCTGCCATGCGGTCAGGCTGGTGGCGTCGGCACGGGTGGTGCGGCCGGCCAGCGTGGGCAGGGTCTCGGTGTTGGGCGTGGCAAAGTTGAAGGCGCTGGTCAGGTCGCCGCAGATGGCACGACGATAGGCGCTGATCTGCGGCTCCATCACGCCGAAGCGCGCCTCCAGGAAGCGCAGCACCGAGGTGTGGTCGAACACTTCAGAGTTGACCCAGCCGCCGCGGCTCCACGGCGACACCACCCACAGCGGCACGCGCGGGCCGGGGCCGAAGGGCTTGCCGTCCTGCGGCGGCTGCTTGGCCGTGGCGGGCTGGAAGTTGAAGTACTCGTACGCCATCTGCGCGTCGTCGAGGGTCGACTTGCCGGCCAGCGTGCCGTCCAGGTTGCGCGACGGCGCGGTCGGCGGCGGGCTGTGGTCGAAGAAGCCGTCGTTCTCGTCGAAGTTGATCAGCAGCACGGTCTTGCTCCAGACCTCGGGCGATGCCGTCAGCGCGTCCAGGATGGCCTGCACGTACCAGCCGCCCTTGGCCGGGCTGGACGGGCCGGGGTGCTCGCTGAACTCGGCCGGCGGGATGATCCACGACACCTCGGGCAGCTTGCCGTTGAGCACGTCGTCGCGCAGCGACTGCAGGAAGCCGCCGTCGGACATGGTGTTGCAGAAGCCCTTGGCCAGCGGGCTGTACTGGTCGTCGATGTCGGGGTTGTAGGGCGGGTTGACGCCGGTGCCGGCGGTGTTGGAGAGCTTGCGTCCGACGGGCATCTTCTCCATCTCTGCGCGCCAGTGCCGGAAGCTCATCATCTGGTTGCAGCCATAGTTGTCCGGCACGTTCTGGTAGACCTTCCAGCCCACGCCGGCGGCCTGCAGGCGGTCGGCATAGGTTTTCCAGGTCCAGCCTTCGGTGGAGGGGCCAACATCCGCGCCCGCGTTGAACTCGTTAATCATCACCGCGACGTTGTCGCCGGTGGGACCATTGCTGCCGGTCCAGTAGAACAGGCGGTTGGGAATGGTGCCGGTGTGCATCGCGCAGTGGTAGGCATCGCACAGCGTGAAGGCGTCAGCCAGCGCGCGCTGGAACGGGATCTCGGCGTCATCGTAGTAGCCCATCGACAGCGCTTTCTTCGCGACCGGCCAGCGGTCCATGCGCCCGTGGTCCCACGCGGCCTGCGCATCGGGCCAGGTGTGCGGCGTGCCGCCCGCGCGCTGCGCGTTGCCCTGGGTTTCGTCGAGATGGTAGGGCGTCAGGAGGTTGCCGTTGGCATCGGTCTGGTAGAACGCGTTCTTGCCATTGGGCAACGGGATCGCGAAGCGGTCGCCGTAGCCGCGCACGCCCTTGAAGGTGCCGAAGTAGTTGTCGAACGAGCGGTTTTCCAGCATCACCATCACGACGTGCTTGACGTCCTGGATGGTGCCGGTGGCGTTGTTGGCCTCGATGGCGAGCGCGCGGCGGATGCTGGGCGGAAAGCTGGCCAGCACCGCGGCGGCGGCACCGGTGCCGAGGCTGGTCTTGAGGAAATGTCGCTTAGACGGGTTGAAGGTCATGGCTGTCGCTGGTCGGTCTGTCGCTGGATCGGAAAGCGGGCCCGCATCACGGGGCGCAACGCGTGGTGCAGGTGCCGGGCTGGTCAGGCTTGCCTGGCTGGTCCGGCTTGGTGCCATTGGCGCCGCTGGGCTGGAGGGTGCCGCCCGTCGCGCCCGGCGAATCGTCGCCGCCGCAGGCGGTAAGCATCAGTGCGAGGGTGAGGGTGCCGGCCGCCAGCCATGGCCGGGCGGAACGCGACAGCAATGAAGGTCTCATGTGTGCATGCCCTGTAGTCGTTGAGGGGATAACGATTGCCGAGCCCATGCGCCGACATCGGATGCAGGCCCATGGACTTCCGCCGCGCGGACGACAAGCGCGGGGAACTGGCCGGTTCGGGTGCGGTTGGCCTTGGCTTGTCGTGACAGCGAGCGATTGTTGATTGGTCAAATGTCAGATATTTGACATCAAACACATTTGGCGATTTGGTTTTGTAACCAAAAGTGTCGCGCTGGCAGAGTTGGCAATTGCTGGCTGGCCCCGCCCGCTCTCAGTCAGGCTGGCGTGCGTGGGGCCCCATCGTGTGCACACAAGCGGCACCTGAACGCGATCGGGCGCGGCGCGCTGGATGCCGAGGCGCTGGCTGGCGACATCAGCCGGGCCACCCAGTCGCAGGACATCCGCGAAGGCGCGCTGGCCTGGAAGGAAAAGCGCACGCCGCAGTTCACCGGCACCTGATGCAGCTTACTGCGCCTGCCGCATCACCCATTCCACCGCCCGCGCCAGGAACGGTGACGTGTCGCCTTCGCGATAGCTCATGATCACCGGCGACACGAAGCCCGGCGCGTCGATCGGGCAGTAGCGCACGTCGTCACGATGCAGGCGCTGGATCGAGGCCGGCACCAGCGTGATGCCGATGCCGGCCGCCACCAGCCCCAGCGCGGTCTGCAGTTCGTTGGCCTCCTGCGCCACACGCAACTGCAGGCCCTGCGCGCGGAACATCGACAGCAGGTGGTCGGCATAGCTGGGCCGCGGCCGGGCCGGGTAAAGAATGAACGGCTGCGCCGCCAGCGCCTGTGGCGTCAGCGCCTTGCGGCGCGGCGCGGGCAGGCGTGCGGGCAGCGCTGCCACCAGTGGCTCGGCCATCACCACCTGCTGGCGGATGGCGGGATCGTTCAGCGCGATGCGGCCGAAGCCCAGGTCGATGCGGCCGGCCTTGAGCGCCTCGATCTGCTCCACGGTGATCATCTCGGCCAGTCCTACCTCTACCTGCTGGTCGTGCCGGTCTGATTCGCGCAGTTCGCGGATCAGTTCCGGCAGCACGCCATACAGCACCGACGGCACGAAGCCGATGCCGAACCAGCGCTTGTCCTGCCGCCCGATGCGGCGCGTGCCTTCGATGGTTTCTTCCAGCCGCTGCGTCAGCTGGGTGGTCTGCTCCAGCAGGAAGCGGCCGGCCTCGGTCAGCCGCAGCCCGCGGCCGACGCGGTCGAACAGTGCCACGCCCACTTCTTCTTCCAGCTGGCGGATCTGGCGCGACAGCGGCGGCTGCGCCATATGCAGCCGCTCGGCGGCGCGGGTAACGTTGAGTTCCTGGGCCACGACCTGAAAATAACGCAGGTGCCGGAGTTCCATTGGTGTCCTGCTCCCATACCTGTAGGGTATCGATCGAGACATCATCGGTCTTGGACGCCGGCAAAGTCAAGCCGCATACTTGGCTTCAATGATCAATTGGCATCGACAAGGTATGACCACGACTATCACTTCGGTGGAAGCCATCCTGGTGGACCTGCCCACCATCCGGGCACACCAGCTGGCCATGGCCACCATGCAGCAGCAGACGCTGGTGATCGTGCGGCTGCGCTGCAGCGACGGCGTGGAGGGCATCGGCGAGGCCACCACCATCGGCGGCCTGTCCTATGGCGACGAAAGTCCGGAAGGCATCAAGCTGACCATTGACACCTACCTGGCCCCCGCGCTGGCTGGCCAGGATGCCACCAACGTGCATGGCGCGATGGCGCGCCTGGGCAAGGTCGCGCGCGGCAACCGCTTCGCCAAGTCAGCGCTGGAGACCGCGTTGCTGGATGCGCAGGGCAAGCGCCTGGGCGTGCCGCTGGCCACGCTGCTGGGGGGCGCGGTGCGCTCGACCCTGCCGGTGCTGTGGACGCTTGCCAGCGGCGACACCGCCCGCGACATCGCGGAGGCCGAGCAACTGCTGGCCGAGCGCCGCCACCATACCTTCAAGCTGAAGATCGGCCGGCGCAGCGTGCGCGACGACGTGGCCCACGTGGCCGCGATCAAGCGCGCGCTGGGCGAGCGGGCGCGCGTCACCGTCGACGTCAACCAGGCCTGGAACGAGGCCGACGCCGCCACCGGCATCGCCATGCTGGAAGCCGCCGGCATCGACCTGATCGAGCAGCCCACTCCGCGTGAGCAGCGCATGGCGCTGGCCCGGCTGGCCGCGCGCTTCGTGGTGCCGATCATGGCCGATGAAGCGGTGTGCGGCCCGGAAGACGCGATGGAACTGGCGCGCATCGGCGGCGCCGACGTGTTCGCGCTGAAGATCGCCAAGGCCGGCGGCATCTTCGGCATGCTGCGCACCGCCGCGGTGGGCGACGCCGCCGGCATCGCGCTGTACGGCGGCACCATGCTGGAGGGCAGCGTCGGCACCATCGCCGCGGCGCATGGCTTCTGCACGCTGCCGCAGCTGGCCTGGGGCACCGAGCTGTTCGGACCGCTGCTGCTCAAGGACGATATCGTGCAGCAGCGCCCCGAGTACCGCGACTTCAGCCTGCACCTGCCTGAAGGCCCCGGCCTGGGGCTGGCGCTGGACGAAGACAAGCTGGCGCACTACCGGCGCGGCTGAACTGGCAGGCAACTTCCCCGCATGACGCGCTATATGCGCGGGGCGCATCAAGCAGTGAGGAGACTATGAAAACGTTATTCCAGCGGCTGGCAAGCACCAGCCGCGCAGGGGCGCTGGCACTGGCTGCCGGCCTGTCGTTCGCAGCGCCGGCCGCGCACGCGGCCTATCCCGACCATCCGATCCGCTGGATCGTGCCGTTCCCCGCGGGCGGTGCCATGGACAATATCGCGCGCACGCTGGGCGAAGACATGTCGCGCACGCTGGGCCAGGCCATCGTGGTCGAGAACCGGCCGGGCGCCGGCGGCAATATCGGCGCCGAACTGGTGGCGCGCGCGCCCGCCGACGGCTACACGATGATCATCGTTGCCAACGGCATGGCCGTGAACCCGGCGCTGTACGGCCGGCTGAGCTACGACCCGGTCAAGGACTTCGCGCCGGTGTCGCTGCTGGCGGTGGTGCCCAACGTGCTGGTGGCCAGCAAGGCGCGGCGCCAGGAAAGCACCGTCAAGGACGTGGTGGCGCACGCCAAGGCGGCGCCGGGCAAGTACACCTATGCCTCCGCGGGCAATGGCACCTCGATCCACCTGGCAGGCGAGCTGTTCACCTCGATGGCCGGCGTCGACATGCTGCATATCCCCTACAAGGGCAGCGGCCCGGCCATGACGGACCTGCTGGGCGGCCAGGTCGACTACATGTTCGACAGCATCACCTCGGCCAGGCCGCATATCGAATCGGGCAAGCTGACGGCGATCGCGGTCACCACCAGCAAGCGCTCCAGCGCGCTGCCCAACGTGCCGACGGTGGCGGAGGCCGGCCTGCCGGGCTATGAGCTGTCGCCGTGGTTCGCCGCCTTCGTGCCGGCGAAGACGCCGCAGCCGGTCATCGACGCGCTCAACCGCGCCATGCTCGAGGCGCTGCGCAAGCCTGCGGTGCAGAAGCGGCTGGCGCTGATCGGCGCCGAGCCGATCGGCAGTTCGCCGGCGGTGCTGCGCGAGCACCTGGCGAAGGAAACCGACAAGTGGGGTGTGCTGATCCGCCAGCGGGGTATCCGGGCGGATTGAGCGGCCCGGACCAACGCGGTTCATAGGGAGACCCCCCGGAAATGCTCCGGGGGAATGTCATTACCCTGCCCCCGTCTCCCTGGCACATAATGTGCGTAAGATGCCAGCCGAAAGGCACACTCGAGCGGATCACCCGCCGGCACTGAGGGGAGACAATGAGCAGTTCAACCGACAAGTTCTCGGCCACCATGCGCGATGGCCTGGCCGATCTTGCCCGCCGCCTGCGCTTCGCCATGGAAGAGGGTGCGATCTGGCTGGATGAGCAGCGCATGATCCTGATCCATACCGCCGCCCTGGGCGCGCTGCGCAAGGAACTGGTGGACACCCTGGGCATGGAGCGCGCGCGCGGCCTGTTCATGCGCATGGGCTTCCATTCGGGCATGCGCGATGCGGAGGTCGCGCGCAAGCTGCGCGCCGGCCACAGCGACTTCGGCCAGCTGGAGATCGGGCCCTGCCTGCATACCATCGAGGGGGTGGTGCGGGTCACGCCGGTCAAGGTCGACATCGACATCGCCGCCGGCATCTACGATGGCGAATTCCTGTGGGAAGACTCTTTCGAGGGCGACGTCCACCGCCAGCTGTTCGGCATCGTCGACGAGCCTGCCTGCTGGATGCAGATCGGCTACGCCACCGGCTACACCTCGGCGCTGATGGGGCGCACCATCCTGTACCGCGAGGTCGAGTGCATCGCCTGCGGCCATCCGCACTGCCGCATCATCGGCAAGCCGGTGGAAGCCTGGGAAGACGGCGCGCAGGCGCTGGCGCTGTACCAGCCCGATCCCGTGATCGAAACCATCATCGCCTTGCAGAGCGAGGTAGAGCACCTGCGCGCGCTGCAGGGCACCCCGGCCACGCCGGCCGACCTGGTCGGCACCTCGCCCGGCTTCCGTGCCGCCTGGGGCCTGCTGCAGCGGGCCGCGGCCAGCAACGTGACGGTGCTGCTGCTGGGCGAGACCGGCGTGGGCAAGGAGCGGTTCGCGCAGGCGCTGCACAGCGTGAGCGGGCGCGCCGACAAGCCCTTCATTGCCGTGAACTGCGCGGCGATTCCCGATGAGCTGATCGAGTCCGAGCTGTTCGGCGTGGAAAAGGGCGCCTTCACCGGCGCCAGCCAGTCGCGCCCCGGGCGCTTCGAGCGTGCGCATGGCGGCACGCTGTTCCTGGACGAACTGGGCGAGCTGTCCGCCTCGGCCCAGTCCAAGCTGCTGCGCGTGCTGCAGGAAGGCGAGGTCGAGCGCGTGGGCGGCACCGGCACGCGCAAGGTGGATGTGCGGCTGGTGGCCGCCACCAATGTCGACCTGGCCGAAGCCGTGAAGCAGGGCACCTTCCGCAAGGACCTGTACTACCGCCTCAACGTCTACCCGGTCACGATCCCGCCGCTGCGCGAGCGCCTGGACGACATCCGGCCGCTGGCCGAGCGCTTCGTGGCCCGCTACGGCGCGCGCCACGGCAAGCGCATCGTCGGCATCACCGACCGCGCGCTGGCCGAGCTGCGCCACTATGACTGGCCCGGCAATGTGCGCGAACTGGAGAACGTGATCGAGCGCGGCGTGATCCTGGCCAGCCAGGGCGGCCAGATCACGGCCGACCACCTGTTCCTGCCGGGCACCGTGGCACCGGTGGTGGATACCGCGCCGCGGCTGGGCGCGGGCGGCACCTTGCCAGACCTGCGCGAAGCCGCGGTCCATGCGCTGCTGGACCAGATGTCAGAGCAGCAGCTGGCGCTGGGCGACGTCGAGACCGTGCTGATGGAGGCGGCCATGCAGCGCGCCGACGGCAACATGAGCCAGGCGGCGCGGTTGCTCGGCATTACGCGGCCGCAGCTGGCGTATCGGTGGAAGATGCGCGGTACGCGTGCCGGTAACGGGCACGGCAACGGTAACTGACGCCGTTTCCTCGCCTCAAGTGCCGAGGGTTTGCTCCCCTCTCCCGCTTGCGGGAGAGGGAGCGCGCCGGTGGTCATCAACATCGATCGCGTCTTCCAAGCGCCTCGAATTCCAGCTTCTTCCCCACTTGATCATTTGATGCAGCCCCTCCGGGCCGCGCATCGGCCCGAAGTTGCCCGATGCTGCACCGCGCCAGCGATTTTTCCCTGCCAGATCAAGTCTTCTCACCCAGGTTGCCCACGCACGCTGCTGCGCCGCAGGGCAATCCCATCCGCATCTGCTCGCTGCCCGCAAACGCCCGCCCGGCGCGGCTTTTGATCATTTGATCAAGACCTGTGCGCAGCTTCATCAATTCATCGATGCGTTTCGCGCGGACCTTTCCGGGT
This sequence comes from Cupriavidus sp. GW823-FHT07B10, assembly GCF_058794355.1. NCBI lineage: Bacteria > Pseudomonadati > Pseudomonadota > Betaproteobacteria > Burkholderiales > Burkholderiaceae > Cupriavidus > Cupriavidus sp. GW823-FHT07B10. The sequence continues at coordinate 40,365 of NZ_JBXAGS010000008.1, forward strand.
TAACGCGCACGCTCGCCATCGCCAATTCCCCGTAACCCTTGTCCCACAACGCTTCGCGCTTGCTGGCACGGTCTTCGCAGTAAGGCCTGCGTCCAGCCAACGCAACGGAGCGCGCCATGAACACCCCGTCGGTTCCCCTGTTCGAAGCCACGCCGCGCTATGTGCGGGTCGAGGGCCGCACCCCCGAAGGGTTTGTGCAGTTCGCCTTCAGCGTGGCCGACCCGGAGCTCAACGTCGAACTGATCATGCCGGAACCGATGTTCGAAGCCTTCTGCTGCGTCAACCGCGTGCGCTTCCTGCCCCCGCTGGAAACCGCGCCGCAGCCGCAAGCCGACGACTGACGCCGCAGCCACCGCATCACAAAGAGAGAAGGGATACAGGAGACCAAGCGATGCAAGTCGATATCAAGACCCAGCAGATCCAGCCGCTGCGCCAGACCTACGGCCATGTCGCGCGCCGCTTCGGCGACAAGCCGGCGTCGCGCTACCAGGAGGCGACCTACGACGTGCAGTCTGAGGTGAACTTCCACTACCGCCCCACCTGGGACCCAGGCTTCGAGCTGTATGACAAGCGCCGCACGGCGATCGTGATGCAGGACTGGTACGCGCTGAAGGACCCGCGCCAGTTCTACTACGGCGCCTACGTGACCGCGCGTGGGCGCCAGCAGGATGCAACCGAAAAGAGCTTTGCCTTCGTCGAGAAGCGCGGGCTGCTGCAGGCGCTGCCGGCCGAATGGCAGGAACGCCTGGCCGTTGGCCTGCTGCCGCTGCGCCATGTGGAGTGGGGCGCCAACATGAACAACTTCTACTGCGCCGACTATGGCTGGGGCACGGCCATCACGCAGGCCTGCACCTATTGCGCGATGGACCGCCTGGGTATCGCCCAATACCTGTCGCGCATCGGCATGCTGCTGGACGGCAATACCGGCGTGGCGCTGGAGCGGGCCAGGGTGGCCTGGCTGGAGAGCGCCGCGTGGCAGCCGCTGCGCCGCTTTGTCGAGCACACCTTTGTCACCGGGGACTGGTTCGAGACCTTCGTCGCACAGAACCTGGTGCTCGACGGACTGCTCTACCCGCTGGTCTACCAGCATGCCGACGCGGTGATCGCGCGCGCCTGCGGCACCGGGCTGGCGGTGCTGACCGAATTCATGAACGACTGGCGCGACGAGCACGCACGCTGGGTCGATGCCGTGATCCAGGCCGCAGCGGCCGAGTCCGACGCCAACCGCGCGCTGCTGTCGGGCTGGGCGCGCGCCGCCTGCGCCGAGGTGGCGCAGGCGCTGGTGCCGGTGGCCGATGTGCTCACCGGCGAAGACGGCGCGCAGATGGTGGCGCTGTGCCGCGAGCAGTTCGAAGTCCGCCTGGGCAGGCTCGGCCTGGCTGCCTGATCCGCCCACGACGTACCCCACGGAGACACGCCATGTCAGCCACCGCTGCCAACGTCTATATCGCCCTGCAGAACAACGACGACACCCGACCCATCATCGACGCCATCACCGAGGCCAACCCGCATGCGGTGGTGTCGCAGTTTCCCGCCATGGTCAAGATCGACGCCCCCGGCCACCTGACCATCGTGCGCGAACTGGTGGCCGGCAAGCTCGGCCGCGACTGGGACCTGCAGGAGATCCACCTTAACCTGATCTCGCTGTGCGGAAACATCGACGAAGACGAAGACGCCTTCACGCTGCGCTGGAACGCCTGACCGGGCAGCGGCACACAGAACATCACGGAGACATCATGGACGCACGCAAGAAGCTCAACCTGCGCGAGAAGTACGCCTCGATGACGCGGGACCTGGCCTGGGAAACGACCTACGAGCCGATGGACAAGGTCTTCCCGTTCGACAAGTACGAGGGCATTCGCATCCACGACTGGGACAAATGGGAAGACCCGTTCCGCATGACCATGGATGCCTACTGGAAATACCAGTCGGAGAAGGAGCGCAAGCTGTACGCGATCATCGACTCGTTCGTGCAGAACAACGGCCACCTGAACGTATCCGACCCGCGCTACCTGAACGCGCTGCGGCTGTTCCTGACCGGCGTGACGCCGCTGGAATACGCCGCCCACCGCGGCTACGCGCACCTGGGCCGGCATTTCCGCGGCGCCGGCGCGCGCGTGGCGGCGCAGATGCAGTCGGTCGACGAGCTGCGCCACGCCCAGACCCAGCTGCACACGCTGTCGGTCTACAACAAGTACTTCCACGGCTTTGGCGAATGGCGCCACATGCACGACCGGGTCTGGTACCTGTCGGTGCCCAAGTCCTACTTCGAGGACGCGATGAGCGCGGGGCCGTTCGAGTTCATCACCGCGATCTCGTTCTCGTTCGAGTATGTGCTGACCAACCTGCTGTTCATGCCGTTCATGTCCGGCGCCGCCTACAACGGCGACATGGCCACGGTGACCTTCGGCTTCTCCGCGCAGTCCGACGAGTCGCGCCACATGACGCTGGGCCTGGAAGTGGTCAAGTTCCTGTGCGAGCAGGACCCCGGCAATATCCCGATCCTGCAGAAGTGGCTGGACAAGTGGTTCTGGCGCGGCTTCCGACTGCTCACGCTGGTCGGCATGATGATGGACTACATGCTGCCCAAGCGCGTGATGTCGTGGGCCGAGGCCTGGGAGATGTACTTCGAGCAGGCGGGCGGGGCCCTGTTCAAGGACCTGGAGCGCTACGGCCTGTGCATGCCCAAGTACCACGAAGTGGCCACCAGGACCAAGGACCGCATCACGCACGAGGCCTGGGCCACCTTCTACAACTACGCGGGCGCCGCCGGCTTCCACACCTGGGTGCCCAAGGCCGACGAGATGGCATGGCTGGCCGAGAAGTACCCCCAGACCTTCGAGCGCTACTACAAGCCGCGCCTGGACCACTGGCAGGAGCGCCAGCAGGCCGGCGACCGCTTCTACAACACCACGCTGCCGATGCTGTGCCAGACCTGCCAGATCCCGATGGTGTTCTCGGAGCCGGACGACCCGACCCAGACCTGCTACCGCGAAAGCAGGTACCACGGCATGAAGTTCCATTTCTGCTCGGACGGCTGCAAGGACATCTTCGACGACGAGCCCGCCAAGTACGCGCAGGCCTGGCTGCCGGTGCACCAGATCTACCAGGGCAACTGCGGCGGCGCCACGCTGGAGGACGTGCTCAAGTGGTACCGGCTGAACCCGGGCGCTGACAACCTGGACTTCGAGGGCTCGCAGGACCAGCGCAACTGGAACGCGTGGAAGGGCATCTGGCCTGCCGCGGACGCCGCCTGAAGCGGCCCCCATCACAAGACAAGGAGACAACCATGCCCGTCGTATCCATCGGCGACTACGCCTTCGAGGCGGCCGACCGCGAGGCCGTGTTCCACGGCAACCGGCTGCTCTATATCGGCTGGGACGGCCACCTGCTGTTCTGCGCGCCGCATTGCTTCCCGTTCCCGCCGTCGATGCCGCTGCGCGACGTGGTCGACAAGGTGCTGCCCGGCGTCTACGGCTACCACCCCGACTTTGCCCGCATCGACTGGGGCCAGGTGCAGTGGCTGCGCGGCGGCCAGCCCTGGCAGCCCGACCTGGACCGCTCGCTGGAAGAGAACGGCCTGGGCCACAAGGACGTGATCCGCTTCCGCACGCCGGGGCTGGACGGCATCGGCGGCAGCCGCAGCTGAGGCGCATGGTCGAACGCACCACCGGAAGGAGACCAAGATGTATTCGCTGACCATTGAACCGATCGGGCAGACCATCCCCATCGCTCCCGGGCAGACCGTGCTGGACGCCTGCCTGCGCAACGGCGTGTGGCTGCCCCATGCCTGCTGCCACGGGCTGTGCGCCACCTGCAAGGTGCAGGTGGTGGACGGCGAGGTCGAGCAGGGCGAGGCCTCCAGCTTCGCGCTGATGGATTTCGAGCGCGACAACGGCCAGTGCCTGGCCTGCTGCGCGACCGCGCAGTCGGACCTGGTGATCGAGGCCGACATCGAGGAAGACGCCGATGCGCTGGGCCTGCCGCTGGCCGACTATCGCGCCGAAGTTGTCGAGACGCGCGCCCTGACGCCCACCATCCTGGGCATCTGGCTGCGTGTGAAGGATGGTGGACGCACGACCTTCCAGGCCGGTCAGTACGTCAACCTGAACGTGCCGGGCTGCGACCAGCCGCGTGCGTTCTCGCTGGCCAACGCGCCGGGCGACGAGCTGGTCGAGCTGCACGTGCGGCGCGTGCCGGACGGGCAGGCCACCGGGTACCTGCACGACCAGCTGGCGGTCGGCGACGAATTGTCGTTCTCAGCGCCCTATGGCCGCTTCTTCGTGCGCAAGTCGGCGCAGGTGCCGATGCTGTTCCTCGCGGGCGGCTCCGGCCTGTCCAGCCCGCGCGCGATGATCCTGGACCTGCTGGCCGCCGGCGAGACCCTGCCGATCACGCTGGTGCAGGGCGCGCGCAACCGCGGCGAGCTGTACTACGACGCCGAGTTCCAGGCACTGGCGCAGGCCCACCCCAACTTCCGCTACGTGCCCGCGCTGTCGGACGAACCCGCCGACAGCGGCTGGAGCGGCGCGCGCGGCTACGTGCATGACGTGCTGCACCAGCTCTACGCGCAGGACGGCAATGCCGACTTCCGCGGCCACAAGGCCTACCTGTGCGGGCCGCCGCCGATGATCGAGGCCTGCATCCGCACGCTGATGCAGGGCCGGCTGTTCGAGGCGGATATCCACACCGAGAAGTTCCTGTCCGCGGCCGATGCGCAGAACAGCGCGCGCAGTCCGCTGTTCAAGATCTGAGGAGGCCGGCCATGCATACCGTCGAGATCGCCGGCAGCGGGCTGCGCTACCCCTGCGCGCCCGAGCAGAACCTGCTGCGGGCCATGGAAGTGCTGGGCCAGCGCGGCATCCCCGCCGGCTGCCGCGGCGGCGGCTGCGGCGTGTGCAAGGTCCGCATCGAAGCCGGCGACTTTCACGCCGGAAAGATGAGCCGCGCCTGCCTGTCCGAAGCGGAGCAGCGCGACGGACTGGTGCTGGCCTGCAAGACCTACCCGGACAGCGATATCCGCCTGCGGCCGGTGGCCCTGCTGCAGCGCTGCCTGGAAAAGCAGCGGTGGCGCGAACAGGGCCGGTAGCACGCAAACGAAGCACAAACAAGGAAGGTGGCACCCACACAACGCCACCCCACCACACCAGGAGACCCATCATGGCATTGACAGGCGTATTGCGACCGGGGCACGTAGCCCTGCGCGTGCTGGAGCTGGAACCGGCGCTGAAACACTACACCGAGGTACTCGGCTTGATCGAAACCGCGCGCGATGCGCAGGGCCGGGTGTTCCTGAAGGCATGGGACGAGCACGACCACCACAGCGTGGTGCTGCGCGAGGCCGACAGCCCGGGCATGGACTACATGGGTTTTCGCGTCGACAGCGGCCACACGCTGGAGCGGCTGGCGCAGGAGGTGGAGCAATCCGGCCTGGCCAGCGATTGCAAGTGGATCGCCGCGGGCGAGCACCCGCATACCGGCGTGCGCTTTCGCTTCACCATCCCGACAGGGCATGCGATCGAACTCTTTGCCGACAAGGACAAGCTTGGCTGCAAGACCGGCGACCTCAATCCCGACCCGTGGCCGGACGACCTGCGCGGCATGGCGCCCAGCCGCTTCGACCACTGCCTGCTGTATGGCGACGATGTCGACGGCACCGTCAAGTTGTTCCGCGACGTGCTGGGCTTTTCTCTGGCCGAGCAGGTCGTGGCCGGGGCCGACGGCGAGATGCTGATCGGTGCCTTCCTGACCTGCTCGAACAAGGCGCACGACATTGCCTTTATCCGCCACCCGGAGAAGAACCGCTTCCACCATGCCTCGTTCCTGCTTGATAACTGGAGCGAAGTGTTGAAGGCGGCCGACATCATCTCCAAGAAGGACGTGTCGCTCGACATCGGCCCGACCCGTCACGGCATTACGCGTGGCGCGACGATCTACTTCTTCGATCCCTCGGGCAACCGCAACGAGGTCTTCTCCGGCGGCTATATCCACTACCCGGACAAGCCCACCATCACCTGGACCGACAACGAGCTGGGGCGCGCGATCTTCTACCACGACAGGAAGCTGAACGAAGCGTTCTTGAATGTGCTGACCTGAGCGCGAACGCTCGCCTCCCGCTCGTTTGCTCCCTCTCCCGCTTGCGGGAGAGGGAGCACCCCATCGATGAGCGGAGGATTGCCGTGCACGAATGCTTCAATACCAGAGAAACAACATGAAAGACTTCAAGAACTTCATCAACGGCGAGTGGGTCGGCACCGCGCGGACCTTCGAGAACCGCAATCCGGCCGACAACAGCCTGATCGGCCACGTGCACGAGGCCGGACAGGCCGAGGTCGACGCCGCGGTGCGGGCCGCGCGCAGCGCGCTGCAGGGACCGTGGGGCCGCATGACGGTGGCGCAGCGGGTCGAGCTGCTGCACGCGGTGGCCGACGGCATCAACCGCCGCTTCGACGAATTCGTGCAGGCCGAGATTGCCGATACCGGCAAGCCCTTCGGGCTGGCCAGTCATGTCGACATCCCGCGCGGCGCGGCCAACTTCAAGGTCTTTGCCGACCTGATCCGCAACGTGCCGACCGAAAGCTTTGCCATGGACACGCCCGACGGCGGCAAGGCCATCAACTACGCGGTGCGCAGCCCGCGCGGCGTGATCGGCGTGGTGTGCCCGTGGAACCTGCCGCTGCTGCTGATGACATGGAAGGTCGGGCCGGCGCTGGCCTGCGGCAACACCGTGGTGGTCAAGCCCTCGGAGGAGACCCCCGCCACCGCGACGCTGCTGGGCGAGGTGATGAACGAGGCCGGCGTGCCGCCCGGCGTCTACAACGTGGTGCACGGCTTTGGCCCGGATTCGGCCGGCGCGTTCCTGACCGCGCACCCGCAGGTCAACGGCATCACCTTCACCGGCGAGACCCGCACCGGCGAGGCCATCATGAAGGCAGCGGCCAACGGCGTGCGGCCGGTGTCGTTCGAGCTGGGCGGCAAGAACGCGGGCATCGTGTTCGCCGATGCGGATTTCGACAAGGCCGTGGCCGGCATCACGCGCTCGGCGTTCGAGAACAGCGGCCAGGTGTGCCTGGGCACCGAGCGCGTCTACGTGCAGCGGCCGATCTTCGAGCGCTTTGTCGCCGCGCTGAAGGCGAAGGCCGAGGGCCTGAAGCTGGGTCGGCCCACCGAGCCCGGCGTGAACATGGGCCCGCTGGTGTCGCATGAGCACCGCGACAAGGTGCTGTCCTACTACCGCAAGGCCGCCGGGGCCGGCGCCACCGTGGTCACCGGCGGCGGCGTGCCGCAGATGCCGGGGGCGCTGGCCGAAGGCGCCTGGGTGCAGCCCACCATCTGGACCGGCCTGCCGGAAAGCGCCGCCGTGATCCGCGAGGAGATCTTCGGGCCGTGCTGCCATATCGCCCCGTTCGACACCGAAGAGGAAGTCATCACGCTGGCCAACGACAGCCCGTACGGCCTGGCCGCCACGGTCTGGACCGGCGACCTCGGCACCGCGCACCGCATGGGCAGCGCGCTGGACGTTGGCATCTGCTGGATCAATGCCTGGTTCCTGCGCGACCTGCGCACCGCCTTTGGCGGCGCCAGGCAGTCCGGCATCGGCCGCGAGGGCGGTGTCCATTCGCTCGAGTTCTACACCGAGCTGCGCAACGTCTGCGTCCGCCTGTGAGGTCCCGTCATGCATAACGAACTTATCCTTGAGATCGGCGCCGGCCTGCACCATGCGCTGGCCTCCCGTCGCCCGGTGGCGCCGCTGACCGAATCGTGGCCGGAGCTGAGCATCGACGATGCCTACCGCATCCAGCTGGCGATGGTGCAGCATCGGCTCGACGCCGGCGAGCGCGTGGTCGGCAAGAAGATCGGTGTGACCAGCCGCGTGGTGATGGACATGCTCGACGTGCGCCAGCCCGACTTTGGCCACCTGCTGTCCGGCATGGTCTACCCCGACGGCGCGGCGATTCCCGCCGACACCCTGATCGCGCCCAAGGCCGAAGGCGAGATTGCCTTCGTGCTGAAGGAAGACCTGGAGGGGCCGGGCGTGACCAATGCCGACGTGCTGCGCGCCACCGCCTATGTGCTGCCCTGCTTCGAGATCGTCGACTCGCGCATCCGCGACTGGAAGATCCGCATCCAGGACACCGTGGCTGACAACGCATCGTCAGGCGTGTTCGTGCTGGGCGATGCCGCGGTGGACCCGCGCAGCGTGGACCTGGGCACGGTCGGCATGACGCTGGAGAAAAACGGCGAGATCGTCGCCACCGGCGCCGGCGCGGCCGCGCTCGGGCATCCCGTCAATGCGGTGGCGTGGCTGGCCAATACGCTTGGCCGGCTGGGCATTGGCCTGAAGCGGGGCGAGGTGATCCTGTCCGGCTCTCTTGCCGCGATGGTGCCCGTAACCGCCGGCGACCAGCTGCGCATCAGCCTGGGCGGCATCGGCTCGGCCGGCGTGCGCTTCGCCTGAACCCGACCCATTTTTCAATTCAGCGCAGGACATGCCATGAACCTGACACACGACACCATTGCCCGGCTCGCCGAGCACCTGGAGAACGCCGAGCTGCAGCGCGAGGCGGTGCGCAAGATCACCGACGCATACCCGGACATGGACTGGGACGACGCCTACGCCATCCAGGACGCCATCCGCGCGCGCAAGGAGGCGCGCGGCACCCGCATCGCCGGGCTCAAGATGGGCCTGACTTCGTTCGCCAAGATGCGCCAGATGGGCGTGAGCGACCCGGTGTACGGCTTCCTCACCGACTATGGCGCCTGCATGGACGGCGCCGCCATCGATACCGGCACGCTGATCCATCCCAAGGTGGAAGCCGAGATCGCCTTCGTGCTGAAGGCGCCGCTCAAGGGGCCTGGCTGCCATATCGGCGACGTGCTGGCCGCGACGGACTTCGTGGTGCCGGCGGTGGAGGTGATCGACTCGCGCTACGAGAACTTCCGCTTCGACCTGAAGAGCGTGATTGCCGACAACACCTCGTCGGCGCGCTTCGTCGTGGGCGGCACGCACCGCGGCGCCGAGGGGCTGGACCTGAAGAACCTGGGCGTGGTGCTGGAGAAGAACGGCGAGGTGGTGGCCACCGCGGCCGGCGCGGCGGTGCTCGGGCATCCGGCCAACAGCGTCGCCATGCTGGCCAATATGCTGGGGGCGCGCGGGCGCGAGCTGCCGGCGGGCACCTTCATCATGACCGGCGGCGTGACCGAGGCCATCGCGGTGGCGGCCGGCGACAACATCACCGTTCGCTACCAGCACCTGGGCACGGTATCGATGCGCTTCACCTGAACCGCGTAGCAAGGAGACACACCATGCCAATCATGCAGGTCTTCCTGATCGAAGGCCGTACCGACGAACAGAAGGCGCGCCTGATCCGCGCGCTCACCGATGCCGCGGTCGAAGCGGTGGGCGCACCGGTGGAAACCGTGCGCGTGATGATCACCGAGGTGCCGAAGGCGCAGTTCGGCATCGGCGGCAAGACCGCCACGGAACTGGGCCGCTGACGCCCACGCGATAAGGATAACGACATGGACATGAAAGCAAGCGGCCGCCACAAGGTGGCCATCATCGGCTCCGGCAATATCGGCACCGACCTGATGATCAAGGTAATGCGCCACGGCCGGAGCCTGGAGATGGGCGCCATGGTGGGCATCGATGCCGCGTCGGACGGGCTGGCCCGCGCCGCGCGCCTGGGCGTGCCGACCACGGCCGAGGGCATCGACGGGCTGGTCGGCATGCCGGGCTTCGGCGATATCCGCATCGCCTTCGATGCCACCTCGGCCGGTGCTCATGCGCATCACAACCGCGTGCTGCAGCAGCACGGCGTGCGCGTGATCGACCTGACGCCGGCGTCGATCGGCCCGTACGTGGTGCCCGTGGTCAACCTGGACCAGCACCTGGATGCCCCCAACATCAATATGGTCACCTGCGGCGGCCAGGCCACCATCCCCATGGTGGCGGCGGTGTCGCGCGTGGCCAGAGTGCACTACGCCGAGATCGTGGCGTCGATCTCGAGCAGGTCGGCCGGGCCGGGCACGCGCGCCAATATCGACGAGTTCACCGAGACCACCAGCCAGGCGCTGTGCTCGGTGGGCGGCGCCGCGCGCGGCAAGGCCATCATCGTGCTCAACCCGGCGGAACCGCCGCTGATGATGCGCGACACGGTCTTCACCTTGTCGGAGGACGGCGATGAAGCGGAAATTGCGGCGAGCGTCGAAGCGATGGCGCAGGCAGTGCAGGGCTACGTACCGGGTTACCGGCTCAAGCAGCGCGTGCAGTTCGAGCGTATCGCCGCGTCGGCGCCATTGAATATCCCCGGCCTGGGACCGATGAGCGGGCTCAAGACCTCGATCTTCCTGGAAGTGGAGGGCGCCGCCCATTACCTGCCGGCCTATGCCGGCAACCTCGACATCATGACCAGCGCCGCACTGGCCTGCGCTGAGCGCCTGGCCGAGACCCGGCTGTCCGCATGAGCCGCAGGGAGACAAAGATGACCGCACAACCCACCAAGAAGCTCTACATCTCGGACGTGACGCTGCGCGACGGCAGCCACGCCATCCGCCACCAGTACAGCCTGGAGCACGTGCGCCGCATCGCGGCCGCGCTCGACGCCGCGCGCGTGGATTCGATCGAGGTCGCGCACGGCGACGGGCTGTCGGGCTCCAGCTTCAACTACGGCTTTGGCGCCCATACCGACCTGGAATGGATCGCCGCCGTGGCCGAGACCGTGCGCCATGCCCGCGTGGCCACGCTGCTGCTGCCGGGCGTGGGCACCGTGCACGACCTGCGCGCCGCCTATGATGCCGGCGCGCGCGTGGTGCGCGTGGCCACGCACTGCACCGAAGCCGATGTCTCGCGCCAGCACATCGAATATGCGCGCGAACTCGGCATGGACACCGTCGGCTTCCTGATGATGAGCCACATGACCACGCCCGCGGCGCTGGCGCAGCAGGCGAAGCTGATGGAAAGCTACGGCGCCCAGTGCGTGTATGTGGTCGATTCCGGCGGCGCGCTGGGCATGCAGGACGTGCGCGAGCGCTTCCGCGCCTTCAAGGACGTGCTCAGGCCGGAGACCCAGACCGGCATGCACGCCCATCACAACCTGAGCCTGGGCGTGGCCAATTCCATCGTCGCGGTGGAAGAGGGCTGCGACCGCGTCGACGCCAGCCTGGCCGGCATGGGTGCCGGCGCCGGCAACGCCCCGCTGGAAGTCTTTATCGCCGCCGCCGAACGCCTGGGCTGGCTGCACGGCTGCGACCTCTACACGCTGATGGATGCCGCCGACGACATCGTGCGCCCGCTGCAGGACCGCCCGGTGCGCGTCGACCGCGAGACCCTGGCGCTGGGCTACGCCGGGGTCTATTCAAGCTTCCTGCGCCATGCCGAGGCCGCCGCGGCGCGCTACGGCCTGGGCACGGTCGACATCCTGGTCGAGCTGGGCCGGCGGCGCATGGTGGGCGGGCAGGAAGACATGATCGTGGATGTGGCGCTGGATTTGCTGGCGCGGCGCAGTGCTCAGGCGGGGCAGGCAGTGCCGTCGGCGGCGGTGGCCTGACCGTCGGCAGGCGCGGTCAGGGCGACGCCGGCGCGGCGCGCGCCGCAACGATCGCCAGCATCGGGCCGCTCACGCTCAATGGCCAGGGCCGGCTGCGCGGCAACCTGCGCGTCAGTCGGTCCCCGCCGTGGTCGCGTCGCCGCTTGCCATGCGGTGGAAGACAATATCGTCGACCAGCGGTTCCAGCGGTGCCGCAATGCGGTCGATGGTGCCTTCCCGATTGTAGAGGAAGGTGAGGGCCAGGTTGTCGGGATGGATTTCGGCGGGTTTTTCGGCGGTGGTGAACACATCGTAATGACGATGGGCGAGCTGGCCGGACATGCCGCGCCAGCGCCAGGAGAGTGCATCGCCATCGGTATCGATGGTGATCTGCCCGTAGGCGGGATGGGAGTAATCGCCGGCGTAGTCGTGCAGCGGATGGCTGGGAGCGGTGCCGGTGTGTTGCCGCGCCTGTCGTGCCGACTTGTCGACCCGCAGCTGCGCGAGCATTTCCTGGCGCCGGGCGCGCATGCGGCCGAGCCAGTCGATGGGCGCATGGCCGCGCAACTGGTCCAGGGCCGCATAGGTCAGCAGCGCGGTCACCGCGCTGGGTGCCCGGTTGGTCAGCACCGCAATGCCGATACGCCTGGATGGCATCAGCGTCATCAGCGCCGCCCAGCCCAGCCAGCTGCCGCTGTGCGAGACCGTGCGCTCGCCGCGGTATTGCTCGACCGTGAGGCCAAGGCCGTAATGCTGATCGCCGACCTCCGGGAACTCCGACATGCCGATATGCACGCCTGGCGTCATCATGTCGCGCACGATCGCCGGCGATAGCAGGGCACGCCCGCCAACCTTGCCTTCATCCAGCAGGCAGCGCATCCATTTCGCCAAGTCCTCCACCGAGGTGGCGAGGCCACCGGCCGGCTTCACAATGGAGGACCAGTTCGCACGCAAGCACTCGCTTGCAACCATCGTATGCGGGTGCGCGTGGTCGGGAGCGGCGGCCAGGGCCTCGGCGCAGAAACCGAAGCGTGAGAAGCCCAGCGGCCGCAGCAGGCGCTCCTCGGTGAAGTCCTCCCAGCGCTGGCCGCTGAGGCGCTCGGCCACATGGCCGGCGATCACGTAGCCAAGGTTCTGGTACTGCCAGGGTTCGCGCAGGTCACGGCTGGGCGCCAGGTGGCGCAGCCGTGCCAGCAGTTCGCCGGTTTCGAGGTCACCCGGGGTATGGAGCCAGTCGTGGCGCGGCATGCCGCTGTGGTGGCAGAGCAGGTCGCGCACCGTGATGCGCTCGGTGGTGACGGCATCGTGCAGCCGGAATCCCGGGATCAGGTCGCGCACGGGCGTGGCCCAGTCCAGCCTGCGCTCGTCCACCAGCAGGCCCAGGCCGGCCGCGGTGAAGGACTTGGTGATCGAGCACAGCATGAACTGCGTGGCCGTTGTCACCGGTGCTGATCCGGCGCTGTCGCGGACGCCGTAGCCCAGCATCAGGACGGGCTCGCCGTCGCGGATCACGGCCAGCGCAAGCCCGGGGATCTTCCAGTCCGCCATCGACTCTTCGACCAGTGCATCGAATCCGTTCAGCATGGGGCATTCCTGGGGGCATGGGCTCCGTATGCTGCCATGTCCTGGCGACGCAGTCATCGCCGGGTCGAAGTGACCGTGCCTTGCTTGCAACATCCCCAGCGTTGACAGCCATTCCTCCTGCTGGCCACGCCATGCCCCTCTCTCGTAGGGATCAGTTCGGCGCGTCGCGTCGTTAGCCAGCGCAACAGGAGCACGGACCGGGGTGCCGATACGCTGGCCACGCAGCGGCGCGCGGCGCACAGGCGGGCCGCGGCATAGCGCCACGCCGGGCCGGCCTGGCTGCAAGGTGGCCCCGGGGCGGGTAAACTGGCCGGTCCCAGCCTCCTTGCCACCGCCATGACCGCCCTGCCTATCTCCTTCGACGACGTCGCCGCCGCACACGAACGCATCCGCGCGGCGGCTCACCGCACCCCGGTGCTGACCTCCGCCACCGCGAACGTGGCCACCGGCGCGCAGCTGTTCTTCAAGGCCGAGAACTTCCAGCGCATCGGCGCCTTCAAGTTCCGCGGCGCCTACAACGCCATCGCCCAGTTCACGCCGCAGCAGAAGGCGGGCGGCGTGCTGGCGTTCTCTTCCGGCAACCATGCGCAGGCGATCGCGCTGTCGGCCCGGTTGCTGGGCGTGCAGGCGGTGATCGTGATGCCGCAGGACGCCCCCGCGATCAAGATCGAAGCCACGCGCGGCTATGGCGCCGAAGTGGTGCTGTACGACCGCTACCAGGACGATCGCGAAGCGCTGGGCCGGCGCATCGCCGCCGAGCGCGGCATGACGCTGATCCCGCCGTATGACCATCCGCACGTGATGGCGGGGCAGGGCACGGCGGCCAAGGAGCTGTTCGAGGAAACCGGGCCGCTGGACATGCTGGTGGTGTGCCTCGGCGGTGGCGGGCTGCTGTCGGGCTGCGCGGTGGCGGCCCGGGCGATGTCGCCCGGCTGCGCCGTGTACGGCGTCGAACCCGAGGCCGGCAACGATGGCCAGCGCAGCCTGCGCAGCGGCGAGATCGTCCGCATCGACACCCCGCGCACCATTGCCGACGGCGCGCAGACGCCGTTCCTGGGCAACCACACCTTTGCCGTGATCCGCGAGCTGGTGACGGACATCGTCACGGTGTCGGATGCGGAACTGGTCGACACCATGAAGTTCTTCGCCGGGCGCATGAAGATCGTGGCTGAGCCCACCGGCTGCCTGGCCGCCGCCGCGGTGCTGCACGGCAAGCTGGATGTGAAGGGCAAGCGCGTGGGGATCATCATCTCGGGCGGCAATGTCGACCTGGGCGCCTTCGGCAGCTTCCTGCTGGGCTGAGTCGGGCGGCAGGGAATCCTGGACTGGCCCTGGCCGTCTAACCTGCAATCCGCGACGACAAAGCCAGGGGCGGCCATGACGGACAAGCGCCACTATGACGTGCTGGACACCGGCGCCGGCAAGCCGGTCAAGCTGTGGACGCGCGGCGTCCCGGTGGAAGGCGCTGCCCGCGAGCAACTGCTGAACACGGCGCGGATGCCGTTCATCTTCCGCCATGTTGCGGTGATGCCGGATGTACATCTGGGCAAGGGCTCGACCATCGGCTCGGTGATCCCGACCGTGGGCGCGGTGATTCCCGCCGCGGTGGGCGTGGATATCGGCTGCGGCATGATGGCCGTGAAGACCTCGCTCACCGCCGCTGACCTGCCCGACAACCTCGGGCCGCTGCGCAGCGCGATCGAGCACGCCGTTCCTCACGGTCGCACCGCGCAGGGCGGGCGGCGCGACCAGGGGGCCTGGGGCTCGGCGCCGGCGCCCGTTGACGCGGCATGGGCCGAAATGGCGCCGGGCTTTCGCCGCATCACCGACAAGTATCCGCACCTGGCGCGCACCAACCATCGCAATCACCTGGGCACGCTCGGCACCGGCAACCACTTTATCGAGGTGTGCCTGGACGAGGCCCAGTCAGTCTGGTTCATGCTGCACAGCGGCTCGCGCGGCGTCGGCAATGCCATCGGCACGACCTTCATTTCGCTGGCGCAGCAGGACATGCGCAAGCACCTCGCCAACCTGCCGGACCGCGACCTGGCCTACCTGGTCGAAGGCTCCACGCACTACGAGGACTACATCTTCGCCGTGTCATGGGCCCAGGCCTACGCGCGCCGCAACCGCGAGCTGATGATGGAGGCGGTGCTGGCCGCTGCGCAGCGCGTGCTGCGCAAGCCCTTCCAGGCGCAGCTGGAGGCGGTCAACTGCCACCACAACTACGTGCAGAAGGAGCATCACTTCGGCGCCGACGTGCTGGTAACGCGCAAGGGCGCGGTCAGTGCGCGCGTGGGCGAGCTGGGCATCATCCCGGGATCGATGGGCGCGCGCTCGTTTATCGTGCGCGGCAAGGGCAATCCGGAGTCCTTCTGCTCATGCAGCCACGGCGCGGGGCGCACCATGAGCCGCAGCGAGGCCAAGCGCCGCTTCACCGTGGCCGACCAGGTGCATGCGACCGAGGGGGTCGAATGCCGCAAGGACGCCGCGGTGATCGACGAGATTCCGATGGCGTACAAGGACATCGACGCGGTGATGGCGGCGCAGGCTGACCTGGTGGAGATCGTGCACACGTTGCGGCAGGTGGTGTGCGTGAAAGGCTGAACGGCGGTTGCCCCCGCCGTGAGCGGCCTCTGGCAAGCCGGCGCTGCGGCGCCGGGGCTGATCCACCACTCCGACCGCGGCCGCCAGGCCTTCCAGACCAAGCTTGCTGGCTATGGCACGGCCTGCTCGGTGAGTCGCAAAGCGAATTGTTGGGACAATGCCCCCAGCGAAAGCTTCTTCAATAGCTTGAAGAACGAGCGCGTGCACGGCCAGCGCTACCGCCATGGCGCATGCGGGTGATTCTTGGTTCTCTTTACGACAGAGCGTACGGATTTTCATCGTTGTAACGGGCTCGCCCGGACGGGGAACTTATAGCGAGTTGCGCGTGTGGTTCAGCCGAATGGCTGATCCGCTGCCCCGGGCTTGCTGGAGCGTTTCCTGATCGAATCCAGACATACATCAGCAAAATATGTCGCGTTAGTGAAGAATTGCGCGTAGATAGCTATGGCCCCGGCATCTGGGCGAAGCACCAACGTGCGGACCGCCTGGCATTAACTTGCTACTGGACTTTCGCGCGGACATACCTTACTGACCGTGCGTCGATGGCGGCGTCGATGCGGCACCGAGGAAATGCTTGTATGTGGTGCCGCACATAAATACTCTCTGACGCTGCCAGCACCGCCGATAATTCTTGAAACAAGGGAAGGCGCCAAAACATCCATTTGTCCGGACCTGACCCACAAGGCTGAGATGCTGGGCTATCACCTGCAAGTCATTCTGGCCGGTCGTCGCATCAATGATGGCATGGCGGTGTGTGTGGCACAGCAGACGGTAAAGAAGATCATTCAGTCTGGAAGCGTGGTGAAGCGTGCGAAGGTGATCGTCCTAGGACTGACCTTTAAGGAGAATTGTGCGTATTTGCACAATAGCTCTTGGCGACGTTGCATATGGTAAGTCACCGAGATATCGGAACTTCCGTCCTGGTGATATACGCGATAGTCAGGTCGATATTGTGAAAGCCAGAAATCTAATTGGTTACGATCCGAAATATCGTGTCAGAACAGGCATTGAGCAGGCGATGCTATGGTATCTGATGAGATTGCGAGGCTCGATCTCAGGTTGAAATCGGTAGATCATGCGGCTATCCCATATTTCGTGGAATCTAGCTGGATTGGCGCTCCCATTACTCGTCGCCGCTGTCACGGTCCCGCAACTCATACAGAAACTCGGGAACGAACGGTTTGGGTTGCTGGCGCTGGCATGGGGATTGATCGGCTATGCGGGTGCGCTAGATCTCGGGATCGGTCGTGCACTGACGCAGTTGGTATCCAGTCTACGGGGCGCAGACGATCTAGCGGATATCCCGGACGTGCTGGCGACAGCGCGGCGGATTACTCTTGTGACAGGGCTGGTCGGTGGTAGTTTCGTCGCGGCGACCGCGTTGCTGGGTGGATACGCTTGGATCGATGCGCATGGTACCCCCCCTCTTGAGATCCGCTCGGCCATGATATTGCTAGCGATTGCGTTACCGGCACAGGCGATGAGTGCCACCTATCGCGGCATGAACGAAGCCTTTCTGAACTTCAAAGGCATTAGTTTATTGCGCGCGGGACTCGGCGTAATCAATTTTGGTGGGCCGTATCTGGTGACACTCTATACCAATCAACTTCCGTGGCTGATTGCAACGTTAGTAGTCAGTAGGGTTCTTGCTTTGTTCGCATTTGATCACTTGGCTGCCCGATGCATGCGGATTGGTGGGGTTGGATATAAGGGCGTCTATTCTTCGAAGATCGCGCGATCACTGTTCGCTTTCGGCGGATGGGTGACGGTCAGTAGCATAGTAAGCCCGATCTTAGTCCAAGCGGATCGTTTTGTTATCGCCTCGGTCATCTCTGCTGCAGCGGTGACTGTCTATGTTTTGCCGTACGAGATGGTGACGCAGAGCTTGATATTGGTAAGCTCAGTATCGTCCGTAATGTTCCCAACCTTGAGCCAGTTGATGCGTGAACGTCCTGGTGAGTGGCGCGCCTATTTTCGTCGCTGGCTATACATCATGATTGGATTAATGGCGGTGGTGAGCATATTAATGGCTTTGCTTTTGCCGGAGGTACTCTTATGGTGGATAAAGGATCATCTAAATTCCGAGTCAATTGTAATCGGTCAAGTGCTGTGCCTCGGAGTCTTTGCCAATGCGATCGGCTCCATGTTTTACGCGTTGATTCAGGCGGACGGGCGAGCCAATCTGACCGCAACATTGCACGTGATTGAATTGCCGTTTTTTGTTGTTGCGCTATATTTTCTCCTGGATAAGTACGGTATTCATGGTGCGGCTTGGGCCTGGGTGGGTCGCATGATTTTCGACGCCAGCGCGTTAGCATACTATTCCAGGAGGCGGAATGTTTGAGATATTGTTGCTCATTACGTTAGCGGGGTTGCTGACAGCGAGTCGGCGACAATTGGGATTCGGGAATCCATTTCAGATTTACTTCTTCGTTTGGTTCTTTTTGCTCTTTGGATATTATTTGTCTCGGGATACTTTTATCTCGGTTTCGGTAGAATTTATCATTATTATTTTGGCGGCAAAGCTTCTTGCGTTGTTTATTATGATCTCATGCTGTCTCCGACTTCAAGTGGGGAGCGCAGAAGTTTGGCGGCACGGGGTCATTGCGAGAAAGAGTAGATTTATTGACCTGGCGCAGCTAGTGGTGATCATTGCGCTCCCGTTCGTCTACGGGCGAGCTACGGAAATTGCGGATGGTGAGAGCATTTTTACTGTGTTGGGCTATATAAAACTCCGTGCGGCGATAACGGAGGATGGAGAGGGTTATGGGATATTGGCATACTTATGGGTACTTTCTTTTGTGACTACCTCTGTGTCGATATTTCTTTGCCGCCAATCAAATTTGGGAGGTGGTCGCCTGTGGCTTTCCGTTGCGGTGAGTCTATGTTACTGCTATCTCAGCACTGGTCGGACATACATCTTGTTCTTTTTGTGTCTGGCTCTTGTTCCGTTGATGAATGTTGGTGCAGTTCGTATGCGTGGGTTACTCATCGCGCTGGTTATCTTTGCGGCTTTATCGATATTTGTAGCGGCGATGACTGCGAAGGGGATTTCCGCGGATGAGGGTATTGCGGAGAATATTGAGTCTTTTCTCGAAAGCCTGAGAGGCTATGTGGTTGGTCCTTTTCTTGCATTTTCCCGACTTGTGGAATGGAATCCGGATTTAAGTTGGGGGGAGAATACGTTTCGCTTGTTTGTGTCCCTTCAATATGCCCTGGGTATTTCAGATAAGGCCCCGGTATCTTTGGTCAAAGGATATGCGTTCGTCCCGGATCCGACCAATGTTTATACGGTATACGAGGTTTATTTCCGAGACTTTTCGTACATCGGCGTGCTAATTCCACCGGTGTTTTTGATGGTGCACTATTGGCTGTATAGGAGAGCGCGTTCGAGCGGTGGAGTCTGGATCTTCTATTATTCGGCTTCGGTGTACCCGTTGGTGATGCAGTTCTTCCAGGATCAGTATTTTTCGTTGCTATCAACCTGGATTCAGGTCTGGTTTTGGTATTGGCTGTTTATGACACCGTACCGATTCAGATGGAAAAAGGGAGGTCCCGGTCATGCTTGATATTGTTCTGGTGAATTGGAATAGCCGAGGGCAACTCTCGGATGCAATCGCAAGCATTGTGCAGCATCACGGCGGACTGGTTAAATCGGTAATTATTGTCGATAATGCTTCAAGTGATGATTCTCTGTCGCTGGCAAAGGTGGTGGCGTCTAATTCACCATTTGATGTAAAGGTAATAGTTAATACCTGGAATCGCGGCTTTGGCGCGGCCTGCAACCAAGGCGCGGCGCTTGCTGAGGGAGAGTTTGTGCTCTTCTTGAATCCGGATGCGAGAATATTTTCCGAGTCGTTGCTCAGACCCTTGACTTACCTTAAGGAACCTGGGGCGGCGGACGTGGGGATTGTCGGTGTTTCACTTGTGGATGAGAAGAATCAAGTGGCTCGCAGTTGCTCGCGTTTTCCGACGGTGGCATCTTTTTTTGTCAACGCTACCGGACTTAATCGCCTTCCAGGCCTGCAGCGATGGACGCAAGCCATGGTGGAATGGCCTCACGATTCGAATAGGCAAGTAGACCAGGTGATAGGAGCTTTCTTTTTAATGCGTCGTGACCTATTTGTGGCACTGCACGGATTTGACGAACGATTCTTTGTTTACTTTGAAGAGGTTGATTTATCGCTACGTGCTCGTCAAGCCGGATTCCGGAGCATGTATATAGCTGACGTTCAGGCGTATCACGCCGGCGGCGGCACCTCGCAACAGGTAAAGGGGCATCGGTTGTTTTATTCTTTGCGTAGCCGCTTACTTTACGGGTTCAAACATTTCAAGCGGATGCCTGCGTGGACGTTGGTTTTTGTAACTCTTTGCTTGGAGCCGTTAAGTCGCATAGGTTCTTCGCTAATCGCCGGTAGAATTGATGATGCTCGCAATACGTTGATGGCCTATCGTATGCTGATTGCAGATCTCGGCGATATATTGATGAGGGCGAGCCGGCCGTGAAAGTAGTTGTGCGCTCTCGCTATGGGCCAGCGGGGGCGGAGGCGCTTGTATCAATTCCTGTCTGCGCTTCAAGCAAAGGCGTGGAACTCGTCATCGCTCCATTAGTGAGCGATGAAAAGCTGACGGAAAAATACCGCTCTGGTGGATACCGGGTAGCTAGCTTGATCGATGCGAGAGTGGAGTTGCCAGGATATGAGTAATAGGCGGAGGATTCTTTTCGGAGGACTTGCAACGAGCATCGGTGCTTCGCTGCTCCGGTGGCAAACAAGTCTCGCAGGCACTGAGGAGCGCTCTCCGTCGCATCGTCCGGGGGACGAACCGACAAGCGTAAGAAGGTTTGGTGCGCGGGGAGATGGTGTTGCCGATGACACTGCTGCCGTCGCGGCTGCCGTGGCGGGGATTAGGGATGGCGGCACGTTAGTGTTTCCGGCCGGCGGTCGCTACAGGCTGACGGAGGTGGACCTTACTGGAAAGGCGGTCACGCTCATTGCGTACGGGGCCGAAATCATATGTGCCATGGAAGGCAAGGGAGCTATCAGGAAAAGCGATCACGGAAAGAAGCTGACAATCTGCGGTGGCAGATTCACTGGACGGGGTATCGGCGTCAGGTGGGTGACCGGCACCAGCACTACTCAATACGATGATTTCTTGCTGGTCGACGTCAAATTCATGAATGCCGACTACGGGGTGTATCTCGATGGGGTGCGCGAGGGGGCGCTAATTGGATGTTCCTTTGACGGTACGTTTGGTAACAAGGGGGTCTATCGTGTCAGGACAGTCAATACGCAGCTCATAGGCTGCAATTGGAAGAATACGGCGTACATGGTTAATGATGACGGTGACTACAGCCCTTATTCTGCTGGTCTAGTTATCAATGGCGGTGTCGCCATCGGCTGTGCAACTGGCGTCTATTCGCAGGGAACTGATTTGGTAACAATCACAGGGGGAGTGGTGATTGACTATTGTGATGCCCCCGTGGTGCTACGTGGGGTTGACTGCGTCGAGATCAACGGTGGGTGCTACCTATCAAGTCGCGCGCTTCGCGGGGGGGGATCTAATCCCGCGTTGGATGTCAACTTGGCTGACAACGGCGACCCCACCAGAAATCTCAAGATTGGCTTTATTTCAACACTGAACCATTCGAACGGTGCCGGAGCTGATTGCATCCGGCTGCGGGGCGTGGCCTCGGGATTCTTGGTGCACTGTACGATTTCATTCTTTAGACGATTTGGGATAGATTTCGCTGGCTGCACACGCTTCCAGGTTAATGAGAACACGCTGGCTCGAGGGGCTGGCTCGCCTGCCACGATGGCAATCATTGAGTCGGCGGATGGTGACAGTAGCAACGGCGTGAGTCGAAATGATACTGGGGGGCTGCGGATATCTACGCTATTCGCCAGGGTTGAAGGCAACCTAGGGTTCGCTACCGAGGGATGTGGCGAGGCAATGGCAGCTGCAGATGCATCTGCCATGACGGTGAAGCATGGTTTGAGCTATACCCCGGCCAAGAGCGAAATTGTATTGACAGCGACCAATCGAGAGGCAGCGAACGCCAGGCCGTATATCGCGGCGGTTTCACCTACTACATTCACGATCGGTTTTGCATCTGCTACGACGTCAAGTGCGAGTGTCGCTTGGCATGTAAAGAGAAAAACGTTCTGACAGGGCGCTGGGTACCCAGCGCGGCCGTGATTCACTTGGGATCGTGAGGGAGCGGTTCCGCCCAGCAGCGGCCCGCGGGCCGCTGCGAAGGGGTGAGGGGGCGAGCGTCCCCAGGAAGCGCTTGTGGCATCCGTGGATTCCGCCTTAAAATAGAAATAATTCTCATTTGCATAGTGCGCGCATCGTTGGGGTGCGGAAATGAACGAGGGTTTCGCAGGTGGGCGCCGCCGACATTCCGGGCAATCAGCAGGTTCATGTTCTCTATTGCGACCACCATCGGTGGTTGCAGGGATGGCTGCGCCGTCAGCTTGGCAATGCCTGCGATGCTGCCGATCTCGCCCAGGACGTGTTCCTGCGCCTGTTGCGGCGTGAGCCCTGCGATATCCGCGAGCCGCGCACCTACCTGAGCACCATTGCGCGCGGGCTGGTCATCGAGCACTGGCGCCGCCGCGAACTGGAACTGGCGTGGCTGGAGACGCTGGCCCAGTTGCCCGAGCCGCAAGCGCCGTCGCCTGAGAGCCGGCTCCAGTTTCTCGAGACGCTGATCGCGATCGACCGCATCCTCGATGCCTTGAAACCGCGGGTGCGCACCGCATTCCTGTGGGCGCAACTCGAAGGGCTGAGCTGCCGCCAGATTGGCGAGCGTCTGGGGGTATCGCTGGCCACGGCGGAACGTTACGTGGCCACGGCGCTGCGGCATTGCTACACGCTGCGCTTTGGCGAGTAGGCGCCGGTGACCGATCCAGGCAGGCCCACGCAGCCGCGGCCTGCTCTCTCTGTTCCGTCCGATGTCGTCGACCAGGCCATCCGCTGGATGGTCAAGCTCGACTTTGGCGAGGGGGATGCCGTTGCGCACAAGGGTTTTGCACAATGGCTGGCCGCCAGTCCGCTGCATGGCGTGGCCTGGCAGCGCGTGCAGGGCCTGAAGGACGATTTCAGCCGGATTCCGCCGGCCCTGGCGCTCGATACGCTGAAGGCCGTGGGCGAGCGTCGTGGCACGCGCGGCATCCGGCGGCGCCAGGCAATCAAGATCCTTGCGCTGGCTGGTGTTTCGGTACTGGCTGCCGGCGCAGCGCGCGAGCTGGCTCCGTGGCAGTGCCTGCTGGCCGATGCCAGCACCGCCACCGGCGAGCAGCGCACGGTGCGGCTCGACGACGGCAGCACGATCGTGCTGAACACCGACACCGCGATCAGCACCCGCTTCGACGCCACGCGCCGCGTCGTGACGTTGCGGCGCGGAGAGATCCTGGTTGCCACCGGCCACGATACGCCCGTTGCAATGCGGCCGTTCTGGGTAGAGACGCCATTTGGCGGACTACGCGCCCTGGGCACGCGCTTTGTGGTGCGGCTGGAGGACGGGCACGCGCGCGTCAGCGTGCTCGAAGGTGCGGTCGCCCTGCATCCTGCCAACGGCCGGGCCGCCGATGACAACGCAAAGGTGGCGCGAGCCGGCGCGAACTGGTGGCTCGCAGCCGACAGCAGCGCACCAGCACCGGCCCGGCCGTTCACGGACGATGGCCGGGCCGATGGCGTGATCGCCGGCAACGACATGCGGCTTGCGGACCTGCTGGTCGAGCTGTCGCGCTACCGGAGCGGGCGCATCGTCTGCGACCCGTCCGTGGCGGACCTGCGCGTGTCCGGCGCATACCAGGTGCGAGACACCGACCGGGCGCTGACATTCCTTGCGCAGGCGCAGCCCATCAGCATTCGCTACCGCACGCGCTTCTGGGTCAGCGTGGGGCCGCGCTGAACCACGATGCCGGGCGTGCGAGAAATATTTTCAGGAAAAGTGAGGGGATTCCGGTTCTCGACCGGCCAACAGCATAGGAGACCAAAACCTGTCGCTGCCGGAGAGAATGATGTCTGTACCTTGTTTTACCCACGCCCGCCCTGCAAAGTCGCCTCGCATGGCCTGCACGCCGCAACCCCGGCCGTTGGCCATCGCGCTGCACCGTGCCTGCGTCTGCCTGACCTTGGGGGCGGCCGTGGCACCGTTTGAAGCCCTGGCGCAGGCCGCCGATCCGCAAACGCTGCCGGCCGTGACCGTCAGCGCCAGCGTCGATGGCGCCGGCGACCTGCCCGCGGCGTACGCGGGCGGACAGGTCGCGCGCGGCGGCCGGCTCGGGCTGCTTGGCAACAAGGGGGTGATGGACACCCCGTTCGCGACGACCAACTACACCGCACAACGCTTGGAGGACCAGCAAGCCGTGACGCTGGCGGAAGTGCTGGGGAGCGACCCGTCCACGCGCTTCACCGGCCAGATCGGCGGCGTGACCGATTCGTTCTACATCCGCGGCTTCCCGATCAACGAGGGCAACCTGTCCGAGGTGGCCTTCGACGCGGCGTCTACGGGGTCTCGTCCAACTATCACCTGTTCACCGAATACCTGGAGCGGGTCGAGGTGCTCAAGGGCCCGGCCGCCTTACTGTATGGCATGTCGCCTAACAGCGGCGTGGGCGGTGTGGTCAACGTGGTGCCCAAGCGTGCGCTGGCCACGGACCTGACGCGCTTTACGCTGGACTATGCTTCCGACGCGCAGGTGGGCGGCGCCGTCGACCTGAGCCGCCGCTTCGGCGAGAAGCGTGAATGGGGGGTGCGCTTCAACGGGCTGCACCGCCAGGGCCCGACCCCGCTGGACAACCAGAAGTCGCGCGCCGAGGTGGCCCGCCGTCACGCCGCTGGCCGGCATCGTGTACAAGCCCTGGCAGCATGTGTCCCTGTACGCCAACTACGTGGAAGGCCTGAGCAAGGGCGACATCGCGCCCGCCACCGCGTCGAACGCGGGCCAGGTGTTCGCGCCGTACAAGACCAAGCAGCAAGAGGTGGGCGTGAAGCTCGATGCCGGTAAGGTCATGGCCACGCTGGCCGTGTTCCGCATGACCAAGCCCAGCGGCCAGCTGTTCGGCACGGTCTATGCGATCGACAGCGAGCAGCGCAACCAGGGCATCGAGCTCACGCTGTCTGGGGAGGCCTGGAAGGGGGTGCGCCTGCTCGGCGGCGTCGCAGTTCGGGGGCAGCGTGGATATCTGCCGCCGCCTGGGCAGTGCCAGCCAGTTCGGCATCCGCTTCAACGGCAGTTACCTGGGTGGCGGTACCGCGCTCGACAACCAGTCGCGCCGCGCCACCTCGGGCGCGCTGGCGCTGGACTACCAGGGCGAGCGCTGGCGCACCACGCTGGATCTGATCGACCAGCGCGAACGGATTTCCGCGCCGTCGCGGTTGCTGCATATCGTGCCAGGCATCGCCGTGCCCGACGCGCCGGATGGCCGCCGCAATATCTCGCAGCCGTGGGAGCAATCCCATATCCGCGACGGCTCGCAGCTGCTGCGCGCGGAGTACGACCTTGCCGACGGCGTGACCTGGTTTGCCGATGCCGGTGGCGGGCAGACGCACGTGGCGCGGCTGTTTGCCATCACGCCAACCATCTTCGATGCCGCGGGCGATGTGGCGGTGGCCGACTCCAACTATCGCTTCCAGGTGGCGCGTGTCAGCGCCGACACCGGCGTGCGCGCGCGTTTCCAGACCGGGCCGGTGAGTCACCAGCTCAGCGTCGTGGCCAGTGGCTACCACGACAAGCTCGGGCGCGCGTACAACACTGCCAGCACGACCGCGCTGACCAACCTCTACGCGCCCGCGACGCTGCCGTTCCAGGATGTGCCGGCGCCGTCTGGCGTGCCGACCGTATCGAAGACACGGCTCACCGGTGTGGCATTGGCCGATACGCTCTCGGTCCTTGACCGCCGCCTGCAACTGACCCTCGTCCTGCGCCACCAGCGTGTGCAGTCGGAGAACTTCAATGCTGACGGAGGACTGGCCTCGCGCTATGACCAGGGCGCGTGGACGACGCTGGCGGGGTTGGTGGTCAGGCCGTGGCAGCAGGTGTCGTTCTACGCCAATCGTATCGAGGGGCTCAGCAAGGGCGATATCGCGCCGGGCAGTGCCAGCAATGCCGGTGAAGTGTTCGCCCCGTACAAGTCGCGCCAATACGAGGTAGGGCTAAAGCTGGAACAAGGCGGCATGCGCGCCACCATCAGCGCATTCCAGATCAGCAAGCCCGGCGGGGAGCTTGCTGGCTCGTTGTTCGCCGTCAACAGCGAGCAGCGTAGCCGGGGTCTCGAATTCGGGCTGTACGGCGAGCCCGCCAGCAACGTGCGCTTGCTGGCGAGCGCTGCACTGCTTGACGCAACCATCACCCGCGACGCGGACGCCGGCACGGTGGGCAGGTCCGTCATCGGCGCCCCGTCGCTGCAGGTGAACCTTGGCGCTGAATGGGACGCCTCGTGGCTGCCGGGTCTGACACTGAGCGGCGCGCTTGCCTACACCGGGAGCCAGTATGTTGACCAGGCCAACGCCCAGAGCTTGCCAGCCTGGACGCGCGTGGACCTGGGTGCGCGCTATCGGACCAGGATGGCCGGGAAAGACACGACTCTGCGCCTCTATCTGCGCAATGTGTTCGACCGCCGTTATTGGGCCGCGGTGGACAGCTATGGCGGCCTGGCCATTGGCGAGCCGCGTACGTTGATGATGTCGGCCACGGTCGGCTTCTGATCCGGCCTGATGGCCGACCGGTGCCACCGGATCGTCGCGGCCATCCCGCAGGCACGAACGCGCTCTCACGGGGCTGGCTTGCGCCCGCGTGGCAACGATGTACTACGGGAAGTCGGGGGATCCGTCTGCTGTGGCCTGGCCGGTGCCCCAGCCGGGTCAGTCGACGAGCAGATTTATCTTCGTCGTGAATTTCTGCCAGCGATCGATGTCGGCGCTCACCAGCTTCTGGAATTCAGCGGGCGTGCTTGTCGTCGTGGCAAAGCCGAGCTGCGTCAGCGATGCCTTGACCTCGGGCCTGGCGATGGCCCTGGCGATTTCCGTGTTGAGCCTTTGCACGATCTCGGGCGGCGTATTTGCCGGGGCGAGGATGCCGAACCACTGGTCGACGTCATAGCCGGCCACGCCAAGCTCGCTCACGGTGGGTACGTCAGGCAGGAACGGCGAGCGTGCCTTCGACGTGACGGCCAGCGCGCGCAGCTTGTTGCTTTTCAGGTAGGGGATGGTGTTGGTCAGCGTGTTGACGCTGACATCGGCCTGGTTGCCGAGCACGTCGGCGATGGCGGGGGCGCAACCCTTGTACGGCACGTGCAGCATGTCCATCCTTGCCGAGACCTTGAGCAGTTCGCCGGCCAGATGCTGCGGGGTGCCGTTGCCGCACGACGCATAGCTGGGGGGTGAAGGGCTCTTGCCCGCCGCCAGCAGGTCGCTGAAGGTGCGGAGTTTCGAGTGCGATGGCACG
Source organism: Cupriavidus sp. GW823-FHT07B10 (assembly GCF_058794355.1). Lineage (NCBI taxonomy): Bacteria > Pseudomonadati > Pseudomonadota > Betaproteobacteria > Burkholderiales > Burkholderiaceae > Cupriavidus > Cupriavidus sp. GW823-FHT07B10. The sequence goes on from NZ_JBXAGS010000008.1 coordinate 67,539, forward strand.
GCGATCACCGATGGCACCGAAGCGAAGGTGATGACGGCGCTGAAATCGGACTTGGGATTGAACTGCAGCTTCTTGAAGACGCTCGGGTTGATGGCAAAGCTGCTGTTGACAATGAGCAGCGTATAGCCGTCGGCAGGACTCTTGGCGACGAACTCGGCGCCAATATTGCCGCTGGCGCCGGGCCGGTTGTCGATCACCACCGGCTGCCCCAGCGACTTGCTGATGTCGGCCCCGATCAGGCGCGCGAGAGAATCGGTCCCCCCTCCGGCCGGGAACGTCACCACCATGCGGATCGGCTTTTGCGGGAAGGTACTGGCGATATTGGCTTCGGCGCGCCCGGGCAGGGTGCCCAGGCTGCCTGCGACAAACAGGAGCGATGCCAGACTGCTGACGACGGATAGGGGTCTCATTGATATGCCTCGTCGGTTAGGGTGAAGGAAGCGGGAAAGCCGGTCAATCGGGGTCTATACGCACCGCCTGGCAGCACTCGCCGCCGGCGCGCACCAGTGCTGCAGCCGCCTCTAGCGCTTCAGCGGAGTCCGAGTGGATACGGTAGAGCGGTTGCCCTGGCGCCACCTTTGCACCGATCGCGCACAGCATGTCGACCCCGGCACCGCCATCGCGCGGCGCGCCGGCGGCGCGCGCCACGCCGGAAATCTGCAGGCCATCGACGCCCGCCACCCGGCCCCGCGTGGTGGCGGGAACGACCAGCGTATGCGTACCCGGCGCCACTGGATCGCAGCGGACGCCCTGCGCGGCGGCGATGCGATCGAACGCGGCCCTGGCCTTGCCTTCATGCAGCAGCGCCGCCGCAATTTGCATGCCGTGTTCGGGGGAGTCCACGCGGGGATCGAATGCGATGATTTCGCCGGCAAAGCGCAGGGCCTTGTCGCGCAGGTCGGCGGGCGCATCGGGAGCGTTGTCGAGCACGAGTCGGACGTCGCGCACTTCCAGTGCGGGGCCGATGCCGCGGCCGATCGGGCCGCTGCCGTCCGTGACCAGTGCGCGTACGTGCAGGCCCAGTCCCTTGCCGACGTGTTCGAACAGCGCGCCCAGCGCCTCGGCGTCGGCGCGTGTTGCCAGCTTGGTTTGCGGCCCGTAGGGCAGGTCGACGATGACGTGGGTGGCGCCGGCGGTGTACTTTTTCGACAGGATCGACGCCACCGACCAGCGCCGCGAATCGAGCCGCAGCGGGCGCGTGATGGCGTTCATCACATCGTCGACCACGGAATGGTTCAGCCGTCCGTTCCAGGCGATGCAGGCGCGTGCCTGGGCCACGCATCGGCGCACGTCTTCATGCGCCAGGTCGACCCGTGCGATGGTCTCCATGGCATCGGCGGTGCCGGCGGCAGAGGTGATCGCGCGTGACGATGTCTTGGGCATCGCCAGCCCGTAGGCCGCGACGATCGGCACCACGATCAGCGTGATGCGGCTGCCGGGAACGCCGCCCATCGAATGCTTGTCGACGACTACCGGTTCGTCCCAGTCGATGCGGGGTGTGAAGGCGGTACGCGCGCGCGCCAGAGCCACCACTTCCTCGTCCGTGAGCGTGCGGGTTGCGGCAACCAGGAACTCGGTCAGCTCGGCCTCGGTGTAGCGCCCGGCGATGGCGTCCTGCAGCACGGCAACGTAGGCCGCTTCGTCGAGCGGCTCGCCGCGCAGCTTGGCCATAAGGTTGGTGCGGCTGGCCGGCCGTTCGGCGGCGGATGTCCTGGTGCCGGTGCGCAAGGCTTCGACAAAGCGTGCCGTGCCTGCTTCCAGCGTGCTGTGGTTCGACACCGTGATACACGGGACGTGTGGCGGCACCGGAGCTCCCGCGCGTGCCACGCGGCTGGCAACCTGGTCGCCCGATTCCCGCCCGCGTGCGGCAATGCGCCGGGCAAGCACGTCATGCGGTGCCGTTACCAGGACCACCACGAAACGGGGCAAGCGCGCCGCGAGTTCCGCGATGACGCCGCGCGAGCCATTGGCCACGACGTTGCGGCCGCGTTCGAGCTCGCACATCAGGGACTTGGGCAATCCGTAGCGCAGGTCGTGCGCGTCCCAGGTCACCAGGAACTCTCCGCTTCGCTGGCGCCGCGCGAACTCGGCCTCCGTGACACCTTCGTGCTCTTCGCCAGCAGACCCGTCGGGACGCGTGATGACGCGCCGCGCAAAAACGTAGTCGCCGTCGAGCGCGGCACGTGCACCGTCGATCAGGGAGTCCTTGCCAGCGCCACTGGGCCCCACAACAAAGAAGAATGTGCCGGTCGCCTTCATGAGTATTACCTTAGATGTCGAAGTTATGTGGCTATGCTAGCACCGGCCAGGGGGGTGTCAAGATAAGTTCGATGTCTAAGGTAATGCAAACAACGGGCCAGCGCCCGCAAATCCAGTGTGTACGCGGGATTCGCGGACTTGTAGGGGAAAACACGGGGATACGGGTGCGCAGTGACGGTGCCTCATGCATGGGTTGCGGGCATCGTGCACTGATGGAGTGAACGCTACATGGAGAGGCATGGCCGATGAAGCGGTGATGTCGGCGTGCGAGCGCCGGAGGCGCTATCATGTGCGCTGTCGCTGGCACCGGGCCGTCCGCTGCCGCATGCATACGCTCTACTTTCCCTCACGACTATGGCCACAAAGAAACCGGATGCTCCGGTCCCGATCACGCCTGCGGATGAAGCCGATGAAGAACGGCTTGCCCACCTGGTGAAGGATGCCGCCCGGGCCTACATCCGGGCGCTGCAGCTGCGGCTGGCGGAACATTCGGTTTCGTATGGCCACTGGACCATCCTGCGTATCCTGTGGCGCCATGACGGCGTGTCGCAGCGAGAGCTGAGCGAACGCGCCGGGGTGACCGAGCCGACGACGTTTGCGGCAGTCAAGGCGCTGGAGGCGCTGGGCTACGTGGAACGCACGCATCTTCCTGGCAACAAGAAGAAGGTGCATGTGTTCCTGAGCAAGACCGGACGCGGGCTGCGCCGCAAGCTTGAACCGCTGGCGACCGAGGTGAATGAACTCAGCGTGGCAGGGCTGAGCGAAGAAGACGTGCTGACCACGCGCCGCGTGCTGATCACGATTGCGAAGCGGCTGGTCGCCGACGAAGCCGCGTCGGCGGAACATGGCCGGCGGGTCCCGTCCACCCAGGAGGTAGGGCGCCTGCTCTCGGACCTGTAGACGACCCGCAACGGAAAAGACCCTCGCCGGGCGAGACCGGCAAGGGTGAATGCCTTGGGTAGAAGGCGTGAATCGGTCAGGGGGCCTGAGCCCCGCGGGTGTCAGGCTTCGTCGAGCCCGATGTCCACGGCAGGGGCCGACTGGGTGATCTTGCTCGTGGAGATGTAGTCCACGCCCGTTTCCGCCACGGCCCGGATCGTTTCCAGGCGGATGCCGCCTGACGCCTCGACTTTGGTCCGGCCATTGACGATCTGCACGGCTTCCTTCATGTCGGGCACCGACATGTTGTCCAGCATGATCACGTCGACACCGGTTGCCAGTGCTTCGTGCACCTGTTCCAGCCGGTCGCATTCCACTTCCAGCTTGGTCAGCACGGGCAGCTTGCGGCGCACGCGTGCCACGGCGGCAGCGATGCTGCCGCACACGGCGATGTGGTTGTCCTTGATCATCACGCCGTTGTCCAGGCTCAGCCGGTGGTTCAGGCCGCCGCCGCAGGTCACCGCATGCTTTTCCAGCGCGCGCAGGCCCGGCGTGGTCTTGCGGCTGTCGATCAGGCGCGCCTTGGTATGGGCAATGGCCTGGGCATAGGTTGCCGTATGGTTGGCGATGCCGCACAGACGCTGCATGATGTTCAGCGCGGTGCGCTCGGCCGTCAGGACGCTGCGTGCATTGCCGCTCACGTTAAGCAGCACCGCGCCTTTTTCAACCTTGTCGCCGTCGGCGACGCGCACATCGACCGACAGCGTCGGATCGTAGCGCGCGAAGATGCGTGCCGCCACGTCGATGCCGGCGATAAGCATCGGCTCGCGGGCGTTCATGCAGAAGGTGCCGGTCTCTCCCGGTTCAATCATGGTCTGGACGGTCAAGTCGCAGATGCCGATGTCTTCGGTCAGCCAGAGGTCGATCAGCTTGTCGGTGGCGAAAATGTCGTACATGAAGGGCTCCTGAACGGTGGTTGCGGTACCTCATAAATCTTAGAGATCGAAGTACATGGCGCAATACTAGCCCTTTCAGGCGCCATGTCAAGTAATATTCGAGATCTAAGATAAAGCGCAAACCTACCGCGCAAACTGCCCCAGCACCGTCCCGACCGCCTCCAGCCCCGCCTCGATCATATGCTGCATGTAGGTGCCCATCTGCGGCATTACCAGCATCAGCACCAGCAGGCCGCCGGACAGCGTGACCGGGAAGCCGACCGCAAAGATCGACAGTTGCGGCGAGGCGCGGTTGAGGATGCCCATCGCCAGGTTCAGCGTCAGAAGCGCGGCGATCATCGGCAAGGCCAGCAGCAGCCCGGACGAGAACACCATGCCGCCGGCGCGGGCCACGGCCATGGCGCCGCCGGCGGACAGCGGCGTGCCGCCGATGGGCAGGCCGCTGAAGCTGTCGACCAGCGCGCCCAGCATCAGCAGGTGGCCGTCCAGCGCCAGGAACAGCAGCATCGCGATCAGGTTCAGGAAGCGCGACAGCACCATGGTCTGGCCGCCGGCGGCGCGGTCGAAGAACGAGGCAAAGGACAGGCCCATCTGCAGGCCGATGATTTCGCCGGCCTGCTGCACGGTGGCAAAGACCAGCCGCATGGCAAAGCCCGTGGCCAGGCCGATGCCGACTTCGTTGAGGATGATCATCAGTCCGCCGAAGGAGTACACCGGCACCACCGGCAGCTGCGCGATGGTGGGCGACACCACCACCGCGATCATCGCGGACAGCGCGATCTTGGCGCGGCGCGGGATGGTGGACTCACCGAACAGCGGCGCGGTGCCGATCAGGGCCAGGATGCGGAAGAAAGGCCACAGGAACGCCGCGAGCCAGCTGTAGAGCTGGGCTGAGGTGAATTCGACCACGGGCGGGAGGGCGGGGGGCTGGCCAGCGTCAGTGCGCCAGCGCGGGAATGCTCTGGAACACCTCGCGCATGTAGTCGACCATGGAATTGATCATCCACGGCCCCGCCAGCACCATGGTGGCGAACAGCGCGATCAGCTTGGGGATGAAGCTCAGCGTCATCTCGTTGATCTGCGTCGCGGCCTGGAACAGGCTCACCACCAGGCCGGCGGCCAGCGCCACCAGCAGCAGCGGGGCGGCCAGCAGCAGGGTCATCTTCATCGCCTGGGTGGCGATGGTCATTACGGTCTCGGGTGTCATGGCTCGGACTCTGCGGTGGGTGGCGGGCGTTGGGGCCGTGTCAGTTCATGAAGCTCTGCGCCAGCGAACCGAGCAGCAGCTGCCAGCCGTCGACCAGCACGAACAGCATCAGCTTGAACGGCAGCGAGATGGTGGCCGGCGGCACCATCATCATCCCCATCGCCATCAGCACGCTGGCGACGACCAGGTCGATGATCAGGAACGGGATGAAGATGGTGAAGCCGATCTGGAACGCGGTCTTCAACTCGCTGGTGACGAAGGCCGGCACCAGGATGCTGAGCGGCACTTCCTCGGGGCCCTGCATCTCAGGCGCCTTGGCCATGTGCGCGAACATGGCCAGGTCTTTCTCGCGGGTCTGGCGCAGCATGAAGGCCTTGAGCGGCTCCGCGGCCTTGGCCGCGGCGGCTTCCAGGCTGATCTTGTTTTCCGACAGCGGCTTGTAGGCGTCGTTGTAGACACGGTCGAACACCGGTGCCATCACGAAGAAGGTCAGGAACAGCGACAGGCCCACCAGCACCTGGTTGGGCGGCGAGGTGGCGGTGCCCAGTGCGCTGCGCAGCAGGCCCAGCACGATGATGATGCGGGTGAAGCCGGTCATCAGCAGCATCGCCGCAGGCAGGAACGACAGCGAGGTCAGCAGCACCAGCGTCTGCACCGGCAGCGACCAGATCTGGCCGCCGCCCGGGGCGGGCTTGCTGATGACGCCGGGCAGTGCCTGGGCCCAGGCCGGCGCGGGCGCCAGCGCGGCAATGGCCAGCATCAGCGCGAGCAGGGACAGCAGCGGGCCCGGCAGCGGGCGCCGCAGCGCGGCACGCGGGGAATTCATGACTTGAAGTGATTTTGCATCGAACGCAGCAGCTTTTCGGCAAAGGTGCCGCCACCCGGCTGTTGCGAAGGGCCTGCACCGCCGGTGGCGGCGAGGGGATTGGCTGCGGTGGTGCCCGCAGGCAGGGTATGCAGTGGCCGGATTTCGCCGGGGCTCACGCCCAGCACCAGCCAGGTATCGCCCACTTCCACCAGTACCAGGCGCTGGCGCGCGCCGAGCATGGTGCTGCCGACCACCTTCATCGCGCCGCCGGTGGCCTGACGGACCAGGCCGGCACGCCGGGCCACCCAGGCCATGCCCAGGATCAGCGCGACGATGGCGAACAGCCCCAGCCCGGCCTGCGCCAGGCTGGCCGCGCCGCTGATGGCGGGCGCGTGCGTGCCGTCGGCGGCCATGGCGGCCTCCGGCAGCGCCGCAAGCACGGCCAGGCTGGCGCGCGTGTGCATGATCATTTGTTCAGCTTCCGGATGCGTTCGGACGGCGTGATGATGTCCGTCAGGCGGATGCCGAACTTGTCGTTCACCACCACTACCTCGCCCTGCGCGATCAGGTAGCCGTTGACCAGCACGTCCATCGGTTCGCCGGCCAGGCCGTCCAGCTCCACCACCGAGCCCTGCGCCAGCTGCAGCAGGTTCTTGATGGGCACCTTGGTGCGGCCCAGTTCCACGGTCAGCTGCACCGGGATATCGAGAATCATCTCGATATCGTTGCGGAAGCCGCTCGGCGCTTCCTTCGCCAGCGGCTGGAACACGGTGGCGGCGGCCGGAGTGGCCGCGGGTTGGGCCGCCGGTGCGGCAGCTGCGGGGATCCCGGCGGATGTGGCGCTGGTCTGCTCGGCCAGCGCGCTGGCCCAGTCGTCCATCGGATCGACGGGCTTGTCCTCGATGCCGTCACTCATAATCGCTGTCCTCGGTGTCCAGGTGGGAATCGCCGTCCTGGTGATTGATCATTCGTTCTACCCGCAGCGCGTACTGGCCGTTCATCGTGCCGAAGCCGCATTGCATGACGGGCACGCCGTCCACCTTGCCGAACACCTTCTCCGGCAGCTCGATCGGCAGCACGTCGCCGGCGCGCATCGCCAGCACTTCGGCCACGGTGCTCTGCAGGTGCGCGAACTCGGCCACCAGCTCCACCTCGGCCGCGCGCAGCTGCGTGGACAGTTGCGTGACCCAGCCCTTGTCGACTTCCTTCTCGTCCTGCAGCGGATTCATCAGCAGGTCCTTGAGCGGCTCGATCATCGCGTACGGCAGGCACACGTGGAGCTGCCCGCCGACGGCGCCCAGTTCGATATGGAAGGCGGTGGTCACCACGGCCTCGTTGTGGGTGGCGACGTTGGCAAACTTGGGGTGCATCTCCGAGCGGATGTACTCGGTCTCGATCGGGTGCACGGTGCGCCAGGCGTTGCCGTAGCTGGCCAGCGTCAGCTCCAGCATGCGCTGGATGATGCGCTGCTCGGTCTGGGTGAAGTCGCGGCCTTCCACGCGGGTGTGGAAGCGGCCGTCGCCGCCGAACAGGTTGTCCACCACCAGAAACACCAGGTTCGGGTCGTAGACGAACAGCGCCGTGCCGCGCAGCGGCTTCAGGTGGACCAGGTTCAGGTTGGTCGGCATCGGCAGGTTGCGCGCGAAGTCGCCGAATTTCTCGATCCTGATGCTGCCCACGGTGATGTCCGCGCCGCGGCGGATGAAATTGAACAGCGCCGTGCGCATCGAGCGCGCAAAGCGCTCGTTGATGATTTCCAGCGTGTGCAGGCGGCCGCGGATGATGCGCTCCTGCGTGGCCAGGTTGTAGGGGCGCACACCGCCCTCGTCGAGCGCAGGCTCGCTGGCCTTGGGCGTATCGGCTTCGCCGGATACGCCCTTGAGCAGCTCGTCGACCTCGTCTTGCGAGAGGAACTTGTCGTAGGCCATCTAGTGTCCTGCCCCTTGTGCGGCGTTATGGATGAATCCGGTGCGGCCCTGGCTTGCGCTTACTGCACCACGAAAGAGGTGAAGAGCACGTCCAGCACCCGCTGCGCCGGCAGGCCGCTGGCAAACGGCTTGCTGATGGTGTCGCGGATGTCGTCGGCCAGCTTGCGCTTGCCTTCGACGGTGGCCAGGTCGGCCGGCTGCCTGGCCGACAGCAGCAGCAGGATGCGGCTGCGTGCCTCGGGCAGGTACTGGGCCAGGCGAGCCTGGGTCTCGGCATCGGCCACCTTCAGTGACAGGCCGGTGTGCAGGAAGCGGTCGCCGTCGTCGCTGCGCAGGTTGACGGTGAACGCGTCCAGCGGCACGAAGATCGGCGGCGGCACGACCGGGGCGGCAGGCGCGGCGGGCGCCGCCGGCTGGCGGTTGCTCAGCACGCTGCCCAGCACGAAGCCTCCGGCGCCCAGTGCCACCACCAGCACGCCGGCGCCGATCAGCAGCAGCCGGCCGCGCTTGCCTGTGTTGCCAGTCCGGGGAGGGGAAGCCGTGTTCGCCATGAGAAGCCTGTATCGGAATGCCTGCCATTCTTCCGGAATCGCAGGCCAGCAAAGGGCCGAAAAAAAGGGGGAAACCCTTTCAGCTTGGCCATTTGAGCGGAAAGGGAGCAGGCACGGCTACGCGAGCGGGCGCCGTTTGTTGCGCGCCTGCAGGCTGGTTAACGCTTGATGTCGTGTGAACTTGAGTGCCGGTGCAAGCTGCCGCGATTCCTGGCCGGGCCGCCGGGCAGGTCGCGGGAGCGCCGCCATGCATTCCCTACTACGCCAGTCGGGTAGTGATTCATGTGGGTTTGCACGTCCTTCAATCTCCAATACGTTGATTTGCATGATGTTTTTTGTCTTCACTCTTATATAAGATATAAGACATTTGACCAGGGAGCGGCTTCAGACTACAATCGCGACGTAACGAGATTTTCTAAACCTAATTACTCAGCAGGTTCCCATGCTTGAAAACTATCGCGCACATGTGGCCGAGCGCGCCGCGCTTGGCATCCCCCCTCTGCCCCTGACCGCCAAGCAGACGGCCGAGCTGGTCGAACTGCTGAAGAACCCGCCCGCCGGTGAAGAGCAGACCCTGGTGGAGCTGATCACCTACCGCGTGCCGGCCGGCGTGGATGACGCCGCCAAGGTCAAGGCCTCGTACCTGGCCGCCGTGGCGCTGGGCAAGGAAAAGTGCGCGCTGATCTCGCGCGCCAAGGCGACCGAGCTGCTGGGCACCATGCTGGGCGGCTACAACATCTCGCCGCTGATCGAGCTGCTGGACGATGCCGAAGTGGGCACCGTCGCCGCCGAGGCGCTGAAGAAGACCCTGCTGATGTTCGACGCCTTCCACGATGTGAAGGAAAAGGCCGACCAGGGCAATGCCAACGCCAAGGCCGTGCTGCAAAGCTGGGCCGACGCCGAGTGGTTTACCAGCCGTCCGGAAGTGCCGCAAAGCCTGACCATCACCGTGTTCAAGGTGCCGGGCGAAACCAACACCGACGACCTGTCGCCGGCCCCGGACGCCACCACCCGCCCGGACATCCCGATGCACGCGCTGGCCATGCTGAAGAACAAGCGCGAAGGCGCTGCGTTCCAGCCGGAAGAAGACGGCAAGCGCGGCCCGGTCAAGTTCATTGAATCGCTGAAGGAAAAGGGCCACCTGGTCGCCTACGTGGGAGACGTGGTCGGTACCGGCTCCAGCCGCAAGTCCGCCACCAACTCGGTGCTGTGGTTCACCGGCGAAGACATCCCGTTCATCCCGAACAAGCGCTTCGGCGGCGTGTGCCTGGGCAACAAGATCGCCCCGATCTTCTACAACACCATGGAAGACGCCGGCGCGCTGCCGATCGAGCTGGACGTGTCGAAGATGGAAATGGGCGACGTGGTCGAACTGCGCCCGTATGAAGGCAAGGCCCTGAAGGACGGCGCAGTGATCGCCGAGTTCAAGGTCAAGTCCGACGTGCTGTTCGATGAAGTCCGCGCCGGCGGCCGTATTCCCCTGATCGTCGGCCGTGGCCTGACCGCCAAGGCGCGCGAAGCGCTGGGCCTGGCCCCGTCGACGCTGTTCCGCCTGCCGCAGAACCCGGCCGATACCGGCCGCGGCTTCACGCTGGCGCAGAAGATGGTCGGCCGCGCCTGCGGCCTGCCTGAAGGCAAGGGCATCCGCCCGGGCACCTACTGCGAACCGAAGATGACCTCGGTGGGCTCGCAGGACACCACCGGCCCGATGACCCGCGACGAACTGAAGGACCTGGCCTGCCTGGGCTTCTCGGCCGACCTGGTGATGCAGTCGTTCTGCCACACCGCCGCCTATCCGAAGCCGGTCGACGTCAAGACCCACCACACGCTGCCCGAGTTCATCAGCACCCGCGGGGGCATCTCGCTGCGCCCGGGCGACGGCGTGATCCACTCGTGGCTGAACCGCATGCTGCTGCCCGACACCGTTGGCACCGGCGGCGATTCGCACACCCGCTTCCCGATCGGCATCAGCTTCCCCGCAGGTTCGGGCCTGGTGGCCTTTGCCGCCGCCACCGGCGTGATGCCGCTGGACATGCCGGAATCGGTGCTGGTCCGCTTCAAGGGCAAGATGCAGCCCGGCGTGACGCTGCGCGACCTGGTCAACGCGATTCCGCTGTACGCGATCAAGCAAGGCCTGCTGACCGTGGCCAAGCAAGGCAAGAAGAACATCTTCTCGGGCCGCGTCCTGGAAATCGAAGGCCTGCCCGACCTGAAGGTCGAGCAAGCGTTCGAGCTGTCGGATGCATCGGCTGAGCGCTCGGCCGCCGGTTGCACGGTGCGCCTGAACAAGGACCCGATCATCGAATACATCAACAGCAACATCACGCTGCTGAAGTGGATGATCGCCCAGGGCTACCAGGACCCGCGCAGCCTGCAGCGCCGCATCAAGGCCATGGAAGCGTGGCTGGCCGATCCCAAGCTGCTGGAGCCGGACGCCGACGCCGAATACGCCGCCGTGATCGAGATCGACCTGGCCGACGTGCATGAGCCGATCGTGGCCTGCCCGAACGACCCGGACGACGTCAAGACGCTGTCCGAGGTGGCCGGCGCCAAGATCGACGAAGTGTTTATCGGTTCGTGCATGACCAACATCGGCCACTTCCGCGCAGCCTCCAAGCTGCTGGAAGGCAAGCGCGACATCCCGGTCAAGCTGTGGGTGGCTCCGCCGACCAAGATGGACCAGAAGCAACTGACCGAGGAAGGCCACTATGGCGTGTTCGGCACCGCCGGTGCCCGCACCGAAATGCCGGGCTGCTCGCTGTGCATGGGCAACCAGGCACAGGTGCGCGAAGGCGCCACGGTGATGTCGACCAGCACGCGTAACTTCCCGAACCGCCTGGGCAAGAACACCAACGTGTACCTGGGTTCCGCCGAACTGGCGGCGATCTGCTCGCGCCTGGGCCGTATCCCGACCAAGGAAGAGTACATGGCCGACATGGGCGTGCTCAACGCCAATGGCGACAAGATCTACAAGTACATGAACTTCGACCAGATCGAGGACTTCAAGGAAGTGGCCGACGGCGTGACGGTGTAAGCCGCGCAGTCAGGCTGGCATGAAGAAGGGGCCCCGCTTGCGGGGCCCCTTTTGTATTTGGATTTCGCCGGCTTGACGGGTGGCATACGCCACCGCCACCAAATTGCCGCTGGGATGTTCCCTCTCCCCATGAGGAGAGAGGGAGAACACCTTGCTCAGGCTAGTTCGGGCGGTTTTGGAGCACCCAGCGGAATCCCCTGGCGCGCGGCGTACGCCACCACCTCCGCGGTATTGTGCAGGTCGAGCTTGCGCATCAGGTTCTCGCGGTGCTTGCGCGCAGTCAGCGGGCTGATGTCGAGTTGCGCGGCAATGTCGCCGGCGGTGGCGCCGCGCGCGATCAGCATCAGGATCTGCAGTTCGCGCCGGGTGAGCGTGGCAATTCCGTCCGGTGCCGCGGTGGCTGGTGCAGTGGCGCGCGCGGCCACGAAGTTGCGGCCCTCGCGCAGGGCCATGAGCGCGGGCACCAGTTCGCTGATATCGCCGCTCTTGACCAGGTAGCCATTGGCGCCCGCATCGATCGCCGCGTGGGCCATGCCCGCGCCCGCGCTGCCGGTCAGCACCAGGATGCGCAGCGGAGGATGCCTTGTGCGCAGGCGTTCCACGAAGGCCAGGCCATCGACGCCGGGCATGCCCAGGTCCATCACCAGCAGGTCGGTCGGTACCCGTTCCAGGAGCCCCAGCAGTTGCGCGCCATCTGCTGCCTCGCCCGCCAGCACCAGGTTGCCGACGCCGGACAGCACTTGCTTGAGGCCCTCCAGCACGATGGCATGGTCATCGGCGAGGGCCACGCGGGTCGGGACGGAAAAGCGGCTCATCGCGGCAGGTGCATCGGTGGCGAATGGGAAAGGGAAGGTGGTATAAAACGGCAGCCCGTCAGTCCGGCAGCTGCAGGTGGCCTGCTGAATGCCCCAATGAACCGGCGGCCGGCTGGATTATAGCGTTGCACGCCCAACCTGCCCCACGGCCTACCTAGCATGCGCAAGCTTCCGTTGTCCTGTTGCCGTACCGTTTCCTGCCGCCCGCAACGGGCGCTCGCATCATGACAGCCACAGGCACCGGATTGCCGCCGGCCTGGCAGCCCGGAGATGTGCCGGCGGCGATGGTGGACCTGCTCTACCGCCAGTCCAACGCGGTCCTGTTTGCCAACTTCGTCATTGCGCTGCCGGTGGTCTATGTGCTGCGTCCCAGCGTGCCGCTGCCCATGCTGGCCGGCTGGATGGCCGCGGTGTACCTGCTGACCACGCTGCGCATCGGCCTGTCGTGGCGCTACTTCCGGCGCGACGGCAGCACGCCGCCGCAGGTGTGGGCACGCCGCTTCATGGTGCTGTCCTGGCTGTCCAGCCTGCTGTGGGGCGCCGTGGGCTCTGCCATCCTGCTGCCGCCCGAGCCGCAGCTGGTGGCGTTCTGCTGCATCGTGCTGGCCGGCATGTCCAGTGGCGCGATCCCGTCGCTGTCGGCGCATCCGGCCACCTACCGCGGTTCAGTCGCGGCCATGCTGCTGCCGTTCACCATCTATTGCCTGGTGCAGCAGGGGCCGGTGTATGGCGTCTACGCGGGCTTTGCCGCGTGCCTGCTGTGCGTCAACATCTACTACAGCCAGGTCACCTATCGCGCGCTGCGCGATGGCGTGACACTGCGCTTCGAGAACGTCGCGCTGATCGGCGAGCTTGAGCGCGAGCGCGACCGCGCCACTGCCGCGGACCGGGCCAAGACGCGCTTCCTGGCGGCCGCCGGGCACGACCTGCGCCAGCCGGTGTATGCCATCGGCCTGCAGGCGGCATCGCTGCTGACTCTGGGCGAGCGCGGCGATGTGGCAGGCGGCCAGGCGCATGCCATCGGCCACCGGCTGCAAGCCACGCTGGCGCGCATGGACAACCTGCTCGACGGCCTGCTCGACGCCTCGCGCCTGGATGCCGGCGTGATGCCGGTGCGCCGCCAGCCGCTGCAGCTGGCGCGGCTGCTGGCCGAGCTGCGCGACGAGTACGCCGAGCAGGCGTGCCAGCGCGGCAGCGTGCTGCGGGTGGTGCCGGCGCGCGCGTGGATCGACAGCGATCCGGACCTGCTCAAGCGCATCCTCGACAACCTGGTGGCCAATGCGCTGCGCCATGCGCCGCGTGCCAGCATCCTGGTGGGCGCGCGGCGCCGCGGCGATGCCATGGAGATCCAGGTGATCGACACCGGCCCGGGCATCGCCGCGGCCCAGCAGTCGCGCGTGTTCGACGAATACGCCCAGGTGCCGGGCCTTGCCACGGCAGGCGACGACCAGGCGGGCGCAAAGGGACTGGGCCTGGGCCTGGCGATCGTGCGGCGCCTGGCGGCGCTGCTTGGCCACCAGGTGGGCCTGCGTTCCGCACCGGGGCGCGGCTGCGTGTTTTCGGTGCGCGTGCCGCTGGCTGCCGCCGCGGCGCAGGTGCATCCAGCCACCCCCGCCATTCCCGCGGCCGCTGGCGAGCCGCTCTGCGTGATGCTGGTCGACGACGACGCGCAGGTGCTGGGCGCGCTCACCGAACTGCTGTCGCTCTGGGGCCATGTGGTCTACGGCGGGCGCACCGTTGCCGCAGTGCGCGCTGCGTACCGCGCCGCCAGCCAGGACGGGCCCGCCCCGGTCCACTTGATCCTGGCCGACTACCGGCTGGCCGAAGGCCCGACCGGCATCGCCGCGGTCGGCATGCTGCGCGCCAGCCTGGGCCGCGCGGTGCCGGCGCTGATCGTCACCGGCGACACCGCGCCAGACCGGCTGCAGGCGCTGCATGACAGCGGCTTCCCGGTGTTGCACAAGCCGATCCAGGGCGAGGCCTTGCGCGCGGCCCTGCATCGCGCGGTGCAACTGGCCGAGGCCGCCTGAGGCCCTGCGCTGCATGCATGGCAGGAGCGGTTTATGATCGGGCTTTTCCGTTGTCCGGCGCCTTCTTGCGCAGTGCGCAAGCGCCTGAACCAGGAGCCAGTGTGCCCGATCTGTCCGCTTTCCCCATCACCCGCAAATGGCCGGCGCAGCATCCCGACCGCATCCAGCTGTATTCCCTGCCCACGCCCAACGGGGTCAAGGTGTCGATCATGCTGGAGGAGACCGGCCTGCCGTATGAACCGCACCTGGTGCGCTTCGACGCCAACGACCAGATGTCGCCGGAGTTCCTGTCGCTGAGCCCGAACAACAAGATTCCCGCCATCCTCGATCCCAACGGTCCGGGCGGCAAGCCGCTGGCGCTGTTCGAATCGGGCGCGATCCTGCTCTACCTGGCCGACAAGTCGGGCCAGCTGATCCCGGCCGACCCCGCGCGCCGCTACGAAACCATCCAGTGGGTGATGTTCCAGATGGGCGGCATCGGGCCGATGTTCGGGCAGGTGGGCTTTTTCCACAAGTTCGCGGGCAAGGAGTACGAGGACAAGCGCCCGCGCGACCGCTACGTGGCCGAAAGCCGGCGCCTGCTGAACGTGCTGAACCAGCGGCTGGAAGGGCGCGACTGGATCATGGGCGACACCTACACCATTGCCGATATCGCCACCTTCCCGTGGGTGCGCAACCTGCTTGGCTTCTATGAGGCGGGCGAACTGGTCGGCATCCAGGACTTCCCGCATGTCAGGCGCGTGCTGGAGGCCTTCGTGAAGCGCCCGGCGGTGGTGAAGGGGCTCGATACGCCGCACCGCGGCTGAGGCAGCCTGCGGCGTGCGCGCCGCGGGCGTGGGCATCGTCCTACACGGCGGCCTCCCCGGCGCCTACAGAGGGGCGGGCGGCACGCATCCTATAGTCCAGGAACAGGCGCATCGCCCTGCGTTGCCTGAGGAGCCCGGACCATGCCGATGCCCATCACCTTTTCCCTGTTGCGTGTCGTTCTTTTGGCGGGCGCCACCGCTGCGCTCGCCGCCTGCGGTGAAACGGCCAAGCTGCCTTCCGAAGCGGGCTTTGGCCCCACGCCGCAGCTGCCGCCACCCAACCAGACCGCGATCCCCACCGTCAAGATCGCGCCGGCCATCGGCTGGGCCGCGGGCCAGCGCCCGGTGCCGGCCGCAGGCATGGCGGTGACGGCCTTCGCCGACAAGCTGGACCATCCGCGCTGGGTCTATGTGCTGCCCAACGGCGACGTGCTGGTGGCCGAGAGCAATGCCCCGCCCAAGCCCGACGACGGCAAGGGCTTCCGCGGCTGGATCATGAAGAAGGTGATGAAGCGCGCGGGCGCCGGCACCCCCAGCGCCAACCGCATCACGCTGCTGCGCGACACCAACGGCGACGGCGTCGCCGACCAGCGCTCGGTGTTCCTAAAGGACCTGAACTCGCCGTTCGGCATGGCCCTGGTCGGCAACGACTTCTACGTAGCCGCCACCGACGCGGTGCTGCGCTTCCCGTACCAGCCCGGACAGACCCGGATTACGGCCGCGCCCCAGAAGGTGGTGGACCTGCCCGGCGGGCCGCTCAACCATCACTGGACCAAGAGCCTGATCGCCAGCCGCGACGGCAGCAAGCTGTACGTGACGGTGGGCTCCAACAGCAACGTGGGCGAGCACGGCATGGACAAGGAGGTCGGCCGCGCCGCCATCTGGGAGGTCGACCCGCAGGCCGGCACGCACCGGATCTTTGCCAGCGGCCTGCGCAATCCCAACGGCATGGCGTGGGAACCGGTCACCGGCATGCTCTGGACCGCCGTCAACGAGCGCGATGAAATCGGCAGCGACCTGGTGCCGGACTACATCACCTCGGTGCGCGACGGCGGCTTCTATGGCTGGCCCTACAGCTACTACGGCCAGCATGTCGACGCACGCGTGAAGCCGCCGGCGCCGGACCTGGTGGCCAGGGCCATCGTGCCGGACTATGCCGTGGGGGCGCACACCGCATCGCTCGGGCTGGCCGCCGCCGGCGGCAACAACCTGCCGGCGCGCTTCAGCGAAGGCATGTTCGTGGGCCTGCACGGTTCGTGGAACCGCAGGCCGCTGGCGGGCTACAAGGTGATCTTCGTGCCGTTCAGCAAGGGCCGGCCCAACGGCGCGCCGTTCGACGTGCTGACCGGCTTTCTCGATGAGGACGGCAACGCGCGCGGGCGGCCGGTGGGCGTGGCGATCGACAAGCAAGGCGGTTTGCTGGTGGCCGACGATGTCGGCAATACCGTGTGGCGGGTCAGCGGCGCGAAGTAGGCGGACCAGGGCGCGGCAGCGGCGGCACCGCACCGCTAGAATGACGGCGTCCCCACACGCCGAGCCCGCTGCCGTCCATGTCTCTCACGGTCTTCGCTGTCGTCCTGCTCGCCGCGTTCCTGCATGCCGCCTGGAACGCGGTGGTCAAGGGCGGCGGCGACAAGATGCTGTCGACGGTGATGGTGGCGGTGAGCGCCGGACTGATGGGCGCCGTGGCGCTGCCGGCGTTGCCGCAGCCGGCGCCGGCGAGCTGGCCGTTCATCGCCGCGTCAGTGGGCGTGCACGTGGTGTATTTCGCGCTGGTGGCACGCATCTACCACACCGCGGACATGAGCCAGACCTACCCCCTGATGCGCGGCACCGCGCCGCTGCTGGTGGCGGTGGCCAGCGTGGGCTGGCTGGGCGAGCACCTGTCGGCGCTGGCGTGGAGCGGCATCGCCGTGATCAGCCTGGGCATCCTGGCCATGGCGGGTGGCGCCCGCGGTGCCCCTGGCAGCCGTGAGGGCATGTGGCTGGCGCTGCTGAACGCAGTGGTGATCGCCGCCTATACGCTGATCGACGGCACCGGCGTGCGCCGCTCCGGCGCGCCGGTAGCGTATTCGTTCTGGATCTTCCTACTGACCGCGGTCCCGCTGGCGGCGTGGGCGCTGGTGGCGCGCCGGCCGGCACTGGGCGGCTATGTGCGGCGCAACCTGGTGTTCGCGCTGGTGGGCGGCGGCGGCACGCTGGCGTCCTACGGGCTGTCGCTGTGGGCGATGACACGCGCGCCGGTGGCCCCGGTAGCGGCCCTGCGTGAGTCCTCGATCCTGTTCGGCGCGCTGATCTCCGGGCTGCTGCTCAAGGAGCGCGTGGGCGCCGCCCGCCTGGGCGCGGCCTGCCTGATTGCCGCCGGCGTGGCCACGCTGCGCTTTGCCTGAGGGCACGTCCGGGTGCCGCTCTGAACGCCCGGCCGCTGAGCGCCGCCAGCGCTGTCTATACTTGGTTTTACCGGGGTCAGACGGCGGAGGGGCACTGCGTCCGCGCAAACCGGCCTGGCGTCGACGCCGAGGAGAGGGCATGGACCACACCGCAGATTCGTTTCGGGCTTTTGAGCTGGCTGGCTGGGAAGATCCCGAGGTCGTCAGCCAGTACCAGGAGCATCTGTCGCACGTGACCCGGCAATCGGTCGAGTCCCTGCTGGACGAGGCCCATGTGACCAGCGGGCTGCGCGTGCTGGATGTGGCCACCGGCTCCGGACATGTCGCGGCGGGGGCGGTGCGGCGCGGCGCAGAGTCCGTCGGCATCGATTTCTCGCTGGCGCAGGTGCAGCTGGCGCGCAAGCTCCATCCGGATGTCCATTACGAGCAGGCCGATGCGCAGGCGCTGCCGTTCGGCGATGCCAGCTTCGATGCCGTGGTCAATGGCTTCGGCATGTGCCACCTGTCCGACCCCGATGCCGCGCTGGCCGAGGCCTTCCGCGTGCTGCGCCCGGGCGGGCGCATCGCCTTCACCGTGTGGGACACGCCCGAGCGCGCGGTCGGTTTCGGCGCGGTCTATGCCGCGATCCGCGCCTACGGCTCGATGGAGGTCGATATCCCCGTGGGGCCGAACTTCTTCCTGTTCAGCGATCCGGGCCATTGCCGCACCGCGTTGCAGCAGGCCGGCTTTGTCTCGCCCACCTGCCGCAACGTGCCGCAGGTATGGCGCTTCTCCACGCCCGACCAGCTGTTCGATGCGCTGGCCCAGGGCACCGTGCGCGCCGCCGCCACGCTGCGCGCGCAGACTCCCAAGGCCCGCGACGAGATCCGCGCCGTGCTGCGCGGCACCGTCGCCGCCTATATGCGCGGCAGCGGCTTCGAGGTGCCGATGCCGGCAGTGCTGGCGGCGGCGGTCAAGCCCTGAGGGCGGGGCTTACGCACCTGTGGCGGCGCGGACGCCGCCGAGGGTGTTGGAGATCGACCGACATCCCTGCCGCCAGCGTCGGCCTGGCCCCACCATCCCATTCCCGGAAAGTGCCGTAATCCACGCCGCAACCAGCCTTGTGGCGGTGGCACGGTCATTGCGCAATGGACAGCGAGCGCGGCGCCGCGGCTCGTTGTGCCACCAGCCAGCAATGGCTTCCCGGAGAACCCCGATGTACACCCGACCCCAATGCCAGACAGGGCAGGCCGCGCCGCGCCCGCCCGCAATCCTGCACCGCTCGCGCCAGGCCATGGCGCTGCTGCGCGTGCTGGGCTTATGCATCAACAGTGTCGCCTGCGCCCAGTCCGAAGCGCCGCAGGCTGCAGCGCCTGCCGTGCAGGCCGTGACGCCGGAACAGAAGTTTGCGCCCGGATACCTGGAGGCCGTTGCCACCGGTTATGACAATGGGTTGGCCTTGCGGGAGCCGGAAGGCCTCGCGCCGCTGAGGCTGCCGCGCGAGGCGCGCAGCGCGCCGGCGCCAGGCGCCGTGCCGGTTGCCATGCCAGCGGCGGTGCGGCCGCAGCCGGCGCGCTGACCTGGCGGGGCTCCCGGGAGCAGGGTGGCGAAACAAGTGGCGCAGTGCGGCCTTTAGCGCCTGACCTGTTCCTGTTCGTCCCGCCCTGCCGACATGAAGTCGTTCGGGAAGGCTGGGGTATTTGAGTTCAGGCCTGGGGTGACGCGGTCCAGTCTTCGATGCGCAGGCCCGGATACGTCGCAAAGTCGCGCACGTTGCGCGTGACCACTGTCAGATCCTCCGCAATGGCATGGGCGGCAATCAGCTTGTCCATGACATCTGCCTTGCGTTCGCGCCTGGCGGCACGAATCGGGCCGTAGGCGCGCGCGGCTTCGGCGTTCAGCGGCAGCACTGGGACCCGCGCGACCAGCCCGTGCAACGCGCGCCGCGCAGCCTCCGGATTGCCCGAGGCGGTTACACCGTATTCGAGTTCGGCCAGGGTGATCGCAGACAGCACCACATCGCCCTCGAAGCATTGTGCAAAGCGTTCGGCCACCTGGGGCGGCTGGTGCTTCATCAGGTAGATGCACATGTTGGTGTCGAACATATACCTGGCCATCAGAATCCCTCCCGCTCAGCCTGCTCCTGGTCGCCGCGGCCTTGTGCCATGAAGTCGGCCGGGAACGCGGCGAAGGCGTCGAGCAGGCCCGTCAGGCGCTGTCGCACGGGGCGGATCCGCAACTCATCGCCGATCCGCTCGATTTCCAGCTGCATATCGGTGTCGGGGTAGGCCAGTTCCGCGGGAATGCGCACCGCTTGGGAGTTTCCGTTACGGAAGATCCGGGTGAAAGGCATTGTGGTTTCCATGTACATCCTTGTAGGTACGAGCATAGCACCATCCAATCAGAAGTACATCTGCGTGTGTACGTCCATAATTCTCAATCTCGTCTGTCATTACCTACAATTCGTCACACTGGTAATTCCCCGCCCAATGGACATCGATCTCGCCCGCACCTTCCTGCAAGTCGTCCGCACCGGCAGCCTGCTGGCCGCGGCTGACAAGCTGCATGTCACCCAGACCGCCGTGACCGCGCGCATCAAGAGCCTGGAATCGCAGCTTAACTGCCGCCTGTTCGAGCGCAACAAGGCGGGCGCACGGCTGACGCCCGATGGTCAGCGCTTTCTCGGCTACGCCAGCCAGCTGGTGCAGACCTGGGAGGCGGCCTGCCGCGAGCTGCCGTTGCCGGCCGGGCTGGCCAGCCTGTTTCGTTTCGGTACGGAAATCAGCCTGGGCAACCCGCTGGTGCTGCTGTGGACCACGCGCCTGCGCCAGCTGATGCCGGCGCAGGCGGTGCGGGCGGAAGTGGGGGAAGGGGCGGAGCTGCAGCGCAAGCTGCAGTCAGGCACGCTGGATGCGGCGCTGGTCTACCAGCCGGAGTACGCGCCCGGCATGCATGTCGAGGCGCTGATGGAAGAGAAGCTGATCCTGATCCGCTCGACGCAGCGCGACGGCGGCTATGTCTATATCGACTGGGGACCGGAATTCCGCCGCCAGCATGACAGCGCGCTGCCGGAGCATGCGCGCGCCTCGCTGTACTTCAACCTGGGGCCGCTGGCGCTGCAGTACATCCTGCAGTTCGGTGGCAGTGGGTATTTCCGGACACGCGTGGTGCAGAGCTACCTGGACAGCGGGGTGCTGGCGCGCGTGGAAGGCGCGTCAGAGTTCTCTTATCCGGTATTCCTCGTCTGCGCCAGGACCCCCGCAGGGGCGTCGCAGGATGCCGTGCGCATCCTGCGTGACATCGTGCGCGAAGAATCCGACTGGTCGCAGCGCTGGGATTTCCCGCAATAGCGCAAAGCGGTCAGATCCGGACCGGCACCAGTTGGCCCATCGGGCCGGGCACGGCCACCAGGCGCCATTGCCGCACGCGCCCCACCCGGCGGGGGGGGGGGGGGGGGGGGGGGGGGGGGGGGGGGGGGGGGGGGGGTAGGT
>NZ_JBXAGS010000008.1:88677-213413 GCF_058794355.1 Cupriavidus sp. GW823-FHT07B10
CGCCAACCCCCCCCCCCGCCTGGCGGCCCCGGTTCCAGCCCGGCAAAGCGGCCATGCCGCTGCGCGCGTTCGAACACCGGCTCGGGCACCCGGGTCCCGATCAGCCAGGTGACGGTGCCTCCCAGCGCCACCAGTGCCAGCGCCAGGGCGATCCAGAGGACGGCTTCCATGTTCCCCGCTCCATCGAATAGGTATCTGTGCTTCCAGTATTGTGCAAAGCGTTCCGGCGGGTAAATGAAAGTTATTTCCACTTCATATCAATAAAATTGCATTCAAGCCGGCTTCTCCTTCAAACCTGGCCGTTCGGCTGCGGGAGGAAAAATCATCCTTTCCGACGAATCTCATAGACGCTGCACGGCAGACACTCAGCCGGTCACTCTCAAAAACACCAGGAGACCCCGCATGCAACGCCTGATCTTCGAAGCCGAACACGACGCCTTCCGCGAATCCGCCCGCCGCTTCTACCAGCGCGAGGTGGGGCCGCACGGCGAGCGCTGGCGCGAACAGGGCTGCGTGGACCGCGAAGTGTTCCGCAAGGCCGGCGAGCAGGGCTACCTGCTGATGTGGGCCGACGAGAAATACGGCGGCGCCGGCGTGGAGGATTTCCGCTATGAGCAGATCCTGATCGAAGAGAATGCGCGCCACGGCGACTCGGGCTTTTTCGGCACGCTGCACTCGCGGCTGGTGGCGCCGTATATCGGCCGCATCGGCAACGAGGAACAACGCCAGCGCCTGCTGCCGGCGGCCGCGCGCGGCGAGTCGATCTTTGCCATTGCCATGACCGAGCCGCAGGCGGGATCCGACCTGGCCGGCATGCGCACGCGTGCCGAGGACCACGGCGACCACTGGGTGCTGAACGGCGCCAAGACCTATATCTCGAACGGCCAGCTGGCCGACTACGTGGTGGTGGTCGCGCGCACTGATCCGGAGCGCAGCCATGGCCTTGGCCTCTTTATCGTCGAGCGCGGCATGCCCGGCTTCGAGCGCGGGCGCAAGCTGCGCAAGATGGGCCTGCACTCGCAGGACACCTCGGAGCTGTTCTTCGACAACGTCAAGGTGCCCAAGGCCAACGTGCTGGGCGAGCCCGGCCAGGGCTTCCGCTACCTGACGCGCCACCTGGCCGAAGAGCGGCTGATTGGCGCCTGCGGCTACATGGCGTCGGCGCAGGTGGCGTTCGACCTCACGCTGGACTATGTCAAGGAGCGCAAGGCCTTCGGCCGGGCCATCGGCACGTTCCAGAACTCGCGCTTCAAGCTTGCCGAACTGCGGGCGCAGCTGGATGCGCTGCAGACCTTCGTCGACCAGTGCGTGCTGCAGCACAACGCAGGCACGCTGACCGTGGAGACGGCGGCGTCGGCCAAGCTGCTCACGTCGGAACTGCAGGGACGCATGGTCGACGAGGGCGTGCAGCTGCACGGTGGCGCCGGCTATATGGAGGAGTACCGCATCTGCCGCATGTACACCGACGCGCGCATCTCGCGCATCTACGCCGGCAGCAGCGAGATCATGAAGGAGATCATCGGCCGCAGCCTGGGGCTGGATGACCGCATGAAGGGGTAAGCCGCCTGGCAGTACAGACGGCACGGCCGGCAACGGCCGTGCCGTTTTTCATGGTTTTCCGATTGGCTAGGGTTTTCGCGCAGTTAAAGGCTTTTGTCAGCTTTATGAAAGCCGTTTGTAATGCGATTCGGTTTGAATGCGTGCGGGAGATCGTGTCCGGTGGCGTCTGATGCACCAGGACAGCGGGCGAGGGCGCACCAGGACAGCCACGCTTCGCGGCCGCATTGGCGGGATCAGGGTCGGATGAATATTTGCCGCCCTGGTGCACCGTTCGGCGAGCACGGTCGTTTACCGCAGACCGTTGTCGAACCGAGCCTGACTGACCGTGCCTTTTGTCTTTTCCCGTATTGCCGTAGGTGCCCTGCTGCTACTGGGGGTTCTGGCCCGGCCCGCGGCAATCCTTGCCGCCGAAGGCCCCGCCGATCCGCTTCCTTCCGCTGATTCCGCAGATGCTGCCGGTCCTTGCGTGCCGCCGCCGGCGGGCGCGACGCTGACCCTGGCGCAGGCGCGCCTGGACGCACTGCGCTGCAACCGCGACATCATCGCCGCCCGCCGCGGCGTCGAAGCCAGCCAGGCGGACATACAGATCGCTTCGCAGCGGCCCAATCCGGTGCTGAGCCTGGGCGTGACCAATATCAACCCGCATGCCGGCATCGGCTCGGGCAACCTGCGCAGCAAGACCGTGGATTCCACCCTGCGCGTGGACCAGCTGATCGAGACCGCCAACAAGGGCGGCCTGCGCGTGGACGCCGCGCGCAAGGCCAGCGCGGCCGCCGGCGAAGTGGTGCAGGCGGTGGTGGCGCAGCAGAGCGCCGCCGCGGAGCAGGCTTTTTATGACGCGGTGGTCAGTCAGGAGCGCGTGGCGGTGTTCAAGGAGATGCTGGCGCTCTACGACCGCACGCGCCAGGCCAGCGAGACCCGCCTGAAGGCCGGCGACGTCTCGCGCGCCGACGTGACCAAGCTGCAGCTAGACGCGCTGCGCGCGCAGAGCGACATGCGCCAGGCCATGACCGACCACGCGCGCGACAAGGCCCAGCTGGCGCAGGCCATGGGCGTGCCCGGCACGCTTGCCGGCAACCGGCTGGTGCCGGACTGGCCGCCGCTGGATACGCCCGTGCCGCAGGTCGATCCCGACACATTGCAGCGCCGCCCCGACGTAACAGCGGCCGAGGCCCGCCTGGCCGCGGCCGCCGCCGCGCGCGACCTGGCGCGCGCCGGCCGCGTGCCCGACGTGACCGTCGGCGCGCAGGCTGAGCACTATCCGGTTTCCGCCACCAATACCAACGGCAGCGGCAACAGCTACGGCGTGTTCCTGACGATCCCGCTGTACGTGCGCCACAGCAACGGCGGCGAGGCCCGCCGCGCCGAGGTGGACTACTACGCCGCGCTGGACGACCGCAACCGCGTGCTGCTGGAAGCCGGCAATGAGATGGAACGGCTGCGCAGCCAGCTCGAAGCCGCGCGCCAGTCACTGCGGCAGATGCGCGACGACGTGCTGCCCGCCGCCGAAAGCGTGGCCGGCAGCGCCGAGTTTGCCTACGGCAAGGGCGCCACCGGCGTGCTCGACCTGCTCGATGCCCGCCGCGCGCTGCGCCAGACCCGGCTCGATGCCGTCAGCGCCCAGGGCGATTACGCCAAGGCCCTGTCGGCCTACCGCGCCGCGCTGCAGACCTCCACGACCGGCACTGCGACAAGCTCGCGTCCCTGAACCGCAGTCCCAGCGAATCCAATGCACTCCCTCCTGTCACGCATGTCCCGCCGCATGTCTTCCGTCCATTTCCCCGCCGGCCTGCCCGCACGGTTTGCTGCCCTGTCCCTGTGCGCGCTGGCGCTGGCCGCCTGCGGCAAGTCTGAAGCGCCCAAGGCCGATGACGATCCCAAGGTCAGCGGCAATACCATCCAGTTCCCGGCCAGCGTGAAGACGCTGCCGGGCATCGCCGGCGAAGCCGCCAGGACCGGCGGCGAGCGCATGCTGAGCCTGCCCGGCCGGCTGGTGTGGAACGAGGACAAGACCGTGCGCGTGTCGACGCCGTTTGCCGGCCGCGTCACCGAGATCCTGGTGCAGCCCGGCGCCACCGTGAAAGCGGGCCAGCCGCTGGCCAGCCTGACCTCGCCCGATTTCGGCGTGGCCCAGGCCGATGCGCGCAAGGCCGCCGCCGACAGCGCGGTCGCGGCCAAGGCGCTGGCACGGCAGCGCGAGCTGTACGGCGCCGGCATCATCGCGCAGAAGGAGCTGGAGCAGGCGCAGGCCGACGCCGCGCGCGCCGCGGCGGACCTGCAGCGCACCCAGGCGGCGCTGGCCCAGTACGGCGCGGCCGCGGGCGGCGCGGGCGCCTCAGGCATCGTAAACCAGCGCTTTCCGCTGCGCAGCCCGATCGACGGCCTGGTGGTCGAACGCAACATCAACCTCGGCATGGAGCTGCGCCCCGACCAGCCGCCCGCCGCGCCGTTGTTCCTGGTGACCGATCCGACCACGCTGTGGGCGCAGGTCGATGCGGGCGAGGCCGACCTGAGCCTGTTCAAGCCGGGCGTGGACGTGCAGCTCACCACCGCTGCCTGGCCCGGCGAGACCTTCTCCGGCACCGTGGTCAAGATTGCCGACTATGTCGATCCCACCGCGCGCAGTATCAAGGTGCGGCTGAACGTGCCCAACCCGGAGCGGCGCCTGAAGGCAGAGATGTTCGTCACCGCGAAGCTGCCGGCCGCGTCGTTCAAGGGCATCGCCGTGCCGTCCAAGGCCGTGTTCCTGGCCGACAACCGCAACTATGTGTTCGTGCGCACCGCCGCCAATACCTTCGAGCGCCGCCTGGTGCGCGTGGGCGTGACGCTGCCCGGCACCACCGAGCTGCTTGAAGGCGTGAAGGACGGCGAGACCGTGATCACCGACGGCAACCTCTACCTGCAGGACATCCTGCGCGATGCCACTGCCGTGAACGCGGCGCGTGCGTCCGAGAAGAAGTGAGGACGGCCGCCACATGATTTCGCGCATCGTCAGCTTTGCCCTGCACCAGAAGCTCTTTGTCTGGCTGGGCCTGCTTATCTTCGTCGGGGGCGGCCTGGCTGCATTCAAGAACCTGCCGATCGAAGCTTTCCCGGATGTCTCCGACATCCAGGTCAACGTCATCACGCTGTACCCGGGCCGCGCCGCCGAAGAGGTGGAGCGCCAGGTGACCATCCCCATTGAAACCGCGCTGGCCGGAACGCCCAACGCGGTGCGGGTGTTCTCGCATACGCAGTTCGGCCTGTCGTTCATGATGGTGACCTTCAACGACCGCGCCACCGACGTGACCGCGCGCCAGCAGATCCTGGAGCGCCTGCGCAGCGTGGACCTGCCCGACGGCGTGCATCCGGACCTGGCGCCGCTGTCCACCGCGATCGGCGAGATCTACCGCTTCCGCCTGGCCGGCAAGGGCTATACCGCGCAAGAGCTGCGCACGCTGCAGGACTGGGTGGTGGAGAAAAACCTGCGCCAGGTGCCGGGCGTGGCCGACCTGGTCACCATCGGCGGAACCATCAAGCAGTACGAGGTCAATCCCAACCTGGCGCGCATGCGCGATGCCAAGATCTCGCTGTCGCAGCTGTTCACCGCGCTGCAGCGCGCCAACGCCAATGCCGGCGGCGGCGCCGTGGCGCACGGCCGGCAACAGTTCCTGCTGCGCTCGCTGGGCAGTTTCCGCACCTCGGCCGATATCGCCAACGTGGTGGTGGCCGAGAACCAGGGCACCCCGATCCTGGTCAAGGACATCGCCGACGTGAGGGTCGGCAGCGCGCCGCCGCAGGGCCTGATGGGCCAGGACGACGAGGACGACATCGTCTCGGGCATCGTGGTGATGCGCAAGGGCGAGAACCCGTCGCTGGTGCTGGAGGCGCTGAAGAAAAGGATCGACCTGCTGGACGACCAGATCCTGCCCAAGGGCGTGAAGATCGTGCCGTACTACGATCGCTCCACGCTGATCGACAAGACCCTGCACACCGTGTTCGGCAACCTGGTGGAAGGCGCGCTGCTGGTGATGGCGGTGCTGTACCTGTTCCTGGCCAACGTGCGCGCCGCGGCGATCGTGGCGCTGATCATCCCGCTGGCGCTGCTGTCGACCTTCATCGGGCTGACCTGGGTGGGTATTCCAGCCAACCTGCTGTCTCTTGGCGCGATGGACTTCGGTATCATCGTCGACGGCGCGGTGATCGTGGTTGAGAATATCTTCAAGCGGCTGGGCGAGCTCAAGGCGCAGCAGATCAAGGACAGCAAGGCGCGCCTGCATGCCATCCTGCAGGCCACCACGGAAGTGGGCCGTCCGACCGTGTTCTCGATGGTCATCATCATTGCGGCGCACATCCCGATCTTCACGCTGCAGCGGCACGAGGGCAAGATCTTCGCGCCGATGGCCTACACGGTCACGGGCGCGCTGATCGGCTCCCTGATCCTCTCGCTGACGCTGGTGCCGCTGCTGTGCCACCTGCTGCTCACCAGGAACATCGCGCACGACGACAACTTCATCGTGCGCCACTGCAAGCGGCTCTATGAGCCGATGCTGGCCTGGGCGCTGGACCATAAGAAGCTGGTGGTGGGTTCGGCGCTGGGCCTGCTGGTGGTGACCGTGGGCGTGGGCAAGTTCCTCGGCAGCGAGTTCCTGCCCGAGCTGGACGAAGGCTCGATGTGGGTCAGCTTCGACCTGCCGGCATCGGTCTCGATCGACGAGGCGCGCGACCAGGCGCGGCTGCTGCGCAGCGTGATCCGCAAGACCCCGGAGGTCAATACCACCATCTCCAAGGTGGGCCGCCCCGACGACGGCACCGATCCCAAGCTGATCAACACCGTCGAGATCCTGGTGGACCTGAAGCCCGAGAAGCAATGGCGCGACGGCTTCAACAAGCGCGCCATCATCGGCGAGATCGACAAGAACCTGCGCCAGCTCCCCGGCATCGAGCCCAATTTCTCGCAGCCGGTGCGTGACAACATCCTGGAGAGCATCTCGCAGATCAAGGGCCAGATCGTGATCAAGGTGCAGAGCGACAGCCTGGAGCAGAACAAGAAGGTGGCCGACCAGATCCTGGCCAACGTGCAGACGGTCAAGGGCGTGATGCGCGCCTTTATCGACCGTGACGGCGAACTGCCGCAGTACGTGCTGGAGTTCGACCGGGCCCAGGCCGCGCGCTACGGCATCAATGTCGCCGACGTGCAGGACCTGATGGAAACCGCGCTGGCCGGCAAGGCCGCGACCGAGCTGTGGGAGGGCGAGAAGCACTTCAGCGTGGCCGTGCGCCTGAAGCCGTCGGAGCGCGCGCTGCCGAACCTGCCCAATATCTTCATGCAGACCGCGGACGGCGCGCAGGTGCCGCTGTCGCAACTGGTGACGTTCCGCGCGGCATCCGGCGCGATGAACATCAGCCGCGAGAACGGCCAGCGCACCACCTCGATCGGCATCTTTATCCGCGACCGCGACATGGGCAGCGTGGTCAAGGACATGCAGAAGCTGGTGGCGAAGAACGTCAAGGCCGACGACGTCAAGATCAGCTGGTCGGGCGAGTTCGAGAACCAGGAGCGCGCCATGGCGCGGCTCTCGATCGTGGTGCCGCTGTCGGTGCTGGTGATCTTCCTGCTGCTGTTCAATGCGTTCAAGTCGTTCAAGAGCGCCACGCTGATCATCTCGAACATCCCGTTCGCGCTGATCGGGGGCGTGTTCGCGCTGTTCCTGACCGGCATCCCGCTGTCGGTGTCGGCGGCGATCGGCTTTATCGCGCTGTTCGGCCAGGCGGTGCTCAATGGCGTGGTCATGGTCACCTACTTCAACCAGCTGCGCGATGAAGGCATGCCGGTGCGCCAGGCGGTGCTGACCGGCTCGATGGACCGGCTGCGCACGGTGCTGATGACCGCGCTGCTGGCCATGCTGGGTTTGTTCCCGATGGCGATCTCTCGCGCCATCGGCTCTGAGACGCAGCGCCCGCTGGCCATCGTCATCATCGGCGGGCTGATCACCGCCACCATGCTGACGCTGATCGTGCTGCCCACCTTGTATGAATGGATGGTGGGGCGCAACTGGCCGGACGAAGAGGGCGAAGCGCCTGACGAGAACCGGTTGACGCCGTCGATTCTGGGCTGACGACCGCCCTGACTTCACTGGCAATTTGCGCCCCTCTCCCGCTGCGCGGGAGAGGGGCGCCTTGTTCTGCGGCACGCATGCTCGCCCGCCGTCGCGCACATGACGCGCTGACCGCACCATCCCCCCTCCAGCAACCAGGTGCATGCCCCGCCGCGTGCCTCGCCCGCATTGCAATGTCGGAATAGTCTGACGCGCCTTTCGGAACCGGACGCCTGCTTCCCATACCCCCCCCGGGCCTACTCTGTACTTACGGCATGGCCAGCAGCATAGCCGCCGGCCTCTCATGCGTACCTTTACGCAATCACCCGGAAAGGAGATCGACATGTTGAAGAAATGGCTGACCGCAGCAGTGTGTTCGATGATGGTTGCCGCACCGGCGGGAATTGCGCTGGCGCAGATGACCGCACCAACAACCGCGTCCGGAACGACTGCAACCGGGGCAAGGGCAGACTATGACGCCGCGGTGAAGCAGGCTGATGCGGACTACAAGGCTGCCTCCGCCAAGTGCAATGGCATGAAGGACAACGCCAAGGACGTCTGCAAGGCCGAGGCCAAGCGCGACCGCGATGTGGCCAAGGCCCAGGCCGAAGCCCGCCGCGACGGCACGCAGAAGGCGACCGCCAAGGCCGAGAAGACCAAGGCTGACCGCGACTATGACGTAGCCAAGGAAATGTGCGACGACAAGAAGGGCAACGACAAGGACGTTTGCAAGAAGGACGCCAAGGCCGCCCATGAAAAGGCACTGATGGCTGCCAAGGTCGACAAGGCCGCGGCGACCGGTTCGCGTGCCGACGTGGCGGAAGCCCGCGCCGACGCGAAGAAGGACGCCACCGACGCCGCCTACAAGGCCGACAAGGAACGCTGCGACGCGATGTCGGGCGATGCCAAGGACAAGTGCCAGGCCGATGTGAAGGCCAAGTACGGCAAGTAAGCCTTCGCGGCATCCCGCCAGCATTGGCGGGCCACGCACCGCACCACCCGCAAGGGGACGCCTTCAATGCGCCCCCTTGCCACCGGATGAAGGAGCATGAGATGAACTGGGACCAGATCGAAGGCAAGTGGGAACAAGCGAAGGGCAAGATCAAGGAGAAGTGGGGCAAGCTGACCGACGACGACATCGCGCAGATCAACGGCAAGCGTGACCAGCTTGCCGGCCGCATCCAGGAGCGCTATGGCTACACCAAGGAGCGCGCCGAGGAAGAAATGAAGGAGTGGGAACGGGACACGCGCTGGTAAGCAATGCGTGGCAGCTAGGCAAGGCGGGACGCCAGCGGGCGTCCCGCCTTGCTTTTTGCGTGCGGCGCGTGCTCGGTACCTGGCACCCCCGGAACGAGGGGTATGCCGGCGCGTATCGCACAGCATTAAGCGCGGATTAGCTCTGAATGCAACCGAATGATGCACGCGCCACCCGCGCAGGGCATAACATGTCGCGTCGCCGACCCTGCCATCCGCCCGGCTTGCCTTCGCGCTCCGCATGTACGCAGCCTTGCCCGCCTTCGTCTCGTCGATCTTCCTCGGTTACGGCCTCTATGTGCTGGTGACCAAGGGCGTGACGCGCGTCTCCACTTCGTTCTTCCTGCTGTGCGTGACCACCTTCGCCTGGCAGGGCACGTGGGTGTTCCTGTTCCAGGCCTCGCATCCCGATGTGTCGCTGATGCTGGCCCGGCTCGGCTACCTCTTCATCCTGTTCCTGCCGACCACCTTCTACCACTTCATCGCCGAAGTCACCGAGTGCCGCCGCGAGCGGCCGTTGCTGCTGGCCTCGTACGGCCTGAGCCTGGTGCTGGCGGTGCTGCTGCTGACCACCGACCAGGTGGTCTCCGGCTACTACAGCTATTTCTTTGGCGACTATCCCAGGGCCGGCCCGCTGCATCCGCTGCACCTGGTGCAGACGGTGCTGGTGGCGCTGCGCAGCGCCTGGCTGCTGGTGGCGGCGCGGCGCAATGCAACCGCCGAACGCCGCAAGCGCTACAAGCTGTGCCTGGTGGCGGTGGCGCTCTATTCGCTGGCGGCGGTGGACTACGCCGTCAACTATGGCGCGGCCTTCTATCCGCCGGGCGTGGTGTTCGTGGCGGCAAGCCTGGGCATCCTGGCGGTCAGCGTGGTGCGCTACGACCTGATGCATCCGTATTCGCTGGCCGCCACCGTGGCGCACGAGGTGCGCACGCCGCTGGCGACCATCCGCATGCAGGCGCAGGAGCTGGCGCGCACCTGGCCGCAGGTGCTGCACGGCTACCGGCTGGCGGTCCAGCAGGGGCTGTGCGAGGACCGCATGCGGCCCGGCCAGCTTGAGCGCGTGTCGAGCCTGGTCGGCGCCATCACGCGGGAAGTCGATGGCACCAGCACCGTGATCGACATGGCGCTGGCCTCGGTCACGCTGGAGCGGCTGGACCGCAGCAGCTTTGCCCCGCACGGCATTGCCGACTGCGTGCATGCGGCGCTGGAGCGCTACCCGTTCCAGGGCGAGGAGCGCGGCTGCGTGCAGGTGCGCGGCATCGACCAGGGCTGGCGCTTTGTCGGCTCCGACACGCTGCTGGTCTACGTGCTGTTCAATCTGCTGAAGAACGCGCTGCATGCGATCCGCGCGGCCGGCGGCGGCCGCATCGACATCACCGGCGCGACCGAGGGCCAGTACCACGTGATCCGCTTTCGCGACACCGGCCCGGGCATTGCGGCCGACGTCATGCCGCGCATCTTCGATCCGTTCTTCTCCACCAAGGCGCATGGCACCGGTGCCGGCCTCGGCCTGGCCTTCTGCCGGCGCGTGATCGAGACCTTCGGCGGGCGCATTGAGTGCGAGTCGGTGCCGGCCGTGCATACCACCTTTACCCTCAGCCTGCCGCGCTTCACCGCCATGGCCGACAGCCGGCTGCGCACCAGCACCGCCGGCTGAGCCACGGCCGGCGGTGCCGGATTCAGACCCGCGCGGGGTCAGCCGCGCCTGGCTCAGCTGGCCAGTGCCGGCAGCGCCAGTTCATATTCCCTGACCCGTTCGATGATGCCCGCCGGAAAGCGCGTGATGCGCTTCTGCCGGTCGGCGAAGACGATCTGCTGGTAGCCCAGCGACACCGGCTTGCCCCCCACGCAGAAGCGGAACAGCAGGTAGGCCGAGCACTGCCGGACCTGGAAGGTGTTCAGGTAGCAATCCACGCGCTGGAACGGGAACGTCTCCTCGACATACTCCTGGTGCGCGCGCTTGGTCACGAAGACGCCGCCCGCGGCCAGCAGGTTGTCGTGGATGCATTCATGGAACCAGCGCTCCCGGCAAATACCCTGCCACTCGAAATAGCGGGCGAAGTAGGTGTTCATAAAGGCATTGGAATCCTTGAGGTAGATGTCGATCGCATGGTGGAAGGTCTTGTGCGAAGCGGTCTCGAACGCGTCGGGCGCCAGTTGGGCCGCGCCGCGGTTCAGGATTTGGGGGATCACGTCTCGCATCAACATAAGTTGACTCCTTGAGATGGCTGCAAGCGGCAGCCACGCCTGCCCCCGGGAAGGTTGGGGCATGGTGGCATTCTGTCCGCTTGGGCAGTGTCAAGGTGGGCGCTGAAGTGGGGGTTGCGGCACGTTCCGGCGCGTGACGCACGGGCGACAAAAGTCCCGGAATGCACGCCCGGGCCTGGCAATACCGGAGCGGCATGGATCGGCGTTAACCCGAGTAGTCTAGGTTTGTAGACTTTTATATAGTCGTCCGGCCAGGCTGCCTCCGGGCGGCCCACGCCTCGCCCTTTTTCCCCGACGTTCACCGGCGTTTCCCAACCTCCCTTGCCGCATGGCAGACACCACGTCCAGCGAACTCCTCGCGCGCAGCCGCCAGCCGGTCTACCTGCAGCTGGCCACCATCTTCCGCCGCCAGATCGAAAGCGGCGCCTGGCGCGAGGGTGAGCGCATCCCGTCGCTGGAAGAGCTGTGCCGCCAGTACGGCGTGGCGCGCATGACCATGCACCATGCCTTGTCGATGCTCGATGAAGAAGGGCTGGTGGCGCGCTCGCGCGGGCGCGGCACCTTCGTCAAGGCGCCGTGCCAGTCGCGGCGGCAGGTGTCGCTGTCGACCAGCTGGGACGAGGCGGTGGCGGTGGGCGCTCAGCTGGACACCGAAGCGATGGTCGAATCCGCCGGCAACGTGCCGCTGCCCGCCGATCTCGGCATGCCGTGCCCCGGTGAGCGCGCCGCCGAATACCACTTCCTGCGCCGGTTGCACCGGCTGGAAGGACGGCCGTTCGCGGTGGGCGAGGTCTATATCGAGGCCGGCGTCTTTGCGCGCGAGCCCGAGGCCTTCCGCCAGGGCGCCTCGGTGCCGGTGCTGGACCGCTTCCCCGGACTGTCGGTCAGCACCGCGCGCCAGCGCCTGTCGATCGTCGCGGCCGGGGCCGAATCCGCCGCCGCGCTGGCGCTTGCCGTGGGCGCGCCGGTGGCTGAGCTGCGCCGTTTTGCCTGTGTCCCGGGCGAGCGCGGCGAGCTGATCGTCTACTACGCACGCATCGAATTCCCGACCGACTTTGTCTGCCTGGATTTCGACCTGCTGGCGGCGCGGCCGTGCCCGGCCTGACGCCTCCCGTGCAACCAATGCCAACCTGCTGACCCAGAACCTGAGCGGAACCCGAGACATGGAAACTACCCAACCGATGAACGGCGCCGAGAGCCTGGTCAAGACCCTGCTCGCCAACGGCGTGGACACCTGCTTTGCCAACCCGGGCACCAGCGAGATGCACTTCGTCGCGGCGCTGGACCGCATCCCGGGCATGCGCTGCGTGCTGGGCCTGTTCGAAGGCGTGGTCACCGGCGCGGCCGATGGCTATGCGCGCATGGCCGGCAAGCCCGCCGCCACGCTGCTGCATTGCGGCCCGGGGCTGGCCAACGGCCTGGCCAACCTGCACAACGCGCGCCGCGCGCAGACGCCGGTGGTCAACATCATCGGCGACCAGGCCACCTACCACCGGCCGCTGGACGCACCGCTGACCGCGGATACCGAAGGCTGGGCCCGTCCGGTCTCGGTGTGGACGCGCACGGCCACGCAGGCTGCGTCCGTCGGCGCCGATGCCTCGTCCGCGGTGCAGGCCGCATGCGCCGCGCCGGGCGGGGTCGCCAGCCTGATCCTGCCTTCCGATGTGTGCTGGGATGCGGGCGGCGTGGTGGCCGCGCCGCTGCCGCCGCTGGCGGTGCCCAAGGTCTCGCCCGACGCCGTGCAGCAGGCCGCGCGCGTGCTGCGCTCGGGCCAGCCCACGCTGGTGGTGCTGGGGGGCAGCGCGCTGCGCGAGGCGCCGCTGGCCGATGCGCACCGCATTGCCGCGGCCAC
Organism: Cupriavidus sp. GW823-FHT07B10; assembly: GCF_058794355.1. Lineage (NCBI taxonomy): Bacteria > Pseudomonadati > Pseudomonadota > Betaproteobacteria > Burkholderiales > Burkholderiaceae > Cupriavidus > Cupriavidus sp. GW823-FHT07B10. The sequence goes on from NZ_JBXAGS010000008.1 coordinate 101,632, forward strand.
CGGTGCCCGCCTGATCTCGCCCATGTCCAATGCGCGCGTGTCGCGCGGCAGCGGCCGCCTGGCGGTGGACCGCGTGCCATATTCGGGCGACGTCGCGCGCGACAAGCTGGCCGGCATCCGCAACGTGATCCTGGTCGGCGCACCGGCGCCGGTGACGTTCTTTGCCTACCCGGGCAAGTCGCCGCGCCCGTATCCGGAAGATGCCGTGATCCACGTGCTGGCACGCCCGGAGGAAGACCTTGCCGAAGCGCTGGCCCGCCTGGCCGACGAGGTGGGTGCACGCAATGCACCGCTGCCGGCTGCCGTAGCGCCCGCATCCGTTGAGCCCGCCCGCGGCGCGGTCACGTCCGAGGCGGTGGCACGTACGCTGACCGCCTTGCTGCCCGAACAGGCGATCGTGGTGGAAGAGAGCATCAGCTTCGGCCGCGCCTTCTATCCGGGCACGGTCCATGCGGCCCCGCACGACTGGCTGCAGCTGACCGGCGGCGCCATCGGCGAAGGCCTGCCGCTGGCCGTGGGCGCGGCGGTGGCGGCGCCGGACCGGCGCGTGGTGGCACTGCAGGCCGATGGCTCGGCCATGTACACGCTGCAGTCGCTGTGGACCATGGCGCGCGAGCAGCTCGACGTCACCGTGGTGCTGCTGGCCAATCGCAAGTACGCCATCCTGCTGGGCGAGCTCGCGGGCGTAGGCGCCAACCCGGGCAAGACCGCGCTGGACATGCTGGATATCGGCAATCCGGACCTGGACTGGGTCAAGCTGGCCAACGGCATGGGCGTGGAGGGCGCGCAGGCCAGGGACATGGAAAGTTTTGCCGACCTGTTCCGCATGGCCAATGCGCGCAGGGGGCCGTTTGTGATCGAACTGGTGATCTGAGCGCAGCGCTTTCCGGATTCAAAAATCCAGCCTTCGGCAGATGTGAATTGTTGCAATGCACAGACTGCGGCAAGCTGATTGCTGTGCCATGGCAGGTCCATGGCGGCACCATCAAAAGTGAAGGAGACTCCATGCCCCAACAACAAGCGGCGGTGGGTCCGGACAAGGCTTACGCGGACCAGCTCGCCGCTGGCCAGTTCCGCATCCAGCATTGCCAGGACTGCAAGCGCCACGTGTTTTTCCCGCGCAATATCTGCCCGCACTGCGGCGGCGACACGCTCGCCTGGGTCGAGCCCAAGGGGACCGGCACGGTCTACTCCACCAGCGTGATCCGCCGCAAGCCGGATGCCGGCGGCGACTACAACGTGGTGCTGGTCGACCTGGATGAGGGCGTGCGCATGATGAGCCGCGTGGAAGGCATTGCGCCCGCCAGCGTGCGCATCGGCATGCGTGTGCAGGCACGCGTGGCGCAGGGCAAGGAAGGCGAGGCCGCTCTCGTCGTGTTCGATCCGGTGGAGGGCTGAGGCCATGAGTTTGTCGAATTTGCGTGGCAGCGTCGCCATCGTCGGGGTCGGCCAGGCGGGCCTGGGCGAGGCCCACGGCAAGACTGAAATGGAAATCCTGGTGGAGGCCGCCAAGGCCGCCGTCAGGGATGCGGGGCTGTCGATGCGCGACATCGACGGCATCGCCACCGCCAGCGTCGGCGCCAGCATGTGGGTGATGCCGGTGGCCGAGTACCTTGGCATCAAGCCCAAGTTTGTCGACAGCACCATGATCGGCGGCTCCAGCTTTGTCTCGCACATGCTGCCGGCGATGATGGCGCTGGAATCGGGGCAGTGCGATGCGGTGCTGGTCTGCTACGGCAGCAACCAGCGCACCTCCACGGTTGGCCGCGCCGGCATCTCCAAGGTGCGCGCGGTGCTGGACCCGCAGCCGTATGAGCACCCGTACAGCCCGCTGCAGCCGATCACGTCATATGCTCTCGCCGCGGCGCGCCATATGCACCAGTACGGCACCACGCGCGAGCACCTGGCCGAGGTCGCCGTGGCCGCGCGCAAGTGGGCGCAGCTGAATCCGGAAGCGATGATGCGAGACCCGCTCAGCATCGATGATGTGCTCAATGCGCGCATGGTGTCGGACCCGCTGTCCGTGCGTGACTGCTGCCTGGTCACCGATGGCGCCGGCGCCTATGTGATGGTGCGCGCGGACCGCGCCAGGGACCTGGCCAAGCCGCCGGTCTATGTGCTGGGCAATGCCACTGCCACGTGGCACCGGCAGATCTCGTGCATGCCGGACCTGACCGTCACGGCTGCCAAGGAATCCGGCGAGCGCGCCTTTGCCATGGCGGGGCTCAAGCCGTCGGATGTCGATGTGGCCGAGCTCTATGATGCTTTCACCATCAACACGCTGCTGTTCCTGGAAGACCTGGGTTTCTGCGCCAAGGGTGAGGGCGGCCAGTTTGTCAGCGGTGGCGGCATTGCGCCGGGCGGGCGGCTGCCGGTGAATACCAATGGCGGTGGCTTGTCATGCGTGCATCCTGGGATGTATGGGATGTTCATCACCATTGAGGCGGTGCGGCAGTTGCGTGGGGAATGTGGGGAGCGGCAGGTACGGGATGCCGAGGTTGCCGTGGTGCATGGGAATGGGGGGACGTTGTCGAGTCAGGCTACGGCGATTCTGGGGACTGCGGCGACGGTTTAAGGCGGGAGCGGGGGGCTATTGGCTTGGCGCCATGCGGCCGCCTGTCGCCCCCACCCCAACGCAGTTCAATCCCCCAACTCAGGCCACCCCTGCCCGCCGCCGGACCCGGGCAATTGTTGCACCATGTATTCATGCAACCGCGACAGTTCCAGCGCAATGCCATCCGGAAACCCCTGCCGCCCACCCCGCTTGTCTATCAGCAGCTCAACCAGGAAAGCACGCAGAGCCGCCGGGTTGGCAGAAAGCGCAGCCAGGTGGTTGCCGATGCGCGCATAGCGGCGGCACAGCTCAACGGGGCGCGCCTCGGCCGGCAGCGATGCCAGCCACCGCATGGCGACGTCTGACAGCAACGTATCTTTCGGCGACGGCGGGCGCCGCACGCCGCTCCAGTCAGGCTCGGTTTGCACTGGCGGCGCGCCGTCCAGTACCTTCTTTGCTTCCTCAACGGTGACGAATTCAAAAGAGAGGGGTTCCATACCGGCTCCGGGATCAGGCCAACGCGCACTGCGCATTAACGCGCATTCTAGCGATTACGGCGCTTCGCGGGCTAGTTTGATAGCCATGTCTTCAATGAACCGAATGCCTCAGCCTTCGTGCGCTTGCTTCACCACCTGGGCTACACCGGGCGCGCCACATTTTCGCCGGGTTTTAAGAAAGATTCAGGGGTGATATAAGAAAACAGAAACGCCGCCCCCCTTGCCAGGGGGCGGCGTTTGCGGCTAACACACCGGCCGCTTCAGGCCACCTGTTCGCGCCGCAGCGGCAACCGCCTCACCCGCAGGTTCCGTCGGCCACGCACACGCCGCGCACCACCATCTCGCCCATGAAGTCCATGGAAGCCTGGTCGGCAATCGCGTCGCGCAGCGCATCCAGCGCGGCGTCATGGGGATCGCTGGCATTGCCTGCCTCCAGCGGCGTGTCATGCCAGCGCCGGGGTAAGGCAGCGGGGTCGATATCGACGCCGGCACCTGCCGCCAGCGCAGCCAGCACCGCGGCCTCCGCTTCGGCCATGGCGTCGGCGGACAGGTCCCTGGCGCGCCCCTGCCCGAAACTGTCGAACGCCTGATCCGGCGGCCCGCTCAGCAGCTTCCACAAGGCCAGCTCGGTCAGCGGCGAGCAGTTCACGGTGCGCGCGCCCAGCACCAGGCCATGCAGCCGCAGGCGGTTCGGCTCGCCCTGCGCGAGCCCGCCCTCGCAGCGCACCATCAGCGCGCCGCCCGGCACTGCGGCCAGGCGGAATGCGCCCTTTGCATCGGTGGTTGTGTTGTGCACTTGTCCTTGCGCATCGCGCAACTGCACGGTGGCGCCTGCCAGCGCGGCGCCGACGGCAGCCGTGCCGCTCACTTCCGGCGCATGGTCATCCCCGCATGCTGCGACCGCCGCGACCCCGCATGCGAGCACGAGGTGGCGCCAGGATCTAAGGTCCTTGCCCATGGTTGCTCCGCCTAAGGTGCCAGGGTGGCCAGCTCGCGGCGCGAGCGGTTGAACAGGCCGCGCGCCAGCGGCGTCGGGCGGAAGTCGACGTCAAGCGCCGAGATCGTGATGAACTTGGCCAGGAAGGCCGGCGTCTCCGCGATCCGCGCCAGCGCTGCCGCTTCGGTCTCCGGCGCGCCCACGTCGATCGATACCGTGTTGTCGGCATTGCGCTTGTAGGCGGTGGTAAAGGAATCCACCGTGCCAGGCGTGGTCAGGCGCACGCCGGCAGGAGTCCCGCCGGCAGCGATCGGGTAGTTGATGCTCAGCGGGTGGGCCACCGGCAGCAATGGCTGGCCGGCTGCGCGCGTGGCTTCCAGGCTGGCAATCACGCGGGCCAGGAAGGCCCCGGCCCTGGGGAACGCGGCCACGGTGCCGCCGAAGCCGGTGCGTGCCTCGGCAAAGTCCACGCCAACGCTCAGCGCGATGCCGGGCACGCCGCGGCGCGCGGCGAACAGCACGTTCATCACCGTGCCCGAGTGCGGGATGGAGTCCGACAGGTTCTCGCCGAAATTGGCCCCGGAGACGACCAGGTCCGGCGTGAAGCTGCTTTCCGGCCCGACGATCTTCAGGCCCATGGCGGTGGCGTCCACCGGCGAGCCGCTGCCCAGGTATTCCGGGTTGGTGGCATTGAGCGCGCCGCCTGCGACGAAGGTGGCCTTGACCCGGTGCACGCAGTAGGTGTCGGCGCTGCCGGCGAGCGGATCCACTACCAGCCGGGTGCGCCCGTCGGGCACGGCATAGGCAGCGCCCGAGCCGCTCTGGTTGGTGGCCGGCCCGACCGTGATGACGCGGTGGCCGGCGTCCTGCAGGGCCTTGCGGACCGCGGTGATGCCAGGTGCGGCGCAGCCGTCGTCATTGGTCAGCAGGATATTGAGCGCGTGCGCGGGGCTGGCCGCGGCGGCGAGTGCCGCGGCCGCGATACCGAGGCTAGCGAGCCGCAGGCGGGTGGGAAGTCGAAGCATGGGAACCTGTCTCCATTCTCTGGTGCCTGATGAAAGCCATGCCCGGCCGCGCAGCGGCGCCGCCAGGCTTGATCGAAACCGGGGCGACAGCGTCACGGCACCAGCAGGCCCCGTTCGCGCGCCAGCGTGATCGCCGTATCCTCGATCATGTCCTCCTGCCCGCCCACCAGCCGCTGCCGGCCGAGCTCGACCAGGATCTCGCGCGCGGGGATGCGGTACTTGGCCTCGGCGCGCTTGGCGAACAGCAGGAAGGACGAGTACACGCCGGCATAGCCCAGCGTGAGCGCGTCGCGGTCGATGCGGATGGGGTGGTCCATGATCGGCACCACCAGGTCTTCGGCCACGTCGGCGATGCGGTAGACGTCGACGCCGGTCTCGATGCCCATGCGCTCGCACACGGCCACCAGCACTTCCATCGGCGTATTGCCGGCACCGGCGCCCAGTCCCGCCGCGGCGGCGTCGATGCGGCTGGCGCCGCAGGCGATCGCGGCGAGCGAATTGGCCACGCCCATGGCAAGGTTGTGGTGGCCGTGGAAGCCCAGCTCGGTCTCGGGGCGCAGCGCCTGCCGCACGGCGCCCAGCTTCTCGGTGACGTCGTGCGGCAGCATGTGCCCGGCCGAGTCGGTGATATACAGGCAGTTGGCACCATAGCTTTCCATCAGCAGCGCCTGCTGCACCAGCGTCTGCACCGGTGCCATGTGCGCCATCATCAGGAAGCCCACGGTATCCATGCCCAGCTTGCGCGCCATACCGATATGCTGCTCCGAGACATCGGCCTCGGTGCAGTGGGTGGCGACGCGGATGGTATGCACGCCAATCTCATGCGCCATGCGCAGGTGGTCGACGGTGCCGATGCCGGGCAGCAGCAGCGCGGAGACGCGCGCCTGCTTCAGTTCGCCCAGCACCGCGCGCAGGTATTCCTCGTCGCTGTGCGCGGGGAAGCCGTAGTTGACCGAGGCGCCGCCCAGGCCATCGCCGTGGGTGACCTCGATCAGCGGCACGCCGGCGGCGTCCAGCCCGCGGGCAATGCCTTTCATCTGTTCCAGCGAGATCTGGTGGCGCTTCGGGTGCATGCCGTCGCGCAGGGTCATGTCGTGCAGGGTGATGTGTTGGACCATGGCTGGCTCCTCAGGCGTTGGCGGCTTCTTGCGCGCTGCCGGCGCGCATGGCGGCGGCAATGCACTCGGCGGTGCGGGCGGCCGAGGCGGTCATGATGTCCAGGTTGCCGGCATACTTGGGCAGGTAGTCGCCCAGGCCCTCGACCTCCAGGAAGATCGACACGCGCTTGCCGTCGAACACCGGGCCGTTCTTCAGCGTGTAGCCGGGCACGTACTTGCGCACTTCGGCAATCATGTCGTGCACCGAGGCGGTAATCGCGGCAACGTCGGGCGCATCGTCGGTCAGGCAGTGGATGGTGTCGCGCATGATCAGCGGCGGCTCGGCCGGGTTGATCACGATGATGGCCTTGCCCTGGCGCGCGCCGCCCACGGCTTCGATCGCGCCCGCCGTGGTGCGCGTGAACTCGTCGATATTGCGGCGCGTGCCGGGCCCGACCGAGCGCGACGACACCGTTGCCACGATCTCGCCGTAGGCCACCGGCTGCACGCGCGAGACCGCATACACCATGGGGATGGTGGCCTGGCCGCCGCACGTGACCATGTTGACGTTCATCTCGTTGCTGCCGATATGCGCGTCCAGGTTGACCGGCGGCACGCAGAACGGCCCGATCGCCGCCGGCGTCAGGTCGATCACGCGCACGCCGCGCGCGGTCAGCCTGGCCGAGTGCTCGGCGTGGACGTAGGCCGAGGTGGCATCGAAGGCGATGCGGATATCGTCGGCCTCCAGGTGCGGCAGCAAGCCGTCGATGCCGTCGCTGGTGGTCTTCAGTCCCAGCTCGCGCGCGCGCGCCAGGCCTTCGGAGGACGGCTCCACGCCGACCATCCAGACCGGTTCCAGGATGTCGCTGCGGCGCAGCTTGTAAAGCAGGTCGGTGCCGATATTGCCGGGCCCGATCAGGGCACATCGGATCTTGTTCATGGGGTCTCGCTTGGCAAAGTCAGGAAGTCAGGAAAGTCGTGTAAGTCAGCGGAACACGGCGCTGCAGCCGCCGATGCCGGTGATATGCATGGACAGCCGGTCGCCCGCCTGCACCGGAATCAGCGCCGCCAGCGAACCCGACAGGATGGTCTCGCCGGCCAGCAGCGGAATGCCGAAGCTGCCCAGGGTGTTGGCCAGCCACGCCACCGCGTCGGCGGGATGCCCCAGCGCGGCGCTGCCAAGCCCGGTGGCGACGCACTTGCCGTTCTTCTCGAGCGTCATCGCGCATGCGCCCAGGTCCAGCGCGTGCGGGCTGACGCGTTCCTCGCCGAGCACATAGACGCCGCAAGAGGCGTTGTCGGCGACGGTATCCTCGATGCGGATGCGCCAGTCCCGGATGCGCGAGTCAACGATCTCGAAGCAGGCCGCCACCGTTTCGGTGGCGTCGAGCACATCGGCGCGCGTCACGCCCGGGCCGCGCAGGTCGCGCCGCAGGAAGAAGGCAATCTCGCCCTCGGCGCGCGGCTGGATCAGGGTTTCGGTGGGGATGGGCTGCCCGGCGGCGTACTGCATGCTCTGCAGCAGGATGCCGAAGTCCGGCTGGTGCACGTCCAGCATCTGCTGCACGGCCGCGCTGGTCACGCCGATCTTCTTGCCGGTGACGCGGTCGCCGGCCGCCAGCCGGTGGGCGATAAAGCCTTGCTGGATGCGATAGGCAGCGTGGACGTCGAGCCCCAGTCCGCGGCCGCTGAGCGGCGGCACCGGCGAGCGCGTGACCAGCGCATGGTGGAGTTCATTGCTGAGCGTGGTGATCAGGTCGGCGTTCATGGCAGGGGAGGGTCGGGCCGCACTGCCGCGGCGGCAGCGCGCCGCGGCAGTTCGGGTCAGGACAAAAGGTCAGAACGAGTACTTGGCGTTGAAGGCCACGTAGTCGCGGTCAGCCAGCGGACGGTTGGCGATGTTGGCGCCGCCGATGAACGCGGCGTAGGTCAGGTTGAGCTCCAGGTTGTTCAGGTACTTGAAGGTCAGCCCAACGCTGGCGCGCTTGTCGCCATAGCCCAGCAGCGTGCCGAAGGCGCCGGCCACCGCCGACTGGCCGCTGAACTGCTGAGCGTAGGTGAGTGGCACACTCATGTCCCAGCCATCGAACACATTGTTGTAGTTCAGCGACCAGCCCACCTGGAACGCCGCCGAGTTGCGGGTGTTCGACAGCTTGCTGAAGCCCATCACCGGGTCCACGTCGAGCACGTGCAGGTAGGCCACTTCGCCCAGCAGCGTCTGCGAGTCGGCCAGGAAGGTCGGGCCCACCGAGTAGATCGCGGAGAGCTGGCCCTGCAGCGCCTTGCCGCGCGTCGCGGTGGGCGAGCCGGCCACGTCCACCAGCATCGGCACGCCGTCCTTGTAGCTGACTTCACCGGCGACGTTGGCGCCCAGCATCTGCGTGGAGAAGCTGGCGCCGGTCAGGTTGATGCCGCCGTAGAACTTCTGCTGGTATTGCAGCGTGGGAAAGAGCGAGGTGACCACGCTCGGGTTCTTGTCGTGATAGCGCAGCTGGTACAGCCCGATCTCGGTGCTGTCAAATACGCGGAAGCGCGCGCCCACGCCCCATTGCCCCCAGTCCGAGGGGCGGATATCCGGGCCGCGCGGGATGTTGAAACCGGGCCCGATGATGAACTCCGCGCCCGGGCCGACCACGTCGGTGGAGCTGAAATAGCTGCCCGGTGCGAAGATCTGGTTCGGCTTGTAGGTGAACTGGTAATAGCCCATCACGCTGAATGCCGGCGTGACCTGCAGCTGCAGCGACGCCTGCGGCACCGGCAGCAGGATGTCCTTGACCTCGGCGCCCGGCACGAAGGCCTTGGTGGCATCGGCAGGCCCTTGCGCGCCGGCGATATTGGCGAAGAACAGGCTCTCGCCCCAGGCGACCACCTGGTTGCCCAGCTTGAAGCTCAGCTGCGTGCTGCCGATCGGCGCCGCGCCATAGACATAGGCATCGAGCAGTTGCGCGCGGTGCTCGTGATAGTCCTGCGCCGAGTTGGTGAACTGGTTGAACGGACCGCTGTGGTTGACCGTGAACGGCGCATTGTTCGAGTTGGTGCCGCTGTAGGCCCAGTCCTGGAACACGCTGCCCCGCACCAGCGCGCCGAAGACGCCGTGCTTGAGATGCGCTTCGCCCAGCAGCGAGACGCGGTTGGCGATCAGGTCGCCGCGCTTGAAGTTGCGGTTGCCATCGTCGCCGTTGATATTGGCGGGGCTCAGCAGTGTGTTGCTCTGGTGGCCGGTGCGCACCGCCGCGCCGTAGGAGGCGGTGACGCTGTAGTCGAGCGTGGTGTCGTGGCCAAGGTCGATGGTGTCGCCCGCCCTCGCTGGCGTTGCAAGCAGCGCGGCCAGTGCCGCCGCGGCAGCGATTGGCCGCAGCCGGTTGCGGCGTTTCAGTGGGCCGAGTTGTGGATGGTGCATGGTGGTCTCCCCCGTGGTGTCGGTGTTGGTTCGTTGCCTGGCACTTCGAATGGCGCTCGCCTGGTCGCAAGCGTAGAGAGGGGCAGCCATGCACAAATCGGCAGAACGGACTAGGCGGTTTCCCTACAGGCGGGCCGCTCAGCCGCGATTGACCGAAGCGGCGTCGAGAAAGGCCGGGCGCTCGCCGCCGCCATCGATCACGAGATTGGCGCCAGATACGTACGACGCCTGCGGCGATGCCAGGAACAGGCACGCGCCGGCGATGTCGTCCGGATGCGCGAGCCGGCCCAGCGGCACCGTCGCGGCCATGGTGCGCAACGCCTCGGGGTCACCGTAGTGCTGCTGCTGCGAGGTCTCGGTCAGCACCACGCCCGGGCTGACCGCGGCAACGCGCACCTTGGGCGCCCATTCCACCGCGAGCGTGCGCACCGCATTGAGGATGCCGGCCTTGGCGGCGCCATAGGCCGCCGTGCCGGGCGAAGGGCGCAGCGCGCTGACGCTGCCGACGAACAGCTGGGTGCCGCCGCCAGCCTGTTGCTGCATGCGTGCATTGGTGCGCTGCGCGAGCTGCAGCGGCGCCACCAGATTGAGTCGGATCACCGATTCCAGCAGCCGTGGCGAGGCCTGCGCAACCAGCGCGAACGGCGAGCCGCCGGCGTTGTGGATGACCACGTCGAGCGTCGGGCTGGCGTGCGCGATCTGCGCCAGCATGGCATCGACCTGTTCGATGTCGCGGATGTCCGCCGGGATGAAGCGGGCGCTGCGGCCATCCGCGGCCGGCAGTTCGCTGTCGTCGGCGGGCGCGGTGCGGCCGCATACGAAGACCTGCGCGCCGGCGCGCAGGAAGGCCTCGCTGATGGCGCGGCCGATGCCGCGCATGCCGCCCGTGACCAGCACGGTCTGGCCGGTGTAGTCGAATCCTGTCATGGGTCCCCCTTGATGCATGGAGCGCCCATCGTAGGAGAAGTGGCCGTCCGGATCGTAGTCCGAATGAACGATGCCCGCGCGGGCAGCGCTGCGCAATATGCTGGGCAAACCACGGGAGACGCCCTCATGTCCGCTACGTCACAGCACACGCCTTTGTCCCCACACCCGAACCTGCCGGTCGGGCGCTTCGTCATCACGTCAACGGGCCTGCGCCTGCACTGCCTGGACTCCGGCAGCGGCGAGCCTGTGGTCTTTATCCACGGCAGCGGGCCGGGCGCGAGCGGGCACAGCAACTTCCGCCACAACGCGCCGGCGTTCGCCGAGGCGGGCCTTCGCACCGTGGTGGTGGACCTGCCCGGGTATGGCCTGTCGTCCAAGCCGGACGATGTCGAGTACACCCTGGACTTCTTTGTCGCCGCGCTGCGTGAGCAGTTGCTGGCACTGGAGCTGCCGCGCTGCGTGCTGGTGGGCAATTCGCTTGGCGGCGCCATCGCGCTGAAGTACGCGCTGGATTTCCCGGAGCATGTCAGCCGCCTGGTGATGATGGCGCCCGGCGGCGTGGAAGAACGGGAAACCTATTTCCAGATGGAGGGCATCCAGCGCATGGTGTCGCTGTTTACCGGCGGCCACATGAACCCGGACACCATGCGGCAGCTGCTGCAACTGCTGGTGCACGACGCCAGCCTGGTCACCGACGCGCTGGTCGATGAGCGCATGGCGGTGTGCCGCGAGCAGCCGCGCGAGGTGCTGGCCACCATGAAGGTGCCCAACCTGACCGAGCGGCTGGGCGAGATCCGCTGCCCGGTGCTTGGCTTCTGGGGCACGGAAGACCAGTTCAATCCCGCCTCGGGCGCCACCAGATTCCTGGCCGGCTGCGCCGACGCGCGCTTCGTCATGATCAACCGCTGCGGCCACTGGGTGATGGTCGAGCACGCCGCATATTTCAACCGTGAATGTATCGGCTTCCTGGCGGATACCGCCCAGGGCGGGGCGGCATAATTGGCTCGCACGTCCACACAAGAAGACCCAGGAGACATCATGGAATACCCGTATAGCCTGTTCGACCTGCGCGGCAAGGTTGCCGCCATCACCGGTGCCGCGCGCGGCATCGGCGCGGAAACCGCCCGCGTGCTGGCGGCGGCCGGCGCGAAGGTCGCGGTACTAGACGTGCTGGAAGCCGACGGCAAGGCCACCGCGGAAGCGATATGCGCCGAAGGCGGCGAGGCCGAGTTCTGGAAGCTCGACGTCACCAGCGAAAGCGACGTGAAGCGCGTGTTCGCGGAGATCGCGGCGCGCTTCGGCGGCCTCGGCATCCTGGTGAACAACGCCGGCATCGAAGGGCCCAATGCGCCGACCCATGAGCTCGTGCTGGAGCAATGGCAGCAGGTCATGGCCGTGAACGTGACCGGCACCTTCCTGTGCACCAAGCACGCCATCGGTCACATGGAGCGCGCCGGCGGCGGCGCCATTGTCAACGTGTCGTCGATGTACGGCATCGCCGGCGGGCCGGACGTGCCGCCTTATCACGCATCCAAGGCCGCGGTGCGGATGATGGCCAAGACCGATGCCATGCTCTATGCCGGCAAGGGGATTCGCGCCAACTCGATCCATCCCGGCTATATCCGCACGCCGATGCTCGAACACGTGGCCCAGGCCTCGGGGCAGGGCGAGGCGCTGTTTGACTACCTGGGTGGACAGACCCCCGCGGGCAAGGTGGGCCAGCCCCGCGACATTGCCGCGGGCATCCTGTACCTCGTGTCCGACGCCGGGCGCTACGTCACCGGCGCCGAGCTGGTGATCGACGGCGGCTACACCGCACGCTAGAACCACCAGACAAGGAGAACCCCATGCCCGATAGCGCCGCGATGAAAGCCACGCTGCTCGCCTATGTCGATCGTTTCAATGCCGGTGACGCGCAGGGCGTTGCCGCGCTCTACGCCGACGATGCCACCGTCGAAGACCCGGTCGGCGCGCAGCCGATCGCCGGCAAGCCGGCCATCCTGGCCTTCTACCAGCACACCACCGCACTGGGCGCGCGCCTGGAGGTGGTGGCGCCGCCGCGCGGCTCGCACGGTGACGCCGCCGCGCTGACCTTTGCCGTGCATGCCCGCCTGGAAGGGCGGCCGGCCCGCATCGACGTGACCGACATCATGACGTTCGGCGCAGATGGCCGCATCCGCAGCATGCGCGCCCACTGGGGGCCGGACGACGTGCATTTCCTGTAGGCCCGCCGCGCCCATGGCCCGCCACACCCGCGAAGATGCCGCCGTCACGCGGACGCGCATCCTGGCCAGCGCGCTGCAACTGATCCGGCACCGCGGCCTGCATTGCGTCACCGTGGACGATGTGGCCCGCGCCATCGGCATGACGCGCGGGGCCGTCTACGGGCATTTCCGTTCCCGCGCCGAGTTGCTCGGCGCGCTGCTGTCGTGCGCCGAAGCCGACTTCGCCGCCCGCCTCGCGCCGCTGGCGCAAGGCCGCGCCGCCAACGGGCCAGGCACGCTGGAGCAGGCGCTGGCCGCCTTGCTCGATGGCGATGACCTGGCGCGCCATGTCAGCCTGCTGGCCGCCCTGCTGCAGCACAAGTGCGGCGACGACTGCGAGCTTTGCCCGCTGCGCGCCCGCGTGCTGGCGGGCGTCGAGACCCTGCGCGCAACCTTCGCCGGCCTGCTGCCGGCCCCAGGCATGGCCGGCCTGCTGGTGGCGCACCTGTGGGGCCTGCTGAGCGCGCACGCCATGCATCTGGCGCCGTCTGGCCTGTCCGGCTGTGCCGCAGCGCTGGCCCGGCTGTATCAAGGGCCCGACGTGCCGCCGCATCCGGCCCTGTCCACCATCCCTTCCTGTCGACCCGACGCCACTTTCGATCCGGCGCTGCTGCGGGATACCCCTTAGTCTGCTCGGACGAAGCGTTTCGGGCCGGCGCTGACTACGATGCTTTCAAAAGCATGGAAACCCAGTAAGGGTGCGGAGGAGACAGCATGAAGCGGCTCGGATTTCGTTGGGCGGCGGGCCTGGCCGGGGCCGGCGCCGCGATGGGCGCGGCCTGGGCGATTGCCGTGGGCGGCGACCTTGCCACCGCGCATGGCAGCCAGGACGAGATGCCCGCTGTCAGCGTGGCCTCCGCCGACGCGGCGCAAGACCACTGCAACGACGCCTGCGTGCGCAGCCGCGGCACCGCGGCGTTGGTGGTGCTAAGCCAGAGACCTCCGCATTGACCCGTCGATCGACCTGCCTATGCAGGTCGATCGACGGGCCAGTCCCTAATAGCCGAAACAGCGATCTGCAACCTCAGTCGATCAGGAAGCGCTGCGTCAGCAGCGCCCAATAGGCCGCGCCGATGGTGACGTTGTCGTCGTTGAAGTCGTAGCCGGGGTTGTGCACCATGCAGGCGCCTGCGCTGTCTCCATCGCCGTTGCCGATCAGCAGATAGCTGCCGGGGCAGCGCTCCAGCATGAAGGCGAAGTCCTCGCTGCCGGGCAGCGCCGGGCCTTGCGGCACGACCTTGTCCGGCCCAAGCAAGGCGAGCGCCGTCTGGCGCGCGAATTCCGTCTCTTCCGGGGTGTTGACGAGCACCGCATAGCCTTGCCGGTAATCGATCTCGGCGCGCACGCCGTAGCTTTCCGCCTGGGCCTGCACCAGCGCCTTGATGCGCCGCTCCAGGGTGGCACGCACGTCGCGGTCGAGCGCCCGCACGCTGATTTCCAGCGTGGCTTCCTGCGGGATCACGTTGTTGGCCTTGCCGGCATGCATGGCGCCGACCGTCACCACCGCCATCTGCAGCGGGTCGACGTTGCGCGAGACCACGGTCTGCAGGGCCAGCACGATGCCGGCGGCGGCCACCAGCGGATCGGCTGCCCGGTGCGGCAGCGCGCCGTGGCCGCCCACGCCTCTGACCGTGACGGTGACGTAGTCCGACGAAGCCATGGTGGGACCGTCGCGCAGCACCAGCCGTCCCTGCGTGATGCCAGGCATATTGTGCATGGCGAAGACGGCGTCGCAGGGATACTTCTCGAACAGCCCGTCCTGGATCATGCGCACGGCGCCGCCCATGCCTTCCTCGGCCGGCTGGAAAATCAGGTTTAGCGTGCCGGAGAACTGCGCTTCCTGCGCCAGGTATTCCGCGGCGCAAAGCAGCATGGCGGTGTGCCCATCGTGCCCGCAGGCATGCATGACGCCGGCATGGCTGCTGGAGTAGGGCAGGCCGGTCGCCTCGCCGATCGGCAGGGCGTCCATGTCGGCGCGCAGGCCGAGCCGGCGCGTGCCGCTGCCGCGCCGCAGCCTGCCCACCACGCCGGTGCCGCCCAGCCCGCGCTCCACGTCGTAGCCCCATTGGGCGAGGCGCTCGGCCACGGCGTCGCTGGTGCGGTGCTCCTGGAAGCCAAGTTCCGGATGCTGGTGAATGTCGCGGCGCAGCGCAACGAACTTGTCCGCGCGGGAGCGCAGCGATTCCAGGATGGCGTGCATGGGATTTCTCTCCTCTCTATATGCGATGGCATTGGCGTTGCGTCATTGCGGCTGCAGCCCGATGGCCTTGGCCAGGCCGCGGTAGCGCGCCGTCTCGCCTTCGTAGAAGCGGGCCGCCTCCTGCAGCGTCATCGGCGTGGCCACGGTCTGCATCTGGGCTTCCAGCCCGGCGCGCACGGCGGGATCCTTGAGGACATTGCCGAGCGCCAGGTTCAGGCGCTGCACCACCTCGGGCGGGGTTCCCTTCTTCACCATGAAGCCGGTCCAGATCGTGAAGGCGAAGTTCTTCAGCAGCTTGCCTTCGCCGATGGTGGGCACATTGGGCAACAGCGGCGCCCGGGTGGCGCCCGCGGTGGCGAGCAGTTTCAGCCGTCCCTGCTGGGCCATCGCGCCGAGCGCGGCGTTGAACGGCACGATGGCGAAGTCGAGCTGGCCGCCGCCGAGGTCCTGTACCAGCGGCGCCGCGCCCTTGTAAGGGACGTGGGTCATCCTGGTGCCGGTGAGCTGCTGCATGTGCTCGACCAGGATGTGGTACAGCGAGCCCACTCCCACGCTGCCATAAGACAGCGGCTTGTCCTTGCGGCTGCGCGCCAGGGCGATCAGTTCGTCCGCGGAGTTGGCTTCCAGGTCCTTGCGTGCGATCAGTGCCAGCACCGCGGTGGAAATCGGCTGCACCAGCTGGAAGTCCTCCGCCTGCAGCTTGACCGCGGCATTGGCCAGCGGAGACAGGATCACTTCGTTGGGAGAGCCCTGGAACAGGTAGTAGCCGTCGCCCGGCGCCGACAGCACCTTCTGCGCGGCGATGGCGCCGCTGACGCCGCCCAGGTTCTCCACCAGCACGGTCTGGCCGAGCTGCTTGCCGACGGGCTGGCTCAGCACGCGGGCGATGGCGTCGGAGGCGCCGCCGGCGGGATAGGGCACCATCAGTGCGATCGGCTTGGCGGGATAGGACGCCCCGGTCGCCCCCGCGGCTGCGGTCGCGCCGGCCGCGCCGGCGCAGATCGGGCTGGCCAGCACGGCGGCAAGCAGGCCGCCAGTCAGCCTCGTCAGCGGGCGGCGCAGGCATTGTGTGAGGGTCATCGTCGTCTCCTGATCATGGATGCCGCGTCTGTCTTGTTGCCCCGGCGGGACGCACGGCTGGCAGCCATGTTAGGAAGGCGGCAACCTGATGTCCAATGCATCATTTTTCTCATTATCATTACAAGATTGCATGCGAGGACGGCGATGAACCTGATTCAGCTCAAGCACCTGATCGCGCTGGCGGAGACCGGCTCGTTCAGCCAGGCCGCCGCGCGGCTGCATCTGACGCAGCCGGCACTCAGCCGCAGCATCCAGGCCCTGGAAGCGGAGCTGGGCATGCCACTGGTAGACCGCATCGGCAAGCGCAACGAACTGACGCCGTTCGGGCAGCTGGCGCTGGAAAGGGCACGGCGCATCGTCTTCGAGGCTGGCGAGCTCAGGCAGAGCGCGCTGGCGTTGCAGGCCGGCCAGGCGGGCACGCTGCGCATCGGCCTGGGATCCGGGCCGGGCGCCATGCTGATGACGCCGCTGCTGGTGCATATGGCCAGGCACCATCCCAGGGTCAGGCTGACCATTTCGCGCGGCGCGACCAATCTGCAGCTTCAGCAGCTACGCGCCCGCGCGCTTGACGGCGTGGTCATCGATCTGCGCTCGCTAGTGCCGGGCCCCGACCTGCGCGTGGAGCGGCTGCCGGACCTGCGCGCCGGCTTCATGTGCCGCAGCGGCCATCCGTTGTGCAAGCTGCGCCGCGTGAGCTTCGACGATCTGCTGGCCTATCCGATCGCTTCCAGCCCCCTGTCGGACGAGGTGGCGCGCATCCTGATCGCCCACTTCGGGCCACGCGCGCATCCCGACCAGATGGTCACGCTGCGCTGCGAGGAGATCTCCAGCCTGGTGGAAGCCGCCCGCATCACCGATGCGGTGTTCCTCGGCATCATCGCCGCCGCGCGCGAGCCCATGGCAAGCGGGGAACTGGTGGAGCTGGCATTGACGCCGCCCTTGCACACCAGCGCGCAGTTCGCGCTGATCACCTTGCAGGGACGGACCGAGACGCCCGCAATGGAGATGCTGCGGGCATTCATGGCGGAGAGGATGCGGGAGTAGCGGCGCTCCCGCCCGCGCGTACAGGCAATGACTGCTCAGCGCAGGCCAGCCTGCCGTTGCGCATTCAGCGCTTCCGCGCGCGCCTTGACGTCCCGTGCCACCTGGTCGAAGCCCTGCTTCACCCAGGCACCGTGCTCGCGCATGATGGTCTCCGCGTTCAGCCCCAGGAACAGGTCAGTGGTGAAGTAGCGGGTGCGCCCGGGCCCGACGGCTTCCAGGTACTGGTCGCGCCGGGCTGCATCCTTGTTCTCGTCGGTGGGGCGCTGCTCCCACGAGAGCAGGCGTTCCGGCTCCCACGCCACCAGGTACTCGTTGACCGGGATGACCTGGTCGGTGCCGGGGATGCGCACCTGCATGTACACCATGTCGCCGAGCCGGCCGGTGGTCTCCAGCTCCGGGCAGAATGTATTCCATTCCGCGTAGCGCGCAAAGTCGGTCAGCGCTTCCCACACCAGCGCTACCGGTGCGTCGATCTCCACCTGGATCGACGTCACGAGATTCTCTGCTTTGGCCATCGGCCCCTCCTTCATGAAAGTCATTGGGAAGGGACACACTAGAGCCGTGTGACTTCGGTTCGCATACCCCGAACGGACGAGTCCGGGTGGACGAAGGCGATGTTGTCGAGGTCAGGCAGATTGAGGCTTGCCCCGAGCGCGCGCGGTCCGGCGGCGGCGACGCGCGGCGGGGTCTCAGTCTCCAACTGCTGTGAGCTTGGTGCCGGCCATCCGGGATGGCTGGCATTTTTTTTGGTTCATCGTCAAACTCTGGGGTCGGGCCGCGCGCAGGGCCCACACACTTCAGGAGAACCCATGTTTGACCACGTCAAATTCGGAGTCAGCGACTATGCAGCGAGCAAGGCGTTCTTCCTCAAGGCACTCGAACCGCTCGGCGTAGCGGTTGCCTCGGAGGGGCCGCCGGCGTACGGTGTCGAGCTTTGCCCAAAGGGCAAGGCTTCATTGTGCCTGTTCCAGACCGAGGAAAAGCCGGCGCATCTTCACCTGGCGTTCACGGCCGAGAATCGCGAGCAAGTCGAAGCTTTCTATCGCGCGGCCCTGGAGGCGGGTGGCAAAGACAATGGTGCGCCTGGCCTGCGCCCGCACTACCACGCCAACTACTATGCGGCGTTCGTGATTGGTCCGGACGGGCACAACATCGAAGTGGTTTGCCACCAACCCGAGGCCTGACCCTGCCATCGAGGACGATTATTTCCCCTCGGGGTATTCCAGCTTCGGATACCAATCCGCCCCCCGGCCTTCCGGCGTGGTGTCCAGCAGGGTCCACAGCGGATCCAGGTCCGGCGCACCGCGCGGGTCCTGACCCGGGTCGACCGAGAGGGCATACATCTCGCTGCTCCAGAAATGGCGGATCTTGCCGTCCCGGCGCGTAAACACCGAGTAGCCCGGAGCGTCGGCATCTTCGGGGCTGACATAGTCGCGGGTGAAATCGCCGTCGACGTCCGCATAGACCTTCAGCTTGGTCCAGCCCCGCGCCTTCTTGGCGGCGACCAGGCGATCGATGGGCGAGCGGGCGATCATCGCCAGCGCCACGCGCTGCTCGATGTCCGGGACCTTGTGATCCCACGACGCCATCACCGACGTGCACATCGGGCAAGGCTGCTCCCGCTGCGGTCCGAACATATAGCTGTAGATGACCAGGGTGTCCTTGTCGCCGAACAGTTCGGCCAGCGTGACCGGACCGCGTTCGCCCTGGAAGGTATAGCGCTTTGTCACCTCGCCGCCCGCGGGCAGGCCGCGGCGCTGTTCGGCCACGCGCTCAATGTGGCGCCGCAGCTCGATCTCCTCCGCGAGCAGCGCATTGCGCGCCTTGCGGTACTCCGCGCTTTCATTGGGAAACCGGACGGGGTTTTGTTGCGCCAACTCGGTTGAGGGAATGAGTTTTGCAGTGGTGTTCATGTGGGTCCTCCTGCCATAGCTACCGCGAATGGCCGGGGAATGTGATGCCGTCGCGCAGCGTCGGCGTTTCCGCGGCCCCTCACGTAGTTCGTGTCAGCCCAGGCCGAAATGTTCCACGCCATGCAGGGCCGATGCTGCCGTGACGTGGCCATTGCCTTTCCATTTGAGAAAGGAAGATGGAGAAAGCCGCGATTCCAGCTGGGCCTGCCTCCCCTCATCATGTCTGTGGCGCAATAACGCGGCAGATGCCTGCCGCCCTTCGACCGCAGCCCGTCCCTACGCGCCAGTGTGACAAGCCGTGCCTCACATCGGCACGCTGCGGGGGGCCCGCAACCTGGATGTCATGGCAATGAAGATCGTATTCCTGGACCGTTCCACCATCTCGCCGCAGATCACGCTGCCAGCGCTGCCGTTCCCGCATGAGCTCCAACTCTACGGGGAAACGCCTGACGAGGACGTCGCCGCGCGCATCGCCGCTGCGGACGTGGTCATCACCAACAAGGTGAAGCTGGATGCCCGCCAGCTTGAGCAGGCACCGAACCTGAAGCTCATCGCCATTGCGGCGACCGGCACCGATGTTGTCGACCTGCAAGCCTGTGCCGCCCGCGGCATCGTCGTCTCCAATATCCGCGACTATGCCGTCCATACGGTGCCGGAACATACCTTTGCCCTGATCTTCGCGCTGCGGCGAAGCCTGGCCGCCTACCACGATGCGGTCCGGCGCGGCCGCTGGCAGGAATCCGGATCCTTCTGCTTCTTCGACTACCCGATCAAGGACTTGCACGGGTCGGTGCTTGGCATCATCGGCGACGGCGTGCTCGGCCAGTCGGTGGCCAGGATGGCGAGTGCGCTGGGCATGCAGCCGCTGTTTGCGGCCCACAAGGGACGCGAGGGCATGGGCCCGCTCTACACGCCTTTCGACGAGGTGCTGCGCCGTAGCGACATCATCACCTTGCATTGCCCGCTGGTGGCGCAGACACGCAACCTGATCGACACGGCGGAGTTCTCGAAGATGGAACGGCGCCCGTTGCTGATCAACACCGCCCGAGGCGGGCTGGTCAATGAAGCGGCGCTGGTGGAAGCGCTGCAATCCGGAAAGGTGGCCGGAGCCGGCTTCGACGTTGCGACGCAGGAGCCGCCCGGCGCGGAACACCCGTTCCATCAGTTGAAGGATGTGCCGAACTTCATCCTGACCCCGCACGTTGCATGGGCCAGCGACGAGGCCGTGCAAGGCCTGGCCGACCAGCTTATCGACAATATCTGTGCCTTCGCGCAAGGCGCGCCCAGGAACGTGGTGGCCGCATGACGTGCCCGCCGGACGAAGGATGGTGCCGACAATGAAAGCAGCAGGACTCAAGGTGCTGGTTGCACCTGACTCGTTCAAAGGCAGCCTCAGCGCGACCGAGGTGGCGGATCGCATCCGCGCCGGCATCCGGCGCGCGGTGCCTGGTGCGGATGTCACCGTGGCACCGATCGCCGATGGCGGCGAAGGTACCGCCGAAGTCCTGGCGGCCACGCGTGCGGGCGTGTGGGAAGCGGTGGTTGCCACCGATGCCAATGGCGTGCCAAGGCCGGTGCGGTACTTCCGCGGCCGCACGCAGGAGTTTGGCGAGCTCGCGATCGTCGAGGTGGCTGAAATCGTCGGCCTTCCGCACGCCCTGCTGGCGCCGGGGCAACGCACGACCAGGGGCATCGGCCATGTCATCCGCGCGCTCGCTGAGCGCAGTGTCGATACCATCGCGATCGGGCTGGGCGGATCTTCCACCAATGACGCAGGTGCCGGCCTGCTGGCGGAAACCGGCTTTTGCTTTACCGATGCGCAGGGCAACGCATTGTGGCCAACCCTGGATACGCTGGACGCGATCTGCGCCGCAACGTATCAGCAGCCTGCACAGCTTGGCCGGGTCCGGCTGCTGGGCCTGTCCGACGTCAACAATCCGCTCTGCGGGCCAAACGGCGCGACCTTTGTCTTCGGCCCGCAGAAGGGCGTGCAAGACCTGGCCGCTGCGGATGCCCGGCTGGAACGGTTTGCAACGCGATGCGCGGCCGTGGTCGGGCTGGAGGTTGCCGATGCGCAAGGCAGCGGCGCCGCCGGCGGCATCGGCTTTGCGTTGCACCTGCTCGGCGCCGAGATCGTTCCCGGCGCGGCCTTTGTGCTGGGTGCTGCCGGCCTCGATGCAGGGCTCGGCGCCTTCGACTGGGTCATTACCGGCGAGGGACGGTCCGATGCGCAGACCATGATGGGAAAAGGTCCTGCCATGATCGCGCGCATGGCGCGCCAGGCCGGTGTGCCGGTGACGCTGCTCTCAGGCGCCGTCGAGCCCGATGCCGGACTGGCCGAAGCCTTCGACGGGTGCATCTCGATTCAGCAGGGGCCGGTATCAATCGGCTTTGCGATGGAGCATGCGGCGGCATTGCTTGAGGATGCTGCGTGCCAGCTTGCGCGCCTGTATGTCGCCGCCAGCCGGCTGGAAAATCGCCTGGGCGTATAGAAAAAACGGGTCTCCCCACCCGGGGAGACCTTCCACGCATCGACGACACTTAGTCCGCGCGAATATTCGATGTCTTGACCAGACGCGACCAGGACGCCAGTTCCTGATCGACGAACTTGCCCAGCTCCTGCGGCCCCATGTAGGCGGCAAAGGCACCTTGTTCCTCGATCTTCTTCCTGTACGTGTCGCTGGCCACGATCTTCTTCACCTCCTGGGACAAGCGCTCGACGATGGCCGGCGGTGTATTCGCCGGTGCAAACAGTGCAAACCAGGATTCCACCTCATACCCTGGCAGCCCAGCCTCCGCGGTGGTCGGCACATTGGGCATGGAGGGATGGCGCTTCGGTCCGGCATAGGCAAGCGCCTTGATCTTGCCCGCCTGCACATGCCCGATCACGCTCGGCGGGGTCGTGATGAACATGTCGACCTGCCCGCTGATCAGGTCGGTGACCACGGGCCCGGCGCCCTTGTACGGTACGTGCGTCATCGGCACCCTGGTCTGCCGCGCCAGCATCTCGCCGGCGATATGCTGGATCGAGCCATTGCCGGACGAGGCATAGAACAGGCCCTTGCCATTGCTTTTGCCGTAGGTAACCAGTTCGGCTATCGATGTCGCGGGCAGCTTGCCGTTGATGGCGATGACGTGCGGCGCGCGCATGACCAGCGCCACCGGGACGAAGCTGGACGGCTTCCAGCGGATCTGCGGGAACAGCGCCGGATTGCCGACGTGGTAGCCGGAATACTGAAGCAGCAGCGTATAGCCGTCCGGCGCGGCGCGCGCCACGGCTTCGGTGCCGATATTGCCGCTGGCACCGGGCTTGTTGTCCACCACCACGGGCTGGCCAAGCGCGGCCTGCAGTTGTTCGCCGACCAGGCGGGCAACGATATCGGTGGATCCGGCCGGTGCGCTGGGCACCACCAGGGTGACCGGCTTGGTGGGATAGGCGTTGGTGCTGTGGGCCGGGGCGGCCGCAGCCAGGGCCGCCAGGGCGGCCGCGGCGATCGTCATGCGTTTCATGGGTGTCTCCTCCATCGTTTTGCCGGGTTGGCCGATCTTCAGTCGACCAGTTCTGATATCTCGATCAGGTTCAGGTCCGGATCGCGCACGTAGACCGAGCGGATCTTCTGCGTTGCGCCGGTGCGCGCCACCGGTCCTTCGACAATGGGCCACTGGCATCGCCGAAGATGGGCGATGACGTCGTCGAGCGGGACGGAAGCGATAAAGCAGAGATCGAGTGCGCCGGGAACGGGCAGGTGTGCCTTGGGCTCGAACTCGGCGCCGCGCTGGTGGAGATTGATCTTCTGGTTGCCGAAGCGGAAGGCCAGGCGACCGTTGCCGAAGGTTTCAGGCTGCATCTGCATGACTTCGGTGTAGAAGTGCCGCGTGGCTTCGAGGTCAACACAGGTGAGCACCAGATGGTCAAGATGGTCGATCAGGGACATGATGGTTTCCGGGTGGGTGTCAGGGCTGGAAGGCCCGTTGTTCGGGGATCGCGTCGGCGGCAGGCATCGGATGCAGGTCGAGGCGGCGGCCGGCCTTCAGCAGCTGGCTTGGGACGTCATGGCCGATCAGGCCAGGCAAGCGCGCGGCGGCATCCAGGATGGCAGCCAGGTCGACGCCGGTGTCGTAGCCGTCCAGTTCAAGCATATGGACGAGTTCTTCGGTGCAGACATTGCCGGTCGCGCCCGGCGCATACGGGCAGCCACCGAGGCCGCCCAGCGAAGCGTCGAAGCGGTCGATGCCCTGGTCCAGCGCGGCGAGCGTATTGGCCAGCGCCAGGCCCCGGGTATTGTGGAAATGCAGGGTCAGCGCCAGGCCGGGGAACTGCCGCCGCGCGGCTTGGCACAGCCTCGCGACCTGGGACGGGAACGCCATGCCAGTGGTGTCGCACAGCGTCACGCCGTGAGCCCCCAGGTCGGCGAAGCGCTGCATCCAGCCCAGCACGTTTTCCAGCGGCACGTCGCCTTCCATCGGGCAACCCATCGCGGTCGACAGCGAGATGTTGATCGCGGTCGGCGTCTCCCTCACCACGCGGATGACGTCGGCAAGCTGGGCAAACGATTGCTCGCGCGACATGCGCAGGTTGGTGCGGTTGTGGCTTTCGCTGACCGACATCACCAGGTTGACCTCGTCGACCTGGCAGGAGAGGGCCCGCTCGGCGCCGCGCACATTCGGCACCAGCACCGTGTAGACCACACCGGGGCGCCGCGCGATGCGATGCATCACCGCTTCCGCGTCGCGCAGCGCGGGAATCGCCTTGGGCGAGGTGAAGGAAGTCACCTCGATCCTGGCGTAGCCGCATGCGCTCAGCGCGTCGATCAGGGCAACCTTGTCATCGGTCTCGACAAAGCGGGCCTCGTTCTGGAAGCCGTCTCGCGTGGCGACTTCATGTATGTACACCTTCCTGGCAGTCATGCCGGTCTCCTTGTCAGATAATCCCTGCCACGCGCCATGCCTCGCGCTGCGCCGTGCCGATGCCAAGGCCTTCCAGCACCGCGTCGGTATGCTGGCCAAGCGCGGGGGCGGGGTTGGGCAGTGCGCCGGGGGTGGCGCTCAGCTTCGGCACGATGCCGGGCAACTGGACGGGGGTGCCGTCCGGCAATTGCGCGTCCAGGATCATGTCGCGCGCGCGGTAGTGCGGATCGCTGGCGATATCGGCGACGTCATAGATCTTGCCCGCGGGGATGCGGGCGCCATTGAGCGCGTCGAGTGCCGCTTCCAGGCTGCGCTGTGCCGCCCATTCGCCAATGGCGGCGTCGAGCATCGCGACCTGGCTGACCCGGCCGTCGTTGTGGGCCAGCGCAGGGTCGTCGCGCAGGTCGGGGCGCTCGATCATGTCCATCAGCCGCCTGAAGATGCCATCGCCATTGCCAGCGATCAGCACATACTTGCCGTCGGCGCAGCGGTACGCATTGGTCGGCGCGATGCCGGGAAGACTGCTGCCGGCCGCCTGCCGCACGGCGCCGAACACCGAGTATTCCGGCAGCAGGCTCTCCATCATGCTGAACACCGACTCGTACAAGGCCACATCCACGACCTGGCCCTGGCCGCCGTTCTGCTCCCGGTGCCGCAACGCCAGCAGGATGCCGATCACACCGTGCAGCGCGGACAGGGAGTCCCCGATCGATACCCCCACGCGCACCGGGGTGCGGCCCGGCTCGCCGCTCAGGTGGCGCAAGCCGCCCATCGCTTCGCCAATGACGCCGAAGCCCGGCCGGTCGCGATAGGGGCCGGTCTGGCCATAGCCGGACACGCGCAGCATCACCAGCCCGGGGTTGGCCGCGCGCAGGCTGTCCCAGCCCAGGCCCCAGCCTTCCAGCGTGCCCGGGCGGAAGTTCTCGATCAGCACGTCGCTTTGCGCGGCCAGCTTGCGCACGACTTCCTGGCCTTGCGGCGTGCGCAGGTCCAGCGTGACCGACTGCTTGTCGCGGGACTGTGCCTCCCACCAGACCGAGGTGCCTTCATGCAACAGCCGCCACTTGCGCAGCGGATCGCCCGTGCCCGGCGGCTCGACCTTGATCACTTCCGCGCCGAACGCCGCCAGCATGCGCGCGGCAAACGGCCCCGCGATCAGCTGCCCCAGTTCCAGGACGCGTACGCCGGCAAGGGGCTTTGACTTGCTTGTTTCCATCTCATGGCTCCTGCTGTGTGCTGGAGATAGTGGGTCAAAAGCCGTTGCCTGGTAATCGATGGATTCTCAACCGTCCTTTCCTTACGGGAAAAGGTGGTGCATATTGCCGTACGGGAGTACCACGACCGGCACAACCCGCCACTTTGTCGGCTATCCCAGGCGGATCAAGGCCTGCATTGCGCTGCCGGGAGCCGGGCGCGCCGTTTGACAAGGCGCGAGCGGCTTACTAGCCTTTCCTGGCTTTCAATCCAGTCGGCGCGCGTCGCCAGTGCAATACCATGATCAATCCTGCCCATTTCGATCTCCAGTCCCTGCGCGTCTTCCAGCTGGTGGCCCAATGCGGCGGGCTGACGCAGGCGGCGAACAAGTCACACATGACGCTGTCGGCCCTGAGCAAACGGATCGCGGATCTTGAGCGCACGGTGGGATGCGCGCTGTTCCTGCGGGTTCGGCGCGGGCTTGAGCTGACCCCCGCTGGCCATGAGCTGGTCCAGCATGCGCGCATGGTGCTCGACAAGGTCAACCAGATGGCGGGCGAGATGAGCGACTTCGCCACCGGCGTGCGCGGACACGTCAAGGTCTGGGCCAATACGTCAGCCGTGATCCAGTTCCTTCCGCACGACCTGGCAAGCTTCCTGGCCTCGCAGCCGATGATCAGGATCAGCCTGGAGGAGCGCCTGAGCCAGGACGTGGTGGTAGCGCTGCTGTCCGGTGAAACCGATATCGGCGTGTTCGCCGACAACGTGCCGGCTTATGACATCAGGAAGTCTGTCTATCGGCGTGACCGCCTGGTCGTCCTGGTGCCTGCCGGGCATCCGCTGGCCGGGCGCCCGGAAGTGAGTTTCGACGAAACCCTGGAGTACGACTTTGTCGGCCTCAACCAGGGCAGCTCGCTGCTGCAGCGCCTGACCGACGCCGCATCGGCACTGGACAAGGTGGTGCGGCTGAGGATCCAGGTCAGCAGCTTCGATGCGATCTGCCGGATGATCGAGGCCGGCCTGGGCATCGGCGTCCTGCCAGATGGCGCGGTCCGGCCCGAACTGCTGGGTGCCGGGCTGCATGCCGTCTACCTGTCCGACGCCTGGGCCTCACGCATTCTCTGGCTGGGCGTGAGGGACGAAGCTGGTCTCTTGCCGGAGGCAAGGACGCTCCTGGAGCATCTGCGTGCAGCGGGCTCTGCCAGCGCGAGTCGCTGATGACACGGTAGTGCCGTCATCAGATGTCGAAGTAGAGCTGGAATTCCCACGGGTGTGGCCGCACCTTCAATGTATCGATCTCGCGCGTGCGCTTGTAATCAATCCAGGTCGTGATCAGGTCTTCAGTGAAGACATCCCCCTTGCGCAGGAACGCTGAATCGGCTTCCAGCGCGCAAAGCGACTCTTCCAGGGAGCCTGGTACCTGCCGGATGCGGGCGGCTTCCTCCGGTGGCAGATCATAGATGTTCTTGTCGAGCGGGTCGCCGGGGTCCGTCTGGTTTTCAATGCCGTCCAGGCCGGCGAGCAGCATTGCCGAGAAGGCGAGGTAGGCATTGGCCGACGGATCAGGACAGCGAAATTCAACGCGCCTGGCGCTCGGGGAATCCGAAACCATTGGAATCCGGGCCGCGGCGGACCGGTTGCGCTGCGACATGGCCAGATTGACAGGCGCCTCGTATCCGGGCACCAGCCGCTTGTAGGAGTTCGTGCTCGGTGCGCAGAATGCCATCAGCGCGGGGGCGTGGCTGAGCAAGCCGCCTATATACCAACGGCACATCTGGGACGTCTGCGCCCAACCGTTCTTGTCATAGAAGAGGTTCTCGGCGTCGCGCCAGAGGCTCTGGTGGCAATGCATGCCGCTCGCGTTGTCGGCAAACAGCGGCTTGGGCATGAAGGTGGCGACCTTGCCGTGGCGGCGCGCAACGTTCTTGCAGATGTACTTGTACATCATCACGTTGTCTGCCATGCGCATCAGTGGCGCAAAGCGCATGTCGATTTCATTCTGGCCGGCCGTGGCGACCTCATGGTGATGCACTTCGACCTGGATGCCGGCCTGCATCAGCGCGAGCACGATTTCGGAGCGGATGTCCTGCAGCGTGTCGCTTGGCGGCACGGGAAAGTACCCGCCCTTGTAGCGCTGTTTGTAGCCGAGATTGCCCCCGCCATAGGCGCCTTCGTCACGGCCCGAGGTCCATTCGCCTTCGGCGGATTCGACATGGTAGTAGCCAGAGTGCTGGTCCTGCCCGAAGCGGATGGAGTCGAAAATAAAGAATTCCAGTTCGGGGCCAAGGTAGCAAACCGTGGCAAGACCGGTTTGCCGGAGGTACAGCTCGGCCTTGCGTGCGATATGGCGCGGATCGCGCGAGTACGGCTGGTGCAGGACAGGGTCCAGCACGTCGCAGATCAGCGCCAGCGTTGGTGCTGCGCAATACGGATCGATGAATGCCGTGGCCGGGTCAGGCCTGACCAGCATGTCGGACTCGTGGATTTCCTGGAACCCGCGAATGGAAGACCCGTCGAAGCCGATGCCGACAGAGAATAAGTCGTCGTTGACTTCCGGCAGCGTGATCGAGAAGTGCTGCCACACGCCGGGCAAGTCGGTGAACCTGAGGTCAACCACCTGGATCGCGTGCGTCCGGATCAGATCGATGACCTCGCCGGGGTTTTGCGGCGGTACAACGTGATAGCTGCCGGGTTCTATTGAGACCATGCCCATATCCGCCTCCATCGTCTGCCCGCAGCCTAGTCCAAGATTAGTCTGTCGGATTCCGAATGGAAAGTGCCTTACCAACGACGCTGTTGTGGCATCCTTCCATTTCCAAAAAGAAAAAGAAGGGTAGGGGTCAACATGTATAAGGGCTTGCTGGTAGTTGCGGCCGCCGCGGCCGCCTTCATCTATTACAAAACGCACGCGCCTTTGGCAAATCCCGTTGCCCAGGCCGAGCCACAGCAGATCGAGGCTCCAGCAGTGGCAGCCACGGCGGAACCGGCATTCCGCTGCGAGGGCAAACAGCACTGCAGCCAGATGGCATCCTGCGCGGAAGCGCGCTTCTATCTGAAAAACTGCCCGGCGGTAAAGATGGATGGGGACGGCGACGGTATTCCATGTGAGACGCCGCCCCTCCAGTGCATGTTTTGACGTGCCGCTTGCTGTCCGACACCGGAACCACGCAATGCGTCATGTGACCGACCGGCACGGGCCGCCACGAAGTCAATGGCTCAGCTTGCCCGATCATCGATCACCTGCTGCAGCGCCTGCACGAATTGCCTGACTGCTGGCGTCGCTACCTCCTCGTCGAACGCGAATTCCACGTCGAAGCGGTCAGCGACCTCAGGCAGTGGCACCAGCCGCACGGTCGGCGGACAGACGGTTGACAGGCTTGCGGGGACAAACGCGCAACCCATCCCCGCCGAAACCAGACCGAGCACGGTCGGGATGTCGCTGCCCACCTGGGCCACGCGAGGCGAGAAGCCGGCGCGCTCGCACTGCGTCATCAGGAAGCGATGCTGGGACGAGGACCGCGCCGGATCGAACCAGACGAAGGGCAGATCCGCCACGTCCGCCAGTCGTTTCGGCTGCTTGTGGCGGGCGGTCTGCGATGAAGGCATGGCCAATACGAAGCGGTCGCTGAGCAACACGATGCCAGTCAGATGCGGCGCCTCATGCCGACGCCAGGCCATGATGCCGCCATCCACCTGCCTGTTCCGGATCGCGGCAATCTGCTCCGTCGACAGCATCGGGTCCACCAGGACCTTGACTTCCGGGCACGCTATCCGGAAGGCCCGGAGCACCTCCGTCACGACGGCTGAACTCAGGTAGTTCGGCAACACACCAAGGCGCAGCTCGCCGAGCTGCCCGGCGGCGCAACGCAGGGCGCGATCGCGGCTGGCTTGCAGGTTTGCCAGAAGTTGTGTGGCATCCCTCAGGAAGCTCTCGCCCGCCACGGTGAGTTGCACGCCCCTTGCCTTGCGCGCCAGCAGTGGCGTACCGATGGCCGCCTCAAGTTCGATGATTTGCCGCGACAGGGCTGGCTGGACAATGCCGACGGCACGGGCGCCCGCCACCACGCTGCCGGCCTGCGCTACCGCGATGAAGTAGCGAAGATGCCGCAATTCAATGTTCCGCATACCGTCTCCGCCCATTCATTTCCATACTCATGAAGCATAGCTAGGCTACCTAGATAACATTGGTTTGCATAGCTTCCTGCGACTACGATGGCGCAGCTTCCCGCGTTGCAGGGACGGCTCGCTTTCCACATTTCGCTACCAAACATGACGCTTCACATCAGCACGCCTTTTGTACAGTCCCAGCCCAATTCGCGGCGGCTCGGCAAGCCGGTCTGGCTAAAGATGGAAGCCGCACAGCCGTCCGGGTCTTTCAAGCTTCGGGGTGTCGGAGCCTTGTGTGAAGCGCGGCACGCCGCGGGCGTACAGCGATTCGTTGCATCTTCAGGCGGAAATGCCGGGCTTGCGGCAGCCTATTGCGGACGCGAACTCGGCGTTCCCGTGGTGGTGGTGGTACCGGAGAGCACACCATCGCGAGCGCGCGACCTGATCCGCCTGGAGGGCTCGGAGTTGATCGTGCGCGGAGGCACATGGGCGGAAGCGCACGAGTTTGCACTGTCCCTGATCGGGCCACGCGATGCCTTCGTGCACCCGTTCGACGATCCGCTCATCTGGCAGGGGCACGCCACGCTGGTGGACGAGATCGCGGCATCCGGGCCGAAGCCAGGCGCCATCGTTCTTGCCGTGGGCGGTGGTGGCCTGCTGTGCGGCGTGCTGGAAGGGCTTCAGCGGAATGGCTGGTCCGACGTGCCTGTGATCGCGGTAGAAACCGACGGTGCGGACTGCTACGCCCGCTCGGTTGCCGAAGGCAGGCCGGTCGAACTCGCACAGATCACCAGCGTGGCGACGTCGCTTGGCGCCAGGCGGCCGTGTGATGGCGCGCTCCGATGGGCGCAGCGTCACGAGATCCACAGCGTCGTTGTGTCAGACAAACAGGCGGTGGAGGCAGCGATAAGGCTTCTTGACGAACACCGCGTCCTGGTTGAGCCGGCATGCGGCGCAGCCTTGGCGGCATTGGATTGCGACACCCCGGTGCTGCAGGCGGCGTCCAGCATTGCCGTGGTGGTATGTGGCGGGGCCACAGTGACGGCACAGCAACTGCTTGACTTTGCTGCAAGGCTGGACTGAGCGGGCTTAAGGTAGCAATTTGGTAAGCTCGGCTACCCGCCGGCGAGATTCGCCCGAATTACCTGGTTCCGGGGATGCCCCTCACGGCCGATTTCTGTCAGCCTGGCGTGATCCGGAGATCGGCCAATTCCGGTGGTACAGCTAAACTCTGGCCGTGACCGCACCGTACCCAATGAGCCAACCATTGACTGACACCGGCGAATCGGTGTTGCCCGCTCCCTTGCTGGTCGTCGAGGACGAGCCACTGATGCAGACCAGGCTACGCACGATCCTGGCCACGCTCGGCTATGCCGAGGAGGCCTTGTGGTTTGCCGGCAGCCTCGCCGACGCCAATGCGCTGCTAACCGCCCAGCCATTTGCGATGGTGCTGGTTGACGTCGGGTTGCCCGACGGCAATGGCATCGACCTCATTCGCGCGTTGCACGAGCGCGATCCTGCCTTGCCAACTCTGGTAATCTCGACCTGGAACACGGAGCGCGTCATCGTGAGCGCGCTGCAGGCGGGTGCCACCGGTTACCTGCTCAAGGAGCGCGACGACCTCGAGATTTCCTTGTCGATCCGCAGTGCGCTGCGCGGCGGAGCGCCGATCGATCCTTTCGTTGCCAGGCACATCCTCGATCTGGTCGCCACGACGGCACCATTGCCAGGCGGGGCGCAAATTCATGCGCGCCGATTGGTCGGCGCGTCGCCGCTGAGCGCACGGGAAATCGAAATCCTCTCGCTGGTCGGCAAGGGCCTGACCAATCGGGAGATCGCGGATTTGCTGTCCTTGTCCAGACTGACGGTCGAATGCCACATCAGGAACATATACAAGAAGTTGGCCGTCCACTCCCGCACGCAGGCCGTTTTCGAAGCGCGTGCGCATGGCTTGTTGCGCTGATCTTGGGCGCCACGCTCCTCGCCGGCGCTGCAAACGCGCAGGAAGGGCCGGGCGCCACCGCCTTTACCCGCATAGAGGCTGCCCGATCGACCTGGCAGGGTGATAGCCCGCCGGCGGCGGGCTGGGTCCCAGTGAAGCTGCCGGACGACTGGTCCTCGCGCTGGCCCGATTTCGACGGCGTGGTCTGGTACCGGCTGAGCTGGCAGTGCGCAGATGCAAGCCAACCCACGGCGCTGATGCTCGCTTACCTGAATATGGCGGGGGCGGTTTATCTCAACGGCAGCTTGCTGATGCGTGACGCGAGCCTCGTCGAACCGCTCACGCGAGCCTGGAATACTCCCCGTTATCAGTTGATATCTCCGCCGTTGCTGCGGGAGGGCACCAACACGCTGCTGATTCGCGTCTCGGGGCTGTCGGCATACCAACCCGGCCTTGGACCAGTATCGGTCGCCGACCCGGACCGCCTGCGGGCCGCTTACGAACAGGCCTACCGGCTGCGTCATGACCTGCAGTTGGTCAGCCTTGCAATCACCGTCGCGCTAGGTTGCTTCTTCTTTTCGCTCTGGGTGATGCGCCGGCAAGAAGTGACCTACGGATGGTTCAGCCTGATGTCGCTGGCCTGGTGGTGGGTGGCGCTGAATCAGGTGGCGACGAGCACCTGGCCGTTTGCCAGTACCGATGCCTGGGGGCGCGCAAATATCATCGCGCTGCTCATCTACAGTGCTGCCTTCACGATGTCCATGGTGCGCTTCTGCGAACGGCGCCTGCCGCGCATCGAAGCGGTGCTCTGGACGCTGGTAGTGTTGGGCGCCGCCGTCATGCTCGGGGCGCCGCACGGTTACCTGACCGACGTGCGCAACACGCTGACGGTGGGACTGGCGTGCAATTTCTTCGCGACGTGCCTCGTATTTCTCTGCTTTGCCGGGCGCAGTGGTCGCACCGACCATCGCATCCTCTCGTTTTGCATTGCAATTTTCCTTGTCGCCGCGGTACACGACCTGCTGAGCTTTCTTGGCATCCTCAAGGACAACCTCTACTACGCGGCCCTCACTTCGCAGTTCCAGATGATCGCCATGGCGCTGGTGCTGGCCTGGCGCTTCGTCGCCAACCTGCGCCGCATTGAACGATTCAATGACGAACTGCACTGCAAGATCGACGCGGCCAAGGCGGAGCTCGCAGCCAACCTGGATCGCCAGCGCGAGTTCGAAGTCGCCAATGCGCGGCTCAGTGAACGGCTCAATCTCGCACACGACCTGCACGACGGGCTCGGCGGCACGCTCGTCAGCGGAATTGCGACACTGGAGCGCATCCCTCACGACATCCCGCCAGGCCAGGTCCTGTCGATCCTCAAGGAGCTGCGCGACGACCTGCGCATCATCATCGATACCACCTCCAGCCAGCAGTTTGGCGAGCACGCGCTGGCAGGTCAGATCGTGCCGCTGCGGCACCGTCTTACGCGGCTGTTCGAGAGCCACGACATCGAGTGCCGGTGGCAGCTCACTGGCCTCGATCAATGCTATCTGCCGACTTCGCAAATTCTTGATGTCATGAGGACCTTGCAAGAGGCGCTGACCAATGTGCTGAAGCACAGCAAGGCGAGTCGCGCGGACGTCGTCCTGCGCAATGATGCCCGGGGGCTGGAGCTGGTTGTCAGCGACAACGGAATGGGCTTCGAACCCGCCGCCATCGAACGGCATCCGGGCACCGGCATGCGCAGCATGCGCGCGCGTACCCGGCGTCTTGGCGGGACGCTCAGCGTGCGATCCACAGGGGAGGGGACAATGCTGACCGTGCGTATCCCAATCGCGGCCGACACCCTTGGATCACCACTTGACCTGCAGCCCGGCCGATCCAATGATCGAGTTCCTGACCCTGGCATTACCCCCCGTGGCCCAAAGCCTGCCGGCTTCGCCATAGAGACTGATCCTCCGGTTCAGGGCCAAGGTTAGGCCGCCGGCGAGACGAACATAGTCAATGTTGAACGGGCTGCGGATGCATTCGAACCCTCGAAGCCGGGTGCAGGTCGTTCGCTGACGATCCCACGGCCAACTTCCGTAGACGACCCAGAACGGCCAACCGATTGGTCGTGGTAGAGTCGACCATCATTTCTTATCGTGTAGCCTTATGTCGCCACCCGTTGAGATTCCGGCAATTGTTCCCGCGCAAACCGCGCTGGTGGTCATGCATTATCAGACCGACATCCTGGCGCTATTTCCCTCGGTCGCGCCCACTCTGCTCTCCAACACGCGCAAGCTGTGTGACGCCGCGCGGGCCAGGGGCGTCAGCGTTTATTTTGCCAAGATCCACTTTGCTCCAGGCTATCCGGAAGTCAGTCCGTTGAACCGGAACGGGCAGGGAATCAAGCAGCTTGGTCTTTTCGTCGACGACCAGATCTCGCCGGAACTCGGCCAGCAGGCCACCGAGCCGCTGATCATCGCGCATCGCGCCAGCGTGTTCTTTGGTACTGACCTGCAGGTACGGCTTTCCGCGCAGGGTATCGATACCCTGCTCATGGTGGGCATTGCTTCGACCGGTGTGGTGCTGTCGTCGGTCGCCTATGCGAGCGATGCGGACTTCCGGCTATTCACGGTCAAGGATTGCTGCTACGACCCGGATCAGGTCGTGCACGACCATCTCTTTTCAACGGCGTTCGATTCGCGCACAACGGTGCTTTCGCTCGCTGATGCCTTGCGCTTGCTTGCCTAGCATTTCGACCTGCCAGGAGTGCCGCCGCGCCATCTCTCAGGCAGACGGGAAGAGCAGATGATCGGTCAGGTTGCCCTTCAGATCGAGCATCGAATAATTCCGGCGGCTGAAGCGCCAGCGTCCGTCGACCTTTTCGAAGGCGTCATGATAGCGACCGGCCGCAATCACCTGCAGCGCGATTCGGTCGGATGCCTGAAGGACCGTGTAGTACGATCTGACGGTAGCTGTCAGCTTGCCCGAAGCAATCTCAATGATCGGATTGCTGATGACATGCCGGGTTCTGGGCGTTCCATCCGCATGCAATTTCACATAGGCTTGCCAGAGCTTGAGCATGGCCTCGGAACCTCGCAGCACTGCATCTCCGGTGTCGATCTCTGCATGCTCGAACAGTGCGGCGACCCCAGGCAGATCGCCGGCGTCCATGCGCTCGGCATAGATGTAGAGGAGATTGGCAAGCTGCACGGCATCCTCGGTCATCGACTCGTCTCCGGTGGTTTGCGAGGATTAAAGCAGTCCGGCGCTACTCCGGCATCGTCCGCTTGGAGTACGAAGCCCTTACCCCATCCCCACCACACTGGACAGCAACATCTTCACCAGCAGCGCCTGCCGCGTCGCCCCGGTCTTGGCAAAGATGCCCCGCAGGTGCGCCCGTGCCGTGTTCTTCTTGATGCCGAGCCGCATCGCGGCTTCGTCCAGCGTCAGCCCGTCGACCATCAGCAAAGCCAGTTCGATCTCGGTCGGGGTCAGGTGGAACAGCTTGCGCAGGTTGGCGTGGGTGTTGCGCGGCGATCCCGCCGGGTCGCGGATGAACACCGCCACCGCGGGTCGGCGCGACTTGTCTTCGCTGCGATAGCTGAGCGGGATCGGCCGCACCAGCACGCTCAGGGGCGTGGGCGCGGCGGGCCGGCTCAGCGTGGTGACTTCGCTGCGCGGTGCGGCCAGCGCGTGGGCCTGGGCCGCGCCTTCCAGGATCTTGCGGAACCTGCGGTTTTCCACCGGGCAGTGCGCGTGCAGCGCGCCGTCTGACAGGTAGAGGCCGTCGCGCGCCTGCAGCAGGCGGCCGGCGACGTCGTTGGTCCGGATGGTCCTGCCGTGTTCGTCCAGGATCACCGTGCCGACCTGCAGCCGGTCGACGGCATCCGCGTACAGGGACCGTTCGGATGCAAGCACGTCGAGCGCGGCATGCAGGTCCACTGCGCGCTTCAGGTGCGGCAGCAGGCCGTGCAGCAGTGCCTTGTCGGCCTCGCCGAAGTCCTGTCCCGCGTGGACGCGGCTGATGAACAGCGCGCATTCCACGCCGTCGGGCGTGACCAGGTTGGCCGCCAGGATATAGCGCAGGCCCAGCGGTTGAAGGTATTGCGTGTAGAAGGGGTGTGCCAGCCAGCCGGCTTCGCCAAACAGTTCGTCGGCGCTGAAGAGCCGGTCCGGGTGCAGGTCCAGGAAGGGGCACAGCGCGTAGTACTGCTCGCTGTACGAGGGCTCGCCCGGCAGGTGCGGGCCGTAGTCGGAGGCATTGACGATCAGGCCCGGCCGGTCGGTGGCAGGGTGGCGCAGCACCAGCGTGACGAAGGCGGCGCCCAGGCGCTGGCGCACGCTTTCCAGGAAGCCGGCCCAGGGCATGGCTTCGGTCGGGCCCTGGTAGAGCTGGGCGAGCAGGGCGCTCAGCTCGGCGGCGGGCAGGGGGGCTGGCAGCATGATGGCGGTCCGTCGGGTCGTGGCAACAGTCAAAAGCGCGAATCTCGCCCCTGATTGCTGACAAAACCCGCATGCCGCGGGTTTGCTCCCCTCTCCCGCTTGCGGGAGAGGGGCCGGGGGAGAGGGCAGGCATTGGCAGTATCGACAGCCTGCACTTCGTCGACACACCGGCCCTCTCCCCAACCCTCTCCCGCAAGCGGGAGAGGGAGCACACAACTGGTCATTCAGACTCAATGGCACTTGGCAAGCTTGTCAGCACTCCGAGACGCAAATCCCGCCGTTCCCATCGTACCGACCCCGTCCGTCGCCTCATCGTCCGTTCGGCCTAGGGCTTCTCCCGCAGCCACGCCACGATCCGCTCCGCCGCCTGCTCCGCGGTGTCGGCGGTAGTGTCGATGCGGATCTCGGGCCGCTCGGGCGGCTGGTACGGCGAATCGATGCCGGTGAAGTTCTTCAGCTCGCCGCGCCGCGCCTTGCGGTACAGGCCCTTGGGGTCGCGTTGCTCGGCCACCGCCAGCGGCGTGTCAATGAAGACTTCGACGAAATCGCCGTCGCCGGCGAGCGCGCGGGCCATCTCGCGTTCCGAGCGGAACGGCGAGATAAAGGACACCAGCACGATCAGGCCCGCATCGAGCATCAGCCTTGCCACTTCCGCCACGCGCCGGATGTTCTCGACGCGGTCGGCCTCGGCGAAGCCCAGGTCCTTGTTCAGGCCGTGGCGCACGTTGTCGCCGTCGAGCAGGTAGGTGTGGTGGCCCAGCGCGTGCAGGCGCTTTTCCACCAGGTTGGCGATGGTGGACTTGCCCGCGCCGGAGAGCCCGGTGAACCAGACGATGCGCGGCGACTGGTGCTTGAGCGCGGCATGGGCGCGGCGGTCCACGTCGATGGCCTGCCAGTGCACGTTCTGCGCCCGGCGCAGCGCAAAGTGCAGCATGCCGGCGCCGACCGTGTTGTTGCTGAGACGGTCGATGATGATGAAGCCGCCCAGCTCGCGGTTGCGCGCGTAGGGATCGAAGGCCACCGGCTGGTCCAGGTGCAGGTTGCACACGCCGATCTCGTTCAGCTCCAGCGTGCGCGCGGCCAGGTGTTCGAGCGTGTTGACATTGACCTTGTACTTGGGCTGCGCCACGGTCACGCCCACGGTGCGCGTGCCGAGCTTGAGCAGGTAGGGGCGCCCGGGCAGCATGGCGTCCTCGTTCATCCACACCAGCGTGGCCTCGAACTGGTCGGCCACTGCCGGCGGGTCTTCCGGGCAGGCCAGCACGTCGCCGCGGCTGATGTCGATCTCGTCCTCCAGCGTCAGCGTCACCGCCTGGCCGCGCATGGCGTGCTCGCACGCGCCGGCGGCGCCGACGATGCCGGCCACGCGGCTCTCGCGGCCCGAGGGCAGCGCGCGCACGCGGTCGCCACGGCGGATCTCGCCGGCGCTGACGGTGCCGGCAAAGCCGCGGAAGTCCAGGTTGGGCCGGTTGACCCACTGCACCGGCAACCGGAACGGTTCGCCTTGCACGGGCGCGTTGTCGATCGGCACGTTCTCCAGGTGGGCCATCAGCGTCGGGCCGTGGTACCACGGGGTATTGGCGCTGGGCTCGGTGATGTTGTCGCCGCG
The DNA here is from genome assembly GCF_058794355.1 of Cupriavidus sp. GW823-FHT07B10. Classification (NCBI taxonomy): domain Bacteria; kingdom Pseudomonadati; phylum Pseudomonadota; class Betaproteobacteria; order Burkholderiales; family Burkholderiaceae; genus Cupriavidus; species Cupriavidus sp. GW823-FHT07B10. The sequence continues at coordinate 138,752 of NZ_JBXAGS010000008.1, forward strand.
CAGGGCCGACATCGGAATGCAGGTGATATCGGTCAGGCCGATCTGCCGGGCGAACTCCCGGTACTCGTTCTCGATGCGCGTATGGACCTCGCGCGAGTAGTCGACCATGTCCAGCTTGTTGACGGCCAGCACCACACGGCGAATGCCAAGCGTGGCCACCAGGTAGCTGTGGCGGCGCGTCTGGGTCTGCACGCCGCGGCGCGCATCCACCAGCAGGATGGCCAGGTCGGCGGTGGAGGCCCCGGTGACCATGTTGCGCGTGTACTGTTCGTGCCCGGGCGTGTCGGCGACGATGAACTTGCGCTTGTCGGTGGCGAAGAAGCGGTAGGCCACGTCGATGGTGATGCCTTGTTCGCGCTCCGCGGCCAGGCCGTCCACCAGCAGCGCGAAGTCGAGGTTCTCGCCCTGCGTGCCCATTTTCTTCGAGTCGGCCTCCAGCTGGGCGAGCTGGTCTTCGAACAGCATCTTGGATTCATACAGCAGCCGGCCGATCAGCGTGCTCTTGCCGTCGTCGACGCTGCCGCAGGTGATAAAGCGCAGCAGGCTCTTGTTTTGCTGGGCGCGCAGGTAGTGGGCGATCTCGCCCGAGGTGCCGGTGGCTTGCGCGGCGTCCTGCGCAAGCGCGGGCGCGGTGTCGATCAGGGTTTCCATCAGAAGTATCCCTCCTGCTTCTTTTTTTCCATCGATCCGGCCGAGTCGCTGTCGATCAGCCGTCCCTGGCGCTCCGAGGTGGTTGCCAGCAGCATTTCCTGGATGATGCCGCCGAGGGTGTCGGCCTCGCTCTCGATCGCGCCGGTGAGCGGGTAGCAGCCCAGCGTGCGGAAGCGCACCTTGCGCAGCTGCGGCGTTTCTCCGGGGCGCAGCGGCAGGCGCTCGTCGTCGACCATGATCAGCGTGCCGTCGCGTTCCACCACCGGGCGCTCCTTGGCGTAGTAGAGCGGCACGATGGGGATGTCGTTCAGGTAGATGTATTGCCAGATGTCCAGCTCGGTCCAGTTGGACAGCGGGAACACGCGCAGGCTTTCGCCCTTGCGCTTGCGGGTGTTGTACTGGCGCCAGAGCTCGGGGCGCTGCATCTTCGGGTCCCAGCGGTGCTGGGCGGTGCGTACCGAGAACACGCGCTCCTTGGCGCGCGACTTTTCCTCGTCGCGGCGCGCGCCGCCGAAGGCGGCGTCAAAGCCGTAGTGGTCCAGCGCCTGCTTCAGGCCCTGGGTCTTCCACACGTCGGTATGGACGGCGGAGCCGTGCTCGTGCGGGCTGATATTGCGCGCCAGCCCTTCGGGGTTGACATGCACGCGCAGGTCCAGGCCAAGCCGCGCGGCGGTCTGGTCGCGGAACGCGATCATCTCGCCGAACTTCCATGTGGTATCGACATGCAGCAGCGGGAACGGCGGCCGCGCGGGATGGAAGGCCTTCATGGCAAGGTGCAGCATCACGGCGCTGTCCTTGCCGATGGAATAGAGCATGACGGGGTTTTCGCATTCCGCCACCACCTCCCGCATGATGTGGATGCTCTCCGCCTCCAGTTGCTCCAGGTGGGTCAACATCGGGATCTCCTCTTGGTTTGCCGGCGCCGTGCAGGGATGTCGCGGCGGTCTGGCATGGCCACAAGGTAGCGAGCCGGGGCCCTTCGCCACTTCGTCCGGGCGGACTAAGAAATCGCGGGACGCGGCGCGCATTTCCTAGTCCACCCGGACGAGGCTGGGGCGGCCCCGCGCTCGGTATCGTTGCTTCGCCGACGAACCACGGGAGCAGGCAGATGGCGAACTCCGCCGAAGAACAATTGCTGAGCGGCCAGACCTGGGCCGAGTTTTGCGAGGTGCTCAAGCGCAGCGGGCAGCAGATCCTGCGCCCGGAGGCCCCCTCGGACGCGCTCACGCGCGCCGAGGGCTTCCGCTACCTGAGCCGCCTGCTGCGCATTGCGCTGGAGATGCATGTGGAATTTGCCGATCCGGCGTTTCCCGGCTTCTTCTCGCCGTCGCACGAAACCGCCAAGATCGGCGCGGACAATCCGGACAACCTGTACCGATACGCACGCCTGGACGGCAGTGCCGAGTACCGCATCCGCGGCCGGCGCGGCACGGTGGCGTACCTGAGTTTCGGCACGCAGAAGGGCGGCTATGAAACCGACGGGCGCATGGTCCAGACCGGCTTTCTCGACAGCAACAAGCTGGCAGTGGCGGCCGATGGCAGTTTCGAGATCGCCCTCAGCGCGCGCCAGCACGAAGGCAACTGGGTGCGCATGGAGCCGGGCACCAACGCGCTGGTGGTGCGGCAGACCTTTATGGACCGCAAGGCCGAGACCCCGGCCGAACTGCACATCGAGCACCTCAATGGCAGCGACAAGCCGCCCGTGCTCGACGCTGAACGCCTGCATGGCGGCCTGCTGCGCGCCGCTGGCTTTGTCGAGGGGACCGCGCGCATCTTCGCCGACTGGGCCCAGGGCTATGGCGGCCATGTCAATGCGCTGCCGCCCGCCGACCAGGCCGTATGCCAGGCGGCCGGCGGCGATCCCAACATCTTCTACTACCACTCCTGCTGGGCGCTGGCGGACGACGAAGCGCTGGTGGTCGAGGTGGACCGGGTGCCGGCCTGCGATTTCTGGAATTTCCAGATCAACAACTACTGGATGGAGTCGCTCGACTACCGCTACCACGACATCTGCCTGAACAAGCACAGTGCCCGGCTGGATGCCAACGGCGGCGTCACCGTCGTCCTCAGCGCGCGCGATCCGGGCCTGCCCAACTGGCTGGAAACCGCGGGCCACCGCAACGGCACCATGTGCTGGCGCTGGGTGGGGGCGGCGCAGCCGGTGCATCCGCGCACGCGCGTGGTCAAGCTTGAATCGCTCAGGAATGAATGCCGGGAGAACGCATGAACACCATCGCATCCGACCACACCGCAGTGCTTGACGTGGAGCGACTGCTGGCACAGGCCAGCGCACAGGCCGGCGGACTGACTGACTTTGGCCCGGGCGATTACCGCGAGGCGCTGGCGGTGCTGTCCGACTCGCTTGCGCGCGAAGCCGGGCTGTCGCCGCAGGGCGCGCAGATGCTGCAAGGCAAGCTGCAGGCGCAACTGGTGAACCGGCTGGTGATCCAGGACTACTGCCGGCGCCATCCCGAAATCCTGGAAGAGCGCGTCGACGATCCGCTGGTGATCGTCGGCCTGCCGCGCACCGGCACCACGCTGCTGCAGCGCATGCTGGCCACGGACGCGCGCTTCCACTCGGCGGCGTGGTGGGAAACGCGCTACCCGGCGCCGCTGCCCGGCGAGGACGTGCGCGATGCCGGCCGGCGCATCGGGCTGGCGCGCGAGGAGGTGGCGCAGATGATCCGCTTTATCCCGGACATCCTCGCCATCCATCCGCTCGACGCGATGGCGGCCGATGAGGAATTCATGCTGATGGAGCATTCCTTCCTGTGCGCGATGGATTCCTACGCCAACGTGCCGTCCTATACCGACTGGCTGGCGCGCCAGGACCACACCCAGGTCTATGCCTACCTGAAGACCATGCTGCAGTTCCTGCAGTGGCAGAAGCGGCAGCGCGGCGAGCCGCCGGCGCAGCGGTGGGTGCTGAAGACGCCGCAGCACCTGCATACGCTGGAAATCCTGTTCCGGGTCTTCCCCGGCGCGCAGGTCGTGCTGACCCATCGCGACCCCGCCCAGACCATTCCGTCGATGGCCAGCATGGCGCATACGCTGTGGAAGCTGTACGCCGACGCGCCCGATGCCGCCACGGTGGGGCGGCAGTGGAGCGGGCAGATGCAGCGCGCCACCGCCCATGCCATGACGGTGCGCGACGGGCTGCCTGCCGATTGCTTCCTCGACGTGCGTTTCGAGGATACCGTGCGCGATCCCTTCGGCGTGGCGCAGGCGGTCTACCGCTTTGCCGGCATGCCGCTGACCGAGTCCGCGCGCGCCGGCATGTGGGCATGGATGGAGGGCAACCCGCGCAACCAGCGCGCGGCGCACGCCTATACGCTGGAGCAGTTCGGACTGAGCCAGGAACAACTGGAACGCGATTTCGCCGGCTACCGCGCACGGCACATCCTGAAGCAAAACTAAGACTGCGCACTGCGCATCACAGGAGACAACACCATGCTGTTGAAAGACAAGGTCGTCATCGTGTCGGGAATCGGTCCCGGGCTGGGCGTCAAGCTGGCCGTTGAGGCGGCGCGCGAAGGCGCCCGCGCCATTGCCATCGCCGCGCGCACCGCGGCGAAGCTGGACGACGCCCAGGCCCGCATCGATGCACTAGGCGCCGACTGCGAAGTGCTCAAGGTGGTGACCGACATCACCGACCGGGCCCAGTCCCGGCACCTGGCCGGCGAGACCATGCGCCGCTTCGGCCGCATCGATGCGCTGGTCAACAGCGCCTTCCAGCACGGCAACTTCCCCGAGCCGGTGGAAGCGGCCGACCTGGATGTCTGGCGCCAGGTGTTCGACACTAACGTGTTCGGCACCATGACGCTGACGCAGGAAGTGGCGGCGCTGATGAAGCCGCAGGGCGGCGGCGCCATTGTCATGATCAACACCCAGGCCACGCGCAAGCCGATGCCCGGCGAATCCGGCTACGCGGCGTCCAAGGGCGCGCTGGCGGTGGCGGTCAAGTACCTGGCGCGCGAACTGGGCCCGCATGGCATCCGCGCCAACAGCATCTTCATGGGCTGGATGTGGGGCGAGCCGGTGCAGGGCTATGTGCGCCACGCTGCGGCCGAGCAGGGCGTGAGCGAGGACACCGTGATCGCGCCGGTGACCGCGCAGATTGCGCTGGGCCGCATGCCGACCGACGACGACTGCGCGCGCGCTGCGCTGTTTCTCGTGTCAGACTACGCCAGGGCCATCACCGGCGCTTCGCTCGATGCCAACGGCGGCGATTTCATGCCCTGAGTCCTGACCACACCAATGACACGCTACTTTGCCTTCAACGGCGACGCCGACGGCCTGTGCGCCCTGCAGCAGCTGCGCCTGGCGCAGCCCGGCGACGCCACGCTGGTCACCGGCGTCAAGCGCGATATCCGGCTGCTCGAGCGCATCGACGCCGGGCCCGGCGATACCGTGACCGCGCTGGACATCTCGCTGGAGCAGAACCGCGATGGCCTGATGCGGCTGCTCGGCGCCGGTGCGCGGGTGGACTACTTCGACCACCACCATGCCGGCGAACTGCCCGGGCATGCCGGCCTGTGCGCGCATATCGACGAGGGGCCGGAGGTTTGCACCAGCCTCCTGGTCGACCGCCACCTGGACGGCTGCCACCGGCGCTGGGCGATCACCGCCGCGTTCGGCGACAACCTGGGCAGCGTGGCGCGCGCGCTGGCGGCGCAGGCCGGGCTGGGCGAGCGCGAAACCGCGGTGCTGGAACAGCTGGGCACGTGCCTGAACTACAACGCCTATGGCGAGTGCGTGGCGGACCTGCATTTCGATCCCGCCGAGCTGGCGCGGCACATGCTGCCGTTTGCCGACCCGCTGGCGTTCGCCGCGCAATGCGGGGCCTATGCGGTGCTGTGCGACGGCTATGCGGACGACATGGCCCGCGCGCGCCGCCTGGCGCCCGCGCACGAAGTGCCCGGCGCCGCGCTGCTGGTGCTGCCTGACGCGCCGTGGGCCCGGCGCGCGATCGGCGTGCTGGCCAATGAACTGGTGCGCGGGCGGCCCGGCGACGCCATCGGCCTGCTCTCGCCGAAGTCCGGCGGCGGCTTTGCCGTCAGCGTGCGGGTGCCCGCCCACAGCGCCACCGGGGCGGCCGATTTCTGCCGCGGCTTCGAGACCGGCGGCGGCCGGCGCCTGGCAGGCGGCATCAACCACCTGCCAGACGCCGAAGTGGAGCGCTTCACGCGCTGCTTTGCAGATTGCTTCGGTCCCCGTTCCTGATAATTCAGCACGGCGGCACGAACTCGGTGACCTCCAGGTCGAAGCCGGTGACGGCGCGATACGGCACCGGGTGGCTGAGCAGGCGCAGCTTGTGCGCCCCCACATCGCGCAGGATCTGCGCCCCGACCCCCAGCGCGCGTTGCGCGAAGGCCGGCGCCGGCATGGCGGCGGCCGGCGCTGCCAGCCGCTCCAGCCGCTGCTGCGGCGATTCGCGCTCATCCAGCAGCACCAGCACCCCACAACCCTCGGCGCCGATGCGGGCGAGCGAGCGCTCCAGGTTCCAGGCGGGCAGGGCCGGCGTGCCGAAGCCCAGCACGTCGCGCTGCATTTCCACGGTCTGCACGCGTGTCAGCACTGGCTGCCCAGGATCGGGCTGGCCCAGCACCAGCGCAAGATGAAGCGCATCGACCGGCGCGTCATGGTAGGCGTGCACGGTGAAGCAACCGAAGGGCGTGGCCAGTTCCGTCGAATGCGTGCGGCACAGTGCGCTTTCGGTCAGCAGCCGGTGGTGGATCAGCCCGCTGATCGAAACCGCCGGCAGGCCGTGGTGCCGCGCGAAGGCCAGCAGGGCGGGGCCGCGCAGCAGGTCGCCGTCGTCATCGAGCAGCATCGCGTAGGCGCCGGCGGCTACGCGACCGGCCAGCGCCGGCAGGTCTGAGCAGGCCTCGGCAAAGCCCGCGCGGCGCAGCACGCCGTCGGGCTGGGCCACCACCGGGAAGATGTGGCCGGGCTGGACCAGGTCATGCGGCTGCGCGCGCGCTGCCGCCGCCACGCGCAGCGTGAGCGCGCGGTCGGCGGCGGAGATGCCGGTGCTGACGCCGCTGGCCGCTTCGATCGACACCGTGTAGCGCTCGCGCTGGCGGTGGTTCGCGGCCATCGGCGGCAGCTGCAGCAGCGCGCGGCGCGCCTCGGTGATTGCCATGCAGACCAGGCCGCGCGCCTCGGCGGCCATGAAGTTGACATCGGCCTCGCTGGCGCGCTCGGCGGCAACCAGGACGCAGCCGGTGGCCTCGTCGGTCTCGTCCTCGATCACCAGCACACGCTGGCCCGCGGCCAGTGCCGCGAGCACGTCGGCCATCGGCGGCAGTGTGGTGGCGCTCATGCTGCCTCCTGCCGGCTGGTACTGCCGAAGGCCTGGCGCAGCGATGCCGCGGCCGCATCCAGTGCATCGCTGGCGGCATCGATCATCCCCTGCATGCTGATAAAGCCGTGAAACTGGCCGGGCCAGCGGCGCACGGTGGCGCTGCCGCCCGCGCGCTGCAGGGCCTCGCCATAGGCCTCGCCCTGGTCGCGCAGCGGGTCGTATTCGGCGGTGATGATGGTGGCTGGCGGCAGGCCGTGCAGCTCGCGCTGGTGCAGCGGGCTGGCGCGCACATCGGTGGCGTCCGCCGGGTTGGCCAGGTACTGGGCGCGATACCAGTCCAGTTCCGCGGCACTGAGGAAGTAGCCCTGCGCGCATTCGCGGTAGCTGGCGCTGGTGGCCGCGGCGTCGCTGCAGTCCAGGTAGGGGTAGAGCAGCAGCTGGTGCCGCAGCGCGATGGCGCCGCCGCGCAGCTGCTGGCAGGCAACGGCGGCAAGGTTGCCGCCGGCGCTGTCGCCGGCCACGGCAAGGCGGGCCGGGTCGGCGCCCAGTTGCGCCGCATGCGCGGCGGCCCAGCGCACGGCCGCGACGGCGTCGTCGGCCGCGGCCGGGAAGCGTGCCTCCGGAGCGAGCCGGTAGTCGACCGACAGCACCAGCGCGCCGCTGCGGCGCGCCAGGCCGCGGCAGATGTTGTCGTGCGAATCGAGGCCGCAGAGGACAAAGCCGCCGCCATGGAAATAGACCACGAGCGGCAGTGCGGTGCCGTCGTCGGGCCGGTACAGGCGGGCCTTCAGCGGGCCTGCGGCGCCATCGATGGTGAGGTCTTGCTGCGCGGCGACGGTGTCGCCGGGCGCGAACGCGGGCATGGCAGCCAGCGCGGCACGGTAGTCGGCCGCGCGCAGCGTGGAAAAGTCGGGGCTGGGCATGGCGGCCATGGCTTCAAGCACGGCGCGGGCCTGGGGATCGAGCGGCATGGGGTCTCCTGGATTGCGGTGGGGAAATCAGTGTCAGAGCGCGAACGCCGGCGCGGTGCCGGCGGCAATGCCTTGCGCGCGCGCAAGCGCCGCATGCACGGCCTGCTCGTGCGGCAGGATCCAGAACTGGCCGGCCGAGACCCCGTCCAGGATGAAGCGCGCGACCGCGTCCGGCGTGATGCCGGCGGCAATGCCGCTGCGCAGCGCGCCGTTCATCTGGTCCACCTCCTGCGCGCCGCCGCCGTCGAGGCCGGCAGCGATGCCGGTGGCCACCGGACCGGGGCAGACCACGGACACGCCCAGCGGCAGGCCCGCGGCCTGCAACTCCAGCGCGAGCCCTTCGCTGAGCGCCACCACCGCTTGCTTGGACAGCGTGTAGGGGGCCAGCCACGGCCCCACGGCCAGGCCGGCCATCGAGGCCACGTTGACGATATGGCCGGCGCCTTGCGCCGCCATGCGCGGCACGAAGCAGCGCAGCGCGTGCAGCACGCTCCACAGGTTGACGCGCATCACGTGGTCGAACACTTCCGGCGGCAGCTCCCAGCAGCGGCCGGTGACGAGCACGCCGGCGTTGTTGACCAGCAGGTCCACACGGCCCAGGCGCAGGAAGCTCTCTTCACATAGGTGCTCGATCTGCCGCGCGTCGCAGACATCGGTGGGGACGGCGATGACGTTCGCCCCCTGGCCGGCAAGCGCCTCGCGCACCGCTTCAAGCGCGCCGGCGTCGATATCGGCCAGCGCCAGCGCGTAGCCTTGCGCTGCCAGCGCCTGCGCGAGCGCGCGGCCGATGCCGCTTGCCGCTCCGGTGATCACTGCGGCCTGCTGCCGCGGGTTTGCCGCCATGGTCATGGTTCTCCGTGAAAAGAAGGCGGCGGGGATCGCCGCGCATGGCTGACTTGTAGCGGCAGCGCGGCGGCACGGCATCGTCTGTTTGGGTAGGACAGGGGGGCATCACACGGCGTGTAGGGGTTTGCCCTTGAACGGCCGGGATGGGTCTGTCCTTAGTCTGTTTGGAGTATGTGTTCGGCCCGCCGGCGCGTGAGGATTGGCCTGTCCCGCAGGACTAGTCCGGCCAGCGTGTGCAGCCGGTCTTGCCTAGGGCAAACCACGAAGGCGGGGGCAAGCCGCGACCCCTTTGCCGTCCCTATAATCAGGGCACAAAAAAGGGCCACAGAGCCCGTAGCAGGCCAGCGCCGACCCGGCATGCCCGAAGCGCTGCGCACGCCACAATGGAGACAGAGGAAAATGCTGATGGAGGTTAGCCAGAACCAGGCGGCCGCACACCTGTTCGCGCAGGCGACGGTGTCGCTGTCGGAGTTCAGCACATTGCTGGGCAATATCTACCAGGGCCCGATGGAGCAGGTGCCCTGGGGCAAGGCACTGGAACAGATCCGCCGCCAGCTCAATGCCAACTATTGCACCCTGATCCTGCGCTCGCCGGCCACGGACCGGCCCGGGCTGATGATCAATGCGTCCGAGCATGGCTCGACCTTGCCGGGCGAGACCTCCTACAACAACTACTACTACGCGCTCGACCCGTTCATCGGCCTGCCGTCGGACCGGGTGGTGACCATCGATGAGCATCTCGGGCCCGGCGCCTGGTGCCAGAGCGAGCTCTACCAGCAGTTCCTCAAGGACATCGGCATCCGCTACATCCTTGGCGCGGACCTGCGTACCGATGACGGCGTCGAATGCCGCTTCCGCGTGTGCCGCGAGCATGACGGACGCGACTTCTCCGCCGCGGACAAGGCGCTGTGCACCGCGCTGCTGCCGCACCTGAAGCGCGCGGTGGACCTGCACTCGCGCATCGACGTGGTTGAATCCGAGCGCACCGTCTATGCCAGCGCCATTGACCGCATGCTGGTCGGGATGGTGATCCTGGACGAGTCCGGCACCATCATCAAGACCAATGCCGCCGCCGATGAAATCCTGGGCGCCAAGGATGGCATCCGTGTCGCCAAAGGCAGCCTGGACGTGGAATACGGCCAGGAGAACCGCAAGTTCCAGCGCCTGCTGCGCCAGGCCATGATGGGCCACCTCGGCACCACGCCGGCGCTGATGGAAGCGATGTCGATCACGCGCCCGTCCGGCAGCGCCAGGCTGGGCGTGCTGATCCGCACCATCCCGCTCAGCGAGTGGTCCGAGGACAACCGCAAGCGCCCCGCCTGCGTGGTGTTCATCCGCGACCCCGAGCGGCGCTCGCAGGCCTCGCACGAGGTCGTGCGCCAGCTGTTCGACTTCACCCCGGCGGAGACGCAGCTGGCGCTGCAGCTGGCCAACGGGCTCACGCTCGATGAGGCCGCGGACGAGCTCGGCATCAGCAAGAACACGGCGCGCGCGCACCTGCGCGCGATCTTCTCCAAGACCGGCGTGACCCGGCAGGCCACGCTGGTGCGCATGCTGCTGAGCAGCGTGATTTCTCTCGGCTAAACCACGTAACGCACGTCAGGGCTTTGCGCTGAGCACCAGCGCAAAGCCTTCCGGCGTTTCCAGCACCGCGCGCGTCTCATGCGGCCCCTGCGCCGCGGGCAGCGTCACGCCGGCACCGGCACCCACCAGCCGCGCCATTGCCGCGGCGATATCGTCACCCTCATCCACCTTGAAGGCCAGCGCGGGCTGGTCCACCAGGCGTTCCTCGCCGGCCACCAGCGCCAGCGTCAGCGCGCCCGCGTCGAGCGCGCAATAGCGGTTTCCGTCGCGAAACTTCACCGGTAGTCCGAGTCCTTCCGTGAAGAACGGCAGCGCGGTGTCGATGTCCGCGACGGGGTAAAGCAGCAGCCTGGCTTGCATGATGTCCTGATCCTCCTGGTGAAAGCGGGCGTGATGCCCGCGGCCAATGATAGGGATGCTCCATGTCCTGTTCATAATCCAATCAGACGATGTTGCAACGCCTTGCGCCGACCACACTGCGATCACACAGGCCGTTTCGGGCCGGTGGCGCGGCAACGGGCGGCGCCCCGGCGGCGGTCCTGAACCATCAATGCCAGACAAGGGGACTGCAATGCGTTTTTCACTGATCTATGAAGCCCAGACCGTCGATGCCTCGCGTGCCGGCGACCACAAGGTGTTCGATGAAATCATGGAACAGGTGGTGCTGGCCGAGGACATGGGCTTTGACGTGGTCTGGGCGGTCGAGCACACCGCACTGACCAACTATGCGCACATGAGCGCGCCGGAAACCTTCCTGGCCTTCGTCGCCGGGCGCACGCAGCGCATCGGCATCGGCCACGGCGTGGTGTGCCTGCCGCCGGCGATGAACCATCCGGTCAAGGTGGCCGAGCGCATCGCCACGCTGGACATCCTGTCCGGAGGCCGCGTGCACTTCGGCGTGGGCAAGGGCGGCACCCAGCAGGAGGCCGGCACCTTCGGCTACGACCTGAACAGCCTGCACCCGATGATCGACGAATCGATGTACCTGATCCCGAAGATCATGACGCAGGACGAGATCGAGCACGACGGCGAGTTCATCAAGATCCCGCGCCGCCCGATCCACCCCAAGCCGCGCCAGGACCCGCACCCGCTGATGTACCTGGCCTGCACCAATGCCGACACGCTGCAGCGCGCCGGCGCGCGCGGCATGGGCGCGCTGGTGCTTGGCTTTGGCGGCCCCGAGGATGTCGCCAGGAAGAACGAGATCTACCGCGCCGCGTGGGAGACCCGCAAGCCGGAGGACCAGGTGGGCTTCCGCCCGCACCAGCACCTGGCCGCGCTGTGCCCGACCATCGTGCTGGAAGACGGCCTGGCCGCGCGCAAGATCGGCATCAAGGGCCAGCGTTATTTCATGGAGTCGCTGTCGTACTGGTATGCCGGCGGAGAGCGGCCCGACCCGTCCACCTGGGACGACGAGCATGTCACCGCCACGGACGCGCAGGGCAAGGCCGTCATCAACACCAAGTTCGCCTCAGAGAAGGTCTCGGTGGATTTCAGCGACCCGTCGATGATGATGCTCAACCCCAACCATGCCTACGGTACCGTCGAGGACTGCATCGGCTACGTGCAGCGCCTGATCGATTCCGGCGCCGACGAGATCCTGTTCATCTGCCAGATGGGCACGGTGCCGCAGTGGGCGCAGCTGGAAACCATCCGCAATATCGGCGAGCACGTGATCCCGCACTTCCGCAAGCAGGGACGGAAGCTGCGCGCGCTGGCTTGATCGGCGCTATGCAAGCCTGCGGGTTTGCTCCCCTCTCCCGCTTGCGGGAGAGGGGCCGGGGGAGAGGGCCAGAGCATCCACGAAGTCCCACTCACCAAATCGCGACATAGCTAGTCCCAACAGACGATGGCACCCGGCCCCACCGGTGCAAACATCAAGGCCAGCTACAAGACCAAGCAACAAGGAGACCGCGGTGCATCACGACAACAATCCCAAGGAACTGGCGGCACGGCTGATCGCGCGTGCCGAGCAGATGATTCCGGTGCTGGCCGAGCGCGCCGCGCAGGCCGAGGCCGAAGCGCGCATTCCCGCCGAGACCATTGCCGACATGCAGGCCGCGGGCTTCTTCAAGGTGCTGCAGCCCCGCCGCCACGGCGGCTACGAACTCGATCCGCAGACCTTCTTCCGCATCCAGATGGCGCTGGCCAAGGGCTGCATGTCCACCGCCTGGGTCTATGGGGTGGTCGGCGTGCACAACTGGCAGCTGGCACTGTTCGACGAGCGCGCGCAGCAGGAAGTGTGGGGCAGCAACCCTGCCACGCTGATCGCCTCGACCTATATGCCGGTGGGCAAGGTCACGCCGGTCGAAGGCGGCTATCGCTTCTCCGGCCACTGGAAGTTCTCCAGCGGCAGCGAACTGTGCGACTGGATCTTCCTGGGCGGGCTGGTGCCGCCGGCCGAGCCGGGCGGCGCCTATGACTACCGCACCTTCCTGCTGCCGCGCTCCGACTACAAGATCGTGCGCAACTGGGATGTGCTGGGCCTGCGCGCGACCGGCAGCCACGATATCGTGGTCGAGGACGTGTTCGTGCCCGAGTACCGCACCCACCGCGCCGTCGATGGCGCCATGGGCACCAGCCCGGGGCTGGCGGTCAATGACGTTCCGCTGTACCGGCTGCCGTTCGCGCAGATCTTCGTGCGCGCGGTGTGCACCGCCTGCATCGGCGCGCTGGAAGGCACGCTCGATGACTTTGTCGCCTATGCCGACGGCCGCGTCAGCAGCAACGGTGGCGGAAAGACCGCGGAAGACGGCGGCGCGCAGATGGCTTGCGCCAACGCGCAGGTCGCCATCGACGAGATGCGGACCATCCTTGAGCGCAATTTCGACGAGCTGCTGGCCGTTGCGCGTGAAGGCGGCCAGGTGCAGACCCCGCGCCGCCTGCATTTCCGCTACCAGTCCGCGCAAGTGGCCGAGCGCTGCGCGCAGCTGGCCAACGGCCTGCTGCGCTATGCCGGCGGCAACGGCATCTACCGCAGCAACCCGATGGTGCGCCGCTTCCTCGACCTGCATGCGGCCCGCGCCCACTACGCCAACAACCTGGACCGCTTCGGCCAGAACCTGGGCGGCGTGATGATGGGCCGCGCCAACACTGACTTCTTCATCTGAGCCGCGCGCCGCACGGAGATCCAATATGAGCCAGAGCAGAGCGCGCATGCAGCCCAGCGAGTTCGACGTGGTGGTGGTCGGCTCGGGCGCCGGCGGCATGCTGGCCGCCTGCCGCGCCGCGGACCGCGGACTGTCGGTGGTGGTGCTGGAAAAGAGCAGCCAGTACGGCGGCACCTCGGCGGTGTCCGGCGGCGGCATCTGGATTCCGCTCAACCACCATATCGCGCCGGCGGGCGGGCGCGACGACTACGCCACGGCGCTGGAATACATCCTGGCGTGCGCCGGCGAGCACGGCGATCCACAGCGCGTGCGCGCCTATCTTGAGCAGGCGCCCCGCATGCTCCAGTACCTGGAGCAGCAGGCCGGCGTGCGTTACTACACGCTGCCGCGCTACGCGGACTACTTCCAGAAGGTTCCGGGCGCGATGCCGGGCTACCGCGCGCTCGACCCGATGCCGTTCGACGGCGCGCAGCTGCGCGAGGAATTCGCACGGCTGCGGCCGCCGTCGCCGGGCACGCTGGTGGGCGGGCGCGTGGCCGTGACCTCGGCCGAGGCGCATGCGCTGCTGTGCCGCGCGCCCGGCTGGCTGGGCCTGGCGGTGCGCCAGTTTGCCCGCTACTGGCTGGACCTGGGCTGGCGCCGCAAGACCCGGCGCGACCGCCGGCTCACGCTCGGCAACAGCCTGGTCGGCGGCCTGCGGCGGGCCATGATGGACCGCGCGATTCCGCTGTGGCTCGACACCGCGCTGCAGGACCTGATCGTCGAGGATGGCACCGTGCGCGGCGTGCGCGCGGTGCAGGACGGGCGCGTGGTGGAGATCCGCGCGCTGCGCGGCGTGATCCTGGCCGCCGGCGGCTTCGAGCGCAACCAGGCCATGCGCGAACAGTACCTGCCGCAGCCGACCCAGGCCGCCTGGAGCGCGACCCCGCCCAACAACACCGGTGACGGCATCCGCGCCGCCCAGGCCGCCGGCGCCGGCGTGGCGCTGATGTCCCACGTCTGGGGCGCACCCACCGTGCATGTGCAGGGCGAGGAAAAGCAGCGCGCGCTCTTTATCGAGCGCGCCATGCCCGGCTGCCTGGTGGTGAACGGGCAGGGCCGGCGCTTCGTCAACGAGGCCGCGCCGTATTCCGAGTTCGTTCCCGCCATGTACCGCGACCACGAGAAAACCGGCAGCAGCGTGCCGGCGTGGATGGTGTTCGACGCCGCCTTCCGCCACAAATATCCGTGCGGGCCGATCCTGCCCGGCTCGGTCATGCCGGACCGCAGCATTCCGGCAAGCCTGTCCGGCATCCTGGTGCGCGCCGACTCGCTGGCGCAGCTGGCGCAGCGGATCGGTGTCGATGCCGGCGGCCTGGCCGACAGCGTGGCGCGCATGAACCACTATGCTGCCACCGGCGTGGACGAGGAGTTCGGCAAGGGCGACAACCTGTTCGATACCTACTACAGCGACCCGGCAGTGCGGCCCAACCCGTGCCTGGCGCCGATCGGCAAGGCGCCGTTCTACGCCGTGCGCATCGATGCCGGCGACATCGGCACCAAGGGCGGCCTGGTGACGGACGCCAGCGCGCGCGTGCTGCGCGACGACGGCAGCGCCATTGCCGGGCTGTTCGCCATCGGCAATACCAGTGCCTCGATGATGGGCACCAGCTATCCCGGCGCGGGCTCGACACTGGGCCCGGCCATGACCTTCGGCTTTATCGCTGCCGACGTGCTCTCTCAGAACGCGCGCCAGCCTGCCGCCGCGCCCCATGCTCAAACCGTACAGGAGGCCCTATGAGCGCCAACCCCGAACCCAGCACCGCGCTGCGCGAAGACATGCTGATGGCGATGCGCCGCATGGCGCGCTCGGTGGCGGTGATCAGCTGCCGCCATGGCGAGCGCCGCTATTCGATGTCCGTGACCGCGGTCGATTCGCTGTCCGCGGACCCGCCTTCGCTGCTGATCTGCATCAACCGCAATTCTTCGATCTACCCGCCGCTGGATGCCGGCGCGGACTTCTGCATCAACCTGCTGGCAGCCGACCACCGCGATATCGCAGTGGATTGCAGCGGCCGGCTCAAGGGCGAGGAACGCTTCACCAGTGGCGAGTGGGAGGACGATCTGCTCGGCGTGCCGTGCCTGCGCGATGCCCAGGCGAACCTGGTGTGCCAGCAGGATGGCCGCTTCGACTACGGCACGCACGCGGTCTTCATCGGACGCCTGCGCGAGGTAAAGCTGGCTGGCGAGGTGTCGCCGCTGGTCTATGTCGATGGTGCCTACACCACGTCCGCGCCGCTTGGCGCACTGTGTTCGGCCTAAGCCGGGAGCGCAAGCCAGCATGTACCCTCCGACCGATTCCGCCACGCCGGTCCACGCGCCGCTGCGCCTCGACGATCCGGACGCACACCCGTGGCAGGCCGCCTGCGATGCCGTGGTGGTGGGCTTCGGCGCCGCCGGGGCCTGCGCCGCGCTGGAGGCCGCGCATGGCGGCGCGCGCGTGATCGTTGCGGAACGCTTCGAAGGCGGGGGCGCCAGCGCCAAGAGCGGCGGGGTGGTCTACGCCGGCGGCGGCACGCCCTACCAGTCTGCCGCGGGCTATGCCGATACACCGCAGGCGATGGCGGACTACCTGCGCCAGGAGACGGGCGGGGTCGTCAGCGATGCCACGCTGCAGGCGTTCTGTCAGCGCAGCCGCGAGATGATCGGCTGGCTTGAAGGCCTGGGCGTGGGCTTTGCCGCCACCGTGCCGCCGCGCAAGACCTCGTATCCGGCGCAGCCCTACTACCTCTACTACTCCGGCAACGAAGCGGTCGCCGCCTACGCGCAGCATGCCGCGCCCGCGCCGCGCGGTCACCGCGTGAAAGGCCCCGGCATGTCCGGCCGCACGCTGTACGCCGTCCTGCGCGCCGCCGTGCAGGCCCGGCCGGAGGTGACGGTGATGCGCCAGACCGCGGCAAGGCGGCTGATTCTCGACCAGGACGGCGCGGTCGTCGGCATCGAGCTGTGGCAGCTGCCGCCGGGCCGCCACCAGAAACGCCACGCCCGCCTGGCGCGCCTGGCCGAGCGCCTGCACAACGTAGCGCCTGCGCTGGCCGACCTGCTGCGCGAGCGCGTGCTGCAACTGGAACTGCGCCATGCGCGCCCGGTCGCGGTGCGCACCGGCGCGGTGGTGCTGGCCACCGGCGGCTTTATCTTCAACCGCGCCATGGTGGCGCGCCACGCCGGCAAATACCTGCAGAACTGGCGCCTTGGCGCGACCGGCTGCGACGGCAGCGGCATCCGCCTTGGTGAGTCGGCGGGCGCGGCCACGCGGCACCTGGAGCGGGTCTCGGCATGGCGCTTCATCAATCCGCCGTTCGACTGGGCGCGCGGCTGCGTGGTCGATGCGCAGGGTGCGCGCATCGGCAACGAGGAAACCTACGGCGCCACCCTTGGCCACGCCATCTGCGAACAGCACGGCGGGCGGGCCTGGCTGGTCCTGAACCGCGAACTGGCGCGCGCCGCGCTGCGTGAATGCTTGGGCGGCCGGCTGTGGGCCTTCCAGGCCTTGCCCGCGGCGCTGCTGATGCTGGCGGGGGCGCGGCGTGCCTCCAGCCTCGAAGCGCTTGCCGGCAAGCTGGGCATGCCCGGCGCGGCGCTGCGGGCCACCGTCGATGCCTATAACGCCGCGGCCCGCGGCGAGATCCCCGATCCGGCCGGCAAATCGGCGCCGATGTGCGCGTCGCTCGAAACCGGGCCGTGGCTTGCCATCGACATCTCGGCCAACAGCCGCGTCTTTCCGTGCCCTGCCATCACGCTGGGCGGATTGTCGGTGGAAGAGTCCAGCGGCCGTGTACTGGCCGCCGCTGGCGGGGCGCCCATTCCAGGGCTCTACGCCGTGGGCCGCACTGCCGTTGGCATCGCATCCAACCATTACGTAAGCGGCCTGTCGCTTGCCGACTGCATCTGGTCGGGGCGCAACGCGGGCCGCCATCTGACACGACAGCCTGCCGGCGACCGGCAGGCACACACCAACGAGGAGACCACCCATGAGCCAACGTACTGAAGGAAAGATCGCCATCGTCACCGGGGCCGCCAGCGGCGTCGGCAAGGAAGACGCGCTGCTGCTGGCGCGCGAGGGCGCGCGCGTGGTGCTGACCGACCTCAACGAGGAGGCGGGCCATGCGTTGGCGCGCGAGATCGGCGAGACCGCGCTGTTCGTGCCGCATGACATCGCCAGCGAAGCCGGCTGGCAGCAGGTAATGGCGCGCACCGAAAAGCAATTCGGCGCCCCCAGCGTGCTGGTCAACAATGCCGCCATCCTGTTGCTGGGTTCGGTCGAGGACGCCACGCTGGAGCAATGGCAGCGCGTGATGCGCATCAATGCCGACGGCTACTTCCTCGGCTGCAAGTACGGCGTGGCCGCGATGAAGGCGGGCGGCGGCAGCATCGTCAATATGTCGTCGGTGGCGGCGCTGGGCGGCATGGGCGCGTTCTGCGCCTACAGCGCGAGCAAGGGCGCGGTGGCTGCGCTCACGCGCGCGGTGGCGGGGCACTGCAAGCAGAGCGGCTACCGGATCCGCTGCAACTCGATCCACCCGGACGGCATCCTTACGCCGATGACCGCGGCCTTCCTGCCGGGCGGTGCCACGGCCCTGCCGGAGGAGGTGGGTGGCGCCGAGCCGATGCAGCGCATGTGCCATCCGCGCGACGTGGCCAACCTGGTGCTGTTCCTGGCCTCCGACGAATCGCGCTTTATCAACGGTGCGGAACTGCGTATCGACAACGCGCAGACCATCATGGGCGTGGCCTGACCCCGCCCTCAAGCAATAGAAGGACATCATGGCGCCAGTGCAATTCCACCGGCTGCAGATCGCCGAAGTCGTCACGGAAACGGACCAGGCGCATTCGCTGGTATTCGCGCTGCCGGACGGCCTGCGCGATGCGTTTGCCTACCGTCCCGGGCAGTTCCTGACCCTGCGCGTGCCCGTGGACGGCGTGCCGCTGCAGCGCTGCTATTCGCTGTCGAGCACGCCTGAGGTGGACAACGCCCTGCGCGTGACGATCAAGCGCGTGCAGAGCGGGCGCGTGTCCAACTGGATCTGCGACCACCTGGGCGCGGGCGATACGGTCGAGGTAATGCCGCCCGCCGGGGTGTTCACCCCGCCCGCGCTGCATGGCGATTTCCTGCTGCTGGCCGGCGGCAGCGGCATCACCCCGGTGCTGTCGATCGCCAAGGCGGCGCTGCGCCACGGGCGCGGCGCGGTCACGCTGGTCTATGCCAACCGCGACGAGCGCTCCATCATCTTCCGCGAGGCGCTTGCGGAACTGGCGCGCAACCACCCCGGCCGGCTGCGCGTGATCCACTGGTTGGACAGCGTGCAGGGGCCGCCCACGCAGCGCCAGATCGAGGAACTGGTGCGGCCGTGGAGCATGGCGCAATGCTTTGTCTGCGGGCCCGGCCCGTTCATGGACGGCGCCCAGGCCGTGCTTCAGGCCCTGGGGGTGCCGCGCGGGCAACTGCACGTCGAGCGCTTCGTGTCCTTGCCCGATGTGCCGGCGGCCAAGGCACCGGCAAGCGGGGCCGCCAGCGCGGGGGACACCGCCACGGCATCGCCCGCGCCCGCGATGCGCGGCGCCGCACTGACCGTGCAGCTCGACGGCGAGATCCACCACGTCGGCGTGGCGCCGGACGAAACCGTGCTCGACGCGTTGCAGCGCGCCGGCGTGGCCGCGCCCAATTCCTGCCGCGCCGGGCTGTGCGGCGCCTGCATGTGCCAGGTGACGCAGGGCGACGTGACGCTCGGCGAGAACCATGTGCTCGACCGCGCCGACCTGGAGGCGGGCTGGACCCTGGCTTGCCAGGCCCGCCCGTCCAGCGCCGAAATCCACCTGAAGTTCCCGGATTGACATGACCCCATCTGACATCATCGACGCCATTGCGGCACCGGCCGGCCTCGACCTCGACCTCGCCGCCGCCAACGACGACATTGCCGCGACCATTCCCGAGCTGGTGCGGCGCGCGGCCAGGCGCCACGGCGAGCGCATCGCCATCCAGGAAGACGGGCTGCGCCTCACCTACGCCGCGCTCGACGCCAGCCGGATACAGGCGGCCCGGGCGCTGATGGCGCTGGGTGTGCAGCCCGGCGACCGGGTTGCCGTCTGGGCGCCGAACTTCTCCGAATGGATCATCGCGGCGCTGGCCACGCACAGCATAGGCGCGGCGCTGGTGCCGCTCAACACGCGCATGAAGGGGGCCGAGGCCGGCGCCGTGCTGGCCGACAGCGGCGCGCGCCTGCTGCTCTGCGTCGACGCTTTCCTCGGCGAAAGCTATCCGCAGATGCTGGCGCCACACCGCCCCGCCACGCTGGAGCGGCTGGTGATCCTGCGCCCCGGGCAGGGCCGGACGCCCGGCCCCGACGAGCTGGCCTGGGAAGCCTTCCTCGCGCTGGCGCCACAGGCGGACATGGCGGCGTTCGCCAAGCGCGAGGACGGGGTGCGCGGCGACACGCTGATGGACATCATGTTCACCTCGGGCACCACCGGGCGTCCCAAGGGCGTGATGACCGCCCACGCGCAGAACCTGCGTGCCGTCGACGGCTGGGCCGCCATCACCGGGGTGCGGCCGGGCGACCGCTACCTGATCGTCAATCCGTTCTTCCATACCTTTGGCTACAAGGCCGGATGGCTCGCCGCGCTGTCGCGCGGGGCCACGGTGCTGCCCCACCTGGTGTTCGACGCCGAGGCCGTGATGACGCGCGTGGAGAACGAGCGCATCACGGTGCTGCCCGGGCCGCCGACGCTCTACCAGACCCTGCTTAACGCGCCGCGCCTGCGTGAGTTCGACCTGTCGTCGCTGCGTGTCGCGGTGACCGGTGCCTCGGCGATCGCGCCCGCGCTGATCCAGCGCATGCGCGACGAACTGGGCTTCGACACCATCATCACCGGCTACGGCCTGACCGAGTCGTGCGGCTTTGCCACGCTGACCCGCGCCGGCGACGACGCCGAAACCGTCGCCGCCACCTCCGGCCGCGCCATGCCGGGCATCGAGATCCGCTGCATCGATGGGCAGGGGCAGCCGGCCGCCACCGGCGAGGCGGGCGAGGTGCTGGTGCGCGGCTACAACGTGATGCAGGGCTACTTCGGCCTGCCCGAAGCCACCGCCGAAGCCATCGACAGCGAAGGCTGGCTGCATACCGGCGATGTCGGCACGCTCGATGCGCGCGGCTACCTGCGCATCACCGACCGCATCAAGGACATGTTTATCGTGGGCGGCTTCAACTGCTATCCGGCGGAGGTGGAGAAGCTGCTGGTGGCGCATCCGGCCGTGGCCCAGGTGGCGGTAGTGGGCATCCCGCACGAGCGGCTCGGTGAAGTGGGGCGTGCCTACGTGGTGCTGCGCCACGGCGCGCGCGTGGAGGCCGAAACCCTGATCGCCTGGGCGCGCCGGCACATGGCCAACTACAAGGTGCCGCGCGAGGTGCTGTTCGTGACGTCGCTGCCGGTCAGCGCGGCAGGCAAGGTGTTGAAGTACCAGTTGCGTGAAGCCTGATGAACAAGGAACCGATCATGACCGACATTGCCGCCATTGCCGACCGCGTCGCGCGGCTGGAAGCCGCGGAGGCGATCCGCGCGCTCAAGCTGCGCTACCTGCGCGCTTGCGATGACAAGGACCCTGACGCGATGCGCGCCTGTTTCGTGCCGGACAACGCGCATATCCACTATGACCGGATCGGCAGCTTTGCCGGGCGCGAGGCACTGGTGCAGTGCTTTGCGGAACTGGCGTGCCGGCCGACGCTGCGGGAGATGCATTTTGCGGGGCAGGGGGATATCCGTGTGCTGGATGACAATCTGGCGCAGGGCAGCTGGGATCTGGCCTACCTGGCGCTGGATGATGCCAGTGGTTCGCGTACCTTTCTAACGGGACGTTATGCGGATGAGTATGTGCGGATCGATGGTGCGTGGCTGATTCGCTCGACGATGTTCACGACGGGGTTGGTGTCGCAGGGAGGGTAGGAGGCCGCGCTTGTTTGCACCCCTTTCCCGCTTGCGGGAGAGGGGTGCGCATGCGAGAGGTGGTGGCAATTTCCAACGCTCGCGCGCGCCCAATTCCTATTCCACAATCGCCGGATGCACCGGCGGGGGCCCGCCCAGTGCCTGCCGGTACGACGGCGGCTGCACCCCCTCCGAATCGACGATGCCATAGGCCAGCGCCGCTTCGGCGCTAATCAACACCCGGCCGGACTTTTCCATCAGCGCAGGGTCGCGGTACAGCGCATCGATAATCCTCCCCGTGAACTCCGGCGTCTCCGCCACCGGCGCGAAGCCCGCGTACTTGTCCGGATGCTTTTCCCATACCCGCAGTGTGCGCGCAGTGCGCAGCGGCCCCATCCACAGCGACACCGCCGCGACGCCGTAGGGCCGCAGGTCGACCGCCATGTCGTGCGCGAACTTGTCGATGCCCGCCTTCTGCGCGCCGTAGGCCGGACCGTGCATATAGCAGTTGGCACCGAATGACGAGGTGAACACGATCAGCCCGCGGCCCTGCGCGGCCATCATGGGCGCGGCATGCCAGCTGGCGACGTAGCCTGAGCGCAGGCCCACGTCGAGGATGCCGGCCATCTCCAGTGGCTTCTGCCAGAACGGCCCCGGCATGATGAGCTCGTCGTGCAGGAAGGTCGCATTGTTGACCAGGATGTCGATCCGACCGGATTCCTCTCGCACCCGCGCGAACAGACGCGCCACCTGCGCATCGTCGCGATGATCGCACGCGAGCGCGATGCCGCGCCCGCCCAGCGCATCGATCTCGCGTGCGGTGGCGTGGATGGTGCCGGGCAGCGGCGCGCTGCCTTCCTGCTCGGTGCGTCCGGTCACGTACACCGTGGCGCCTGCCGCACCGAGCGCCAGTGCGATGCCCTTGCCGGCACCGCGCGAGCCGCCCGTGACGACGGCGACGATGGCCTGTTCCGCCTGCTTCATGTGTGTCTCCTTCATTGATGTCATCGAAGCTTGGAACGGGCACGGCATCGCGACATCCTTCGTTCGGACTAAGCGATACCCGGTCCGGATACTCCACGCGGACGATGGCCCCCGGCGCGGCAAGGCCGACGATAGTCCCCATCCCAACGACTGCCCGCGCGGCGTATCGCGGCGCTGGCGGTCACAACAAGGAGTGAGACTGGCCATGTCTGACCTGGAGTGCAAGGAAGCCATCCATGCCCTGACCTGCCGCTATGCGCAGGCGGTGGACCGGCGCGATTTCCCGAAACTGGCAGCGCTGTTCACGGCGGACGCATGGCTGAGCGGGCCGGGCTTCCGCATGGACGGAGCGCAGGCGATTGCTGACGGCATGGCATCGCTCGGCCAGTACAGCGCCACGCAGCATCACGTGCACCAGCAACTGGTCGAAGTCGATGGCGATACCGCGACCGGCGAGACCTATTGCGTGGCCAACCACCTGTACGAACAGGACGGCGTGCCGCGCAAGCTGGACTGGGGCATCCGCTACCACGACCGCTTCGTGCGGCGCGACGGCCAGTGGCGCATTGCCGCGCGCGAGCTGGTGGTGGACTGGACGCAGGACCTGCCGCTGCGAGGGGCATGATGACGACGACCCGTGTACTGGAAGGCAAGACAGCCCTCGTCACCGGCGGCGCCGGCGGCATCGGTGCGGCCAGCGCGCTGGCGCTGCTGCGCGACGGCGCGACGGTGGTCCTCATGGGGCGGCGGGGCGAAGCGCTGGAAGCGGCACGGCGCAGCCTGTGCGCGCAGGTGGCCGGCGCCACCGTGGCAATCAGCGCCGGCGACGCTTGCCGCGAGGATGACGTGCAGGCCGCGCTGCAGCAAGCCTGGGAGCTGCAGCGGCGCCTCGATATCGTGGTCGCGACCGTTGGTGGGGGCGGCTTCCGTCCGCTGCTGATGCATGACGCGGCCTCGCTGATGGCGGAGCTGGAGCTGAACATCGCCAGCGCATTCCTGGCGGTGCGCCACGCGTCGCCGCTGATGGCACCGCATGGCGGCACCATCGTCTGTATCTCGTCGAACGCGGCGCGCATGACCTGCCGCTGGCTGTCGGCGTACTGCGCCGCCAAGGCGGGGCTGGAAGCGTTCGTGCGCGCCGCGGCCGAGGAGCTGGCGGGATGCGGCATCCGCGTCAATGCGGTGCGGCCGGGGCTAACCCGCTCCGGCGCGACCGGGCCGATGTTCGACAACCCGGCCATCCTCGACAAGTTCGTCGCGCAGATGCCGCTGGGCCGCGCCGGCGAACCGGACGACATTGCCAGTGCGGTGCGCTACCTGGCGGGGCCGGAATCGGGCTGGGTGACCGGCCAGAGCATCGCCGTGGACGGTGGCAGCGAGCTGCGCGGCAATCCCATCCTCGATGAAACCGTGGCTGCGGTGTATGGCGAAGCCGCGCTGCAGGCCGTGCTGGCCGGCAGGATTCCCGAAGCCGGCTGAAGCCGGCAACTCAAGGAGAGAAACGATGCATCAAGTCAGGGACAAGGTTGCGCTGGTCACCGGCGCGGCCAGCGGGGTAGGGCGCGCCGACGCGCTGATGCTGGCGGCCGAAGGCGCGCGCGTGGTCATCAGCGATGTCAACCAGGAGGCCGGGCAGGCACTGGCCCGCGAGATCGGGGATGCGGCCATGTTCGTGCGCCACGACATTGCCAGCGAGGAGGACTGGCGCAAAGCCATGGCCGCCACGCAGGACCGCTTCGGCCGGCTCGACGTGCTGGTCAACAATGCGGCCATCTGTCCGCTCGGGTCAATCGAGGAAACCTCGCTCGACAGCTGGCGGCAGGTCATGCGCGTCAATGCCGACGGCTATTTCCTGGGCTGCAGGTTCGGTGTGCAGGCAATGAAGGGCAACCCCGCCGGGGGCTCCATCGTGGTGATGTCGTCGGTGGCGGCGCTGGGCGGGCTGCCCATGATGTGCGCATACAGCGGCGCCAAGGGCGCCGTTACCGCGCTGACGCGCAGCGTGGCCGTGCACTGCAAGCAGAACGGCTACCGGATCCGCTGCAACTCGATCCATCCCGATGGCGTCTGGACGCCGATGACGCAGGCGCTGGTGCCGGACCTGGATCCGGCCACGCTTGGTATCGGTACGGACCCGATGGCACGCATGTGCCAGCCGGAGGATGTGGCCAACCTGGTCCTGTTCCTGGCTTCGGACGCGTCGCGCTTTATCAATGGCGCCGAATTGCGCATCGATAACGCGCAGTTGATCTCGGGGCTATAAAGCCTGTAAGGCCGGCTGCGGCGTTCTGCTTGCGCGGGCCGCCGCAGCGTACGGCTAGCTGTACTGCGTCACGATCTCGCCGACCGTGCGCAGGATGTCGCGGCGGCGATAGCCGAGCAGGGCGGCTTCGGCCGCATCCGGCTCGTAGTAGAGCGTGTTGCCCCGGCCGAAGCAGATGGCCGAGTCCGGCAGCAACGGATGCTCCTGGTCGATGACAGGCGGCACCGGGCGGCCCGCGTCGCGGAAGAAGGCACCGAAATAGTCCTGGAACGACAGGTTCTCGTCCCCTACCAGGTAAGCCTTGCCGTTTTCACCGCGCAACAGCGCGCCTTCGATCGCTTCCGAGAGCGAAGTGGCCGAGATGAAGTTGACGCCGCCGGGCGGCGCGAAATCCGGCATCGGCGCAAAGTTGCCGCGGGCGTAGTCGGTATAGGCCTTGAACATCGGCACCATCAGGCCCGGCACCGTGCCCACGACGAACGGCGCGTTCACGCTGCTCACGCGGAAGGCATCGGTGGCCAGCGCGCGAACGCCTTCGTCGGCCAGCTTGCGCGAGCGGATATAGGCGTTGTCCTCGGCCAGCTGCGGCTGTGCCTGCGGGTAGAAGCTGCCGACGTAGACGGCGACCCGGATCCCGGCAGCGCGCGCCGCGCGCAGGAAACGCGGCACGCCCTCGATGTTGGCGCGTTCCCAGTGTGCGGCCTCGTCGCCGCCAGGCGGCACGTGACGCACATCGTTGCCGGCGGCAAAGACCAGCGCGTCGAAGGCGCCGAGCTGCGCGGCCGGCACGTCGTTGGCGATGTAGTCGCAGCGCAGGAAGTCCAGCCCGCCCAGCGCCGTGCCGGGCGCGGGGCGGTTGCGCCCCGCGATGGTGACGTCGTGCCCGCGGCTGCGCAGGTGCAGGGCCGCGTGGCCCCCGATCATGCCGGTGCCGCCGACGATCAGTATCTTCATGCTTGTCTCCTTGGTGGGGTGGTGTGGCCGCGGTGCGCGGCCATCAGAGGTTCATGCCGTTGCCGCCGATGACCGGCATGTTGGTCCACGCGCCCTTGGGGTCGCGATACCAGCCGGCCGCGGCCAGCGCGCCGCCATTGACATGCAGCGCCGTGCCGGTGATCCAGGCCGCGCGCTCGCTGGCCAGGAACAGGATGCCGTCGGCAATGTCGCGCGGCGTGCCGAAGCGGCCCAGCGGAATCCAGCGCGGGATATGGTGCTGGTGTTCCGCAGCGACCATCTGCGACACCGGAACCTGCGGCGTTTCGGTGGTCTCGGGGGCGATCAGGTTGACGCGGATGCCCGCCGGCGCCAGCTCCAGCGCCAGGCTCTGCGTGAAGCCGGTGATGGCGGCCTTGAAGGCGCCGTAGACGCTGCAGTAGGGAATGCCGCGGAAGGCCTCGATCGACGACACCGTGACGATGCTGCCGGCGCCACTGCGCCGCAGCAGCGGCAGCATGGCGCGCGTGACGGTGAAGACGTGGCCCAGGTTGGCGGCGTAGAGGCTGGCGATCTCGTCGTCGGCATAGTGCTCGAACGGCTTGGCGATGCGCAGGAAATCGCCGACGTTGTTGACCAGCACGTCCAGCACACCGAAACGCTGTTCGACCTGCGCAGCCAGTTCGCGCACGGTGCCGGCATCGGTGGCATCGCCCTGTACTACCAGCACTTCCGTGCCGGGCTTGCTCAACAACTCCCGGGCTTGCCCGGCGCGCTGTGCTTCGATCTCGATCAGCGCCACGCGCGCACCCTGTTCCAGGAAGGCTTGCGCGGTGGCGAGCCCGATGCCGGCGCCGCCGCCGGTGACCAGCACGGTCTTGTCGGTGAAATCCATCTGAGTCGTTCTCCTTCGGTTGCCCTGTGGTGTGCGGCCATTTGATCGGCGGCAGGCGGGACCGGCATCGTCCGATTGCAGGTCAGGGAAAACACTTAGATGGTGCAAACCAGGGCGAACAAGGGCGCCGCGCGCCGGACATCGGCAGGCAGCCTCCCTATAATCTGCGCTGCCCAGGTGCCGCAGAGCACCGGCCAGTCCATGCATGGGGCGAGGAAACAGGAGACAGACAATGTTGATGGCGACCGTTGAGGCGCAAGGGGTGGCGTCGCCCTGGTTTGCGCAGTCCGGACTGAGCCTGCCGCAATTCAGCGCGCTGCTGGCGGCGGTCTACGAAGGGCCGATGGAACCCGTGCCCTGGGGCCGCGCGCTGGAAATGCTGCGCAAGCAACTTGGTGCCAGCTATGTGAGCTTCATCCTGCGCTCGCCCGCGAGCGACCGCAGTGGCATCGCGGTGCACGCGTCGCAGGACGGCACTTCGCTGGAGGCCGAGGCGTCGTACAACACCTACTACTACGCCATCGATCCCTTTATCAACCTGCCCACGGACCGGGCCGTGACGGTCGACGAAGCGATGGGCGCCGGCAACTGGTGCCGCAGCGAGATCTACCGGCAGTTCCTGCAGCCGCTTGGCGTGCGCTACCTGCTGGGCGCCGACATCCGCACCGAAGACGGGGTCGAGTGCCGGCTGCGCGTCTGCCGCCAGCACGACGCGCAGGACTTCTCCGAGGTGGACAAGGCGGCGTGCGCCACCATCCTGCCGCACCTGAGGCGCGCGGTCCGGCTGCATTCCAGGCTGGATGTGGTCGAATCGGAGCGCAGCCTCTATGCGGGCGCGATCGACCGCATGCTGGTGGGCATGGTCATCCTCGACGCAGCCGGTGCAATCCTGAAGAAGAATGCGGAAGCCGACGAGATCCTGGCGGAGAACGACGGCATCCGCCTCAACGGCGCCAACTTCGAGATCGCCTACGCACAGGAAAGCCGCAAGTTCCAGTACCTGCTGCGCCGCGCCCAGATGGGGCATCACGGCAGCGCGCCGGCGCTGGCCGAAGCCATGTCGATCACCCGCCCCTCGGGGCGCGGCAAGCTGGGCGTGCTGATCCGCACCATTCCGCTCAGCGAATGGTCCGAAGACCACCGCCATCGCCCGGCCTGCGCGGTCTTTATCCGCGATCCCGAGCGCAAGTCGCGCGCCTCGCACGAGGTGGTGCGCAAGCTGTTCGACCTCACGCCCGCCGAGACCGCGCTGGCGCTGGTGCTTGCCGACGGCATGACGCTCGACGAAGCCGCCGAGGCGCTGGGCACCAGCAAGAACACGGCGCGCGCCCACCTGCGCGCGATCTTCTCCAAGACCGGGGTCACGCGGCAGGCCACGCTGGTGCGCATGCTGCTGAGCAGTGTGGTGACGCTCGGCTGAGCGCCAGGGCGTCATCCACGCACGCGTGTTCCAGGGCACGCGTAACTCCCTCGTGGCCCGACGATCGGTTCTCCTAGTCCGAATGGAGGATGAGTCCCGCCATGCGCGCCCCTAGCATGCATCCGACAAGCGGGCGCGGCACACGGATGGCACCTCAGACGGACGCAGCGACGCGTGCTGTCCGCGCTTGGTCCTGTTCCGCGCACGCATCAACCTGTCCGGCCCCGGCCGGCACCTGTACCAGGGAGCGTGGAGCATGGAAAAAGTCATCTATATCGTCTGGCGCGATTCTCAGACCGAGCCGGGGGAGTTCGCGCGCCGGCTGCGCACGACGCTTGCGGACAAGCTATTGGCGCTGGGCGCGCGCGGACTGCAGGTGAACGTGGCCGATGACGCGGTGTTGCCGGCCGCGGGCCTGCGCCAGGCGAATACCCGCCCGCAGATGGACGGGCTGGTCTCGGTCTGGATGGACAGCGCCATCGACCGCCTGCGGCAGCCGTTCGACCAGGCGATCGCGGCCGCCGTGGGCCGCATGGCCGGCTACCTCGTGACCGAGTCCCAGCCCATTCGCAATACACGTTTCCCGGCCGCGCCCGGCGAACGCACGCCCGGCTTCGCGCAGCTTGCCTTCCTTACCCGGCCGCCCCGGCTTACGCCGCAGGCCTGGCTGGACATCTGGCACAACCACCACACGCCGGTGGCGGTCGAGACCCAGGACAACTTCCTCTACGTGCAGAACGTGGTGGTGCGGCCGCTCACCTACGCCGCGCCGCACTACGACGCCATTGTCGAAGAGGGCTTCCCCGATGCGGCGATGACCGACCCGCAGGCGTTCTTCGACGCGGCCGGCGACGAAGACAAGTTCCAGCGCAACCTGCAGGCCATGATGGAAAGCTGCCAGCGCTTCATCGACTTCGACAAGATCGACGTGATTCCCACCAGCCAGTACCTCGTGCGCCCGGCAGCGGCGTGACGCCCGCGCCGGACCGGCTAGTCCCACTGGACGATGTGCCGGGCCGCAGCGCACGGAAGAATGGTCCCATCAGCCAGCAGTGGCAACGAACCTGAGGAGACCGGCATGTTGGATATCCGTGCGCTTGGCTACATCGTGGTCGAGTCCACCGACCTGGGGCAATGGCGGCACTATGCCGAACAGGTGCTGGGCATGGCCTGTTCCGGCGCCCCGGGCGGTGCGCTGTACGTAAAGATGGATGAGCGCGACTACCGCTACCTGGCGGTGCCGGGCGCGCGCGACCGCTACCTGGCATCGGGCTGGGAGCTGGCCGACGAGCCGGCCTACCGCCATGCGCTCGACACGCTGCGCCAGGCCAAGGTGGAGGTCGTGCACGCCAGCGCCGCGGAACTGGCACAGCGCCGCGTGCAGGCCATGGCCTGGTTTGCCGATCCCTCGGGCAACCGCCATGAGATCTCCTGGGGCATGCGCTCGGACTTCCTGCGCTTTATCTCGCCGGTGGGCGTGCCGCGCTTCGTCACTGACCCGATGGGGGCGGGCCATGCGGTCCTGCCCGCGCCGGCCTTCGACGAGACCTATGCCTTCCTGTGCGAGGTGATGGGTTTCGGTTTGTCCGACATCTTCCGCGTGCGCTTTACCAATGACCCGGCCGAACCGGAAAAGCGCATCCACTTCCTGCATTGCGGCAACGCCCGCCACCACAGCCTGGCGATCTTCGAGATGCCGTCGGAAGCGGGCTGCATCCACGTGATGGCCGAGGTTCCGGACATGGCCGAGGTGGGCCGCGCGCTGGACCGCGCGCAGCAGCACGGCGTGAAGCTCTCGGCCACGCTGGGCCAGCACTGCAATGACCGCATGACTTCCTTCTACATGAAGACCCCCGGCGGCTTCGACCTCGAGTTCGGCCACGGCGGCCTGGAGGTGGACTGGAGCCACCACGCCGCCTACGAGGCCACGCGCGTCAGCCTGTGGGGACACGACTTCAGCATCGGATACCGCTAAACACATCATGACCAAGACAATCGACAAGACCATGAGCGCGGCCGACGTGGTCGGCCAGCTCGCCGACGGCATGACCATCGGCATCGGCGGGTGGGGCCCGCGCCGCAAGCCGATGGCGCTGGTGCGCGAGATCCTGCGCTCGCCGCTGAAGGACCTGACCGTGGTCGCCTACGGCGGCCCCGAGGTGGGCATGCTGTGCGCGGCCGGCAAGGTGCGCCGGCTGGTGTTCGGCTTCGTCTCGCTCGACGTGATTCCGCTCGAGCCCTACTTCCGCCAGGCGCGCGAGCGCGGCGTGCTGGAAGTGACGGAGCTTGACGAAGGCATGCTGCAGCTGGGCCTGCGCGCCGCGGCCGCGCGCCTGCCGTTCCTGCCGACGCGCGCCGCGCTGGGCACCGACGTGCTGGACATGAACCCCCAGCTGAGGACGGTGCGTTCGCCCTATGCCGATGGCGAAGTGCTGGTGGCGATGCCGGCGATCGAGCTCGATGCCGCGCTGCTGCACGTGAACGACAGCGATGTGCTCGGCAACACCCGCATCGACGGGCCCGATCCGTTCTTCGATGAATGGTTCGCACGTGCCGCGCACCGCTGCTATGTGAGCTGCGAAACGTTGCACCTGCGCCTGGAGGATGAAGACCTGGCGCGCGCGCGCAACAACGCCTTCGAGCGCTCGCTGGTAAGCGGCGTGGTGCACGCACCCGGCGGCGCCCATCCCACTTCCTGCGCGCCGGCCTACGGCTGGGACCTGCCCGCGCTGAAGGCGTACTGCGCCGGCGCCGAGGCCGAGGACGGCTTCCGTGCCTACCGCGACGAGGTGGTGGGCGCGAGCGAAGCGGCCTACCTGGAGCGCATCGGCGGCCTTGGCCACGTGCACGACCTGCCGCTGCCGGTACTTTGAACCCGCCAACCCAAGGAGCGACCGTGAGCGCCACTTATGAATTCACCCGCGCCGAGCTGATGATTGCCGCCGCCGCCCGCGAATGGCGCGACGACGGCGAGGTGCTGGCCACCGGCATCGGCACCGGCCCGCGCATCGCCGCCGGCCTGGCGCGGCTTGCGCACAACCCGGGCCTGCTGCTGACCGACGGCGAGGCCTACCTGGTGGAAGCGCCGGTGCCGCTGGGCCCGCGCGAGCCCGGCTACAAGGTGCGCGCCAGCGGCTGGATGGGCTACTCGCGCGTGTTCGACTGCCTGTGGGGCGGGCGGCGCCATGCGCTGGTGATGCCGACACAGATCGACCGCTTCGGCCAGGCCAATATTTCCTGCCTGGGCGGCACCCATGCGCAGCCCAGGACCCAGCTGCTGGGCGCGCGCGGCTTTCCCGGCAACAGCATCCACCACGCCAATTCCTTCTTCGTGCCGGCCCACAGCACGCGCGCGTTTGTCGCCGGTGAAGTCGACATGGTCTGCAGCGCCGGCTACAACCCGGCCCGCCAGCTGGAGGGCATGCGCAGCTTCGTTGACCTGCGCGTGATTGTCACCGACCTGTGCGTGATGGATTTCGGGGGGGCTGACCATGCCATCCGCGTGCGCTCGCTGCACCCGGGGGCGAGCTTCGACCAGGTGCAGGCGGCCACGGGCTTTGCGCTGGCGAATACACCCGGCGAGGCCCTGCCGGAGACGGCGCCGCCGACACCGGAAGAGCTGCGGCTGATCGCCCACCTTGATCCGCACAACCTGCGCGCGGCAATCGTGCGCGGCAATCCTTCCGGACGCGTGTGAGGCCGACATGACAACGCCAGCTACCGAAGCCATCAGCCTTGGCCCCAATGCCGAGGTGCTCTACCAGGTCGCGGACGGCATTGCCACCGTGACCATGAACCGGCCGCAGTTCCACAACGCGCAGAACTCAAAGATGACCTACGCGCTGGACGAGGCCTACCGGCGCGCCGCCGCGGACGACGCGGTCAAGGTGATCGTGCTGCGCGGCGCTGGCAAGCATTTCTCGGCCGGGCACGACATCGGCACGCCGGGGCGCGACATCAACGAGTCGTTCGAGCGTGCCTCGCTCTGGTATGACCATGTCAACAAGCCGGGCGGCGAGTTTCTCTATGCCCGCGAGCAGGAGGTCTACCTGGGCATGTGCCGGCGCTGGCGCGAGCTGCCCAAGCCGACCATCGCCATGGTGCATGGCGCCTGCATCGCCGGCGGGTTGATGCTGGCATGGGTATGCGACCTGATCGTGGCGTCGGACGATGCCTTCTTTGCCGATCCGGTGGTGCGCATGGGCATTCCCGGCGTCGAGTACTTCGCGCATCCCTACGAGCTGCATCCGCGCATCGCCAAGGAGTTCCTGTTCCTGGGCGAGCGCATGGGCGCCGAACGCGCCGAGCGCATGGGCATGGTCAACCGCGTGGTGCCGCGCGACGCGCTGGAAGACACCGTCTACGGCATGGCCGCCAAGGTCGCGCAGATGCCGCGGCTGGGCCTGACGCTGACCAAGCAGGCGGTCAACCATGTGGAAGACCTGCAGGGCAAGCGCACCGCGATGGATGCGGTGTTTGCCTGGCACCACTTCGCCCATGCGCACAACGAGCTGGTCAGCGGCGACAAGCTCGGCGGCTATGACGCGCGCGCCATGGCCGCTTCGCAACGCACCGGCGAGGACAAGGCATGAGCCCCGCGAGCCTGCACACCGTGCTGTGCGACCTGCTGGGCTGCCGCTACCCCATCGTGCAGACGGCGATGGGCTGGGTGGCGGATGCGAAGCTGGTCGCGGCCAGCGGCAATGCCGGGGCCTTCGGCTTCCTGGCCGGCGCCACCATTGCGCCCGGCGAGGTCGAGCGCGAGATCCTGCGCGTGAAGGCGCTCAGCGACCGGCCCTTCGGCATCAACTTCCACATGTTCCAGCCCAACGCGGATGAAGTGATCGAGATGGCGATCCGCCACCGGCTGCGCGCCGTCAGCTACGGGCGTGGCCCGGACGCGAAGATGATCGGCAAGCTCAAGGCGGCCGGCGTGGTCTGCATGCCGACCGTGGGCGCGGCCAAGCATGCGGCCAAGGCCGTGGAACTGGGTGCGGACGTGGTCACCGTGCAGGGCGGCGAGGGCGGCGGCCATACCGGCGGCACGCCGACCACGCTGCTGCTGCCGCAGGTGCTGGACAGCGTGAGCGTGCCGGTGGTGGCCGCCGGCGGCTTCTTCGACGGCCGCGGACTGGCCGCGGCACTGGCCTACGGCGCGGCCGGCGTGGCCATGGGCACGCGCTTCCTGATGTCGGCCGAATCGCCGGTGCCGGCGCCAACGCTGGAGCGCTACGTCAAGGTGCGCGACCCGGCCAGCATCCGCGTGTCGCTGGCCATTGACGGCCTGCCGCAGCGAATGATCGACAACGACCTGCTGCTGGCGCTGGAGAAGGCCGGTCCGCTGCGGCGCACCTGGCTGGCGCTGGCGGCCGCGCGCAAGTGGCAGGCGCGTACCGGCATGCGCAGCGCGCAGATGCTGGCCACCGCCTGGCGCGCGATGCGCGAGCAGGACTACAGCGCCGCCCAGACCCTGATGGCCGCCAACGCGCCGGTGCTGATCCAGCGCGCGATGGTCGAGGGATGCCCCGATGAAGGCGTGCTGCCCAGCGGCCAGGCCGCCGCGGCGATCCGGGCCATCGAATCCTGCGAGCAGATCGTGGCCGGCATGGCCGCGCAGGCACAGGCGCGCCTGGCGGCGCTGGCTGGCGCCGGACTGGCTGCAGCGGCCTGACCCACAGACAGAGGAAACCATGCAAACGAACAAAAAGACCGGGCCGTTCCGCATCGACACCGCCGATGGCATCGCCGAACTGGTGATCGACCATGCGCCAGTCAATGCGCTCGACTGCGCCGGCTGGCATGCGCTGGCCGCCGCGATCGACCAGCTGGGCACCGATCCCGCCGTGCGCGTGATCGTGCTGCGCGGCGAAGGCCGCGGCTTCTGCGCCGGCGTCGACATCAAGGAGCTGGCCGCGCACCCGCAGCGCATCGTCGATGTCAACGCCGGTAACTACGCCACCTTCCGCGCCGTGCACCGCAATCCCAAGCCGGTCATCGTGGCCGTGCACGGCTTCGTGCTGGGCGGCGGCATCGGCATCTGCGGCGCGGCCGACATCATCGTGGCCGCAGATTGTGCGCGCTTTGGCGTGCCGGAGATCGACCGCGGCGCCATGGGCGGCGGCGCCCACCTGCAGCGCATGTTCGGCGTGCAGAAGGTCAGGGCGATGTACTTCACCGGCGAGATGATCGATGCCGCCGAGGCGTACCGGCTGGGCGCGGTCGAGCGCGTGGTGCCGCGCGCAGAGTTGCGCGAGGCCGCCATGACGCTGGCCCGCCAGATCGCCGCCAAGAGCCCGGCCATGCTGCAGCTGGCCAAGGAGGCGCTCAACGGCGTGGAAGACGGCAACTTGGAGGACAAATACCGCTGGGAACAGGGCTTCACGCTGCAGGCCTACATGAGCGCCGATTCCGGCGAGGCGCGCGCCGCCTTTGTCGAAGGCCGCGAAGCCCGCTTTGCGCAGGGAGAGCGCGATGCAGCTTGAATACACCGACGCCCAGCGCGCCTTCCGCGCCGAGGTGCGCGACTGGATGGCCGCGCACGTGCCGCGCACGCCGCTGGCGAGCTTCGATACCGAAGCGGGCTTCGCCCAGCACCGCGCGTGGGAGGCCACGCTCAACCAGGGCCGCTGGAGCATGGTCACGTGGCCGGCCGAGCTGGGCGGGCGCGGCTGCGACCTGATCGAGTGGCTGATCTTCGAGGAGGAGTACTGGCGTGCCGGCGCGCCGATGCGCGTCAACCAGAACGGCATCTTCCTGCTCGGGCCCACGCTGATGGAATTCGGCACCGAGGCGCAGAAGGCGCGCTTCCTGCCGCGCATGGCCTCGGGCGAGCATGTCTGGGCGCAGGGCTGGTCCGAGCCGAGCGCAGGCTCGGACATGGCCGCGATCCGCTGCAGCGCGATCCGGCAGGGCGATGACTATGTGATCAACGGCCAGAAGATCTGGTCGACGCGGGCGGTGTGGGCGGACTGGCTGTTCGGCCTGTTCCGCACCGACCCGGCCTCGACCCGACACCATGGCCTGACCTTCATCCTGATGCCGCTGGACACGCCCGGCATCACCGTGCGCCCGATCCGCCAGCTCAACGGCCAGACCGGCTTTGCCGAGATCTTCTTCGACGACGTGCGCGTGCCGGTGGAAAACCGCCTGGCCGCAGAAGGCGCCGGCTGGCAGGTGGCCATGGCCACCGCCGGCTTCGAACGCGGCCTGATGCTGCGCTCGCCGGCGCGCTTCCAGGAAACCGCGCGCGCGCTGGTCAGGCTGTACCAGGCCAACCGCGAGGCGGCGGACCGCGACCCGTCGCTGCGCGAGGCGGTGCTGCGCGCCTGGATGGACGCCGAGGCCTACACGCTCTCCACCTACGCCACCGCGAGCCGCCTGGTACGCGGCGGCCATATCGGCGCGGAGTCGAGCACGAACAAGGTGTTCTGGTCCGAGCTGGACATCCATATGCACGATACCGCGCTGGCCATCCTGGGGCAGGCGGCGGAGGTCGCGCCCGACGGCCAGCCGCCGGGTTCGCTCGGCCACTGGCTGGATGGCTTCCTGTTCTCGCAGGCCGGGCCGATCTATGCCGGCACCAACGAGATCCAGCGCAATATCGTCGCCGAGCGCCTGCTCGGCATGCCGCGCGCATGACGGCACCCGGGGAAAACACCATGGATTTCGCATTGACCGAAGAGCAGGAGCAGTTTGCCGAGGCGATCCGGCGCTTCCTGATGACCGAGATGACGCCCGAACTGACGCGCGAGCTGTGGGCCACCGAGTCTGGCCGCTCCGACGCGCTGTGGCGCCAGCTTGCCAACCAGGGCCTGACCGCGGTGATGGTGCCGCAGGAGCAGGGCGGACTGGGGCTGGGCGAGGTCGAATGGGCGCCGCTGGCGCAGGCCTGCGGCTACTTTGCGCTGCCCGAGCCTTTGCTGGACACTGCGCTGGTCGCGGCCGGGCTGCTGCGCGATGCGCTCGCGGCGGCGCCGAACGCCTCGGCGCACGAACGCTGCGCCACGCTGCTGGAGCGCATCGCCGCCGGCGATGCCCGCGTCGCGGTGGCGCATCCGCAAGAGCGGCTGGTGGCCGACGCCCATGTCGCCGACGCGATCCTGTGCGCGCACGAAGGTGCCGTGCACCTGCTGCGGCCCGACCAGGCCGTGCTGACGGCGCGCACCGGGCTCGATCCTTCGCGCCGCCTGTTCGAGCTGGCGTGGACGCCGGCCGCGGAGTCCGAACTGATCCCGTCCGGTAGTGGCCTGTGGAGCAGCGCGCTGAACCGCGGCGCGCTTGGCGTGGCCGCGCAGCAGCTGGGTCTGACCCAGCGCATGCTGGACCTGGCGATCGACTACAGCGCGCAGCGCAAGCAGTTCGGCAAGGCCATCGGCGCCTACCAGGCGGTCAAGCACCTGCTGGCCGACGTGGCGATCCAGCTCGAGTTCGCCCGGCCGGTGCTGCTGCGCGCCGCCGCCGCGCTGGCGCACGGCCTGCCCGATGCGGGCCTGCATGTCTCGCACGCCCGCGTGGCCGCCGCGCGCTGCGCGTGGAGCGCGGCGCGCCAGGCGATCCAGGTGCATGGCGCAATGGGCTACACCTGGGAGCTGGACCTGCAGATCTTCACCAAGCGCGCCTGGGCCCTGGCGGGAAGCTGGGGCGACCGTGCCTTCCACAAGGCGCGCATGGGCGCGCACATCCTTGACGGCGCGCATGAGATCGGCGCCGGCGCCACCTTCGCCTGAATCCAAAGAGAACCAAGACCATGAAAGACGCCTATATCGTTGATGCCCTGCGCACGCCCACCGGGCGCCGCAAGGGCGGACTGTCGCACATGCACGGCGCCGACCTGGGCGGCTTCGTGCTGGCCGAGCTGGTGCGCCGCAACGGCATTCCCGCGGAGGACTATGACGACGTGGTGTTCGGCTGCGTCGACACCATCGGCCCGCTGGCCGGCAATATCGCCCGCAGCGCGTGGCTGGCAGCCGGCCTGCCGCTGACGGTGCCGGGCGTGACCGTGGACCGCCAGTGCGGCTCGTCGCAGCAGGCCGTGCACTTTGCCGCGCAGGCAGTGATGAGCGGCACGCAGGACGTGGTGATCGCCGGCGGCGTGCAGACCATGACCCAGATCCCGATCTCGTCGGCCATGCTGGCCGGGCAGGCACTGGGCTTTGCCGACCCGTTCTCGGGCAGCAAGGGCTGGCAGACGCACTTTGGCGATGCGCCGGTGTCGCAGTTCCATGCCGCGCAGCGCATTGCCGATCACTGGAAGCTGTCGCGCGAGGCCATGGAAGCCTACGCGCTGGCAAGCCATCAGCGCGCCGCCGCGGCCATCGAAGGCGGCCGCTTTGCGCGCGAGATCGTGCCGTGCGCAGGCGTGAAGCATGACGAGACCCCGCGCCCCGATACCACGCTGGCGAAGATGGCTGCGCTGGAACCGCTGATGCCCGGCAGTTCGCTGACTGCGGCTGTGTCCAGCCAGACCGCCGATGCCGCCGCCGCGCTGCTGATCGTCTCGGAAGACGCGCTCAAGCGCTACCAGCTCAAGCCGCGTGCGCGCATCGCGCATATGAGCGTGCTGGGCGACGACCCGCTGTGGATGCTGACCGCGCCGATCCCTGCAACCAGACGCGCACTGGAGCGCAGCGGCCTGCGCCTGGCTGACATCGACGTGGTCGAGATCAATGAAGCGTTCGCCTCGGTGGCGATGGCATGGCTGGCCGAAACCGGCTACGCGGCCGAGCGCACCAACCCCAACGGCGGCGCCATCGCACTGGGCCACCCGCTGGGCGCCACCGGCGCGCGCCTGATGACCACGCTGCTGCATGAGCTGGAACGCACCCGCGGGCGCTACGGCCTGCAGACCATGTGCGAAGGCGGTGGCCTGGCCAACGTCACCATCATCGAACGCTTGTAAGGAGACCGCCATGGGAATCTGCGACGCACGCACCGTCATCATCACCGGCGCCGGCGGCGGGCTGGGCCGTGCCTATGCGCTGGCCTTCGCCGCCGAGGGCGCCAACGTGGTCGTCAACGACATCCGGCGCGAGGCGGCCGAGGCCGTCTGCGCGGAGATCCGTGCGGCCGGCGCGAAGGCAAACGCGGCGCTGGCCAGCGCTGACGACATCACGCAGCTGGCCACCGCGCAGCGCATCGTCGATGCCGCGGTCGAGGCCTTCGGCGAGGTCCACGTGCTGGTCAACAACGCCGGCATCTGCCGCGACCGCATGTTTGTCAGCCTGACCGAAGCGGACTGGGACGACGTCATGCGCGTGCACCTGCGCGGCCACTTCTGCCTGGCCAACCTGCTCGCCAAACGGTGGCGCGATGCCGCCAAGGCCGGCCGCGCCGTCGACGCGCGCATTATCAACACCAGCTCCGGCGCGGGCCTGCAGGGTTCTGTCGGGCAGTCCAACTACGCCGCCGCCAAGGCCGGCATTGCCGCGCTCACGCTGGTGCAGGCCGCCGAGCTGGGCCGCTATGGCATCACCGCCAATGCGCTGGCGCCGGCGGCGCGCACCGGCATGACCGAAGACGTGTTCGCCGACATGATGCGGGCGCCGGCCGACGGCTTCGACTACTACGACCCGGCCAACGTCGCGCCGCTGGTGGTGTGGCTGGGCAGCGCCGCCTCCGCGCAGGTCAACGGGCGCATGTTCGAGGCGGCCGGCGGCATGGTTTCCGTGGCCGACGGCTGGCGCACCGGACCCAGGACCGACAAGGGATCGCGCTGGCAGCCGGCCGAACTGGGCGCAGCCGTGGCGGAACTGCTGGCGCAGGCGCAGCCGCCCCAGCCGGTCTACGGCAGCTGAGCGCGACGGCCATGGACTTCTCCCTTAGCCTCGAACAGCAGATGGTACGCGACAGCGCGCGCGACTACCTCGCCGCGCACAGCGATTCGGCGGCGGTGCGGCGCGTGACCGAGGCGGGCGCCGCGCACGACGAAGCGCTGTGGCACGCGGTCGCGGGCGAACTCGGCTGGTGCGGCATCGCACTGCCCGAAGCCGTGGGCGGCGCCGGCCTGGGGGCGCCCGGGCTGGTGCTGCTGCAGGAACAACTGGGCCAGCGCCTGGCCTGCGTGCCGTTCTGGTCCGCCGTGTGCGTGGCCGCGCCCTGGCTGCAGGCCAGCCTGGGCCCGCGCGGCAGCGCGCATTGGCTGGAACGGCTGGCGTGTGGCGAGCTGCGTGCCGCCGCGGTGTTGCCGGACGATGGCGGCTGGCAGTACGACGGCGTCGCCATTGGCGCGCAGGCGGGCGCGGATGGCTTCGTGCTGCGCGGCTGCGCCGCCCAGGTGGCCGATGCCGCCGGCGCCGACTGGCTGCTGGTGCCGGCCCGGCTCGAAGACGGCGTGCCTGCGCTGTTCCTGCTGGGGCCAGCAGCACTGGCACAGGATGCGCGATTCATGCTGGCGCCGCTCGATACGCTGGACCGCACGCGGCCGCAGGCCGCGCTGCGGCTGGACGGGCTGCCCGTGCCCGCCAGCGCCTGCCTGGCGCGCGCGGACGCGGCGGCGTTTGGCCTGGCCCAGGCCTGGTGGCACGGCAAGCTGATGCTGGCGGCGGAGCAGCTTGGCGCGGCCCAGCAATGCCTGGACCTGACCGTAGCCTATGCCTCGGAACGGATCCAGTTCGGGCGC
Organism: Cupriavidus sp. GW823-FHT07B10; assembly: GCF_058794355.1. Classification (NCBI taxonomy): domain Bacteria; kingdom Pseudomonadati; phylum Pseudomonadota; class Betaproteobacteria; order Burkholderiales; family Burkholderiaceae; genus Cupriavidus; species Cupriavidus sp. GW823-FHT07B10. The sequence continues at coordinate 178,289 of NZ_JBXAGS010000008.1, forward strand.
GCCATTGCCTCGTTCCAGGCGGTCAAGCACCGCTGCGCGCAGATGATGGTGCTGGTCGAGGCGGCGCGCTCGGCGGTGTATGGCGCGGCGCAGGCGTGGGAAACGGGCGAGGTGGCCGATGGTACCGGCATCCGCCTCGACATCGCCGCCGCATCCGTGGCAGCCGACGATGCCCTGCGCTTCTGCGCGCAGGAGGCCATCCAGTTGCATGGCGGTGTCGGCTTCACCTGGGAATACGACCCCCAGCTCTATTTCAAGCGCGCGCAGGCCGCCAGCCACTGGCTGGGCGGTGCCGGCGCGGCGCTGGCGTATCTCGCAGCAAATGGCCCGCACGCGTGGAGGACAGCATGACAGCGAATCAAGAGGCGGCATTCCGCGCCGAAGTCGCGCAGTGGATGGCCGCCAACCTGGCCGGCGAGTTCGCCTGCCTGAAGCACCGCGGCGGCCCCGGCGACGAAGAGGCCTATCCCGAACTGCGCAAGGCGTGGGAGCGCCGGCTGGCCGAAGGCGGCTGGACCGGCCTGGGCTGGCCGCGCGCGCATGGCGGGCGCGAGCTGCCGGTCATGCAGCAGGTGATCTTCCATGAGGAATACGCGCGGGCAGGGGGGCCGGGCCGCATGGGCCATATCGGCGAGGGGCTGATCGGCCCGACCCTGGTCGCCTTCGGCACCGACGACCAGAAGGCGCGCTTGCTGCCCGGCATCCTGAACGGCACCACGTTCTGGTGCCAGGGGTATTCGGAGCCTGGCGCGGGCTCGGACCTGGCCAATGTGCGCACGCGGGCGGAGCGCGATGCGGCCACCGGCGACTGGCTGGTGAGCGGCCAGAAGGTGTGGACCTCGCTCGCGCACGATTCGGACTGGATCTTCGTGCTGGCGCGCTGCGAGCCCGGCTCGCGCGGCAGCAAGGGCCTGGTCTTCCTGATGCTGCCGCTGGACCAGCCCGGCATCGAGATCCGGCCGATTCGCCAGATGGGCGGCGGCGCCGAATTCAACGAGGTGTTCTTCGACGGCGCACGTGCCGCCGCCGCCGATGTGCTGGGCGCGCCCGGCGATGGCTGGCGCATCGCCATGGCGCTGCTGGGCTTCGAGCGCGGCATCTCCACGCTGGGCCAGCAGATGCAGTTCACGCATGAACTGGAATGGGTGGCGCAGGCCGCGCGCGACAACGGCAGCAGCCGCGACGCGCTGGTGCGCCAGCGCATCGCGCGCGCCTGGGCCGGCCTGCGCGTGATGCGCGCCAATGCGCTGCGCATGCTGGCGGGCGCGGCGCAGGCGGGCCAGGACGGCGGCACCGCGCTGCAGCGCGACGCGCTGATCTACAAGTACTACTGGTCCAACTGGCACCGAGACCTGGGCCAGCTGGCGCTGGACGTGCTGGGTCCGCTGGCCAATGTGCTGGACGCCGGCGACACGCGCCGCACGCGGCTGCAGCAGATGGCGCTGTTCTCGCGCGCCGACACCATCTACGCCGGCACCAACGAAATCCAGCTCAACATCATCGCCGAACGCGGCCTCGGCTTGCCGCGCGAAGCACGAGGACAGTCATGACCCTGAACACCGAAATCCCCAGCGCCCCGGCCTATGTGCCTGGCCATCAGTTGCTCGCCGGCAAGAGTGTGCTCATCACCGCCGCGGCGGGCGCCGGCATCGGCTTTGCCGCCGCGCGCCGCTGCGCCGAGGAGGGCTGCCGCGCGCTGATGATCTCCGACGTCCATGAGAAGCGGCTGGCAGACGCGGTCGAGCGCTTGCGCGCGGAAACCGGCCTGCAGGCGATCCATGGCCAGCTTTGCGATGTATCGGATGAAGCGCAGGTGCGCGCACTTGTGGCCGCCGCCGAAGAAGCCTTGGGCGGAACCGACGTGCTGATCAACAACGCCGGCCTGGGCGGCTCGCGCCGCCTAGTTGATATGGACGATGCCGAGTGGTCGCGCGTGATCGATATTTCCCTCACGGGCACCTTCCGCATGACGCGAGCGATGTTGCCGCACATGCAGGCGCGCCGGCGCGGCGCCATCGTCAACAACGCCTCGGTGCTGGGCTGGCGTGCGCAGAAGGAGCAGTCGCACTACGCCGCGGCCAAGGCCGGGGTGATGGCGCTGACGCGCTGCAGCGCGATGGAAGCCGCCGAATTTGGCGTGCGCATCAATGCGGTGGCGCCCAGCATCGCGCTGCATGACTTCCTGAAGAAGTCGGCGCCGGCCGACCTGCTGCGCCAGCTCAGCGAGCGCGAAGCGTTCGGGCGCGCGGCCGAGGTGTGGGAGGTGGCCAATGTGATGGTATTCCTGGCCAGCGACTATGCCTCGTACATGACGGGCGAGGTGCTGCCGGTGAGCAGCCAGCGGGCTTGAAGGGAAACAGTTGGGACCGGGAACAACGCAGGAACCAGACATGCCAAGAATCTTCCGTTCTGCCGAAGACATCCACGCCGCCGTCGGCCAGCGCCTCGGCGAGAGCGCCTGGACCCAGATCACCCAGGAACAGGTCAACCAGTTCGCCAATGCCACCGGCGACCACCAGTGGCTGCACGTGGACCCGGAGCGCGCCGCGCAGGGCCCATACGGCGCCTGCATCGCGCACGGCTACCTGACGCTGGCGCTGGTCAACCAGTTCCTGCCGGAGCTGGTCACGGTCGAAGGCATGAAGTGGGGCGTCAACTACGGCTGCGACAAGGTGCGCTTCCCGGCGCCGGTGCGCGTGGGCGCGCGCGTGCGCGGGGCGGGGGAACTGGTGCGGGCCGAGACCTTGCAGGGCGGCGTGCAGTCGGTGGTGCGCATGACCGTGGAAATCGAAGGCGGAGACAAGCCGGCCTGCGTGGCCGAGACCATCAGCCGCTATTACTTCTGAACAGGAATCCAGAATGAAAGAAGCAGTCATTGTCGCCGTCGCGCGCACACCGATCGGCAAGGCCTTCCGCGGTGCCTTCAACGACACCGAGGCCCCGGTGCTGGGCGGCCACGTGGTGCGCGCGGTGGTGGAGCGCGCCGGCGTGGATCCGTCCGAGGTGGAAGATGTGCTGATCGGCGCGGCCGCGCAGCAGGGCACCCAGGGCTACAACCTGGGCCGCCTGTGCGCGGTGGCGGCCGGCCTGCCGGACAGCGTGCCCGGCATGACCATGGACCGTATGTGCGGCTCGGGCCTGATGACGATCGCTGCGGGCGCCCGCGCGATCCAGTGCGGCGAGGCCGACATCATCGTCGCCGGCGGCGCGGAATCTATCTCGCTGACGCAGACCAGGCACAAGAACAGCTACCGCGCCCAGTCCGAAGCGGTGCTGGCGCGGCAGCCGGCAGCCTATATGGCAATGATCGAGACCGCCGAGGTGGTGGCGCGCCGCTATGGCATCAGCCGCGCCGAGCAGGACGCCTACGCCTGGCGCAGCCAGCAGCGCACCGCCGAGGCGCAGCGGCGCGGTGCCTTCGATGACGAGATCGTGCCGCTGGAAACGCGCCGCGCGCTGTTCGACAAGGCCGGCACGCTGACCGGCCACGAGACCGTTCGGCTTGCGCACGACGAGTGCAACCGGCCCGATACCACGGCCAGCAGCCTGGAGGCGCTGAAGCCGGTCTGGAGCGGCGGCCAGGCGGTGGCCGCCGGCGAGCACATCACTGCCGGCAATGCCTCGCAGTTGTCGGACGGCGCCGCCGCGGTGCTGATGATGAGCGCCGACGAGGCCCGCCGGCGCGGCCTGCGCCCGCTGGGCCGCTACCGCGGCATGGCGGTGGCGGGCTGCGCGCCGGACGAGATGGGGATCGGCCCGGTATTCGCCGTACCCAGGCTGCTCGCGCGCCATGGCATGACGGTGGCCGACGTGGGCCTGTGGGAGCTGAACGAGGCCTTTGCCTGCCAGGTGCTGTACTGCCAGCAGAAGCTGGGCATCCCGGATGCGCGCCTGAATGTCAACGGCGGCGCGATCTCGATCGGCCATCCGTTCGGCATGTCGGGTGCGCGCATGACCGCGCATGCAATGATTGAAGGCCGGCGCCGCGGCGTGCAGCAGGCAGTGGTGACCATGTGCATCGGTGGCGGCATGGGTGCCGCCGCGCTGTTCGACGTTCTGTAATCACAAGCAGCCCCTGCAGGGACGGCCCGCAACGAGGCCGCCTGCCATCACTCCAACCGGAGGAGACATCATGAAACGACTGATCGGCGTCGCCATGTCACTGGCCGTGCTGGCCACCGCGGTATGGGCCTTCGCGCCGCGCCCGCTGCCGCCGTTCGCGGCCACGACGCTGCGCCCGGACGGCCTGCAGGTCAACGGCATCGCGCGCGCCGGCGAGCGCCTGGTGGCAGTGGGCGAGCGTGGCCAGATCCTGTTCAGCGATGACCAGGGCCGCAACTGGCGCTCGGCCGCCGTGGATCAACCGCAAGGCGCCGCGTTGACCCAGGTGGCCTTTGCCGACAGCCGCCATGGCATGGCGGTCGGGCACAGCGGCTGGATCTTGCGCACGGAAGACGGCGGTGCGCACTGGCAGCAGGTGGCGTTCGACGCGAGCTCATCCGATCCGCTGCTCGGCGCCTGGGCCCAGGCGGGCGGCCCGTGGTTCGCGGTCGGCAGCTTTGGCCGCTTCCTGGTCTCGCGCGACCAGGGCAGGCACTGGGAGCCGGCCGCAGACAAGGCCATGCAGGACCGCCACCTCAACGGCATTGCCGGCGACGGGCAGGGGCGCCTGATGCTGGTCGGCGAAACCGGCCTGGTGCTGCGCTCGCCCGACGGCGGCAGCCGCTGGGAGGTGGTGAAGTCCCCCTACGAGGGATCGCTGTACGGCGTGCAGCCGCTGCGCGATGGCGCCTGGCTGGCCTTCGGCATGCGCGGCAACGCCTTGCGCAGCGAGGACTTCGGCGCCACCTGGCAGGCCGCGGACACTGGCCTCAAGACCTCGTTCTTCGGCGGCGTCGAGCTGCCCGATGGGCGCATCGTGCTGGCCGGGCAGGGTGGCACGATGGTGATGTCCGCCGACGGCGGGCGCCACTTCACCGCCCTGCCCGCCGGCAGCCCGCAGACCCTGGCCGCGCTGGCCCCTGCCGGCAAGGACAAGCTGGCGCTGGGCGGCAATGGCGGCCTTGCCGGCGCCACGCTCGCCGCCAACCCCCGCTGACCCTGGCTTACCGAATGCGAGAACGATCATGACCCGCCCCCATTCCTCCGGCCGCCTGGGCCGCCTTGTCGATGCCTGCGCCAGCCTGCTGATGCACCGGCGCCGCCTGCTGCTGGTGCTGTGCCTGGCCGTGACCGTGGCGCTGGGCGCCTCGGCCACGCGGCTGCGGCTCGATCCCGGCTTCAACAAGATGATCCCGCTGCAGCACCCGTTCATGCAGGTGTTCACCAAGTACGCGAGCACCTTTTCCGGTGCCAATACGGTGCTGCTGAGCCTGCGCTGGAAGGGCGACGGCGATATCTACAACGCGGCCTTCATGGACAAGCTGCGCCGCGCCACCGATGACGTGTTCTTCATCCCCGGCGTGGACCGCTCGCGCGTGTTCTCGCTGTTCACGCCCAATGTGCGCTACACCGAGGTGACGGAGGCGGGCTTTCGCGGCGACGTGGTGGTGCCGGGGCGCTTCTCCGGCACGCCGGCCGAGCTCGACAAGGTGCGCCGCAACGTGGCGCGCTCCGGCCAGATCGGCCGCCTGGTCAGCAACGACCTGAGGTCCGCGCTGATCCGCGCGGAATTGCGCGAGACCGATCCGGCCACCGGCAAGACCATCGACTACGGTTCGGTCGCGCGCCAGCTGGAGAAGATCCGCGGGGACTTCAGCGGCACCGACGTCGAGGTCAATATCGTCGGCTTTGCCAAGCTGGTGGGCGATGTGGAAGAGGGCATCGCCGGCGTGATGGGCTTCTTCGCGCTGGCCTTCGCCGTGACCGCGCTGCTGCTGTGGCTGTACACGCGCTCGCTGCGTATCACGCTGCTGTCGCTGGTGGTGGCGCTGCTGCCCGTGGCCTGGCTGCTGGGCCTGCTGCCGCTGCTGGGCTACGGCATCGATCCGATGTCGATCCTGGTGCCGTTCCTGATCTTTTCGATCGGGGTCTCGCACGCGGTGCAGATGACCAATGCCTGGAAGCAAGAGGTGGTGCAGGGACATGGTGCGCTGGACAGCGCCAGCGCGGCCTTCCGCAAGCTGTTCATCCCCGGCACGGTCGCGCTGCTGACCAACGCGCTCGGGTTCATGGTCATCATGCGCATCGAGATCGACATCGTGCGCGAGCTTGGCATCACCGCCTGCCTGGGCGTGCTGCTGATGATCGTGACCAACAAGGTGTTCCTGCCGATCCTGCTGTCGTACACGCGGCTGGAGCCGTCGGCGCTGGCATCGGCGCAGGCCCGGCGCGCGCACGGAACCGGCGGGCTGTGGCAGAAGTTCGGCGCGCTGGCGCGTCCGGGCCCGGCGCTGGGCGTGTTCGTTGCCGCGCTCGCGTTGCTGGCGGCCGGCGCCATCGATTCGCGCGGCCTCAAGATTGGCGATGTCGGCAGCGGCGCACCGGAACTGCGCGCGGATTCGCGCTACAACCGCGACAGCGCCAGCATCGTGAGCCAGTACAACATCGGCTCGGATGCGCTGACCGTGGTGGTGGAACCCACCGGCTTCGACGACGGCTGCCTGCACTACCCGGTGATGAGTGCGGTGGAACGCTTCGAGATGCATATGCGCGGCGTGTCCGGCGTGCAGTCGGTGGTGAGCGTGTCGTCGCTGGCCAAGGTGGTGATCGGCGCCTACAACGAGGGCAACCCGCGCTGGGAGGCGCTGCCGCGCAGCAGCGAGGGCCTGAGCCAGGGCGCCAAGGCCTTCGACCCGGACAACGGCATGAATACCTCGAACTGCCAGGCCATCCAGGTGCTGATCTACACCGCCAACCATGAGGGCGCCACCATCGCCCACATCATCCGCGAGATCCGCCGCTTCACCGCCGCCGACAAGACCCCCAACGTGGCGTTCCGCCTGGGCGGGGGCAATATCGGCGTGATGGCGGCCACCAATGAGGCCGTGGAAGAAGCCGAAGTGACCATGCTGCTGTCGATCTTCGGTGCGATCACGCTGCTATGCCTGCTGACGTTCCGCTCGTGGCGCGCGGTGCTGTGCATCATCGTGCCGCTGACGCTGGTGTCGGTGCTGTGCAATGCGCTGATGGCGCGGCTTGGCATCGGGCTGAAGGTGTCGACGCTGCCGGTCATCACGCTGGGCGTGGGCGTCGGCGTGGACTACGGCATCTACCTGTATGAGCGCATCCAGCACCAGATCCGCGAGGAAGGGCAGGCCCTGCCGCAGGCCTTTGCCGAGGCCATGCGCCAGCGCGGTTCGGCGGCGCTGTTCACGGCGCTGACGATGTGCATCGGGGTGGGCACCTGGGCCTTTGCCGCGCTCAAGTTCCAGGCCGACATGGGTATCCTGCTGGCCTTCATGTTCCTGGTGAACCTGTTCGGCGCAGTGTCGCTGCTGCCGGCGCTGGCTGCTTGGCTGGGGGTGGAGGAAGAAGAGCGTGCGCGCGTGGCCGCCGGTGGTGCCGGTGGCGCCGCGCGCGGCGAGACGGTGCCGCCGGCGCACGCCCTGAAATCCGACGCGGTGTAAGGCCGATGACCCGGAGAGACAGCATGCACGATCACCAGGCTTACGCGGCGGCGGCATTCACGCCGGTCCGCATCGGCCCGCTCACGCTGCGCAATCGCATTATCAAGGCCGGCGCCAACGAGGGCATGACGCCGCAGGGCCTGCCGACCGAGGCGCTGGTCAGGCACCACCGCGAGCTTGCCGCGGGCGGCGTGGGCATGACCACGGTGGCGTATGCGGCGGTGGCCGACGACGGCCTGACTTTTTCGCACCAGCTCAGCATGCGCCCGGAGCAGGTTGCGCACCTGCGCGTGCTGACCGATGCCGTGCATCGCGAAGGCGCGGCGGCCTGCCTGCAGATCACCCATGCGGGCTCGTTCACCACCATGCGCCATGGCGGCAGCCGCGCGCCGGGCAGTGCTTCATCCGGACTCAATGCCTTTGGCATGCTGCATGGCGTGTATTTCCAGCGTGCCATGCGCGAGGCGGACATGGCGCGCGTTGCCGGCCAGTTTGCCGCCGCGGCGCGGCTGGCGCGCGAAGCCGGCTTCGACGCGGTGGAAATCCACATGGGGCACGGCTACCTGCTCAACCAGTTCCTGTCGCCGCTGAGCAACCGTCGGCGCGATGCGTTCGGCGGCAGCGTGGAGAACCGCACCCGCTTTCCGGCCGCGGTACTGCGCCAGGTGAAGGACGCGGTCGGCGCCGAGCTGGCGGTCTGCTGCAAGCTGAGCGTCAGCGACGGCGTGCCGGGCGGCAACGAACCCGCGGATTCCGCCGTGACCGCGCGCCTGCTGGAGGCGGAAGGCGCCGACCTGCTGACCCTCAGCGGCGGGCGCAACGTCGAGAGCCCGTGGGCGCTGTTCGGCAGCCCCATGCCCACGGCGCAGATGAAGGCCGCCGCACCGACCGCGGTGGCGCGCTTCGGCATCACCATGCTGGAGAAGCGCACGCCGCGCGCGCTGGCCTTTCGCGAGCTGTACTTCCTGGAGGCGTCGCGCGTGGTGCGGCGGGCGGTGCGCATGCCGCTGGCCTATATCGGCGGCGTCAAGTCGATCGGCAATGTCGCGCAGCTGATGGAAGAGGGCTTCGACTGCATCGCGCTGGCGCGCGCGCTGATCCACGATCCCGCACTGGTCGCCAACTGGCGCAGCGGCGCGGTGGCGCATTCGGCCTGTGACAGCTGCAATGGCTGCGTGGCGCGGATCTACGATCCGGCCGGTGTCAGTTGCGTGCATGGCCCGGGCAATGACCCGGCGCTGACGAAGATTGCCGCGCTGCAGTAGTCCGATGGGACGATGAGCCGCCGGCCAGACGCTCTTATCTTGAAGGTCCCACGGGAATTCAAGGAGACAGACGCCATGACCGCTGACGGCAACCAGACTGGCTACAAGACCGGCTACAAGATCGAATCACGCCCGCTCGAGGCCCGCTACGCGCGCGGCTGGCATTGCCTCGGCCTGGCCGATGGCTACCGCGACGGCGTGCCGCACACGCTGAATATCTTCGGCCGGCGCCTGGCGGCGTTTGCCGACTCGACCGGCGCGATTCGCGTGATCGACGGCTACTGTCCGCACATGGGCGCAGACCTGAGCACCGGCACCGTGCAGGGCGACAACCTGGTCTGCCCGTTCCACGGCTGGCAGTGGGGCGGCGACGGCGGCTGCAAGTCCATTCCCTACTGCAAGCGGGTGCCGCCCAAGGCCCGCGTCGGCGCCTGGGAGACCTGCGAGCAGAACCACCTGCTCTTCATCTGGCACGATCCCGAAGGCCGCCCGGCACCCCCCGAGGTGGCGATTCCGCGCATCGATGCCTGCTTCTCTTCGGATTGGTCGGACTGGGCCATCGACGAGATGCTGATCCGCACCAATTGCCGCGAGCTGGTCGACAATATCTCCGACATGGCGCATTTCGGCACGGTCCATGGCGCGCCGGTGGACTATTTTGCCAACCTGTTCGAAGACCACAAGGCCACGCAGCTGATGATCGGGCGCAGTGCCCGGCTCTCGGGCGATGCGCAGCTGACGGCGCTGTCCACGTACTTCGGGCCCGCATACCACATCACCGAGATGATCGGACAGATGGGCGACCAGCAGATCCACTCGATCCTGCTCAACTGCCATGTGCCGATCGACCTCAACAGCTTCGCGCTGCGCTACGGCGTGTTGGTGAAGAAGATCCCGGGGCTGTCCGAGGAACAGAACCGTGCCATGGCGCAAGCCTATGTGGAGCAGGCCAAACAGGCCTTCTACGAGGACGTGGCGATCTGGGACAGCAAGATCCGCATCGACAACCCGTTGCTGTGCGAAGGCGACGGGCCCCTCTACCAGATGCGTGACTGGTACCAGCAGTTCTACACCGACGTGGAGCAGGTGCGGCCGTCCAGCGTGGCACGGCGCATCTTTGAGCTGAACCCGGGCAATATCGAACCGCCGGCGCTGCGGCATGTGTTCGAGGCCTGATGGCAACCTCCACGGAACCTCGCACCATGAAAACCGTCGTCATTACCGGAGCCGCGTCCGGTATGGGCGCGGCCGTGCGCCAGCGCATGCTCGCCGACGGCTGCCGGGTCATCGGCATCGACCTGCGCGATGCCGACATCGTTGCCGACCTGTCCAGCCCGCAGGGCCGCGCTGCCGCGATCGACGCCGTACTGTCGCGGTCAGGCGGCCGCATCGACCGGCTGGTCTGCTGCGCCGGCCTGGGCCCGCATGTCGAACCCGCAACGCTGGTGGCATCGGTCAACTACTTCGGCTTGGTAGCACTGCTGGACGGCCTGTTCGAGGCGCTGCGCCAGGGCTCGGATCCGTGCGCCGTGGTGGTGTCGTCCAACTCGGCCACGCTCCAGTCCTGGGAGGGCAGCCCGCTGCGTGATGCCTACCTTGCCGGCGATGAGCCAGGCGTGTGCACGATGGTGGCGGCCGCCGCGGCGGCGGAAGCCACCCGGGACCAGGCTGGCTATATCGCCTATGCCAGTTCCAAGCATGCGGTGGCGGCGGCCGCGCGGCAACGTGCGGCCGCGTGGGGACAGGCCGGCGTGCGCCTCAACGTGGTCGCGCCGGGGGCGGTGGAAACGCCGCTGCTGCAGGCCGGGCTGAAGGATCCGCGCTATGGCGATGCCATTCGCGATTTCCTGCCGCCGCTTGGGCGCCGCGCCCAGCCTGAAGAGGTGGCCGCGCTGATCGCGTTCCTGTGCGGGCCGCACGCTGCCTACATCCATGGCAACGTGGTGTTCATCGACGGCGGCCTGGGTGCCGCGCAGCGACCGCTGAACTTCTGATCTCCTGGCCAATGGGGCATCCGCCGCGAGCCGCGGCGGATGCCCCATTTTTGTTCGATGGCGCTCCGGACTTACGTGACCATGACATCGTCCTGCATCCGGCGCTCGCGTTCGCCGGGATACAGGGCCTTCTTTTCGAGGTAGAAGCACTCGGCGCAGCCCGGGTTGCAATCGGAGCGGCTGGGCTTTGCCATGTAAAAACCCCCAAAAGTCGTCTCCGACTTCTGGGGGCAGTTCAGGGCGGGGAGGGGAGCGCGACCGGGCGCCAAAGGCTGCGCCCGGCCGGATATCACGATGGGATCAGGTACCCGACCCGCGCGCGGCGTCCGGGGAGAAGAACGCCTCGTTGAATTCCGGGCTGTTGTTCAGCGTTGCCATCGGGCCTTCGTTGGTCAGGCGGTCGGCCATGTAGGCACCCGAAATCAGGTCATGGTAGAACACCGTGGTCGGATAGTAGCGGCGTGCATCATAGGCGTACACCGAGGCCTGGAGATTGGTGCGCCACAACTGGCCCCGGCCATCGTAGTTGTCGGCCGCCAGGGCCAGCCAGCTGTCTTCGTCGAGATACAGCACGCGTTTCGCATACTGGTGCCGGAAACCGGACTTGAGCGTGGCTTCCAGTACCCATACCCGATGCGGTTCATAGCGCATCGCGTCCGGATTGGCATGGCCATTCGTGAGCAGCTCCTTGTACTTGACGGAAGTGCTCTGCAGCTTGTAATTGTGGTACGGGACGAAGATCTCTTTCTTGCCGACGATCTTCCAGTTGTAGCGTTCGCCCGAGCCGTTGAAGAGGCGGTCGTCGTCCACGGTGCGGAAGCCGCCGGGACCCTGGGGCTGGTCAAAGCCGAATTCCGGCGCCTGGCGCACCCGCCGCGTGCCCGGGTTGTAGATCCACGTGCGGTTGGTGTCGGAACCCTCCTGGTCCCAGACCGCGTAGCCAACGATCACCTGGCCGCGGTCACGCAACGGCAGGTCGGTGGCGGTGCGGAAGAAGGAGCGCTCGTTGAGGGCGCTGCGCGGGTCGAACTTGCCATTGTTGCGCGGCGACAGGATGCTGTACGAGACGCGCCCCCACGCGATCGAGCCGTTCGGATACACCACGGCCTGGTCGAACTGAGCCTTCTCGGTGCCGATGGCCGACGAGAAACGCTGGTTCCACAACAGCTCCATCGCGGTTTTCGGAATCGGGTAGGGAACCTGCGGACCCGCTTCCTTCAGGCCGTTGGCATCGCTCGTCATGCTGACGGTGGTGGCGTAGGTGCGGATGTCCTTGTAGACCGCGTCCTCGTAGCGGAAATCGCGATGGCTTGGGTACACCGGCATCTTGAAGGTGTCGGGATACTTCTTGAACAGCGCCTTCTGCCCGTCGCTAAGCCGCTCGGCATACTGCGCCATGTTCTGCGCCGTGATGACGAACAGCGGCTTCTCATCGGCATACGGGTCCGGGTAGCGTTCGCCGCGCTGGTATTTGACATGCGCCGGCGTGCCCAGCCACTTGCCGGACCATGCCGGGACCTCGCCGTCCTTGCTGGCGGCACGCTCGGCGCCCATCGGCGTGAGGGGGCCATCCAGTTGCTTGAGCTCCTCCGGGGTGGCCTTCGCCCACGATGCCGCCGCCAGGGCCATGCTGGTGAGCAGCAGGCCACCGCGTATCAGTTGTCTTGTGCTGGATTTCATTGAAGTCTCGCTCCTTGTAAAGAGGAATTGCCGGCGCCGGCTGTGCCTGTGCCTGTGGTGACAGCGTAGTGATGGCGCGGCGGCGGGGAATCGTTGGAACGGACTAGTGGATTTCCCTAGCGCCCGGCGTGGCGGAGGGGGCGGGGACAATCCGGGTGGCGTGCCAGCATCCCGCGAGGATTGCGGGAGCGTACCGGGGTGGTACGGGAAGGGGGGCGGGGGTAGGGGGACTTAAACGGCGCGAGGCCGGGCAAGTGCCCGGCCTCGCGCGCCAGCATGCGGCCAGCGGCCGCAGCCAGGGTCAGGCTTCCATCACTTCGCCGAAGCGCTGCAGGTGGTAGTCGCTGTCGCCCAGCAACTGGTCCAGCATGGTCAGGCGCTTGAAGTAGTCGCCCACGGACAGCTCATCGGTCATGCCCATGCCGCCATGCAGCTGCACGGCCTGCTGGCCGACGAAGCGCCCGGCGCGGGCCAGCGTCACCTTGGCCGCGGACAGCATGCGGCGGCGCGCGGCGGGATCGGCCTCGTCCAGCGCCTGGACTGCGACGTAGGCCATCGACAGTGCCAGCTCCTTCTGCACCAGCATGTCGGCCATGCGGTGCTGCAGTGCCTGGAAGCTGGCCAGCGGCTTGCCGAACTGCTGGCGCGTGCCCAGGTACTCGGCGGTGATCTCGATCAGCTTTTCCATGGCGCCGGCGCCCTCGGCGCACAGCGCGGCAACGCCGTGCTCAAGGCCCACGCCCAGCGCGGCCAGGCCGTCGGCGGGCTGGCCCACCAGCGCGTCGGCCGGCACCGTCACGTCCTGCAGCGACAGGTCGGCGGCGCGCAGGCCGTCGACGGTCGGGTAGGCGGTGACGCCCAGGCCCTTGCTGTCGCGCGGCACCAGGAACAACGCAATCTCATTGCTGCCGGCCACGCGCGCGGTCAGCAGGTAGGCGTCGGCGGCGGCGCCGTGCCAGACCACGCTCTTGATGCCGTTGAGCACGTAGCCGTCGCCGCTGCGCTCGGCGCTGGCGCGGGCCGATTCCGGGCGGTAGCGGGTGGTCGGCTCCAGGTAGGCCAGCGTGACGATGCGCTCGCCCGAGGCGATCGCGGGCAGCCATTGTTCCTTCTGCGCGGCGCTGCCGTGGGCGGCCAGGATGGCCGCGGCCATCACGCCGCTGGGCGTGACCGGCTCCAGCACCAGGCCGCGGCCCAGTTCGCGCTGCACCACCAGCTGGCTGGCTGGGCCTTCGCCGAAGCCGCCGAAGTCGGCCGGCACGGTCAGGCCCAGCACGCCCATTTCAGCGAGCTTGTTCCACACGCCGCGATCCAGGCTCTCGCCTGCGCGCGCGCTCTTGCGGCGGGCCTCGAAGGTGTATTCGGTATCGATGAAGCGACGCAGGCTGTCCGCCAGCATCTGTTGCTCTTCGCTGTAGGTGAAGTCCATGTCAGCTATCCCTTCAGAAACCCAGGATCATCTTGGAGATGATGTTCTTCTGCACTTCGGTCGCGCCGCCGTAGATCGAGGTCTTGCGCATGTCGTAGTAGGTGGAGGCGGCAGGGGCGGCCCAGTCGGGGCCCGCCACCGGCTGCGTCGCGCCCGGCTCAAGCCAGTCCGGCGAATACGGCCAGGCGTTGGGGCCGGCCACTTCCATCATCAGCATGCCCAGGTCCTGCTGCACCTCGGAGCCGCGGATCTTGACGATCGAGGCCTCGGGGCCGGGGGTGCCGGCGGCCTGCGTGGCGACGCGAAGCAGCAGCATTTCCAGCGCCATGATGTCCATCTCGACGCGGGCGATCTTGTCGCGCATGCGCACGTCTTCGATCAGCGGGCGGCCGGCGCCGTCGGTGGCCTGGCTGGCGTAGTGCTTGAGCAGGCGCAGCTCGCGGTGGCAGTGGCCGATGCCGGCAATGCCGGTGCGCTCATGGCCGAGCAGGTACTTGGCATAGGTCCAGGCGCGGTTCTCTTCGCCGACCAGGTTCCCGACCGGCACTTCCACGTCTTCGAACCAGGTCTCGTTGACGTCATGGCCGCCGTCGAGCGTCTTGATCGGGCGCACCGTCACGCCGGGCGACTTCATGTCGATCAGCAGCATCGAGATGCCTTCCTGGGCCTTGGCCTCCGGGTCGGTGCGCACCAGGCAGAAGATCCAGTCGGCAAAGTGGGCCATGGTGGTCCAGGTCTTCTGGCCGTTGACGATGTACTTGTCGCCCTTGCGCACCGCGCGCGTCTTCAGCGAGGCCAGGTCGGAACCCGAGCCCGGCTCGGAGTAGCCCTGGCACCAGAAGTCGTCGATATTGGGGATGCGCGGCAGGAAGCGCTGCTGCATCTCGGGGCTGGCGTACTTCATCAGCACCGGCCCGATCATGGTCAGGCCGAACGGCAGCAGGCGCGGCGCGCCGGCGCGGAAGGTCTCGATCTCGAAGATCAGGCGCTGCAGCGCGGTCCAGCCGGTGCCGCCCCATTGCCTGGGCCAGGTCGGCGCACCCCAGCCGCGCGCCTGCAGGATGCGGTGCCAGCGGATGTAGTCGTCCTTTTCCACGCGCTGGTGGTTGAGAACCTTGTTGCGGATGTCTTCCGGCAGGCTGGCCTGCGCGAATGCGCGGACCTCCTCGCGGAAGGCCTGTTCCTCGGCGGTGAAACGCAAATCCATCTGAATGTCCCCTGTGGTACGCGGGCCGCGCGGCGCTTCTTGCCCTGTCTGGTTGTGCAGTGCGTCAAAGCGGCGGCCCTCACTGTGCCGGCCGATTGTAGGGGCCGGGCGCGATTCTTTGCTTCATCAATGATAAAGCCGTCCTTCGTGGAGGCGGAACCACCTGCGCCGGGTGGTGGCGGGGCGAACTGCGGCTGGCCAGTGGCGTTGACGAACACGGCCTTAGTGAATTCCAAATGGCTGCGGCACGGGGCTTGCAGCAAACTGATGCAGCCAGTTTCATGTGGCCGGGTGTATTCCGCCGCATATCCGAGTCAGCCTGCATCGAGAGACCCACCAGCACCATGTCTTCCTTCCGCCCCGAATACATCCACGACATCCCCCGCTACTGGGCCGCGCAGACGCCCGACGCGCCGTGCCTGCACGAGAACGGCGCCGTCATCAGCTACGGCGAGCTGTGGCGGCGCATCGAGGCCGCCCGCGACTGGCTGGCGGCGCGGGGCGTGGGCGAGGGCGACCGCGTGATGGTGGTCGGCGAGAACTGCAACGAGATGGTGGTCACGCTGTTCGCCAGCAGCCTGCTGCATGCCTGGCCGATCCAGGTCAATGCGCGCCTGTCCGCGCGCGAGATCGACAATATCCGCGATCATGCGCAGCCGGCGCTGGTGCTGTTCACCGGCCATGTCTCCGACGTGGCCGCGGCGCACGGCGAGCGGCTGGGCGCACAGGCCACCGGCTGCCCGGTGTTCGACGCTGGCATGCGGGTGGTGCGCGCGGCCACCGCGCCGCAGCGCGAGCCGGCCGGGCTGGCCCGCAGCGTCGCCACGCTGATCTATACCTCCGGCACCACTGGCGCGCCCAAGGGCGTGATGGTGCCGCATGCGGGCCTGACCCAGTTTGCGCGCATCTCTGCCACCTCGCGCGACATGGGCCCGGCCGACGTGGCCTACGGCGCCTTGCCGATGTCGCATATCTTCGGCATTGCCACGGTGCTGATGGCCACGCTGTATGCGGGCGCCAGCCTGTTCCTGCGCCCGCGCTTCGACGCCAATGAAGTGTTCGAGTCGCTGGCATCGCCCGGCGTCACCATCCTGCAGGGCGTGCCGACCATGTTCACGCGCATCATGGCGGTGGCGCCCACCGTCGGCGCGAAGCCCGGCGCCTATCCGCGCCTGCGCTACCTCTATACCGGCGGCGCGCCGCTGGACCCCACGCTCAAGCGCGAGGTCGAAACCCTGTTCGGCCAGGCGCTGCACCATGGCTACGGCATCACCGAATACGCCGGCTCGCTCTTCATCACGCGCATGGAAGCCCCGCGCGCCGACTGCTCGGCCGGCTATATCGTCGAAGGCGTCGAGATCGAGATCACCGATGCCGAAGGCAAGCTGCTTCCCGCCGGCGAGCGCGGCCAGATCCGCGTGCGCGGCCCGGGCGTGATGCTGGGCTACTACCGCAACCCCGAGCAGACCGCCGAGGCGCTGCTGCCCGGCGGCTGGCTCAATACCGGCGACCTGGGCTACCTGGATGCCGACGGCGCGCTGTTTATCTCCGGCCGCTCCAAGGACCTGATCATCCGCTCCGGCTTCAACGTCTACCCGATCGAGGTCGAGTCTGTGATCAATGCCTTCCCGGGCGTGCGCCAGTCGGCCGTGGTCGGACGCACCACCGGCGACGGCAACGAGGAAGTGGTGGCCTTCATTGAAATGCAGGACGGCGCCGAGCTTGACCGCAAGGCGCTGGACACCTACCTGCGCGAGAGCCTGGCCCCGTACAAGCGCCCGGCCGAGCTCCGCACCGTCGACGTGATTCCGACCACGGCGAGCGGCAAGCTGCTCAAGCAGCCGCTGCGCGCCATGCTCGATTAAGCGCCCGCCGGGCCCGCCGGCCCCGGGCAATATCAGCCATACCTGGAGGAGACAATAATGAAGACATGGACGACACTGGCAGCCCTGACCGCCACGCTGCTGCTGCAGGGCGCGGCGTGGGCCGCCGACGCCTACCCGTCGCGGCCGATCAAGCTGCTGGTGGGTTACGCGCCCGGCGGCCCGGTCGACACAGCCGCGCGCATCTATGCCGAGCAACTCGGGCGCGTGCTCAAGCAGCCGGTGGTGGTGGATAACCGCGCGGGCGCCAGCGGCGCGATCGCCGCCGACATGACCGCCAAGGCGGCGCCGGACGGCTACACGCTGTATTTCGTCGCCAGCCCGACCATGACCATGACGCCGCTGATCCAGCACTCGGTCAATTTCAATCCGGTCAAGGACTTTACCTATATCGGCCTGATCACCGATTACACCAACGTGCTGCTGGTGAACAAGGACTTCCCGGCGAAGAACGTGGGCGAGCTGGTCGACTATGCGCGCAAGCATCCTGAGGGGGTCTCGTTCGGCTCGGCCGGCATTGGGGCATCGAACCACCTGTCGGCGGAATTGCTGGCTCAGATGAACAGCGTGAAGATGCTGCATGTGCCGTACAAGGGCAATGCGCCGGCCATGGCTGACGTGATGAGCGGCAAGGTCACCTTCATGTTCGATATTACCGGCACGGCCATCGGGCATATCAATGGCGGCAAGGTGCGGGCGCTGGCGGTCACGTCGAGGACCCGCAACCCGGCGCTGCCGAACGTGCCGACCATGATCGAGTCGGGGCAGAAGGACTATGACCTGACCGGCTGGTATGCGCTGGTGGGGCCGCAGAAGCTGCCGGCCGATGTGGTGGACAAGCTGGTCAAGGCGCAGAAGGCGGTTGGGGAGGATGCTGCTTTCCGGCAACGGATGACGGCTGGGGGGTATGACGTGAATATCAGCACGCCGAAGGCGCTGGGAGATCGGATTCAGCGGGAGCTGGCGCTTTGGGGTGGGGTGGTGAAGGCGGCGAAGATTCAGGCGGATTGAGGGGGGAGGGGCTTGGGGGCTGGTTCGATGTTGTCGTAGGTCGACGGCCCTGTTCCGCCCTGCTGGGCGGGTCACTTTCTGTCCGAGCGACAGAAAGTGACTCGCCCCTTTATGGGCGAAACCGGGGCCTCTCCAAGAGCCACCACCACAAATCTGCCGAAGTACCTTCTTGAATGCCATCAAGGCATCGCCTGTAAACCGTGATGCGTGCCTTCGCCAAGGCGTGGAGTTCTCCGCTCTGTGGACGTCGGCAACTGACGCTCAACTTAGCGTATCGATCCTTCACAATCTGCGCCTTGATTGTGAACGGCAGGGTTCTCTAGACTGGATGGGCTGCTAATACAGCAGGAGCCGGGAGTGAGAACCCGATCAACGTTACCTCCTCTTCTACGCTATGGAGGTCAGCAATGTCCCAATCCGGCATTGAACCCGACGCCTTCACCCCGCCCCGACTCGATGATTCCCTTTCGCGGTTCAGTCCCGAAACCCGCCGCGCAGCGCGTGAGGACGCGCTGCCTGTTCCTCGGCAACTCTTGCTATTGAATCTCTTGGATCAAGCCGATGCGGTTGCGCGAGGCACGGCCTGCGTACTGACGTTGGTTACGCACAGCGAATGTGACGCACAGGAAGAGGGGAGCGTAGCCTTGCAGCCGGCTACGTTGGAGCCTTGCGAGCGCTCTGCCGGGCCTCCCTTGGATTGCTGGCCGACAGGGTAGAAGAAGTCGCGGAGGGAATTGAGGAGGCGATGGTCGGGTAACCAATCGCGGTCGGTCGCTGATTCACTGAGATGGCAGGTCCCGCTGGTGTCAATTGTGGGCACCGCAGGACTTGACCGACCGTTTGTGTGCCCCCTCTCCCGCAAGCGGGAGAGGGGAGCAAACCAGCGGAGCAGATAAGGCTTCAGGCTCTTAACTTTCCACTTCCGCCCACCCCTGCATCGCCTGCCCGCCGGCATCGTCCCCCGTCCACAGCACCAGCC
The DNA here is from genome assembly GCF_058794355.1 of Cupriavidus sp. GW823-FHT07B10. Taxonomy (NCBI): domain Bacteria; kingdom Pseudomonadati; phylum Pseudomonadota; class Betaproteobacteria; order Burkholderiales; family Burkholderiaceae; genus Cupriavidus; species Cupriavidus sp. GW823-FHT07B10. The sequence continues at coordinate 197,305 of NZ_JBXAGS010000008.1, forward strand.
GCCCAGCCTGCGCCGGATCAGCCGCGCCGCCAACGATGATGGTGTCCTGGTCGAACAGCGGCGCCAGGCCGCGGAAGCCAAAGCGGCGCACGCGCGCCTGCGGTTGCTCGCGCGCCACCAGGTCCAGCATCAGCATGGCCTGCATCGGCCCGTGCACCACCAGGCCGGGGTAGCCCTCGACCTCGCGCGTGTACTGGCGGTCATAGTGGATGCGGTGGCCGTTGAAGGTCAGTGCCGAGTAGCGGAACAGCATCACCGGATCTGCCTGCAGCGTGCGCTGCCACTGCGCGGCCTGCTCCAGGCGCGGGCGCGGCGGCTGCGGCCTGGACGGGTCGGGCATGGCGCGGTAGACGATATCGTGGCGCTCGTTGACCGCGGTCTTGCCGTTGACGGTCAGCTCGTGATCGACGGCGACAAACCACAGTTCACCGGTGCGCCCGGTCTTGTACTGCACGTCCTTGATGGTGGAGGTGCGCGTGACGGTATCGCCGATATGCAGCGGATGGCTGAAGCTCAGTTCGCTGCCGGCCCACATGCGGCGCGGCAGCGGCACCGGCGGCATGAAGCCGCCGAGGGTGGGATGGCCGTCGCGTCCCAGTTCACGCTGCGGCGCGCGCGGCAGGAAGTAGAGCCAGTGCCACAGCGGCGGCAGCGGGCCGGCGGCGACGGCCTCGGGGTCGAGGTCGAAGGTGGCGGCGAGGCCGATCACCGGTTCCGGCGACAGCGTTTCGGTGCGCGATTCGCTGCGGCCGATCCAGCCGCGCAGGCGTTCGAGTTCAGGAGTGGCGTCAGTCATGACAGTAAGCCTTGTAATGCGTGAAAGTGGCCGGAAGGCGGGTTATTGCGCCAGTGCCAGCAGCCGGCGGGCCTGCTCGATCACGGGCCGGTCCACCATCTTGCCATCGACCTGCACCGCATGGCTGCCGCTGGCGGTAGCTTCCAGCACGCGGCGGGCCCAGTCGAGCTGCTCGGGGCTGGGCAGGAAGCCTGCGCGCGCCGCGCCCAGCTGGGCCGGGTGGATGCAGAGCTTGCCGGCAAAGCCGAGTTCGCGCGCATAGGCAACGTCGCTGGCCAGCACGGCTTCGTCTTTCAGTGCGGTGGTCACGCCGTCGACCGGCGGCGGCAGCCCGGCCACGCGTGAGGCCAGCACGATGCGCGCGCGTGCAAAGGCGAGCGCGTCGCGCGTATGGCTGCAGCCCAGGTCGACCGCATAGTCGAGCGAGCCGAAGGCAAGACGTGCCACGCCGGTGGCGGTGGCCACGGCGTCGATCTGATGCAGGCCCAGCGCGGTTTCGATGATCGCGACCAGTTCGCCCTGCGGGTTGATCGCGTGCAGGGCCTGCGCGATGGTGGCCAGCGCGGCGGCATCTTCTGCCTTGGGCACCAGCAGGCCTGCCAGCGCGGTACCCGGGGGCAGCGCGCGCAGCCAGGCCAGGTCGGCGGCAAAGGACGGCGAGGCGCTGTCGTTGATGCGGACAAAGGCATTGGCCGCGGGCAGTCCGGCCAGCCACGCGGCGATGGCTGCGCGCGCGGCGGGCTTGGCGTCCGGATGGACCGCGTCCTCGAGGTCCAGGATCATCACATCGGGGCCGGCGGCAGCGGCCTTGTCGAAGCGTTCCGGCCGGTCGCCCGGCACGAACAGGTAGGTGACTGCAGTGGACATGTCTTGGTCCTCAGCCTGCGGCGGGCAGCCAGTCGTTGACGTTCGGGGCCTGCTCCAGCGCCCACACGCGCTGGATGATGGCGCGCATCTCGGCCTCGCTCGCGCCGTGGCGGAACGCGCCCAGCTGCAGCGCCTTCGCTTCCAGTTCCGGGCGCGACAGGGTGTTGTCGGGATCGCCCTTGGGCACGTCGACCCGCGCCGCCAGTGTGCGGCCGTCGGTGGTCGTGACGGTAACGCGGCCGATCCACTGGCGAGGGTAGGCGGCGTTGATCTCGGCATCCAGTTCCATGCCGACCTTGCCGCGGAAGGCGGTCACCTTCGGGTCCTGCAGCGCATGCTGCTCGAACTCGCCCAGACCCGCATGGCCGTGCACGGCCACCAGCCCCAGCACCGTGCCCATCGAGAACTTGGCCTGGTGGATGGTGGTGGGGTTGACCACCGGGCCGAGCACGTCGATGGCGCCCTGGTGCACGTGCGTGGTGACGCTGGCGACCTGGTCGGCGCCGATGCCTTCGCGCTGCATCAGAGCCTTGAGCGCATCGGCGGCCGGGTGCGTGTGGCGGCATGAGGCGAAGAACTTGAACGAGGTCTCGGCGGTGGCCCAGCGCGTGCCCAGGCCGTCGGTCAGGCAGGCGGGGTTGGCATCGCTGGACATGCCGGCGGCCATGCCCTGCGCGCCTTCCAGGATCTGCTTCGCGCCGGTGAAGCCGGCGCGCGCGAGCCAGGCTGACTGCAGGCCATCGGCTGCGGCCTTGGCGGTATGCAGCTGCTTGGAGTCGGCGGCGTCGCGCAGGAATTCCCACAGGCCCGCGGCCTGCGTGCCGGCCGAGCCCAGTGCCTGGTTGATGCCTTCGGCATCGAGGCCGTAGAGCTTGGCCACGGCCGCGGCGGCGGCCAGCGTGCCCACCGTGCCGGTGGTGTGGAACACGCGGTAGTGCGAACGGCCCATGAATTCGCCGATGCGGATGCCGGCCTCATAGCCGGCGATCGAGGCCAGCAGCACTTCGGCGCCGGTCTTGCCCTCGGTCTGCGCGGCTGCCACCACGGCAGGGAACACCACCGCGGCCGGGTGCAGCACCGAGCCGTTGTGCACGTCGTCCTGCTCGACCACGTGCGAGGAGGCGCCGTTGATCAGCGCGGCAAAGTAGGGCGAGGTGCGGCGGCGGTCCACCAGCACTTCGGCGCCGCCTTGGTCCGGGCCCATGGCCGCGGCGAACTCCTGCAGCTTGCGCACGGCGGGGGCATCCTTGCCGGCAATGGCCGCGGCGATCCAGTCCAGGAACAGGTCCTTGGTGCGCTCGATCACGGGCGCGGGCACGTCGGCCAGCTTGAGGTCGGCCAGGAAGTCGCAAAGCTGGCGGGTGGGGTAGGTGGTGTCTGCGGGTTGGCTCATGCCGGCTCCGGAGATTGAATTGGGGCTTGCGGAAAAGGAAAAAGGCGCCCGGTCTTCCCGGGCGCCGGCATTGGTTCAGATGGTCTGCTGGTCCGCCAGCGCGGCGATGTCGCTGTCGGCGTAGCCTAGCTCGGCCAGGATCTGGCGGCTGTGCGCGCCCAGCGCGGGCACATCGCCCATCACCGGCTCCACGCCCGACAGGTTGGCCGGCGGCAGCAGTGCGCCGATGGTGCCCCCGGGCACCGCGACTTCGCGCCAGCGGTTGCGGGCGGCCAGCTGCGGGTGGTTCCAGACGGCTTCGATATCGTTCATCGGCGCGTTGGCGATCTGGGCGGCGTCAAGCAGCGCCTCCGCCTGCGACACGGTCATCGCGGCAAAGCGCTGCTCGATGATTGTGGTCATCGCGGGGCGGTTCTTGACGCGGCCGGAGTTGGTGGCGAAGCGTTCGTCCTGCAGCAGCTCGGGCTGCTCCAGCACCTTCTCGCAGAAGGCACGCCATTCGCGCTCGTTCTGCAGGCCGAAGATCACGCTGCCGCCGTCGCCGGTGCGGTGCACGCCGTACGGGGCGATGGCCGGGTGCGAGGCGCCGAAGCGCGCCGGCGGCGTGCCGCCGTAGTGGCCGAAGTAGAGTGCGTAGCCCATCCATTCAGACAGTGCTTCGAGCATGGTCACTTCCACGCGCACGCCCTCGCCGGTGCGCCCGCGCTGCAGCAGCGCCGACAGGATGCCGGTGTAGGCGTACATGCCGGCGGCGATGTCGGCAATCGAGATACCCGCGCGCGAGGGCTCGTCGGGGCCGCCGGTGATGCCGATCAGGCCGGCGGCGGCCTGGATCAGGAGGTCATAGGCCTTCTTGTCGCGATAGGGGCCGGCATCGCCATAGCCCGAGATATCGCACACGATCAGCTTGCCGTAGCGGGCGTGCAGGGTGTCGAAGTCCAGGCCCATGCGCGCGGCGGCGCCGGGGGCCAGGTTCTGCACCAGCACGTCGGCATCGGCCAGCAACTGGTGCAGCACCTTCTGCGCGGCTTCCTGCTTCAGGTCCAGCGTCAGGCTTTCCTTGCCGCGGTTGAGCCAGACGAAGTGCGAGGCCTGGCCATGCACGGTCTCGTCATAGCCGCGGGCAAAATCGCCCGCGCCGGGGCGCTCGACCTTGATCACGCGCGCGCCCAGGTCGGCCAGCTGGCGCGTGGCGAAGGGAGCGGCCACGGCGTGCTCGAGCGAGACCACGTGGATGCCGTCGAGCGGACGGATGCCTTTGGGGGAATGGGACATGTAGGGCCTTAGAACGAACGCGGCAGCTCGAGCACATGCTCGGCCACGTAGGACAGGATCAGGTTGGTCGAGATCGGCGCCACCTGGTACAGGCGCGTCTCGCGGAATTTGCGTTCGATGTCGTACTCGGCGGCAAAGCCGAAGCCGCCGTGCGTCTGCAGGCAGACGTTGGCCGCTTCCCACGACGCGTCGGCGGCCAGCAGCTTGGAGATATTGGCTTCCTTGCCGCATGGCTTGCCGGCGTCGAACAATTGCGCGGCCTTGTAGCGCATCAGGCTGGCGGCCTCGACATTGATGTAGGAGCGCGCGATCGGGAACTGCACGGCCTGGTTCTGGCCGATGGGGCGGTCGAACACGATGCGGTCGCGCGCATAGTTGCTGGCGCGCTCGACAAACCAGTAGCCGTCGCCGATGCACTCGGCGGCGATCAGGATGCGCTCGGCGTTGAGGCCGTCAAGGATGTACTTCAGGCCCTTGCCTTCCTCGCCGATCAGGTTTCCGGCGGGGACTTCGAGGTTGTCGAAAAACAGCTCGTTGGTCTCGTGGTTGACCATGTTGCGGATCGGCTTGACCGTCAGGCCCTTGCCGATGGCATCACGCAGGTCCACCACAAACACCGACAGGCCCTCGGACTTGCGCTTGACCTGGTCCAGCGGCGTGGTGCGTGCCAGCAGCAGCATCAGGTCCGAATGCTGCACGCGCGAAATCCATACCTTCTGGCCATTGACGATGTACTTGTCGCCCTGGCGCACCGCGGTGGTCTTGAGCTTGGTGGTGTCGGTGCCGGTGGTGGGCTCGGTCACGGCCATCGACTGCATGCGCAGCTCGCCCGAGGCGATGCCCGGCAGCCAGCGCTGTTTCTGCGCTTCCGAGCCGTGGCGCAGCAGGCAGCCCATTACGTACATCTGGCCGTGGCAGGCGCCGGAATTGCCGCCGCTGCGGTTGATTTCCTCCATGATGACCGAGGCGGCTGTCAGCGACAGGCCCGAGCCGCCATAGGCTTCGGGGATCAGCGCTGACAGCCAGCCCGCCTGGGTCAGAGCCTGGACAAAGGTCTCAGGAAAGGCGTTCTGCTCTTCCACCCGTTGCCAGTACGCCGAATCGAAGCCGGCACAGAGGTCGCGCACCGCTTCGCGGATTTCGGGGTAGAGCTGGTCTGGATCCTGATGTGCGTGCATGGGGTAGCCCCGCTCGGATTGAATGGGGCCATTATTCCCGAGCCCCCGGCACGCTGAAATTCGGATTTGCGAAAGAGCGGCTTAGGTGGGCCGGAAGCGGGGGGAGGCGGAAGCTGCATGCGGCGCCGGGGCGCCCGCAGTTGCGCAAGAGGCCGGCGCAGCGGCCTCTTGCGCGGGGATGGCTGGCAGGCCGGGCCTGGGAATCAGTGCATGAAGAGCCAGATCAGGACCAGGATGAAGGCCGGGACGCCAAGTAGCCAGGCAAGGATATAGGGCATGGTGCAACTCCTGTCGATGACGGTAATCGGTGATTCCAATATAGGAATGCCGTCATGGCGGCACTGTCGGCGAGCTTCCGCTTGCGGTGTAGGACGCAGCCGCAAGCGCCTGGCGGACGGCCCGCGCGGTGTGGCGCGAGCGCCTTGGGGCCCGCCGGCCCGGTTGCCGGCAGGCCATCCCGTGCTACGCTCAGGTCTGTACCCAAGCACCCGGAGACGAGCCATGGACGGGGTCTGGTCCGAGATCTACAGTGTCTTGCGCGCCGAGTTCGCCGATGTGCCGGACGCTGGCGAGGCCACCCGCATCCTGGCACGCCTGTTCATGGCGGTGTTGCTGGGCGGCCTGATCGGCTATCAGCGCGAGGCCTCCGGCAAGGCAGCGGGGCTGCGCACCCATATGCTGGTGGCGCTGGGCTCGGCGCTGTTCGTGCTGGTGCCGCTGCAGGCAGGGACGCCGCTGGCCGACATCAGCCGCGTGCTGCAGGGGCTGATTGCCGGCATCGGCTTCCTTGGCGCCGGCGCGATCCTGAAGCACAGCGACGAAGCTCACATCCAGGGCCTGACCACCGCGGCCAGCATCTGGATGGTCGCGGCCATCGGCGTGGCTGCCGGCCTGGGTCGCGATACCACCGCGGTGATCGCCACCATTTTCACGCTGGTCATCCTGCAGGTCCTGCAGCGCTGGAAATAGCGCACCCGCGCCCGGTGCATCCGGCACCCCGTGCCGCCCGGCGTGCGCCGGTCTGTTCGCTTGCCCGCCAATTTGCGTTATTTCCCACAGTAATGCGCGCCAGCGCACGCTGCCCGCGCGCGCTGCGCCCTATGCTGTGGCACAGGTTGCGCCGCGATCCACAGGCGCGGCCGTGGCAGAGCAGGGGGAGGCAGCCATGAAATCATCGATCCGTGACGATGCGGCGCTGGCCGCATTCGTGGGGCCGCGCTATGCGTACTACAGCCAGCGCTGGTCCCTGGCAGAGGCACGCGGCGGCATGTCGTGGAACTGGGCGGCGTGCCTGCTGGGGCCGTTCTGGATGGCCTACCGGCGCATGTACTGGCAGGTGGGGGTCTATGCGCTGATCGTCTGCGCCGAACCGGTGCTGCACGCGCTGTTCGGGCTGAAGATGCCGCTGGCGGTCCGGCCGATGCTGTATGCCATGGCGCTGCTGCTGGGCATGTATGGCAACCAGATCTACCGCTGGCATGCCGAGGCGACCATCCGGCACCTGCGCGAGTACCATTTCTCACCGGAACTGGTGCACGACTCGCTGGCGCGCTGTGGCCGCACCAGCTGGCCCGGTGTGTTCGCCATGGGCCTGCTGCTGGTGGTGATGGCGGTGTCGCTGAGCCCGCTGGCGGGGCTGGTGGTGCAGGGCGGCGGGCTGGCCGCCGGCTGAACGGTCGGCGGCCTCCCTGATTTACACGGGCTCGCGCGCCGCGTCGACCAGGTACTGGATCAGGGTTTCGGCAAACTGGGGCAGTTCGCGCCCCGGGCGGCGCACCAGGCGCAGCTCGCGCTTGGCCCATTCGTCTTCCAGCTGGATAAAGCGCAGCACCTTGCGGCTGGCGTAGCGGCGCGCGCAGCTGTTGGGCACGATGGCGATGCCCGCGCCGGCCTCGACCATGCGGCATACGGCATCGAAGCTGCCCACCTGGATGCGCAGGCTGATGCGCTTGCCCATGCCGCCGGCGATGCGGTCCAGGAACGACTGGATCGCGCTGAACTGGTTCAGGCCGACAAAGCGGCAGGTATCGAGCAGGTCGGCGAAATGCAGCCGCTTGAAGGCCGGCAGCGGGTGGTTGACGGGGGCGATCACGATCAGCTCATCGCTGCACAGATGCATCGCGTCCAGGTCCTGGGTGGCGACTTCACCGGCCACGATGCCCAGGTCGGCGGCGCCGGCGCTGATGGCCGAGACGATTTCCTGCGACAGGTGCTCTTCCAGCTCGATGTCCACGTCCGGGTTCTCGCTCAGGAAGCGCGATACGCCGGTGGCCAGGAACGAGTTGGTGGCGGTGGTGTTGGCCAGCAGCCGCACCCGGCCCTTGACGCCCTTGGCATAGGGCCGCAGGTCGGCGTGCAGGCATTCCAGTTCGCGGAAGACCTCGCGCGCGTGGCGCAGCAGCGCATCGCCCGCCGGCGTCAGGCGCACCCCCTTGACCTGGCGGATCAGCAATTGTGTCTGGAACGCCTCTTCCAGCTGCTTGATCCGGGTGCTGGCCGCGGGCAGCGACAGGAAGCTGCGTTCGGCCGCGCGGGTCAGGTTCTCCGTCTCGCCAACGTTCAGGAAGAGGCGGAGGTCGGTCAGGTCGTAATGCATGGGCTTCCGTCAGGCCAAAGGCCAGTTTTGTGATTCGTGAATTCCAAAGTCTCGGCCGTCAATTTATCGTATCCACTGCGGCGTGGACATCCGGATTGACCGCACCGGCGGGCGAATGCCCGCGGCGCAGGGGTGTTTCGCCGGGTTTGCGGTCGGTGACCGCACAAAAAGTATTCAGAGGAGCAACGCAATGAGCGGTTTGATGGCAGGCAAGGTCGCGCTGGTGACGGGCGCAGGTGGTGGAATCGGGCGCGGCATCGCGCTGGCACTGGCCGCCGCCGGCGCCAAGGTGGTGGTCAACGACCTCGGCGTGTCGATGACCGGCGAGGGCGGCGACGCCGGCCCCGCTCAGCGCGTGGTGGAGGAAATCCGCGCCGCCGGCGGCGAGGCCGTGGCCAATACCGACAGCGTGTCGACCTGGAACGGCGCCAATGCCATCGTGCAATGCGCGCTGGACAACTTCGGCCGCATCGACGCCGTGGTCAACAACGCCGGCAACCTGCGCGACCGCATGTTCTTCAAGATGAATGAAGAAGAATGGCGCTCGGTGATCGACGTGCACCTGCACGGCACCTTCTTCGTCAGCCGCGCCGCGGCCAGCTACTTCAAGGACCAGGAGAGCGGCGCCTACGTGCACATGACCTCGACCTCGGGCCTGATCGGCAACCTGGGCCAGGCCAACTACTCGGCGGCCAAGCTGGGCATTGCCGCGCTGTCCAAGTCGATCGCGCTGGACATGCAGCGCTTCAATGTGCGCTCGAACTGCATCGCGCCGTTCGCCTGGAGCCGCATGACCAGCTCGATCCCGGCCGAAACGCCGGAAGAGAAAGCGCGCGTGGCCAAGCTGCAGAAGATGGAAGCCGGCAAGATCGCGCCGGTGGCGGTCTACCTTGCCAGCCCGGCCGCCAGCGAAGTCAACGGCCAGATCTTCGCGGTGCGTGCCAACGAGATCATCCTGATGAGCCAGCCGCGCCCGGTGCGCTCGGTGCACATGAGCGATGGCTGGACGCCTGAAACCGTGGGCGAGATCGCCATGCCGGCGATGCGCAACAGCTTCTTCAAGCTGGAGCGTTCGCCCGATGTGATCAGCTGGGACCCGATCTGATGGCGGGCAGCCAGGCCGCGGCGCACGGCGCGCTTGCCGGCGTGCGGGTGCTGGACCTGTCGCGCATCCTGGCCGGTCCCTGGTGCGCGCAGAACCTGGCGGACCTGGGCGCCGAAGTCATCAAGGTGGAGCGGCCCGGCGCGGGCGACGACACCCGTTCGTGGGGGCCGCCCTGGCTGCCCGGCGCGGACGGGCAGCCGTCGCGCGACGCCACCTACTTTGCCGGCGCCAACCGCGGCAAGCAGTCGGTGACGCTCGATATCGCCAGCCCGCAAGGGCAGGAGATTGTGCGCGAACTGGCGGCCAAGTCGCAGATCGTGCTGGAGAACTACAAGGTCGGCGACCTGAAGCGCTACGGGCTGGACTATGACAGCCTCAAGGCGATCAACCCGTCCATCGTCTACTGCTCGATCACGGGCTACGGCCAGACCGGGCCGAGCGCGCACAAGCCCGGCTATGACTTCATCTTCCAGGGCCTGGGCGGCCTGATGAGCGTCACCGGCGAGCGCGACGACCTGCCCGGCGGCGGGCCGCAGAAGGTGGGCGTGGCGGTGGTCGACATGCTTACCGGCATGTATGCCACCGTGGCCGTGCTGGCCGCGTTGCGACATGCCGAGCGCACCGGCGAGGGCCAGCATATCGACATGGCGCTGCTCGATGCGGTGGTGGCGGTCGGCGCCACGCCGATCATCGCCCAGCGCGTGACCGGCAAGGCCATGCCGCGCTACGGCAATGCGCACGCCAATATGGTGCCCTACCATGTGTTCGCCACCGCCGACGGCTACATGATCGTGGCGGCCGGTAACGACGGGCAGTGGCAGGCGTATTGCCGCGGCGTCGAGCGTCCCGACCTGGCCGCCGACGAGCGCTTTGCCACCGGCCCCGGCCGCATCATCCATCGCGACACGCTGGTGCCGCTGCTCGAGGCGCATATGCGCACGCGGCCGACGGCGCACTGGGTGCAGGCGCTGGAAGCGCAGGGCATCCCGTGCGGGCCGATCAACGACTACGGCCAGGTGCTGGAAGACCCGCAGGTGCGGCATCGCGAGCTGCAGGTCGACCTGGTGCGCGACGACGGCAGCCTGTGCCCGACCGTCAAGAGCCCGTTGCGGCTGTCGGCAACCCCGGTGCAATACGACGCACCGCCGCCGCGGCTGGGCGAGCATACCGAACAGGTGCTGGAATCGGTGCTGGGTATGTCGGCCGAGCGCATCGCCAGGCTGCGCGAGCAAGGCGTGGTCTGATTGGTGACGGATGCCTGGCAGGCAACTGCCGGGCACTGCCTGCTTCCGGGCGGATCACCAGGCCTCTGCACAAAGTCCCCCCATCGCCTAGGCTGTCTGGGTAGCGGCCCGAACCGTGATTCCCGGGTTCCCCACAGGAGACAGCCATGAACGAAGAGACCTTCAACCTCAGCATCCGCAAGTTCCTGAAGGTGGTCGGCGTCAGCTCACAGCGCGAGATCGAACAGGCGATAGCCAGGGCCATGGCCGACGGTACCATCGCCGGCAACGAGCACTTGCCGGTGTCGGTGACGCTGGAACTGGCTGGTGTCAAGCTCCAGGCGCGCTTCGAGGGTGAAATCCAGCTTGAGTAAGGCAGTCATGGCGGTGCTCGTTTTGGTTCTGTTTCTTGCGTGAAACGCCAAAAGGATGACCCCGCCCGGTCCTTTTGTTGCGCCATCTGATCCATCCGCAGTATGGGCGCGCAGGGCCCCTTCACATATTCTTCCCGGAAACGTCGAACCAATGGGACCGGGGGGAAACCATGGCTGGATGCAACGAGCGCATGCATTGCGCAGGGGGCGCGGTATGCGCAGGCCGTGCAACGCTATGTGCGCAAGGGCGGGTCACTCGCCACGCGCCGCTCTGAAGGGCGGGGGCCGTTGCCATGCATGCCGCCGCCGCGCCCGCAAGGAACATCGAGGACACCGGCTGGAACCTGCCGGATCCGGCAGGTCGGCACGCGCGCCCCGATGATCCGCTGCTGGCGTGCCTGCTCTGGCTGGCCCGGCGCTTCCAGCGGCCAGTCGCGGCCGAAGCCCTGATTGCGGGCCTGCCGCTGGAGGCGGAGCGCCTGACCCCTGCCTTGTTTCCACGCGCGGCCGCACGCGCGGGCATGTCGGCCCGGCTGGTCAAGCGCCCGCTGGGCGACATCCCGGACCTGGTGCTGCCCGCCATCCTGCTGCTCGACCAGGGCGAGGCCTGCGTAATGCTGCGCCGTGGCGACGTGGGCATGCTGCTGGTCTCGCAGCCGGAGTGGGGCGACGGCGAGCAGCCGGTCCGCCAGGAAGACCTGCTGGCCCGGTACACCGGCCATGCCATCTTTGCCCGGCCCGCGCACCGCTTCGAGGCGGCGGACGATGCCGGGCCGGCGTCGCCACATGGATGGTTCTGGGGCGTGATGCGCCAGTCGTGGCCGCTCTATGGCGAGGTGCTGGTTGCCTCGCTGCTGCTCAGCCTGTTCGCGCTGGTCATGCCGCTGTTCACCATGAACGTCTATGACCGTGTGGTGCCGAACCATGCGCTGGAAACGCTGTGGGCACTGGCCATCGGTGTGGGCCTGGTGCTTGGCTTCGAGCTGGTGATGCGCACGCTGCGGGGCTATTTTGTCGACGTAGCGGGCCGGCGCATCGATGTCACGGTGTCCGCGACGGTGTTCGAGAAGGTGCTGGGCATCGAGATGAAGGCGCGGCCGGCGTCGGTGGGCAGCCTGAGCAGCCAGCTGCATGAATTCGAGTCGGTGCGCGAGTTCCTGACCTCGGCCACCATCACGACCCTGGTTGACCTTCCGTTCGCCGCGGTCTTCATTGCGGCCATGTTCTGGGTCGGTGGCCCGCTGGCCTGGGTGCCGCTGCTGGCGGTGCCGCTGGTGATCGGCACCAGCCTGCTGCTGCAGGGACCGCTGTCGCGCGCGGTGCGCGCCAGCAGCGCCTGCGCGGCCCAGCGCCAGGCCGCACTGGTCGAAACCCTGGTGGGGCTGGAGACCGTCAAGACCAGCGGTGCCGAAGGTGCCGCCCAGCGCAAATGGGAGCAGGTGGTCGGGCAGATGGCGCAACTGGGGCTGCGCGCGCGGCTGCTCTCCGCCTGCGTGATCAACTTCTCGCTGTTCGCCCAGCAGGCCGCCACGCTGGTGGTGGTGGTGATCGGCGTCTACCTGATCGCCGACGACCGGCTGACCACGGGCGGCCTGATTGCCTGCACCATCCTTGCCGGCCGCGCGCTGGCGCCGCTGTCGCAAGTGGCGGGGCTGACCACCCGCTATCACCAGGCGCGCACCGCGCTGGCCGGTATCGACCGCATGATGGCGCTGCCCGTCGAGCGCCCGCCCGGCAAGCATTTCCTGCACCGTCCGCCGCTGCGCGGCGAGATCGAGTTCCGGCAGGTCAGCTTTCGCTATCCGGGCCGCGACATCGCGGCACTGGATGGGGTCTCGTTCCGCATTGCCAGCGGCGAGCGGGTTGGCCTGATAGGCCGCATCGGCTCAGGCAAGACCACCATCGAGAAGCTGATCCTTGGCCTGTACGCACCGGATGCCGGCACCGTGCTGGTCGACGGCGCGGAGGTGCGCCAGCTGGACCCGGCCGCGTTGCGGCGCGACATCGGCTATGTGCCGCAGGACGTGATGCTGTTCAGCGGGACGCTGCGCGACAACATCGTGATGGGCGCCCCGTACACCGACGACGAGGCGGTGCTGCGCGCGGCGCGCCTGGGCGGCGTGAGCGACTTTGTCGATCGCCTGCCGGACGGCTATGACTTGCGCCTGGGAGAGCGCGGCGAAGGCCTGTCGGGCGGCCAGCGCCAGGCCATTGCCATTGCCCGTGCCGAGTTGCTGCAGCCGCCGCTGCTGCTGCTCGACGAACCCAGCAGCGCCATGGACAACCGCACCGAGGAGCAGTTCAAGGCGCGCCTGGCCTTAGCGCTGGGCGGGCGCACGCTGATCCTGGTCACGCATCGCGGCTCGCTGCTCAGCCTGGTCGATCGCCTGATCGTGATGGACCAGGGCCGTATCGTCGCCGATGGTCCCAAGGCCGAAGTCCTGAACGCGCTCGCGGGGAGGAAGCTCCATGTCGCTTCAGCCTGATCCGCAACGCATGGGGCCAGTGCGGCGCCTGATCGCCGCGCTGAGGCCACGTGCCGACGACACCGCCTTCATGTGCGAGCGCGATGCGGCCACGATGGCGCAACCGCGCTATTTCACGCACTGGATCCTCTGGTCCGCCCTGGTCTTCGTGCTGGTGGCGCTGGCCTGGGCCGCGCTGGCGCGGGTGGACGAGGTGGCCGTGGGCGAGGGCAAGGTGATCCCGTCGAGCCAGGTGCAGGTGGTGCAGAACCTCGAAGGCGGGATCATCGCCGAGATCATGGTGCGACCGGGGCAGGTGGTGAACAAGGACCAGCCGCTGATGCGCATCGACGATACACGCTTCACGGCTTCATACCAGGAAGGCCGCACCAGGGACGATGCGCTGGTGGCACGCATTGCGCGCCTGAGCGCCGAGGCCGACGGCACGGCGTTCGTGGCGAGCGCGCCGGCCGATGCCGAGGGCCGCCGCTTCGTGTCCGAGGAGCGCGCGCTGTTCGAGTCACGCAAGCGCGCGTTCGATGCCAATCTCGCCGTGCTGCGCCAGCAGTCCGAGCAGCGGCGGCAGGAGCTGACCGAGAAGCGCTCGCGCGAGCAGCAACTGCGGCAGAGCCATCGGCTGGTGGCACAGGAGCTGGCCATGATGCGCCCGATGATGGCGCAGGGCGTCGTGTCCGAGGTCGACCTGCTGCGGCTGGAGCGCCAGGCCAATGACCTGAAAGGCGAGCTCGAGGCCGCGCGGCTCGCCATGCCGCGCCTGGAGGCCGCCTACCGCGAGAGCCAGCAAAAAGCCGACGAACTGGGCACGCATTATCGTGCCGAGGCCATGAAAGAGCTCAACCAGGCCAAGGCCGAACAGGCCGCGCAGAGCGCCACCAACACCGCGCTGCAGGACCGCGTCGACCGTACCCTGGTACGCGCCCCGCTTGCGGGCGTCATCAAGCAGATCAAGATCAATACCGTTGGCGGCGTGGTGCAGCCCGGCATGGATCTGCTGGAGATCGTCCCGCTGGAAGACACGCTGCTGGTAGAGGCGCGCGTGCGGCCTGCCGACATTGCCTTCCTGCGGCCCGGCCAGCCGGCGGTGGTCAAGCTGTCGGCCTATGACTTTTCGATCTATGGCGGCTTTGCCGGCACCGTGGAGCATATCAGCGCCGATACGCTGACACCGGAGCGCCCGGGCGAGCGCCCGGAAAGCTACTACCTGGTGCGCGTGCGCACGCGCGACAACCGGCCAGGCGGCAGTGCCGTGCAGGTGCCCATCCTGCCCGGCATGGTGGCGACGGTCGATGTGCTGACCGGGCAGAAGACGGTGCTCCATTACCTGCTCAAGCCCATCATCAAGACCAGGGAACTGGCGTTCCGGGAACGATAAGAGCGGGCGGTTTGCCCACGACGACAACAAGCAAGGCATGGCCAGCAGGCTGGCATTCAGGACGGAGAGTGATCATGGCAACCCTGACAGGTAGCAACGGCAGCGACAGCATCAGCGGCACCACGTCCGCCGACACCATCCTGAGCGGCAATGGCAATGACTACGTCAGCGCCGGCGATGGCAACGACTATGTCGATGCCGGCAACGGCGACGATATCGTCGAAGGCGGCAGCGGCGACGACACGCTGCTGGGCGCCAACGGCAAGGACCGGGTCTTCGGCGGGCTCGGCAATGACAACTTGTCGGGTGGCAACGGCACCGACGCGGTCTATGGCGGCGGCGGCGATGACGTGATCGGCAGCATCGACGGCTCGTCGGCGCTTTACACCGGCGACAATGGCGGCGATACGCTGTATGGCGACGGCTATGACAGCTACGCCGACTACCTGCTCGGTGCCGGCCATGAGTCAGCCCGGCCGGGTAACGACCGCATCTATGGCGGCAACGGCGACGACCTGATCTACGGGGACAACGGCAACAATGCCGCCCTGGGCGGCGACGACATCATTGCCGGTGGCAACGGCAAGGACACCATCTACGGTGAAGGCGGCAACGACAAGATCGCCGGCGGGACAGGCGGCGACACCCTGAGCGGCGGCAGCGGCGCCGACGTCTTTGTCTATAACGCCGTCTCCGACTCCACCGCGGCCGGCATGGATGTGATCACCGACTTCCAGCGCGGCGTGGACCACCTCGACTTGCGGCCCGTGCTGGGCGACACTGGCTTTGAATGGGGTGGCCGCCAGCCCACGGCCCACGGAGCCTGGTTCCAGCAATCGGGGGGCAATACCTATGTCTACGTGGATGTCGACGGCAATCCCGCCACGGCGGAAATGGTCATCAAGCTCAACGGCCTGCACGAACTGACCAAGTCGGACTTCGCTGGCTACGACAACCATGCGCCAACGGCAGTGGCCGATACCCACGCGATCGGCGAGAACAACTCTCCGAACCCGATCACCGGCAATGTGCTGTCGAACGACAGCGACGTCGATGCGGGGAACGTGCTGGCCGTGGCCAATCCCGGCACTTATGCCGGCCAGTACGGCACGCTGACGCTCCACGCCGACGGCAGCTACAGCTATGAGCTGGACAACGGCAATGGCCAGGTGCAGGCATTGCGGCAGGGCCAGCAAGTCCAGGACACGTTCAACTATGAGGTGTCCGACGGGCAGGCCAGCGCGGCTTCATCGCTGAGCATCCGGATTACTGGTGCCAACGATGGAGCCACGATCACGGCCTCGGACAGCGAAGACAAGGCGGTAACCGAGGCTGGCGGCGCAGGCAATGCTGAAACGGGCGACGCATCCGCCAGCGGCAAGCTGACGGTCACTGACGTCGATACCGGTGAAGCGCACTTTGCCGCAGTGCCGCCGGAGAGTCT
>NZ_JBXAGS010000008.1:213509-305264 GCF_058794355.1 Cupriavidus sp. GW823-FHT07B10
CGGACAGCCTGGTCGGGCAGTACGGCACCTTCGCCTTCGACAGCAACACCGGCGCCTGGACCTATACGCTGGACAACACCATGGCCGATGCGCTGATCGCGGGCCAGCAGGTCAGTGATTCGCTGACGGTGGCTTCGGCCGACCACACGGCGCAGCAGACCATCACCGTCAACATCACCGGCGCAAACGACTACGCTACGATCACGGCTTCAGCCAGCGAGGACACCTCAGTGACCGAAGCCGGCGGGGCAGGAAATGCCATTCCCGGCGACCCCTCCGCCCGCGGCACGTTGACGGTCAACGATGTCGATACCGGCGATGCGCACTTTGCCGCCGTGCCGCCAGCGAGCCTGGTCGGCCAATACGGCGCCTTCACCTTCGATAGCGGCACCGGCGCCTGGACCTACACGCTGGACAACAGCAAGGCGCAGTCCCTCGCCGCGGGCCAGCATGTGACCGACTCGCTGTCCGTACAGTCGGCCGATCTCAGTGCCACCCAGGCGATCACCGTCAACATCACAGGTGCCAACGATGCTGCGGTGAATGCCGTTCCCCTTGCGCAGGTGGTCAACGAAGATACGCCATTGGTGTTCCGTACGGCCAGCGGCAATGCACTCAGCATCTCTGACGTGGACAACGCGAGCCACACCGTGACGCTGAGCGCAAGCCACGGCGCGATCACGCTGAATGGCGTTGCCGGGCTGCAGTTCCTGTCGGGCGACGGCACCGCGGACAGCACCATGACATTCACGGGCAGCGATGCGGCAATCAATGCTGCGCTGAATGGAATGAGCTTCCTTGGCGAGAAGGATTATGCGGGCGCCGCGTCGGTGCAGATCCAGACCAGCGATGGCGCTTTGGTCGATACCGATACGGTGGCGATTACGGTCAATCCCGTCAATGACGCGCCGGTGGCAGCCGAGGACGTTGTCTATGTTTCGACTAACACCGACAACATCCTGATTCCGGTGAGCGCGCTGCTCGGCAACGACGTCGATATCGACGGGCGGGCCTTGTCCATAAACCCGCTCAGTCTGACCTCAAGCACGCTTTCCGGCCTGAGGCTTGTCACCGAAAGCAATTACAGCTTCGTCGCGTTCGACAGTCCCAACAGCAAGGGGGTGGCAACCTTCAGCTATACCGTCGAAGACGGGGCAGGTGGCAGCAGCACGGCGACGGTGACCGTCAATGTCGTGGACAAAAACGGCTTTTCGCTTGATCAGGCCAGCTACCAGGCTTCCTATCTGGAGGGTGGCAGCAATCCCGACAGCATGACTGGCGCCGTTGCGGGTGACATCTTCATTGGCGGACGTGGTACCGACATCCTCAACGGCGGGATCGGCGACGACGTCTTGAGAGGTGGCGCCGACAACGACACCATCGACGGGGGGGTGGGCATAGATATGCTGGATTTCTCCGATGCCACCGGCGCGGTCTCCTTCACGTTGATCCAAAGTAGCACCCTCGTCAAGGTGCTTGTGGGCGCGACGCCCGGACTAGGTACCGACAGCTACGCGAACATGGAGGGCGTGATCGGCTCGGCGTTTGTCGACACGCTGACCGGCAGCTCCGCCAACGACGTCATTCGCGGTGGCGCGGGCGATGACACCATCAACGGCGGCGACGGCATCGACCTGCTTGATTTCTCCGATGCCACCGGCGGGGTTGTGTTCACGCTGACGCAGAGCGGCAGCCCCACCACGGCAGGCCCGGGCGTGACTGGCCTCGGTGCCGACAGCTACAGCAACATGGAAGGCGTCATCGGCTCCGCCTTCAACGACAACCTCACCGGCTCTGCCGGCAACGACGTGCTGCGTGGCGGCGCGGGCAACGACGTGTTGGTCGGAGGCGCCGGCAACGACGTGTTGACCGGCGGCGCCGGCGCCGACACACTGACCGGCGGCAATGACAGCGACACCTTTCGCTTTCTGCGCGCGGACCCCGCTTCGGTCGACACCATCACCGACTTCGGTGCGGCTCCCGTGGCTTCCGGTGGCGATGTGCTGGATCTTTCCGATCTGCTTTCCGGTGTTGGCGTGAACCCTGCCAATGCGGCGCAGTTCGTCCGCCTTTCGGAGGTGGGTGGCAACACCGTGGTCAGCCTGGATCGTGACGGCAGTGGCACGGCGGCTGCATTCCAGGACGTGGCGGTGCTGCAGGGCGTGGTCGGGCTCGATCTCAACACGCTGTTGAGCAACGGCAATCTCCACACCGCCTGAGGCGGGCGATCGGTGGCGGATTCAGAGAGGGAAATGCAGGGCGGCAGTAAAGCCGGAATCCGGCGCAGTTGAAAACCATAATAAACGGGTAGCGCACCGCTTCCCGTATCGCGCAGGCGCCGGCCAGCGCGATGCGCGGCAGCGGGTGCGCCCGAGCGGGGGAAGCATGACAACGACATGGTGCCGGCTGGCACATGTACTGCTATGGGCCGCCATGGTGGTGCCGCATCACGCGGCAGCCCAGGTGCTGCGCCAGGCAGTCGAGCAAGCCGTGCATACCAATCCCGAAGTGCTGGCGGCGGGCAGCCGCCGGCTGGCCGCGGACGAGGGGCTGACGCAGGCGCGCGCCGGTTACCTGCCGCGGGTCGATGTCAATGCCGCCACCGGTCGCGTACGCCTGGACAGCCACAGCACCCGGCTGATGGGCCTGTCCGACTCTTCCTATGCCAGCCACGCCGCCGGCGTGACGATCTCGCAGATGCTGTTCGACGGCTTTGCCACCAGCAGCGATGTGGAGCGCCAGGGCGCACGGATCGACGGCGCGGCCTATCGGGTCGGCGCGACTGCCGAAGACATCGCGCTGCGCACGGTCGGCGTTTATGTGGAGGTCCTGCGGCGTCAGGAAACCGTGGCCATCGGCCTGGCCAATCTGGAAGCGCACCAGCACATCTATGACCAGATCCGGCTTGGCGCCGACAACGGGGTGCTGCGCCGCGCCGATCTCTATCAGGTCGAAAGCCGCCTGGCGCTGGCCAAGGCCAGCCTGCGGGCGGAGCAGGGCAGCTTGCAGGACGCCATGACAGCCTATTTACGCGTGGTCGGCGCGCCGCCGGAGGTCTTGTCCAGGCCGGACTCGCTGTCGACGCTGCTGCCTGCCACCGAACGGGAGGCGCAGCAGGTGGCAAACGCCAATCACCCCGCGCTGGGTGCCGGGCAGGCCGATATCGCCGAAGCCCAGGCCGGGCGTTCGCTGGCCAAGGCCGCGTTGTGGCCAAGGCTGGATCTCGAGGTCGGCGTGGCGCGCGACCGCGACCGCGTGCTCGGCACCACCGACGAGCGCAGCGTGATGCTGCGCGTGCGCTACAACCTGTTTCGCGGCAACGCCGACAAGGCGCGCATCAACGAGGCCGGCTACCAGGTCCAGGAAGCAGAGCAGAATCTGGACCGTCTGCGCAGACAGGTGCAGGAGGCCGTATCGCAGGCCTATAACGCCCACCTGACGGCGAAGGACCGTCTGGTGAGCCTCAAGCAATACGTGGAGGCCAGCGATGCCACGCGCGTCAGCTACGGCAAGCAATTCCGGATTGGGCAGCGCAGCCTGCTTGACCTGCTGAATGCCGAGAACGAGTACTTCAGCGCCAGCACGGCCTACGTGACCGGCAAGTACAACGAACTGGCCAGCCAGTACCGCATCCTTGCCGGCATGGGCTTGCTATTGGCGACCCTGCAGGTGCCGCCGCCCCAGACGGGGATGGTGCAGGTAGGGCAGCGGGCAGCGCCGCCGGTGGGACAGAGGTAGCGGGGGGACGGTGCCGGGCAAGCCGGCAGCCATGCTTCAGCCGCCGGCCACCGGAGATCCTGACCCGGCCCGCATCAGCGCGGCAAAGCCTCTCCCCGCAATCCCCGCATCCGATACTCTCCCGGCGCCACGCCCGTCCATTTCTTGAAGGCCCGGTGGAACGTGCTCGGTTCTGAGAAGCCAAGCCGCAGCGCCACGTCCTGCAGCGTCATGCCGGGGCGCTCCATCATGCCGATGGCCACGTCGCGGCGCAGGCTGTCCTTGATGCTCTGGTAGCCGCTGCCCTCGTCGCGCAGCCGGCGGCGCAGGGTCTGGGGCGTGAGCCGCAGCATCTGCGCCATCTGCTCCAGCGACGGCAGTTCGTCATCCAGGTGGGAGCGCAAGTGCTGCCGGATGCGCTCGGCAAGGCAGCTGTTGTCGCGGTAGCGGATCAGCAGGTTGCGCGGCGTCTCGCGCAGGAACTCGCGCAGGCTGGCGGCGTCCTGCATCACCGGCATGCGCAGGCTGGCGCCATCGAAATGCAGCACGGAGACAGGCTGGCCGTAATGCACGGCGGCCTTGAAGACGCGCTCGGTCTCGGGGCCGCCCTGCGACGGCGCCGCGCTCAGGTCGACCCGCGCCAGCGGGATATGGCCGGCCACCAGCCAGCTGAGCAGCGCGTAGGCATGGAACACGAAAGTCGATTCGGCAAAGCTGCGGCAGGCCGAGGCCGGCGCACGCGGATGCAGCACCACGGAGGCGGCCTTGCCGTCGGCGCTGACATGCAGGCGTGGCGCGAAGGCGTCGATATGGAGCCGGTACAGCCGCAAGCCGGCTCGGATGGCGTCTTCCAGCGTGGCGCAATGGATCAGGTTGCGGCACGCCTGCGCAAACACGCCCGGGGTCACGGGCCGGTCCAGCAGCCCCCATAGTTCATCGCGCATGACGCGGCGCAGCGTGCGGATCAGCGCCGCGTACTGGCCCTGGGTGACGCGCGCATTGGGCGAGGCCAGCAGCGCCGGCGAAATCCCGGCCCGGCGCAGCAGCGCGGCAATGTCGTGGCCCAGCCGGCGCGGGCCCAGCAGGATGTGATCCACATGCTGGATCGCAATGGTGTGGCGCGCCGAGGCCTGCGGCGCCGTGCCGGCCGGGGCCTCGGTGCGGCCCGGGACACGGCCGTGCCCGGGCGCCGGCGGCAGTGCGCTGCCGGCGAGGTGCAGCTTGCCTGGCACGGGCGGGCGCGGCGATGACAGGACAGCGGTATGCATGGGTCTCCTCATCACGGTGGCGCGTCGGCGCCGGCACCGCGGAACGGCTGGCTCCGCGGGCGTTCCAGGACGTTTCGCCACATCGTCCCGGCACCTTAGCAAGCCGCGGCCGCGCCGCACAATCGGGATTTGCCAAAGGCTGCCTTCCATCTGAGCGATTCGGCCAATCATTTTGGCTTGTCTGGTCATTGTCCACGCACCGCAGCATCGCGCACTCTCCGGCTGATACCGATACAAGGCCGGCGCACCGGCCCGGACGGGACCAGAAACGGGGCAACCACCCGTTCCCCGCCTCAGGAAAAACAATGGAGACAACAACACATGCAGGCAGATCGTCGTAGTGCGCTGTGGCGCTTTGGGGCCGGATTGCTGGCGTGGAGCGGCGTTGCCGCCGGGATGCTGGGGGCGGGCGCCGCGCTCGCGCAGAGCGAATTCCCGGCGCGCACCGTGCGCATGGTCGTGCCCTTCCCGGCAGGTGGCGCCACCGATGTGCTGGCCCGCGCCATTGCCGAAGGGCTGGGCAAGGCCTGGAAGCGCCCGGTGGTGGTGGAAAACCGCCCGGGTGCGAGCGGCATGCTCGGCGCCGAGGTGGTCGCCCGTGCCGAGGCCGACGGCTACACCGCGCTGCTGACGATCACGCCGCTGGTGCAGGCGCCAAGCCTGTATGCCCGGGCGCCCTATGACCCGGTGAAGGATTTCGCCGCGGTGTCCGAGCTCGGCACGACCAACCTGGTGTTCGCCGTCAACAGCAATGCGGTGCCTGCCACCAACCTGAAAGACTTCATCGCGCAGGTTCGCGCCAAGCCGAAGCAGTTCTCCTACGGCTCGTTCGGGGCCGGCTCGAGCGGCCACCTGTACGGCGAGGTCTTCAACGAGGCCGCCAAGATCGACATGCTCCATGTCTCATACAAGGGCGAGGCTCCGGAGCTGAACGACCTGCTGGGCGGCCAGGTGCCGGCGGCGGTGATCTCGGTGATGGGCGCCAAGCCCCACGTCGCCACCGGCCGCCTGCGCGCCCTCGCGGTGACTGGCCCCGCGCGCGCGCCGCAACTGCCGGATGTGCCGACTTTCCGCGAAGCCGGCATTGAAGGCATGGATGCGATGGGCTGGTTCGGGCTGCTGCTGCCGGCCGCCACGCCGCGGCCGATCGTTGAGAAGTTCTCGGCGGACGTCAACCGCGTGCTGGCCCAGCCCGACGTGCGCAAGCGCATGAACGAGCTTGGCGTGATCCTGACCGGCAGCACGCCGGACGCGTTTGCCCAGACCATCCAGGCCGACTATGTCCGCTGGGGCAAGGTGATCCGCACCAGGAACATCCGCCTGGATTAAGCCATTCCCGTTTGACCTGCATCGATTGCTGCATATGAAGCCTGCTACAAGTACCCGCGAGCCGTTCCGCTCCCCCGCCTGGCCGCCCGGCCTGCCGGCCACGCTGCATACGCCTCGCACCAGCCTGTTTTATAACGTCGAGGCGGCGGCGCACCGCTATCCGGACAAGACCGCGATCCAGTATTTCGGCACCGCGATTTCCTACGGCCAGCTGCAGGACGAGATCGAACGGATGGCCGGCTACCTGCAGCAGGCCTGCGGCATCGAGCCGGGCGACCGGGTGCTGCTGTTCAGCCAGAACTGCCCGCAGTTCATCATTGCCTACTACGCGATCCTGCGCGCCGAAGGCGTGGTGGTCCCGGCCAACCCGATGTGGCTGGAGGCCGAACTTGCCCATGTGGTGCAGGACAGCGGCGCGGTCGCCGCCTTTGCCGGCAGCGAGCTGTACCAGCGCGTGGCGCCGCTGCACGGCCCGGCGCTGCGCCATGTGATCCTGCACGACTATGCCGGCATGCTGCGCGACGACGGCGGCCTGGCCGTGCCGGCCTGGCTGCGCGAAGCGCCGCCCGCGCCGCAGGCTGCGCCGTCCGGCGCCATGCCGGTGGCCTGGGACGCGGCCAGCGCCGCCGGGCACCGGCCGCTGCCGCACCAGGCCGGCTACGACACGCTGTGCATGCTGGCCTATACCTCCGGCACCACCGGCCATCCCAAGGGCTGCATGCATAGCCACGGCACGCTGATGACCGCGGCGGCCGGTGCGGTGATCTGGCGCGGCGCCACGCCCGAATCCGTGGTGCTGGCCGTGGCGCCGATGTTCCACCTGCTGGGCATGCAGAACTGCATGAACTCGCCGCTCTACCTGGGCGCCACCGTGGTGCTGATGCCGCGCTGGGACCGCGCGCTGGCCGCGGACCTGCTCGAGCGCTACCGCGTCTCGGTCTGGGGGGCGCCGCCGGCGATGATGGTGGACTTCTTCTCGCAGCCGGGAATCGACGCGCGCGACCTGTCGAGCCTGGCCTACGTCGGCGGCGGCGGCGCGGCCATGCCCGAAGCGGTGGCCAATATGCTGCAGGAACGCTTCGGCCTGCCCTACGTCGAGGCCTACGGCATGACCGAGACCGCGGCCTTCATCCTGTCCAACCCGCGCAACCAGCCCAAGCGCGAATGCCTGGGCATCGCCACCTTCGGCGTGGACGCACGCGTGGTCGATCCCGAGACGCTGCAGGAACTGCCTTGCGGCGAGACCGGCGAGATCGTGGTCCACGGCGGCCAGGTGATGCTGGGCTACTGGAACAACCCGGAAGCCAACGCTGCCACCTTCATCGAGATCGGCGGCAAGCGCTTCCTGCGCACCGGCGACCTCGGCTTCATGGACGAGCAAGGCTACTTCTTCATGCGCGACCGCCTCAAGCGCATGATCAACGCGTCCGGCTACAAGGTCTGGCCGGCCGAGGTGGAGAACCTGCTGTACGGGCACCCGGCCATCCACGAAGCCTGCGTGATCGCCGCCCGCGACCAGCGCCGCGGCGAGACCGTCAAGGCCGTGGTGGCGCTGCGCCCGGAAGCACGCGGCACGGCCGACGCCGACCCCGAACGCATCATGGCCTGGTGCCGCGAGCATATGGCCGCGTATAAGGTGCCGCGCATCGTCGACGTGGTCGACGCGTTGCCCAGGTCGGCCACCGGCAAGATCCTGTGGCGCGCCCTGCAGGAGCGCGAGATGCAGGCGGACCACCCGAGCGCCTGACACCAGCGGCGAATTCAGCAAAGAGAGACAGCATGCAGCAAAGCAGACGCAACTGGCTGGCACAGGCCGGCACCCTGGCCGGCGCGGCCATCCTCGGCGGCGCGGGCAGCGCCTTCGCGCAGCAATCGTATCCGAGCAAGCCGATCCGCATGATCGTGCCGTACCCGGCCGGCGGCGGCACCGACACCGTGGGCCGCCTGATCGGCCAGCGCCTGGCCGAAAGCCTGGGCCAGCCGGTGGTGGTCGAAAACAAGCCCGGCGCCAGCGGCATGCTGGGCAACGACACCGTCGCCAAGGCGCCGGCCGACGGCTACACCATCCTGCTGGCGATCACGGCCCTGATCCAGGCGCCGGCCCTGTACAAGCGCACGCCATACGACGTGGCCAGGGACTTCACGCCGGTCTCGCAGATCGCCAAGTCGTCCGACCTGTTCGTGGTGCCCAACCGCGTGCCCGCCAGCAATATGCGCGAGTTCCTGGCGCTGGCCAAGGCGGGCAAGCTCAGCTATGGCTCCTACGGCAACGGCACCTCGTCGCACCTGCACGGCGAGCTGCTCAAGCAGCAGGCAGGCATCGAGCTCGCGCATATCCCTTACAAGGGGGCGGCGCCGCTGATGAGCGACCTGCTCGGCGGCCAGGTGGACAGCGCCTTTGTCGACGTGACCTCGGCCAACGCCTACCTGGGCAGCAACAAGTTCAAGATCCTCGGCATCACCGGCACCCAGCGCTACAAGGCGCTGCCCAATGTGGCGACCTTCACTGAACTGGGCCTGCCGGGGTTCGAGCCCAACGGCTGGTACGGGCTGTTCCTGCCGGCCAATGCGCCCAAGGATGTGACGGCGAAGCTGGCGGCAGAGACCGCGCGCATCGTGCGCCTGCCCGAAGTGACGCAGAAGCTGGCCGGCATGGGCCTGCAGCCGGTCGGGTCCACGCCGCAGGAACTGGCGGCCGTGGTCGCCGGCGACACACCCAAGTGGGCCAGGATCGTGCGCGACGCCAATATCCAGCTCGACTGAAACCCGCCTCCCGGAGCCTACCGATGGAAACCATCCGCTTCGCCGTCGAGGACGGCATCGCCACGCTGACGCTGGACTCGCCGGCGCGCAAGAACGCGCTGTCCTTGCCGATGCGCGACGAGATCGGCGAAGTGATTCGCCGGGTACGTGCCGACGACAGCGTGCGCGCGCTGATCCTGACCGCCGCCGGCACCGATTTCTCGTCGGGCGGCGACATCAGCTCGATGCAGGTCGAGATCAGTGCCCAGCAGGGCCGCAAGCGCCTGCACAAGGTGCACGGCTGGCTGGAAGACCTGATCCAGCTCGACGTGCCGGTCATCGCCGCGGTGGACGGCGCGGCCTATGGCGCGGGCTTCAGCCTGGCGCTGACGGCCGACATCATCCTGGCCACGCCGCGCGCGCGCTTCGGGCTCCCGTTCCTGCGCATGGGGCTGGTCCCCGACTGTGGCGTGTTCTACACGCTGCCGCGGATGATCGGCCTGCAGCGGGCCAAGGCGCTGATGTTCTCGATGCGCGAGCTGAACGCCCAGGCCGCGCAAGACCTTGGCATCGTCATGGAAATCGTGCCGGCGGACAGCCTGCAGGAACGTGCGCGGACGCTGGCGCAGGCCTTCACCGAGGCCTCGCCGGTGGCGGTGGGCCTGACCAAGCAGGCGTTGAACGCCTCGCTGAACCAGGACCTGCACACCATGCTGGCGATGGAAGCGGACGGGCAGGGCATTGCCTTCTCCACCGCCTATCGCCGCGAGGCGGCCGACCGCTTCATGGCCAAGCAGCCGCTGCGCTACCGCTGGCCGGACTGAGCGGCGGCGCCGGTCATGCTGCCCCGCAGCATCCGGCTGCCTCGCCAGTCTGTCGTTTACGTATACAGGCGGGTGCTGGCCGGACAGTACCGGTCGCCTGTTCATTTTCTCGTTTACCCTGATACCAGCACACCATATGGGATCCCACGACCAGCACACGGCGCCCGCCGTACGCCAGACCCCCTGGATGACCGAAGACCTGGGGATGTTCCAGGAAACCGTGCGCCGCTTCATCGAGCGCGAACTGGCGCCCAACGAGGCCCGCTGGGCCGACCAGGGCTATATCGACCGCGAGGTCTGGCGCCGCGCCGGCCAGATCGGGCTGCTGTGCGCCAGCATCCCCGAGGAATACGGCGGCGGTGGCGGCACCTTTGCCCACGAGGCCGTCATCACCCAGGAAATGTCGCGCGCCGTCTGCACCAGCCTTGGCAATAATGTGCACAGCGGCATCGTGGCACATTACCTGCTCAACTACGGCACGGAAGCGCAGAAGAAGAAATGGCTGCCGCAAATGGCCAGCGGCGAAATGGTGGCGGCCATTGCCATGTCGGAACCTGGCGCCGGTTCCGACCTCAAAGCGATACGCACCCGCGCGGTGCGCGAACAGACCGAAAACGGAGACTGCTATCGCATAAACGGTGCAAAGACCTTCATCACGAACGGGTATCACGCCGACCTGGTCTGCGTGGTGGCCAAGACCGATCCGGAAGCCGGTTCGCGCGGCGTGTCGCTGGTCATGGTGGAGACGCGCGACCTGCCGGGTTTCCGTCGTGGCCGCATTCTCGAGAAGATCGGGCAGAAAGGGCAAGACACCGCCGAGCTCTTCTTCGACGACGTGCTGGTGCCGTGCGACAACCTGCTGGGCACGCAGGAAGGTCAGGGTTTCTACCAGCTTATGCAGCAGCTGCCGCAAGAGCGCATGATCATTGCGCTCGGGGCCGTGGCGACCATGCAGCGCGCCATCGAGCTGACCACCGAATACGTGCGCGAGCGCAAGGTGTTTGGCCAGCCGCTGGCCGATCTGCAGAACACGCGCTTCAAGCTAGCGGAGTGCAAGACGGTCGCCACCATTGCCGCGACCTTCGTCGACGATTGCATGCTGCGCCTGATGGACGGCAAGCTCGACGCTGCCACGGCCGCCATGGCCAAGTGGTGGTGCACGCAGCAGAACTGCCAGGTCATCGACGAGTGCCTGCAGTTGCACGGCGGCTACGGCTACATGCTTGAATACCCGATCGCGCGTATGTATGCGAATGCACGCGTGAGCAAGATCTTCGGCGGCTCCAACGAGATCATGAAGGAGCTGGTCGCGCGCACGCTTTGACGCGCCTGCTATCAGCAGTGTGCGCGTGCTAGTGCGCGCAAACGCGTAAGAAAATGCGGAAAAACGAAAGCCGACACCAGTGCCGGCCTTCGTGCGTATGGTTACAAAACCGGATGTGCACGGATGGCGGGAAAGGTGTAAGGTGTTTCACAAGCATGGTCAATGGCCCGTCGCGTGCGGGGGCAAGGTCCGAGCGGAATGCAGCCAAAAGCTGAAGCGAATTCATGCAGAAAATGCAGCAACGAAACAGTCGTTGCATCGATGCAAGATTTGTCAACTCGGATTCCACCATCGCCGTTATTTGACTATGATGAAGTAAAGACTTCGCAACATGACAGGTCGCCAGGCCGGGGTGGTGTGCCGCGAACGTTGCGCGAAGCCTTAGGGGTAGCACGCCTCGGACGTGAACTCTGACGGGAGTGAGGTATGGACATTTTTGGCCATTACGCTACGCGCTTCGAAGCTCGCAAGGAAGAGGAATACAGCATCCAGGAGTACCTGGAGATCTGCAAGAAGGATCCGACTGCCTACGCGACTGCTGCAGAGCGCATGCTTGCCGCCATCGGCCAGCCTGAGCTGGTGGATACCCACCATGACCCCAGGCTGTCCCGCCTGTTCTTCAACAAGGTCATCCGCATCTATCCGGCCTTCCGCGACTTCTATGGCATGGAGGACACGATCGAACAGATCGTCTCGTTCTTCAAGCACGCGGCGCAGGGCCTGGAAGAGCGCAAGCAGATCCTCTACCTGCTCGGGCCTCCGGGTGGTGGCAAGTCCTCGCTCGCTGAAAAGCTCAAGGCGCTGATGGAGGAGATCCCCATCTACGCGCTCAAGGGTTCGCCGATCCATGAGTCGCCGCTGGGGCTGTTCGCGCCAGAGGAGGACGGCAAGATCCTGGAAGAGGACTACGGCATTCCGGTCCGGTATCTGAACACCATTGCCTCGCCATGGGCGGTCAAGCGCCTGCACGAGTTCAACGGCGATATCACCAGGTTCCGGGTGGTCAAGCTGCGCCCTTCGGTGCTGTCGCAGATTGCGATCTCGAAGACCGAGCCTGGCGACGAAAACAACCAGGATATTTCCTCGCTGGTCGGCAAGGTCGACATCCGCAAGCTGGAAGATTTTCCGCAGGACGATCCGGACGCGTACTCCTATTCCGGCGGGCTCTGCCTGGCCAACCGCGGCCTGCTCGAGTTCGTTGAAATGTTCAAGGCGCCGATCAAGGTCCTGCACCCGCTGCTGACGGCAACACAGGAAGGCAACTACAAGGGCACCGAGGGCTTCGGCGCGATCCCGTTCGACGGCATCATCCTGGCGCACTCGAACGAGGCCGAGTGGACGACCTTCAAGTCGGACAAGAACAACGAGGCTTTCCTGGACCGGATCTATATCGTCAAGGTGCCGTACGTGCTGCGCGTGTCCGACGAGGTGAAGATCTACGACAAGCTCTTGCGCAGCAGTTCGCTGTCGGCCGCGCCGTGCGCGCCCAACACGCTGAAGATGATGGCGCAGTTCGCGGTGCTTACGCGCATCAAGGAGCCCGAGAACTCCAATGTCTTCTCGAAGATGCGCGTCTATGACGGCGAAAGCCTGAAGGACGTGGATCCGAAAGCGAAGTCGTACCAGGAATACCGCGACTACGCCGGCATCGACGAAGGCATGAACGGGCTGTCGACGCGCTTTGCGTTCAAGGTTCTGTCCAAGGTCTTCAACTTCGACAACACCGAAGTGGCGGCCAACCCGGTGCACCTGCTGTATGTGCTCGAACAGCAGATCGAGCGCGAGCAGTTCCCGCCGGAGCAGGAAGCCAAGCTGCTGTCGTACATCAAGGAGTACCTGACCACTCCGTTCGTGGAGTTCATCGGCAAGGAGATCCAGACCGCCTACCTGGAGTCGTATTCGGAGTATGGGCAGAACATCTTCGACCGCTATGTGGTGTTCGCCGACCTGTGGATCCAGGACCAGGAGTACCGCGATCCCAATACCGGCGAGATCCTTGACCGCAACGCGCTGAACGACGAGCTTGAAAAAGTGGAAAAGCCCGCGGGTATCTCGAACCCGAAGGACTTCCGCAACGAGATCGTCAACTTCGTGCTGCGGGCGCGGGCCAACAACAGTGGCAAGAATCCGGTCTGGACCAGCTATGAAAAGCTGCGGATGGTGATCGAGAAGCGCATGTTCTCCACCACGGAGGACCTGCTGCCGGTGATCTCGTTCAATGCCAAGTCTTCGCGCGAAGACCAGGATAAGCACGAGAACTTCGTCAACCGCATGGTCGAGAAGGGGTACACGCCCAAGCAAGTGAGACTTCTGGTGGAGTGGTATCTGCGCGTAAGAAAGTCATCGTAACGGCGCCGCGGAACAGGTCTCTCAACGAGGGCAACATATGGCTACGGTCATCGATCGGCGCGAGAACGGCGGCAACAAGAGTGCCGTCAACCAGCAACGTTTCATCAAGCGCTACCGCGAGCAGATCCGGCAAGCGGTGGCAAAGGCGGTGTCCGGCCGGAAGATCATGGACATCGAGCAGAGCGGCCAGGTGTCCATTCCGGTCAAGGACATCTCCGAACCGATCTTCCACCACGGCCCGGGCGGGCGGCGCGAGTGGATTCACCCTGGCAACAAGAAATTCGTCAAGGGTGATTCCTTCGACCGCCAGCAGCAGGGCGGTGGCGGGACCGGTTCGCGCGCCAGCGACAGCGGCGAAGGCGAAGACGATTTCGTCTTCACGCTGTCGCGCGAGGATTTCCTGAACTTCTTCTTCGAGGACATGGCGCTGCCGGACCTGGCCAAGCGCCACCTCGCCAAGATCGCCGAGGTGCGCAAGGTGCGCGCCGGCTTTTCCATCGACGGCACGCCGTCCAACCTGTCGATCCTGCGCACCATGCGCAGTTCGCTGGGGCGGCGCATCGCCTTGTCCAGCCCTTACCAGAAGCGCCTGCGCGAGCTGGAGCTGGACTACAGCGAGGCGCTGGAAAAGGACGGCCCCTACGCCGAAGGCACGCTCGAGCTGATGGAGAAGATGCGGCACCTGCGTGCCTGCATCGACCGCGTGCCGTTTATCGAGAAGCTCGACCTGCGCTACAACAACCGCGTGCTGAAGAAGCGCCCCCAGGCCCAGGCGGTGATGTTCTGCCTGATGGACGTGTCCGGCTCGATGGACGAGAGCCGCAAGGACCTGGCCAAGCGCTTCTTCATGCTGCTGTACCTGTTCCTGAAGCGCAACTACGAGCGCATCGACGTGGTGTTCATTCGCCATCACACGGTGGCGAAGGAAGTCGATGAGGAAGACTTCTTCCACTCGCGCGAGTCCGGTGGTACCGTGGTATCCAGTGCGCTGAAGCTGATGGTGGAAGTGATCCACGACCGCTATCCGCCCAGCCAGTGGAATATCTACTGCGCGCAGGCGTCAGACGGCGATAACTGGGCCGGTGATTCCGAGTTGTGCGGACGCCTGCTGCGCGATTCGATCCTGCCACTGGTCCAGTACTATGCATATGTTGAAGTCGCATCGGAAGAGCCGCAGAACCTCTGGGAAGAGTATCTGACGGTCAAGGGACAGTTCGATCACTTTGCGATGCAGCGCATCATCGGTGCGGACGAGATCTACCCGGTGCTGCACGACCTGTTCCAGAAGCGCGCAGCATAGGTTGGCGCCGATCCTGGCCTTCCTCGCGGGGGGCCACAGTGAAGGCAAATGGCGAGGCAACGCGGACCACGCGGCGCGGTGATGCCGTGCGCGCCGGACGGGTCTGGCGCCTTGCCCGGGCAACAAGGGGCGAAGATGGCTTATCTCTCCACGGGTTCGGAATGGACCTTCGAGCTGATCAAACGGTATGACCGCGAGATCGCCCGCATCGCCGGCGAATTCGGGCTGGATACCTATCCCAACCAGATCGAGATCATCACCGCCGAGCAGATGCTCGACGCCTACGCGTCGGCGGGGCTGCCGGTCGGCTACAGCCACTGGTCCTACGGCAAGCACTTCCTGGCGTCCGAGCGCAGCTACCAGCGCGGCCACATGGGGCTGGCCTACGAGATCGTCATCAACTCCAATCCCTGCATCGCCTACCTGATGGAGGAGAACACCATGCCGATGCAGGCGCTGACGATCGCGCACGCCTGCTACGGCCACAACTCCTTCTTCAAGGGCAACTACCTGTTCCGCACCTGGACCAACGCGGACGCCATCGTGGATTACCTGCTGTTTGCCAAGAACTACGTGGCCGAGTGCGAGCAGCGTTACGGCGAGCGTGAGGTTGAACTGCTGCTGGACTCTTGCCACGCCTTGCAGAACTATGGCGTGGACCGCTACAAGCGGCCCAAGAAGCTGTCCATCACCGAGGAAAAGGCGCGCCAGGCCGATCGCGAGAACTACCTGCAGATGCAGGTCAACGACCTGTGGCGCACCCTGCCCAAGCACCGGCCGCATGCGCTGGCGTCGGAGGACGAGGCGTCCGAGGGGGAAATCATCTTCCCGCCCGAGCCGCAGGAGAATCTGCTGTACTTCATCGAGAAGAACGCGCCCAAGCTGGCCTCGTGGCAGCGCGAGATCGTGCGCATCGTGCGCAAGATCGCGCAATATTTCTATCCGCAGCGCCAAACCAAGGTCATGAATGAAGGCTGGGCCACGTTCTGGCACTACACCATCATCAACCAGCTGTACGAGGAAAAGCTGGTCAACGATGCGTTCATGATGGAGCTGCTGCAGGCGCATACCAACGTGATTTACCAACCGCCGTACAACAGCCCCTATTACAGCGGCATGAACCCCTACACGGTCGGTTTCCTGATGTTCCAGGACCTGCGCCGCATGTGCGAGAACCCGACCGAAGAGGACTACCGCTGGGCCCCGGAGTTTGCCGGCAGCGACTGGCGCAAGACGCTGGACTTTGCCATGCGCAACTTCAAGGACGAGAGCTTCCTGCTGCAGTTCCTGTCGCCGCGCGTGATCCGCGAGCTGAAGCTGTTCTCGGTGCTGGACGATGACCGCGAAGGCAAGCTGCGCGTCACCGCGATCCACAACGATGAAGGCTACCGCGCGATCCGCCAGCTGATGGCGGCGCAATATGACCTCTCCAGCATGGAGCCCAATATCCAGGTCACCAATGTCGACGTGGGCGGCGACCGCTCGCTGACGCTGCGGCACCTGCAGAACGACCGCCGGCCGCTGGCGCACAACTTCGACGAGGTGATCCGGCACGTGACCCGGCTGTGGGGCTTCACCGTGCGGCTCGAAGTCGCCTACGAGGACGGCCGCACCGAGCTGAAATATGAGTGCAAGCCGGAGCGGCGCCACCGCCGCCCGCACGGCGGCGGCCTCAGCCTGGCCGCCTGATTCCGCGATTGCCGGGGTTAGGCCCGGCCGCTCAGGCGGCGGGCGCGGGCTCGCACCATTCGCGCACCAGCTCCACCGCGTTGCGGCCGGCGCTGGCGCATACCTGCTCGCCCAGCATCCGGCTCCACCAGCGCTCTGACCCGTCCGCCACGCGCCACGCATGCAGCCGGCGCGTATAGAGTTGCAGGTCGTATTCCTCAGTGATCCCGATGGCGCCGTGCACGGCGTGAGCGATGGCGGCCACCGGCGTGACCGCGTCGCTGGCGCGCAGCTTGCCGATGGCCGCGCGCAGCCGGTCGGGCGTGCCGGTGCCGCTGTCGCAGGCCAGCTGTGCGGCCACGCGTGCGGCGGCGACATGCTCGGCCATCTCGCTGACCTGGTGCTGGATCGCCTGGAACTTGCCGATGGCGCGCCCGAACTGCTGGCGGTCGTTGGCGTACTGCAGGGTCAGGTCGAGCACGTGCGACAGCGCGCCGGCCAGCTGCGCCGTGTGCAGGCAGGCGCCCAGCGTGCGCAGGGTGCCGGCGGGCAGTGAAAACGCCGCTGGCGCCGAGGCGTCAGGGCGCGGCACGCGCAGCGTCAGGTCGTGATGGGCGCCGGTCGCTTCGGCGCGGGCATCGGCCGCCGACAGCAGCAGGCAACGCTCGCCGTCCTGCAGCAGGAACCACTGCGCATGGCGGGCGTCGGCCACCAGCGCCGCGCCGGCGCCGTCTTCAAAGCCGGCGAGTGCGACCGGGCCGGCGGGCAGGGCGATGCCATGCGCCTGCAGCAGCGCGCGCGCAAAGATGGTCTGCGCCAGCGGCAACGGCAAGGCGTGGCGGCCGGTGGCAAAGAGCACCGGCGCCAGCTCGCGCAGCGGCAGCGCGGCACCGCCGGCTGATTCGGGCAGCAGGCAATCGGCAAAGCCGCTTTCCAGCAGCGCTTGCCACAGCGGCTGCGGGTCGGCCTGCTGTTCCAGCGCGCGCACGGTGGCGGGTGGGCAGCAGTCGCGCAGCAGCGCGTCGAGGGCGTCGGAATAGGCGTTATGCATGGGGTATCTCGTTCAGGATGGCGGTCGACGGGGGCGGATTCAGCGCAGGCCGAGCCCGCGCGCGATCATGCCGCGCAGGATTTCGCGGGTGCCGCCGCGCAGCGAGTACGACGGCGCGATCTGCGTGACATAGGCCAGGGTGCGGTACAGCGCCCCATCGGCCGCCAGGGCGGGTTCATCACCGAGCGCGGCTTCCACCAGCGCGGGGATCGACTGCTCGAAGGTCGTGCCCAGGTCCTTCACCAGCGCGGCCTCC
The DNA here is from genome assembly GCF_058794355.1 of Cupriavidus sp. GW823-FHT07B10. Lineage (NCBI taxonomy): Bacteria > Pseudomonadati > Pseudomonadota > Betaproteobacteria > Burkholderiales > Burkholderiaceae > Cupriavidus > Cupriavidus sp. GW823-FHT07B10. The sequence goes on from NZ_JBXAGS010000008.1 coordinate 231,338, forward strand.
ACCACCGGGCTTTCACCGGCGGCCAGCCGCGACGTGACGGCCAGCGACATGGCGCGCAGCACCGCCAGGTGGCCGGCGAGCCGGCCCGCGGTCACCGTGTCGCGGCGTGCCGGCGGCAGCCGGCGCATGGCGTCGAGCCAGGTGTCGAGCAGCACCACGCTGGAGTAGAGGCGCTCCGGGCCGCTGCGCTCGAACGCCAGCTCGGCGTTGACCTGCTCCCAGCCGCTGCCTTCCTGGCCGACCAGCGCGTCCGGGGCCAGCGCCGCGTCGTCGAAGGTGACTTCGGAGAAGTGCGCGTCGCCCGCCAGGTCGTGGATCGGCCGCACCGTCACGCCCGGTGCGTGCAGATCGACGATGAACTGCGACAGTCCGGCCTGCCGGTCCTGCGGCGTGCCCGAGGTGCGCACCAGCGCGATCATGAAGTGGCAGCGGTCGGCATTGGTAGTCCAGATCTTGCGGCCGTTCAGGCGCCAGCTGCCGTCCGCCTGGCGCACCGCGCGCGTGGCCACGCTGGCCAGGTCCGAGCCGGAGTTGGGCTCGCTCATGCCGATGCAGAAGAAGGCCTCGCCGCGGCTGATCGCGGGCAGGTAGCGCGCCTTCTGCGCGTCGTTACCGTAGCGCAGGATCAGCGGGCCGCTCTGGCGGTCGGCGATCCAGTGCGCCGACACCGGCGCGCCGCAGGCCAGCAGTTCTTCCACCAGCACGAAACGCGAAAACGGGTCCAGGCCCGCACCGCCGAACTGCGCCGGCAGTGTGATGCCGACCCAGCCGCGCGCGGCCAGCGCCCGGCTGAAGGCGGCGTCAAAGCCCATCCACGAGCGCGCGCGCGTTTCCGGCGGCAGCGCGGGCAGGTGTTCATCGAGAAAGGCCCGCACCTCGCCGCGGAACGCCACGGCGTGCGGCGGCAGGGAGGTCAGGCCGAAAGTGGAAAGCAATGCGGTCACGGTGAAGTCCTGTGTCTGGTATTGGCTGGTGCCAGCGGTCTCAGTCCAGCGTCGCGCCTGAATCCTTCACGACCTTCTGCCAGCGCGTCATTTCCGCGCTGAGGTAGGCGGCGTAGGCCTCCGGGGTCGATCCGCGCGGCTCCGCCCCCTGCGCGGCCAGGCTTGCGCGCGTCTCGGGGTGGGCCAGCGCCTTGGTGGCGGCGGCATTGAGCTTGCGCACGATCTCGGCCGGTGTCCTGGCCGGCACCATCATGCCCTGCCAGGCGCCGACCTCGAAGCCCGGCTGCACGGTTTCGGCAAGGGTGGGCACGTCCGGCAACTGGGCGCTGCGCGTGGTGCTGGTGACGGCCAGCGCGCGCATGCGCTTGTCGCGGATGAAGGGCAGCGATGAATTGATGGTGTCGGCCATGAACTGCACCTGTCCGCTGGCCAGGTCGGTCAGTGCCGGCGCGCTGCCCTTGTAGGGCGCATGCACCGCCGACAGACCGTTGGCCTGCAGGAACATGAAGGCCGCCAGGTGCGTCACGTTGCCGTTGCCGGCCGAGCCGTAGGTGAGCTTGTCGGGGTTGGCCTTCAGGTACTGGATGAACTCTTTCACGTTCTGTACCGGCAGCTGCGCGTTGACCTCCAGCACCAGCGGCACCATTGCCGTCAGCGCCACCGGCGCGAAATCGCGTTTCACGTCGTAGCTGAGCTTGCGGTAGAGCGCCGGGCTCAGCGCGATCGACGAGGTGTTGTACAGCACCGTATAGCCGTCGGCCGGCGCCTTGGCGACGATCTCCGCGCCGATATTGCCGTTGGCGCCGGGCCGGTTGTCGACCAGCACCTGCTGGCCGAGCGTCTCGCTCATGCGCCGTGCGATCACGCGCGACACCAGGTCGGTCGGGCCGCCCGGCGGGAACGGCACCACCATGCGGATCGGGTGCGACGGGTAGGCGGCATCGGCCGCCGCCGCCGGCTGCGCCAGCATCGCCGGCAATACGATGGCTGCCGCGGCAGCCAGTGTCGTGATGAAAGTCTTTGCCTTCATGTGCTTGTCTCCTCCATCCATGCAGCCACGCGGCGGATGCCGCCGTGGGTTCAGCGTCCCGCCAGCAACCGGCGCGCGGTGTAGGTCATGACCTGCTCCCCGCGCTGGTTGAACACCTCGATGCGCGAATCCACCACCGCCCGGCCGTTGCGCGAAGTGGGGCGGATGCCGGTCACGGTCACGGTGGCGTGGATGGTGTCGCCCACCACCACCGGGGCGTGGATCTGCTGCGTGAGTTCCAGCATGGCCAGCCCGGTGCCCTGGATCATGGTCTGCAGGATGAAGCCCTCGATCAGCGTGTAGGTCAGCGCCGCCGGCACCGGCCGGCCCTGGATGGCGCCACCGTCATAGCCGGCTTCGATGAAGATGGCCTCGACCATGCCGGTGACGGAGATGAAATTGACCAGGTCGGTCTCGGTCACGGTACGGGCGAAGGTGCGGAAGGCCTGGCCCTCCTGCAGGTCCTGCCAGTAGAAGCCCTGGCCGAGGCGGGGCAGTTCTGCATGCTTCATGGTGTCTCCTTGGCGGGTGCGCAGCGTGCGGCACCGCTTAGTTGCAATTGCGCGATCGTTTCTGCGGACAGTCCCGCCTGGGCCAGCACGCTCGCGGTGTGCTCGCCCAGCCGCGGCGGGATGCCCAGCGGCGCGCGCTGGCTGTCGAAACGCACCGGCGCGCCGGGAAAACGCAGCGTGCCCATGGCCGGGTCTTCGACGGTTTCGAAGAAGCCAGTGGCGGCCAGGTGCGGATCGGCCGGCAGGTCGTCGAGTTCATTGATGCGCGCCACCGGGATCTGCAGGCGTTCGCACAGCTCAACCCAGTGCGCGGTGGTCTGTCCGTGCACGATTTCGCCGGTGAGCTCGTACAGCGTCTCGATATGCCGCGTGCGTGCCGCGATGTCGGCAAAGCGCGCATCGGCGGCCAGCTCGGGGCGCCCGGCGGCGTGGAAGAAGTCGCACCAGTGCGCGTCGGTGTACGGCATCATGCAGACATAGCCGTCGGCGCTGCGGTACGGGCGGCGCAGCGGTGCCAGCACGCGCGGATAGCCGCTGGGGCCGCGCGGCGGCTCGAAATGGCGGCCGTAGAAGTGCTCGACCAGGTTGAAGGCGACCATGGATTCGAACATCGGCACTTCGACCAGCGTGCCGTGGCCGCTGCCGCCATCGGCATTGCGCCGCGCGCGCCCGGCCAGCGCCGCGCAGACCGACAGCGCGGCCACCAGCCCGCTGGTCTTGTCCGCGGCAATGGTGGGGAAATAGCGGCTGTCGCCGGTTTGCGCCGCCATCAGCGCGGCATTGCCGGACAGGCCCTGGATGATGTCGTCGTACGCCGGGCGCCCGCCATAAGGGCCATCCTCGGCAAAGCCGAGCAGGCTGACAAAGACCAGCTCCGGGTGGCGCGCCCGCATGTCGTCGGGCGCCAGCCCCAGTGCGGCCAGCTTTTGCGGGCGCATGCTGTGCATCAGCACGTCGGCGCCGGCCAGCACGCGGTCCAGAGCGGCCTGGGCGGCCGGCTGCTTCAGGTCCAGCACCACACTGCGCTTGCTGCGGTTCACGCCCAGGAAAATGGCCGCCATGCCGGGCTCGGCGGCGGGGCCGGTGCGGCGCGTGGAATCGCCCTCGGGCGGCTCGACCTTGATCACCTCGGCGCCGAGGTCGGCCAGCCACTGGCTGGCATAGGGCCCCATCACCACGGTGGACAGGTCGACCACGCGGATGCCTGCAAGCGGCAGCATGTTGTCTCCGATCTTGTTGACTGTGGGGCACAGGGTAGATCAGCAGGCGAGGCTTGGTCTAATATTAGTTTTTTAGAAATCGATATTCACAGGATATTAACGAGCCATGGACTTCCGCCAGCTGCAGCAGTTCGTCGCCCTGGCCGAGACGGGCAACTTCCACCGCGCCGCTGAACGCCTGCACATGGCGCAGCCGCCGCTTTCCATTTCCATCCGCAAGCTCGAGGACCAGCTTGGCACGGCGCTGTTCGTGCGCACCTCGCGCGGGGTGAGGCTGACGCAGGCGGGCGAGGCTGCGCTGCACGATGCGCGCCGTGCACTGTTCCATGCGCAGCAGGCACGTGCCGCCGCGATCGCCGCGGGGCAGGGCGAGCGCGGCGCGCTGCGCATCGGCTTTATCGGCTCGGCGACGTATGCGCTGCTGCCCAAGCTGATCCCGGCGTTCCGCGCGGCGCATCCCGGCATCGAGCTGATCCTGCATGAATCCACCACCGCCGCGATCCTGGACCGCCTGGAAAAGCACCAGATCGACGCCGGCCTGGTGCGCTTTCCGATCCTGAACACCGGCAACTATTCGCTGACGCCGCTGGAAAACGACGTCTTTGTCGCGGCAGTCCCGGCTGACAGTCCGCTGGCAGGCGCAGACGCCATCCCGCTGCGCGCGCTTGCGGACGAGCCCTTCATCATGTATCCGGCGGCGCAGGTGCCCAACCTGCACGCGGTGGCAATGCTGCTGTGCCAGCAGGCGGGCTTTGTGCCGCGTGTCACGCAGGAGGCGGTGCAGGTGCAGACCCAGGTCAGCCTGGTCGAGAGCGGGCTTGGCGTGGCCCTGGTGCCGAGCGTGGCGGCGCGCTACGCCAACCTGCGCGTGCGCTTCCTGCCATTGTCCAGCCCGCGGCCGGCCGGGCGCATCGGCATTGCGCTGGCGGCGCGGCCCGATGACGGCGACCGCCAGGTGCAGCGCTTCCTGGCGGCGGCGCAGGCGGCAGTGAACTGATGCGGGGTGGTGCGGCGCCTCAGGCGGCGCGCGGGCGCGGCGCGCGCGGCCGCACAGCCGGGGTCACGCTGGCGCGCTCCAGGTTCACGCCCGGCAGCAGGTGCAGCAGCCGCACCAGCTCTGACTGGCGATGCGTGCCGGTCTTGCGCAGCGTGTCGCGGATATGCACGCGCACGGTGTGGGGAGAGAGAAATTCGCGCTCGGCAATCTCGTTGAGGGTTTCGCCGGCAGCCAGGCGGACCGCGATAATGCTCTCCTTGCGCGACAGCCCGAACAGCGAGGTCAGCACGCCGGCATCCAGCACCGAGCGCGATTCCGAGTTGCCGAACAGCATCATCGCGGCCGGCAGCTGCCACGGGCCCTCCACCGGCTGGCGCGACACCAGCGGCGTGACGATGATCGGCACCGGCTGTCCGCCGGAGGTGATGTGCATCCACGAGCCGGAGGCCGCCTCAGTGCCGCGCGCGCGCATGGCACCGTCAAGCAGCTTGCGCAGCACCGCCTGCAGGGTCTCGCTGTGGGCGCGCAGCACGCCGCCCTGCAGCGACAGGTGGCCGTCGGCCTGCACCAGCGCCTCGGCCCAGCTGTTGGCATAGCGCACGCGCAGGTCGGCCTGCAGCACCATCACGCCGAAGTCCAGCGTATCCAGCCCGGCCAGTCCCAGGCTGGCCAGTCCGCTCAGCTCGAAGTTGCGCTGCTGCATCCGTGCCGCGCGCACCCAGTGCGGCATCACGTGGGCCAGGCGCCGCTCGCGCTGGCCCACGCTGATGCTGCCCGCGCTGGTGCCGCTCATCAGCACGCAAACCTCGGCGTTCTCGATCAGGCGGATGCCTTGTTCCAGTCCGCTGCAGGCCAGCGCAGCCGTGGCCGCATCCGCCATGCCGCCATGGTGCGAGGCCACCAGCGCGGCGGCACCGTCGCAGGCCAGCGCGGGGGCGTCATTGGGGGCGCAGCAAGCGCCCGCATGGGGCAGGTCGAGCGGACCGGGCAGCCAGTCGGGCATGCTGGCGCCGCTGGTGAAGCAGCCGTGCGGGGTCACGCCAAGGCGGGCGTGGCCGGCCAGCTTGTCCCAGATCAGGTAACGCGGGCTGCCTGTGCAGGTGTATCGGGAAAAGAGGTCGAGGGCGGCGGGCATGGCCGCAACGTCCAGCGCGGACTCGTAGATTGAGTCGACCAGACGATGGAAGTCCTCGTCCGTAGTCGGGTGTTCGCCCATGTTCAGATCCCCCCGGTGGCAAACGCCTATTGCTCTGTGCCACGGCAAGTGGCTACATCTTTTTGTGTTATCGGTTCCGTTCTAGCGTTCTGCATCTGCGCCGATACGGATGCTGCTGGCGGCGCGCATTGTCCCGTCATGTCCGCCGTAACGCAATCATGCCAAACAATGTTGTTTGTTTTATCCCCCGTATCGGGGGGGAAAATACGGATTGCACGGCGTAACTCCCCGCCAGGCCAGGCAGGGACGTGATCATGCCGCAGCGCGATGGTAGCGCCCCGGAAAGAAAGGAATTTTCAGCACTGAAATAGTGCGCGACGTTCCACCATGCGCCACGATTCTGTTGGCGCTTGTGCCACAGGTTCAACGCAGCAAGAGCACAGTACTTGCTTGGGTGACAGCGTTGGCATAATAATGCAGTCATTGACTGCATTAATGAGGGCAATCATGCCGATCCTGACCGTTAGAAATGTGCCCGACGACGTGCATCGTGCGCTGCGGGTCCGTGCCGCCCGGAACGGACGCAGTACCGAGGCTGAGGTGCGTCAGATCCTGGCCAGCGCGGTGATGCCGCAGAAGCGCGTGCGCCTGGGCGATGCGCTGGCGATGCTTGGCCGCGAGATCGGCCTGTCGAATGCGGACGTTGAAGCGATCGGGCAGGGCAAGGACAAGGCAGCGGCCGAGCCGGTGAGGTTTGAATGATCGTCCTGGATACCAACGTTATTTCCGAGGCCATGAAGCCGGAACCGGCCGACGCCGTGCGCGGCTGGCTCAACGACCAGGCCGCCGAGACCTTGTACCTGTCCAGTGTGACGCTGGCCGAACTGCTGTTCGGCATCGGCGCGCTGCCGGCGGACAGGCGCCGCGCCATGCTGGCCGCTGCGCTGGACGGCCTGGTGACGCTGTTCGAAGGGCGCATCTTGCCGTTCGACACGAATGCGGCCCGGCACTATGCGGAACTCGCCGTTGTCGCCAGAAGCCGTGGCCGCGGCCTTCCCGCGCCGGATGGCTACATCGCCGCGATTGCCGCGGCCAACGGCATGATGGTCGCGACACGGGACGTGTCGCCCTTTGAAGCGGCCGGGCTGCAGGTGCTCAATCCGTGGCAGGCGCCGCCTCCGTCGTGAAGGGGAACGCCCGCGCCAACCGCGTTGCTACTGTCCCTGAATTGTCGGATCAGCCGCCCGTTGGGTGGCTTTTTCGTTGGCGGTTTCCGGATCCAGCAGTTGCGCCGCGCCGCCATCCACCTGGATCGTCAGGCTCGGCGATGCCATGCGGATGTCGTTGGCGTCGAAATTGCGCTTGAGCCGCGCATTGAAGGCGCGCGTGATCTCGGCCTGCATCAGCGGCCGGGTCTTGAACTGTGCCATCACCACCGGGCCGTTCGGGTCGAACCGGTCCAGCCCCAGGACGTCCAGCCCCGACATCAGGTTGCGCGCGTAGCGATGGTCACGCGCCAGTTCGGCGCCGGTGGTGCGGATCAGCTCCAGCGCCTGGTCCAGGTCGCTCTGGTAGCTGATGCCGATGTTGAACACCGCGTAGCCATAGCCGCGCGACAGGTTCTTGACTGCCTTGATCTGGCTGTACGGCAGCGTGTGCAGCGCGCCGCGGCCGTCGCGCAGCTTGACCGTGCGGATGGTCATGGCTTCGACCACGCCGGCGTGGTCCGGCAGCTCGATCGAGTCGCCGATGGCGATGGAGTCCTCGACCACGATGAACAGCCCCGTGATCAGGTCCTGCACCAGGCTTTGCGCGCCGAAGCCGATGGCCAGGCCGACCACGCCCGCGCCGGCCAGCAGCGGCGTCACGTTGACGCCCAGGTTGGCCAGCACCGCGATCACCGTGATCACCAGCAGGCCGATGAACGAGGCGTTGCGCACCAGCGGCAGGATGGTCTTGGCCCGCAGGCTGGGCTGCGCGCCGCGTCCGTGCGCCGGCGACAGTGATTGCATGATGGCGGTGTCGATCAGCAGCCAGACCAGCCAGGCCAGCAGCACGGTGCTGGTGACGCTGAAGACCGTCTCGGTGAGATGGCGGCCCGCGGCGGACGACTCGGCCAGGCGCACCAGCGACGTGCCCCAGACGCGCATCACCATCTCGATGAAGACCGCCCAGATCAGCACGCGCACCAGCGCCAGCGCAAAGCGCCCGAAGCGCTGCAGGTAGGCCGAGCGGCGGCGGTCGCGGATGCGCGGCGCGCGCGCGGTGGCCTTGGGCGAGTGCCCCACTACCATCGTCAGCAGCAGCCCGGCGAGGAACAGCGCCACCGACGCCACCGTGCGGCGCAGGAACACATCCGCATTGCCGGTGGCCAGGATGGTGCCGACCACCGATGCCACCACCACTGCCAGCACCGGCAGGTGCCAGGCCTGGCCGGCCAGCCGCAGCAGGTCGGTCACGGCCGGGCGGGCCTGGCGGAAGGCCAGCGGCCGCTGCCCGATCAGCTGGCCGATCTGCCGGCGGAAACACAGCGCGAACGCGCCGATGCCCAGTGCCGCGGCGATATTGGCCACGGTGGCCACCAGCGCGCACAGGTTGGTGCCGAGCACGGCGATCACGCGGCTGTCGGTGGTGCCGTCGCCCAGTGCCGCCAGCGCCCCCGTGCAGAACAGCAGCCACGGTGAGTGCGCCAGCAGCTGCCGCACCGCGAGCTGCCGGTGCGCGGTGCGGAACAGCGTGAAGATGACCTGGCACACCGCTGCCGCGATCGCACCGGCCACGATCGCGTACGCCACCAGCACGGCGGCGACGCTGGCCGGCGATTGGGCATACCCGTGTTGGGCCAGCAGCAACGTCAGCCCGAATGCCACCACCCAGGGCCCGATATGGCGCAGCATGAAGACGCCGACGTCGACCCACGACGGCAGCTCGGGCAGCTTGCCGCGCTCGGCGCGCGTGGGTTTGCGCGCGCGCCGGCGCCGGATGCGGTGGCCGATCTCCCACAAGGCCCCGCCGCTCACCGCCCAGACTGCCAGCACCAGCGCGAATTCACGCAGCGAGGCCAGCGTCGTGCGGGTGCCGTTGTGGCTGAGCGCGGCGTGCCATTCCTCGCCCGCGAAGCGCGTGCGCCAGCGCCAGAACTGCCACGGGCCGCGATCCTCGCGCAGATGGGAATCGACCTCGTCCAGCACTTCAGCGACGGCACCGATCAGGCCGGGCGCGGAGGCGCCGGCTGGGGCTGCCGCGGCGGAGGCGGGCGCGGCCCCGGAGGCACCCAGCCCCTGGCGCATGGTTTGCAGCTGGCCCACCAGGGCGCGCCGCTCGCCGTCGTTCTGCAGCGTGGCGATCACCTGGTCCAGCGACTGCGCCAGCGGCACGCTGGCGGCGGGTGCGCTGGCCGGCGCCGCGGGTTTCTCCGCCTTGCCCAGCAGTGCCGCGAGGGAGCCGGCCGGGGTGGCGTGCGCCGGGATGGCGCACAGCAGCGTCAACAGCGCGGCCAGCATGGCGAGCGCACGCAGCACCGGCTGCAAGGCGGCATGCCAGCGGGGCGCAGGGGTGGGGGCGTGGTGTTCGGGTTTGTGCATGGTCCGTAGTCGGTTGCCGGTGCCGGGCGGCGCCGGAATGGCCGTCGATCGCGTCACTGTAGCGCATCGGTCGCGCCGGGTGCCGGAGCGCGCCGCAGGCCCGCGCCATCCTCATTCGTCGCTTCGGACGATGCGTGGCAACGGCCGATCCACGAATCTCGACCCCACTCCGGTACAGGCGATTCTTGCGCCTGCCGGCTTTATCAGACCGCGGGGCCGCGCTGGATCCGGCGGGGCCAGGAACAAGAGACAAGGGAAAGACATATGGAACTCAATGCATCGGTATCGGCAGTGGTGACGGGGGGCGCTTCGGGCCTGGGCGCGGCGACGGCACGTGCGCTGGCAGCGCAGGGCGTGCGCGTGGCGCTGTTCGACCTCAACGTGGAGAAGGGCGAAGCGCTGGCGCGTGAACTGGGCGGCGTGTTCTGCCAGGTCAACGTCACCTCAGAGGCCGAGGTCGAGGCCGGCTTTGCCAGGGCGCGCGCCGCCATCGGCCAGGAACGCATCCTGGTCAACTGCGCCGGCACCGGCAACGCCATCAAGACCGCCTCGCGTTCCAAGGAAGCGCCGGACCAGATCAAGCATTTCCCGACCGATGCCTTCGAGCGCATCATCCAGATCAACCTGATCGGCACCTTCCGCTGCATCGCGCGCTCGGCCGCGGGCATGCTGACGCTGGACAGCGCCGGCGGCGAGCGCGGCGTGATCATCAATACCGCGTCGGTGGCGGCGCAGGACGGCCAGATGGGCCAGGCCGCGTACTCGGCATCGAAGGCCGGCGTGGTCGGCATGACGCTGCCGATCGCGCGCGACCTGGCGGGCGAAGGCATCCGCGTCAACACCATCCTGCCGGGCATCTTCAATACCCCGCTGCTGCAGGGCGCGGCAGAGAACGTCAAGGCCGCGCTGGCGGCTTCGGTGCCGTTCCCCAAGCGCCTGGGGCAGCCGGAAGAGTTCGCCTCGCTGGCCGTCGAGATGTGCCGCAACGGCTATTTCAACGGCGAGTCGGTGCGCCTCGACGGCGCCATCCGCATGGCGCCGCGCTGAGCGTAGCGCCAGCACATCGTCGTGTCCGGGCCCCGCGCACCGCTGGTCCGGACACTATCAAAATCAGGAGACGCGGATGGACTTCAGCTATCTGACGACACTGCCCCACGCGGTACGCCACTTCGCGCGCCTGCGGCCCGAGGCGGTGGCGTATGCGTTCGAAGGCCGGCAGACCACCTATGCCGGGTTCGAGCGGAACACCAATCGCGTGGCCCAGGCCCTGCTGGCTGAAGGCGTCGGGGTCGGCGAGCGCATTGGCTATATCGGCAAGAACAGCGACCACTATTTCGAGCTGCTGCTTGGCGCGTCCAAGATCGGCGCGGTGATGACGCCGGCCAGCTGGCGCCTGGCGCCGCCCGAGGTGGAATTCATCCTCGGCCATTGCGATGCCGTGGTGCTCTTCGTCGGGGCGGAATCGGCGGCAATGGTCCGGAACCTGCTGCCCGCGCTGCCGATGGTGCGCAAGGTGGTGGTGATGGAGCCGTGCGCCGGGCAAGGCGAGTGGCAGTGCTACACCGACTGGCGCGACGCGCAGCCGGACACGCCGCCCGCGCACCAGCCAGCCGCGCATGACGTGCTGCTGCAGCTGTACACATCCGGCACCACCGGCCGGCCCAAGGGCGCGATGCTCACGCACCGCAACCTGACCATCGGCACCGAAGTGAGCGAGCGCGAGAACCTGCTCTGGTCGCACTGGGTCGCCGACGATGTTTCGCTGGTGGCGATGCCGGTGGCGCATATCGGCGGCTCCGGCTGGGGCCTGCGCAACCTGCTGTCCGGTGCCAAGGGCGTGGTCGCGCGCGAGTTCGATCCGCGCGCGGTGCTCGACTTTATCGAGAAGGAACGCATCAGCAAGCTGTTCCTGGTGCCGGCCGCGATGCAGATCGTGCTGCGCGACCCGCGCGCGCGCCAGGTGGACTACTCGCGCCTGAAGTACCTGCTGTACGGCGCCGCGCCGATTCCCGCGGCGCTGCTGCGCGAGGGCATCGAGGTGTTCGGCTGCGGCTTCGTGCAGCAGTACGGCATGACCGAGACCACCGGCACCATCGTGGCGCTGCCGCCCGAGGACCACACCACCGAGGAAGTGCCGCGCATGCGTGCCGCGGGCAAGCCGCTGCCTGGCGTGGAGATCAAGGTGGTCGACTATGAAGGCCGCCAGCTCGCGCCCGGCGAGGTCGGCGAGCTCGTGGTGCGCTCGCAGCACAACATGGCCGGCTACTGGAAGCAGCCCGAAGAGACCGCGCGCACCATCGACGCCGAAGGCTGGCTGCGCACCGGCGACGCGGGCTACTTGGATGCCGAGGGCTACCTGTACATCCATGACCGCGTCAAGGACATGATCATCAGCGGCGGCGAGAACGTCTATCCGGCCGAGGTCGAAAGCGCGATCTACGGCCACCCGCAGGTGGCCGACGTGGCGGTGGTTGGTGTGCCGGACGAGAAGTGGGGCGAGGCGGTCAAGGCCATCGTCGTGCTCAAGCCGGGACAGGCGCCGGACCAGGCCGGCATCATCGCGTGGACGCGCCAGCGGCTGGCGGGCTTCAAGGTGCCCAAGAGCATCGAGTTTGTCGAGGCGTTGCCGCGCAACCCATCGGGCAAGCTGCTGCGGCGCAAGCTGCGCGAGCCGTTCTGGGAAGGGATGAACCGGCGGGTGAACTGACGCCGGCAAGCAGCAAGCACGAGCCCGCCGTCACTGGCGGGCTTTTGCATTGGCGCGCAGGGAGCGGGGCGCCCGCTATAATCCGCGCAGGCACTGTGCCGCCTCACCACGTCCACTCGCAATATTGCGCGACCACATCCCCCAGCCATGTCCAAGGACCCCGCGCAAGCCCGCCTGACCCGCCGCTATGTCGAAAAGCGCGAGGCCATCCTGGACGCCGCCGCGCGGCGCTTCAATCACCAGGGCGTACGGGGCACCACCTTGTCGGATGTGGCGGAGGACGTGGGCCTGAGCACCAACAGCATCACGTACTACTACCGCAAGAAGGAAGACCTGGTGGTGGCGTGCCTGCTGCGCGCCATCGGCGAGATGGTGGACATCGCCAGTGCGGCCCAGCAGCAGCCGGCGCCGCGCGAACGGGTAAAGGCCTTCATCGCGCTGTTCTTCGAGCGCCTGGCGCGCACCGCCACCGGCGAGCGGCCTGAACTGATGAGTTTTCGCGAGATCCGGGCGCTGCCGGACAGCCATGCCGATATCGCATTCGACGCCTACACCGACATGTTCCGCCGCATCCGCCAGCTGCTGCGCGAGCGCCCGCCGGCCGATCCGGCGCAGCGCAGTGCGCTGAGCGCGCGCGCTCACCTGCTGCTGTCGCTGGCGACCGGCGCGATGTCGTGGGTGGAGCGCTATGAGCCCGAGGACTATCCGAAGGTGGCGCAGACCGTGGTCGACGTGCTGCTGCACGGCATTGCCGCGCCGTCGGCCCGCTGGCATGCGCAGATGGACGTATCCGCGCTGCTGCCTGCGCCGGACAGGCCCGAGACCACGCAGGAGGCGTTCCTGCGCGCCGCGACCGAGCTGCTCAACGAGCAGGGCTATCGCGGCGCGTCGGCCGACCGCATCTCGGCGCGGCTGAACCTGACCAAGGGCGCGTTCTATCACCACAACGAGAACAAGGACGACCTGATCTCGGCCTGCGTCGACCGCATGTTTGCAGTGATCCGCAATACCCAGACGCTGGTGGAGAACGGCCCGGGCACTGGCTGGGACAAGCTGTGCGCGGTGTCGCGGGCGCTGGTGCAATACCAGTTCTCCAGCCAGGGGCCGCTGCTGCGCCTGACCATCTATGGCGCGCTGCCCGAGGACATGCGCAAGGAGAAGATGCTGACCATGAGCCGGCTGTCGGCGCGGATCGTGCGCTTCCTGGTGCTGGGCATGCAGGATGGCTCGATCCGGGCACTGGACCAGTCCATTGCCGCGCTGCAGGTCAACGGCATGATCAATGCCGCGGTGGAGTTGTCCCGCTGGGTGCGCGATGCCGATGCGGACAACGCCGCTGACCTGTTCGTGCGGCCGTTGCTGATGGGGATCCTCTCGGAGCCCTGAGCGCTAGCACACGCTCAAGTGTAGAGGTGGCAGGCCACCATCTGGCCATCCGGCTGCGCCTGCAGCGCCGGGTCTTCGCTGCGGCAACGCGCCATCGCCACCGGGCAGCGGGTATGGAAGCGGCATCCCGACGGCGGATTCATCGGGCTCGGCACCTCGCCCTGCAGCACGATGCGCTTGCGGCTGCGCTCGCCTTCCACGCTGGCCACCGGCACCGCCGACAGCAGCGCCTGGGTGTAGGGATGGCGGGGGCGGGCGTAGAGCGCCTCGCGGCTCGCGATCTCGACGATGCGGCCCAGGTACATCACCGCGATGCGGTCGCTGATATGCCGCACCACGGCCAGGTCGTGCGCGATGAACAGGTAGGACAGGCCAAGCCGCCGCTGCAGCGACATCAGCACGTTGACCACCTGCGCCTGGATCGACACGTCGAGCGCCGACACCGGCTCATCGCAGACGATGACGCTGGGCCCGAGCGCCAGCGCGCGGGCGATGCCGATGCGCTGGCGCTGCCCGCCGGAGAACTCGTGCGGGTAGCGGTCCGCCATATAGGGCAGCAGCCCGACCATGTCCAGCAACTCCGCCACGCGCGCGCGGCGGGCGCTGCGACCGCCGGGGAAATCATGCACCTCCAGCGGTTCGCTGATGATGTCGCTGACCTTCATGCGCGGGTTCAGGGAGCCGAAGGGATCCTGGTAGACCATCTGCACGCTGCGCCGGAATTGCTGCTCCTGCGCCCGCGTGAAGCTGGCCAGGTCGGCGCCGCGGAAGGCGATGCGCCCGGCGCTGGCGGCCAGCATCTTGAGGATGGCAAGCCCGGTGGTGGACTTGCCGCAGCCGCTTTCGCCGACCAGGCCCAGGGTCTCGCCACGGCGCAGCGTGAACGACACGCCGTCGACCGCCCTGACCGAGCCCACCTGGCGCTTGAGCAGCACGCCGCGCGTGACCGGGAAATGCACCTTGAGGTCGTCGATGCGCAGGATCTCATCGCCACTCTGCACGTCGGCCCGCACGTCATGCTGCATGCCCGCCTGCACACCGCCGTTGCCCGTTGCCGGCTCCGCTATCGCTTCAATGGAGTTCATGGAGGAAGCACGCCTTGAAATGTTGGTCGGAAAGCTGCCGCGTGGCCGCGTCCGGCACGCCGAGCAACGGCGGCCGGGCGCTGCGGCACTGGTCGATCGCCTGCTTGCAGCGCGGCAGGAAGGCGCAGCCCGGGCCCAGCGCAGTCAGGTCGGGCGGCTGGCCTTCGATGGGAACCAGCGGCTCCCGGGTGTCGCCGCCAATGCGCGGCACGGAGGCCATCAGCCCGCGTGTGTAGGGGTGGGCGGGCTGCCGGTACAGGGCCTCGGCGGAGGCGGTTTCCACCAGCCTGCCGCCGTACATCACGGCAACCCGGTCGGCATAGCGCGCCACCACGCCCAGGTCATGCGTGATCAGGATCAGTGCCGTGCCCATGCGCTCGGCCAGGTCCTTCAGCAGGTCCAGGATCTGGGCCTGCACGGTGACGTCGAGCGCGGTGGTGGGCTCGTCGGCGATGATCAGCCGCGGCTCGCAGGCCAGTGCCATGGCAATCATCGCGCGCTGCCGCATGCCGCCCGAAAACTGGTGCGGATAGGCTGAAAGCCGGCTCTGGGGCTCGGGGATCTGGACCTTGCCGAGCAGCTCGCCGGCCATCCCCAGCGCGGTCTTCCAGGGCAGTCCGCGATGCAGGTGGATGGGCTCGGCAATCTGCTTGCCGATGGTGAGCGCCGGGTTCATCGATGACATCGGCTCCTGGAAGATCATCGCGATCCGGTTGCCGCGGATGGCACGCATGCCGCGGGGGCCGAGCCTGAGCAAGTCCTGGCCCTCGAACACGATCTCGCCGGAGTCGATCGAACCGCCCGGGGCGGGGATCAGGCCCAGTATCGACAGCGCCGTCACACTCTTGCCCGAGCCGGATTCACCGACGATGGCCAGGGTCTCGCCCGGGGCCACGTCGAACGAGACCTGGTCGACCGCGGTCACCACGCCGCGATCGGTGCGAAAGCGCGTGGTGAGGTCCCTGACCTGCAGGATGGGCTGCGTCATGCGTGTCTCCTCGGGTGGCGCGGCTCAGAAGCCAAGCTTCTTCTTCATGTCCTGGTCGATCCACATGCGTGCATAGATCGGCCCGGGCCGCACCGCGCCCGCGCGCAGCTCGCCGCCGTAGTTGCGCACCCATGGCCACCAGGCGGTGTACATGTAGGGCGTGGGCAGCCAGATATAAGGCGCCTCGGCCAGGATGTCGCGCGTCAGCCCGCGCAGCGCTTCCTGCCGCTTGCCGAGATCGCGCAGCTCAAAGGCGGCTTCGACCCGCTTCGTGTAAGCGTCGTTGCCCCACTGCGCGGCGTTCCATACCTGTCCCGGCACGAAGCTCTTGCGGATCGTGGTGGTGGGATTGGTATGGCCGTTGGCCATCATGTAGCCGGGCGCATTGGTCCGCGTCGTCATCGCGGACAGGAATGCGCCGTACTCCATCGGCTGGATCTCGATGCGCACATTGACCTGTTCCAGGTACGCGGCAATCAGCGGCAGCAGCTCCATATGGTCCGGCGCGCAGGCGCATACCTGCACCTTGAACTTGAAGCCCTTGGGGTAGCCGGCCTCGGCCAGCAGCTTGCGGGCCTTGTCGGGGTTGTAGGTGAAGAGCTCCTTCACGTTCTCAGGCATGGCGCTGAGCGGCTCGAAGTAGCCCTCGTAGTCCGGGTGCTGCGGATAGGCAAACAGCTCCGCGTTGCCGCCGTAGTACTGCTTGACGATCTCCTGCTTGTTGACCGCCATGTTGAGCGCGCGGCGCACGCGGATATCGTTGAAGGGCTTGGTGTCCACGCGCATGGCCAGGTATTGCCCGGTGAAGGACAGCCAGCGCGACCACTGCAGCTGCGGCGCGCTCTTCTTCAGCTCTTCCACCGAGGTCCAGCGTATGCCTTCCATGACGTCGAGCTTGCCCGTGCGCAGCATGGTGTTGCGCGTGGCTTCGTCCTTGATGGTGCGCAGCACCATCTTGTCGACGAAGGGCAGCTTGAAATCCTTGCTGCCCACCTTCTCGGTATCCCAGTACAAGGCGTTGCGCGTATAGGTGCTGGCGTTGCCCTGCACGAACTGGGTCAGCTGGAACGGGCCGCTGCCATTGACGTGCTTCCAGTTGCCGGCGCCGGCGCTGGCCACCTCCTTCGGCATGATGCCGGAGTAGTAGCCCCAGCCGAAGCGGTAGTCCCACTCGGCGTTGTACTTGCTGAAGCGGAACAGCACCGTATGCTTGTCCTTCGCCTCCACCTTGGCCAGGTGGTCGAAATAGGTGGGGATCTTCTTCGCGCTTTCGGCCTGGCGCGTGTAGCTGAAGACCACGTCGTCCGCCACCAGTTCGCGCTCTTCCATCACGCCGGGCTTGGCCGGGAACCTGACGCCCTTGCGCAGCCTGACTTCCAGCGTCTGCGGATCGAGCCACTTCCAGCTTTCGGCCAGCTCGCCGCGGATGGCGTCCTCGGGCAGCCACGCGTCGGCCTGGAAGCTGTACTTGCCGCCGAGGCGCCTGGACTTGGACAGGTCGGCCACGAACAGCTGCTCGTAGACCTGGCCGGTGTCGTAGTTCTGCTTCCAGTTCCAGTCGGCCAGGTCCCATGACAGGGCCGAGATGGTCGGGTAGACCGAGCCGATCTCCAGCGTGCCGCCGTATTTGGGCGCGTCGCTCTGCGCGTTGGCCGTGGCCGCGCACAATGCGAGCACCACGCCCGCCAACATCGAGGATGCCTGTGTGTTCAAACCGAAGCCCTCCGTGGTCGACTGCCGTTGGCCCGGCGGCATCGCCGCCGGGAGATTCCGTGCCCCACCGCGCTAGCGGCAGGGGACTGCAATTCGGGACAGGTGCTAGCGTGTGCCGCGCATGCGCGGGTCCAGCAGGTCGCGCAGGGCGTCGCCGTAGATGTTGATCGCGTAGACCACGATGGTGAGGCAGATGCCCGGCGCCAGCGCCAGCCAGGGGCCCTGGAACATGAAGGTGCGCCCATCGCCGGACAGCATGCCGCCCCAGGTCGGCGCGGGCGGCGGCACGCCCAGGCCCAGGAAGGACAGGCCCGATTCCGCCAGGATTGCCGTGCCAACCCGGGTGGTGAACAGCACGATCACCGGGGGCAGCACATTGGGCAGGATATGGCGCCACAGGATGCGCGTGGTGGACGCGCCCATCGACTGCGCGGCGTGGACATACATGTTCTCGCGCACCGAGACCACCGCGCTGCGCACGATGCGCGAGCCGCCGATGCCAAGCAGCAGCCCCAGCGTGCAGACGATCTGCCAGCTGCCCGGGCCCAGCACCGAGACCACCACGATCAGGATCACGAGGTCCGGGAAGCTCATCCAGGCATCGACCATGCGCTGCACGATCAGGTCCAGCTTGCCGCCGAGGTAGCCGGTCAGGATGCCGAGCAGCACCGAGATCGCCGTGGCCAGCGTGGCCGCGCTCAGGCCGATCACCACCGACAGTTGCGCGCCGTACAGGCAGCGCGACAGCATGTCGCGGCCAAGGTTGTCGGTGCCGAACGGATGCGCCCAGGAGGGCGCCTGCAGCCGCTGCAGCATGCTGATCTCGTTCATGCCGTACGGCGCCAGCAGGTCGGCGAACACGCCGCAGAACAGGAAGATGGCGCAGATGACGGCGCCGGCGGCGCCCAGCGGCTTGTCGCGGAACAGCCGCCTGAGCAGCCCGCGGCCGGGCACGGCGCGCCGGACCGGTGCGGCAGCGGCCGCGGGGGCGGCGGGATTGGGGTGCAGGGCGGGCTTGGCCATCAGCGGTGCCTCACTTTCGGATCGAACAGCCCGTAGCTCAGGTCGACGAGCAGGTTGATCAGCATCACCGCGACACCCACCACCAGGAATACGCCGGTGATGACCGGATAGTCGCGCTGGTGCACGGCGTCGAGCAGCAGCAGGCCCATGCCGGGCAGCGCGAAGATCTGCTCGATGATGACCGCGCCGCCGATCAGCAGCGGCGCCTGCAGCCCGATCAGCGTCACCACCGGGATCAGCGCATTGCGCAAGGCGTGGCGCAGCACTACCAGGCGCTCGCTCAGGCCCTTGGCCCAGGCCGTGCGGATATAGTCCTGGCGCAGCACCTCCAGCATCATGGTGCGCGTCATGCGCATGGTGATGGCGGACAGCGCCATGCCCAGCACGATGGCGGGGATCAGCATGTTGCGCACATGCTGCACCGGGTCTTCATGGAAGGGCACGTAGCGGGCCTCGGGCGACCAGCCCCACCAGACCGACGGGAACACCATCACCATGGTGCCTAGCCAGAAGCTGGGGATGGCCAGCATCAGGATGGAGAACGAGCGCGCGATATAGTCGGCGGCGCTGTCCTGGCGGATGGCCGACAGCACGCCGATCGGCAGCGCCACCGACAGCGCCACCACCAGCGCGATCACGCCCAGCGAGAAGGTGGCGGGAATGCGCGCGGTCACCATCGACAGCACCGGCTCGCCCTGCCACAGCGACTGGCCCAGGTCGCCGCGCAGCACGATGCCGCCGACCCAGTGCACATACTGCTGCCACATCGGGCGGTCCATGCCGAGGGCGCGGACCAGGTCTTCACGGGTACGGGTATCGGCGCTGATGTCGTTCTGGCTCAGCATCAGGTCGACCACATCGCCCGGCACCATGCGCACGATGGTGAAGACGATCAGGCTGGCAAACAAGAGCGTGGGAATCAGCGCCAGCAGCCGGCGCAGCACGTAGGCGCTCATCGCAGCCCTGCCTTGGCGCGGCTAGCCGAAACGGAAGATACCGGCAACACGAATCTGCATGATGCTTGGTACATGTCGTCTCCTGTCTCCCGATCCCCTTGCATCCGCCAGCACCGGATCATGCTGCTGAGGGGGGGTGATTTCTTGATATTGCGCCAGTGGCGAAATACCGTTGCGGGTGGTCTTGCGAGGCCGTGATCCCAGCATACTGATCGTTCGAAACGAAAACAACCCGATCGCCGCGCGGAAAAGCTAGTGGTTTTCCATGGTCCCGCGGCGGTATGCGGGACGCGCCGGCTAGTAGCCGCGCAGCGTCGCCCAGCGCTGCAACTGGACGTTGGTATCGCCGAGCAGTTCCTGGGCGGTGCGTGCCCGCTTCATGAAGAAGCCGATCTCCAGCGCATCGGTCATGCCGATGCCGCCATGCATCTGCACGCCCTCCTGCACGGCCAGAGTCGCGGTGGTGCCAGCGCGCGCCTTGGCCACGCAGACCAGGCCGGCGGCGTCGTCCGTGCCGGCATCGAGCCGCTGCTGGCACTGCAGCACGGCGGCGCGGGTGATCTCGATCTCGGTGAACAGGTGCGCGGCGCGGTGCTGCAGCGCCTGGTACTCGCCGATGATGCGGCCGAACTGGCGGCGCTCCTTCAGGTAGGCAAGCGTGCGGTCGAAGGTTTCGTCGGCGATGCCGAGCAGTTCGGATGCCAGCACGGCGCGGCCCACGTCCAGCACGCGCTCCAGCATGGCGGCGCCATTGCCGGGGGTGCCCAGCACAGCGGCGGCCGGCAGCCGGACCTCGCGCAGGGTCACGCGCGCCGCATTGGTGGCGTCGGCCATGACCGTGCGCTCGATCGAGAGGCCGGCGCTGCCGGCGGGCACCAGGAAGAGCGTGATGCCGTCGCGGTCGTCGCGCGCGCCGGCGGTGCGCGCCGCCACGATCAGGGTGTCGGCGACGTGGCCATCGACGACAAAGACCTTGTCGCCATCGAGGCGGAAGCCGTCGCCGTCGGCGCTTGCGCGCAGGGCATGGCGCGTGGGCCGGTGCCTGGCGCTCTCTTCCAGTGCCAGCGCGGTCAGGTGCTGGCCGGCGGCGATGGCGGGCAGCATCGCCGTGCGCTGCGCATCGCTGCCGTAGTGGCTGAGCAGCGCCGCGCCCAGCACGGCGGTGGACAGGAACGGCGAGGGCGCCAGCGTGCGCCCGATCGCTTCCATGATGACGCCGGCCTCCACTACGCCCAGGCCGCTGCCGCCATATTGCTCGGGCACCAGCACGCCGGCGAAGCCGAGTTCAGCGAGCTGCTGCCACAAGGCGCGGGAGAAGCCGGTCTCGTCGCGGGTATCGCGCAGCATGCGCAGCGCGGAGATCGGGGCGGATTCGCGCAGGAAGGTCAGGGCGCTGTCGCGCAGCATTTCCTGCGTCTGGTTCAGTACGATGGGCATGGGCGGACTCGTGTCTGGGTACGGGGCAGCGGGGGGAAGCGCACGGGGCCGGGCTCAGGCGCCCGGCAGGCCGAGCAGGCGCTTGGCGACGATGTTGAGCTGGACCTCGCTGGTGCCGCCCTCGATCGAGTTCGCCTTGCTGCGCAGCCACGCGCGTGCCAGCGCGCCCTGCTGGCTGCGCTCGCTTTCCCATTCCAGCGCGTCGCTGCCGCCGATCGACATCAGCAGCTCGTAGCGGCGCTTGTTCAGTTCCGCGCCGTAGTACTTGAGCACCGACGAGAACGCCGCGATGCCCTCGCCCTGGCGGGCCAGGTCGCGCACCCGCTCGCCGGCCGCGGCAAAGGCGGCTTCGTCGATCTCGAACTGCGCGACGCGTGCGCGCAGCATCGGCTCGTCGAGCCGGCCGGCGGCGTCCAGCCCGATGGCCTTTGCCGCATGCGCGCCAAGCGGCTGCCGCATGCCGCGGCTGCCGATGGCGCTGATCATCTCGCGCTCGTGGGTGAGCAGGTACTTGGCAATCTCCCAGCCGCCGTTGAGCTCGCCGACCAGCTGTGCGCGCGGCACCGCGACGTCGTCGAAGAAGGTCTCGCAGAAGGGGGATTTGCCGGAGATCAGCAGGATGGGCCGGGTCGTCACACCCGGCGTTTCCATGTCGAACAGCAGGAAGCTGATGCCGGTGTGCTTTTGCGCCGCAGCATCGGTGCGCACCAGGCAGAAGATCCAGTCGGCCTGGTCGGCATAGGACGTCCACACCTTCTGGCCGTTGACCAGGAAATGATCGCCGCGGTCCTCGGCGCGGGTCTGCAGCGCGGCCAGGTCGGAACCGGCGTTGGGCTCGGAGTAGCCCTGGCACCAGCGGATTTCGCCGCGGGCGATGCGGGGCAGGTGCTCGCGCTTCTGGGCTTCGGTGCCGTACCTGAGCAGGGCGGGGCCAAGCATGGAGATGCCGAAACTCTGCAGCGGCACGCGGCAGCCGAGCCGGGCCATTTCCTCGCGCAGCACCTTGGCCTGCTCGCGCGCCAGGCCGGCGCCGCCGTATTCCGTGGGCCATTCGGGCACGGTCCAGCCCTTGTCGGCCATGCGGCCAAGCCACTGGCGCTGGGCCTCGGACTGGAAGCGGAACCTGCGCCCGCCCCAGCAGATGTCGTCTTCGTTGCGCACCGGCTGCCGCATCTCGGCCGGACAGTTCTGCTCCAGCCAGGCGCGCGCCTGCTGCCGGAAGGTCTCCAACTCGTCCACGCGTGTCTCCTTGTGCTCAGGTGCCTTTCGCTGGACGCCTCTTTCTCTGGCGCGCTGCCGGTGAGGTCGCCCGCACCTGGCTGGTCGGCCAGGCGGCGTATCCCGTTATACAAGTCGCATCTGGCAGCGTCAATACTCAATTACCTAAAATGGATGTGGCGGGAGCAGCGGCCGGATCTCCGATGTGCGTGCATTGCAGGCCATGGGTCATGTCTGAGGTTGCGCTGCAGCACGAAAAATCCGGGGAAATAAGCGGTAATTCGACGTAGTCACCCAGTGAAAGGAAGGGCGGGCGTTGAAGATGTTTCCTGTGGTAGCATCCATTCAAAACATACTGCTATCACTAAAAAACGGGATGCGCCGGTTGCGTGCGATGCCGGACAGGCAGCTTGCCAACGCAGACCGGTGCCATAGGGAGACCAAGCCGTGCCCGTCGTCATGCCTTCGCTCGACCAGCGAACCGTTTCGTATCCCGGTGCCCGGGCGCCGGACCGCGTGCGCTGGGTGGATTCAGGCGGCACAGGTCTCGGCGCATGACAGGCGAGCGGACCCCCGAGCGGGTAGCCGGCCCCGACGAGGGGCCTGACCTGAGCGCGCATGAACAGGCTGAGCGGTGCTATCTCCAGCATGTCGACCAGCACCTGCCGCGCAACGCCCGCGCCTACCTGGCGCACGGCATGCTGGGCATGACCGGGTTCCGGCTGGTGACCGCGCCCACCTTCGTGCCGGCCTACCTGTACCTGCTGTCCGGCTCCAAGCTGACTGTCGGCATCGTGCTGTCCGCGCAATATGCGGGCATGGCCGCGTCGTCGATCTGGGGCGCCACGCTGATCGAGCACCGCCCGCGCGTCATGCCGCTGATCTATCTGGTGGGCTGGCTGGTGCGCGCGCAGATCCTGGGGCTGGCGCTGTCGGCGCTGTGGCTGTCGGGGCGGGCGGCGCTGGTCGCGGCGGGCATCTTCCTGCTGCTGTTCGGGCTGCTCAACGGCGTGCAGAACGTCAGCTTCAACTACCTGACCTCCAAGATCATCCCACTGGCGCGCCGCGGCCGGCTGACCGCGCTGCGCAATTTCTGCGGCGGGCTCACCGCGGCCGCGGTGGCGTGGCTGGGCGGGCGCTACCTGGTGGGCAACCAGGTGCTGGGCAACGGCTATGCCGCCACCTTCCTGGCGGCCTTTGTGCTGACCAGCATCGGCATTTCAGCGCTCACGCAGATGCGCGAGCCGACCCTGCACGACGTGCGCCTGCCGGCGGGCTTCCTGCGCCGCCTGGCCGAGGTGCCGGCGCTGCTGCGTGCGGACCGCGATTTCGTGCGCTTTTTCGTGGCGCGCGCGCTGGTGGCGTCCGGCATGATGGCGATGCCGTTCTATGCGATCTATGCCGGCACCCATATCGACCTGTCCGGTGCGGTGCTGGGCTACATGAGCCTGGGCTACCTGCTGGCGCAGACCACCAGCAGCCTGGCCTGGGGCCGCATCGCCGACCGCCACGGCTACCGGCTGGTGTTCCTGGCCAGCATCGCGCTGTGGGTGGCGGCAACGCTGCTGCTGTTGTGCGGCTCCACGCTGCCCGGCTTCCTGCTTGCCTTCTGTGGGCTGGGGGCCGCCTTTGGCGGCTTCTTCATCTCGGCTGACAACCTCGTGATGGAGTTCGGCAGCCGCAAGGACCGGCCCATGCTGCTGGCGGTGTCCGATACCGCCACCTACGCGATGATGGCCATCGGCCCGGTCTGCGGCGGCCTGCTGGCCCAGGGCGTGCGCTTCTGGGTGGTGTTCGCGCTCGCCATCGTGGTCAAGTGCGCCGCCTTCGTGCTGGCCCTGCGCATTGTCGACCCGCGCCGGCGCAGGGCGGCGCTTGAGCATCCGCCGGGCCTGCACCGGCACCCCACACCGATTCAATCCAGGAGAACCGATCCATGACCGCCATCAACGCCGTGACCGACCTCACGGTGGACGCCGACATCGCCGTCCTGAGCCTCGACTCGCCCCCCGTCAATGCACTGTCCGCCGCCGTGCGCAGCGGCATCCGCGACGGCATGGCGCGCGCGCTCGCCGACGATGCCGTCAAGGCCGTGGTGCTGATCTGCGCCGGCAAGACCTTTGTCGCGGGCGCGGACATCACCGAGTTTGGCAAGCCGCCGGCGGGCCCGTCGCTGGCGGAGGTGCAGGCCATGATCGAGGACGCGCCCAAGCCGGTGGTGGCTGCCATCCACGGCACCGCGCTCGGCGGCGGGCTGGAGCTGGCGCTGGTGTGCCACTACCGCATTGCCACGCGCTCGGCAAAGTGCGGGCTGCCGGAAGTCAATCTCGGCCTGCTGCCGGGGGCGGGCGGCACCCAGCGGCTGCCGCGTATCGTGGGCCCGGAACAGGCGCTGGAGATGGTCACCTCGGGCACGCACGTGGCGGCCAGCGCAGCGGCGGAGATGGGTCTGGTCGACCTGCTGACCGATGACGCTTCGTTGCGTGCCGACGCGGTGGCGTTCGCACGCAAGGTGGTGGCCGAGAAGCGGCCCCTGCGCAAGGTGCGCGAATCCGATGACAAGGTGGCGGCCGCGCGCGGCAAGCCGGAACTGTTCGCTGCCTTCCGCAAGGCCAATGCGCGGCGCTTTCGCGGCTTCGATGCGCCCGAGTTCAATATCCGCTGCATCGAGGCGGCGGTGGAGCTGCCATTCGAAGCCGGCCTGAAGCGCGAGCGCGAGCTGTTCACCGAACTGCTCAACGGCACGCAGTCGGCGGCCCAGCGCTACTACTTCTTTGCCTCGCGCCAGGTATGGAACGTGCCGGATGTGGGAGCCGACACGCCCGCCCTTGCGGTCAGGCGCATCGGCATCGTCGGCGCGGGCACCATGGGCGGCGGCATCGCCATGAACTTCCTCAACGCCGGCTATCCGGTGACCATCGTCGAGTCCTCGCAGCAGGCGCTGGACCGCGGCCTGAAGACGATCCGGGCCAACTACGACAACACCGCGCGCAAGGGGCGCCTGAGCGCGGCCGATGTCGAGGCCCGCATGGCGCTGCTCACGCCCACGCTGGACCTGCAGCTGCTGGCCGATGCCGACCTGATCATCGAAGCGGTGTTCGAGAACATGGAGGTCAAGCAGGAGCTGTTCGGCAAGCTGGACCGGATCGCCAAAGCGGGCGCCATCCTTGCCACCAATACCTCGGCGCTGGACGTGAACGTGATCGCGGCCGCGAGCTCGCGCCCGGAGGCGGTCATCGGCCTGCATTTCTTCTCGCCCGCCAACGTGATGAAGCTGCTGGAAGTGGTGCGCGGCGACAAGACCGCAAAGCCGGTGATCCGCACCGCGATGGAACTCGCGCGCAAGATCGGCAAGGTCGCGGCGCTGGTCGGGGTATGCCCGGGTTTTGTCGGCAACCGCATGCTGGCCCAGCGCCAGCGCGAGGCCCAGAAGCTGGTGCTGGACGGGGCGCTGCCGTGGGACGTGGACCGCGTGCTGTACGACTTCGGCTTTCCGATGGGCCCCTTCGCCATGAGCGATCTCGCCGGGCTTGACCTTGGCTGGGTGCGCGAGAAGTCCAGCGGCTCGACGCTGCGCGAGGTGCTGTGCGAGATGGACCGCCGCGGGCAGAAGGCCGGCGCCGGCTACTACGACTACGACGAACAGCGCAACGCGAAGCCGTCGCCGGTGGTCGAGCAGGTCATTCGCGACTTCGCCGCGAAACAGGGCAGGAACAGCCGCGTGGTGTCGGAGCAGGAGATCCTGGAGCGCTGCATCTATCCGATGATCAACGAAGGCGCGAAGATCCTGCAGGAAGGCAAGGCGATCCGCGCCTCGGACATCGACGTGATCTGGGTGAACGGCTACGGCTGGCCGGTGTATCGCGGCGGCCCGATGTTCTATGCCGACACCATCGGGCTGGACCAGGTGCTGGCGGCGATGCGGCGCTATGAGGCGCTGTATGGCGCGGACTTCGCGCCGGCGCCACTGCTGGAAAAACTGGCGGCGCAGGGGCGCAGGTTCGCCGATCTCTAAGGCAGCAAGGGCTGCCTCGGCCGGCCGGTGCCATGCGCCGGCCAGGCGCTTACTTCTTCTTGACCACGCTGACCTTGCCGTCGGCCTCCAGGTACAGCGCCTTGACCTCGCCGATCGATTCCAGGCCCTCCTGCCGGTACTTGGCTTCGAGCTCTTCGTCGGTGATGGATTCGCGCCCCATGTTCTCGCGCAGCTTGGTGCCATTGCGCACCAGCAGCACCTTCCTGGGTTCGGCAAAGCGCTGGAAAGCGGGGGAGTGGTAGGCCAGCAGGTCGATCAGCCGGTTCCAGGCGATCAGCGTGACCACCAGCAGCACGGCATCGGCGACGCTCTCGCCGTTGCCTGCCATGCCGTTCTGCGCGGCGTCGGCGACGATCACCACCAACAGCAGGTCGGCGATGCCCAGCGAGCCGATGTCGCGCCGGACCACGAAGCGGAACAGCAGGAACAGCACCCAGTACATCAACGTGCCGCGCACGATGATCTCGAGCGGGGACAGGGTCAGGAGGAGGGCTTCGCGCCAGTCGAACGACAGGTCCATGCGCGCTACCCAGCAACTTCCGGGCCACTTTGCAACGATGGCGGCTGTGGCGCGGGAGTCGCCGCGCCGCGGGTAATTCTTACACCTGGCGCGTACGGTTTGCTGCGCTGAAAGCCAGGCGTCCCGCACGCGGCGGGGACGCCTGGCGGTCCGGCCTCAGGCTAGTCCGCCTGGATGCCGAACTCCTTGACCACCTTGGTGTAGCGGGCGGTGTCGGCGGCGATCAGCTTCGACAGCACCGCCGGCTCGCCGCCCGCAGGCGTGACCGCGATGGTGGCCATGCGCGCCACCACGTCGGGCATCTTCAGGATCTCGTTGACGTGCGTGTTGAGCGTGCGCACCAGGTCGGCCGGCATGCCCTTGGGTCCGAGCAGGGCCTGCCAGGCGCCGATTTCCACGTCCTTGTAGCCCAGCTCGGCCAGCGTCGGCACGTTGGGCGCGAACGGCGAGCGCTTCTGGTCCGCAACCGCCAGCGGCACCAGGCTGCCGTTGCCGACATACTGCGAGATTGCGCCATAGGTGATGTAGGTCACCGGCACCTGCCCGCCGATCACGTCGACGATGGCCGGCGCCAAGCCGCGGTAGGGCACCTGGCTGATCTTGATGCCGGCGGACTTGTTGAACATTTCGCCCATGATGTGCATCGGCGAGCCATTGCCGGGCGTGGCATAGGTTTCCACCTTGCCGGCCTTGGCGCGCGCCACCAGCTCGCTGACCTTGGTGATGCCGCTGCCCTTGTTGACGACCACGAACAGCGACTGCGTGCCGATCTGGCTGATGGGAGTGAGGTCGTGCTGCACGTCATAGCTGGCGCCGGTGCCGGCCTTGAGCACCAGCGGCGCGAGGGCGACGGTGTTGGGGGCCAGCAGCAGGGTGTAGCCGTCCGGGTTGGCGCGCGCCACGTAGGCGCTGCCGATGGTGCCGGCGGCGCCGGTGCGGTTTTCCACCACCACCGACTGCTTCAGGCGCGGGGCGAGCTTTTCCGCGAACAGGCGCGCCAGCACGTCGACGTCGCCGCCGGCCGGATAGGCTACAACGATGGTGACGGGCTTGTTCGGGTACGCACCCTGGGCCAGGGCGGTGCCGCCGGTGGCAGCGACCAGGGCGGTCGCGGCGGCCAGCGTGGCGAGTACTTTGCGGCGTACGGACTTCATGATGTTCAGACCTCTGTAAGACGTGGCGCCCGGACGGGCCGGGGCCAATGGCTGTGTTGGCGTCCGGCGCCTTGCATGCGCCGGACGGTACCGCCGGGGGGCGCGGAGGAAATCAGAAAACGTGCTTGATGCCGATCATCGAGCCCCACTGGTTCTCGCCCGGGCGCGGGTTCGAGCCAGGCGAGCCGCCGCTGACCGACATGGCCAGCTGGCCGCCGTTGTTGATGAAGCCGGCGGTGGCGTACACCGAGGTGCGCTTGCTGAAGCTGTACATCGCGCGCAGCGTATACAGCATGGCCTGGTTGTCGCTGCCGTGGTAGTTCAGGAAGTAGACCTGGCCGGCCAGGTTGACCGCGGGGGTGATGTCGTAGGACGCGCCGGCGTAGTACAGGTCGCTGATCGGGGTGGGGCTGCCCTCGTTGTCGCGGCGGATCCAGCCGGCGCCGATCTTGGTGCGCTGGAACAGCATGTAGCCGCCGAGCGACAGGCGGTCGTCGGTCAGGTTGCTGTTGGTCAGGCCGCCGAAGGCGCCCGGGCCGCCGCGCTGCGAGTCATACGCGGCGGTGACGCCCCAGGTCTTGTTGTCGTAGCCGAGCATGGCCGACCACTGGCGGCACGCCTTCTTGTCGGTGGCGTTCTCGCCGGCGCAGTTGGTGCCCGAGGGGCTGGGGCCGGCGTTGACCGCATCGCGCCCGAAGCTGTAGGTGGCGCCCACCACGAAACCGCTGAAGTTGGCCTTGTACGACACCGCGTTGTCGGCGCGCGTATTGGGCAGGTAGCTGTCGAGCGAGCCCGAGCCGTACACGTTGGGCCCCAGGACATCGCTGTCGAGCGTGGCCCAGAACAGCATGGTGTACTGGCGGCCGAACGACAGCTGCCCGTACTGGTTGCTCAGCCCGACCAGCGCCTGGCGCCCGAACAGGCGGCCGCCCTGGTTGGAGGTGCCCGAATCCGGCGAGAAGCCCGACTCCAGCACGAAGATGCTCTTCAGGCCGCCGCCAAGGTCTTCAGTGCCGCGGATGCCCCAGCGCGAGGGCACGGTCGCGGTCAGGTTGGGCATGCGCACCAGGCCGTCGCCGTTGGCGCCGACATTGCTCACATACTCGACGCCCGTGTCGATGACCCCGTACAGGGTGACCGAGGATTGTGCCGAGGCCAGCAGGGGGAAAGCCGCGGCCAGGCCTGCGGCGATTCGTGCAAGTTTCATCTACCAGTTTCCTTCCGTTTTCCGTTTTGTCGTCTTGTCGTCCGCTGCCACTGCGGATGGCGGCTGCGGATGCTGTTTCGGTCTCTTTTGTGTTTTATATATGAAACATCAAACAACATAAGAAACGTCAAGCAAAATATAGCTGCGAGTTTCCACAAGATGTGAGGAGGGTTATCCCTAGTGAGGCGACGCCGCGACGGCTAACGCCGGCTCTGCGCGGAGGTTTCCGATCTTTCTATCGTTAACCCTCATCCCGGCTGGGCCCCGACACGCCTATGCTTTAAAAGTTTTATTCTCAAACCTAAGTTTTATATATGGAACAAAATCAGCCCCACATCCTGGCCGAGCCAGACCGGCAGTTGCTGGAAGCCCTCGACAGCGGGTTTGCCCAGCGCGTGGTGCAGGTGGGCGCGGACGGCGAGCGCGTGGCTTACCGCAGCGGCGGGAGCACGGGCCCGGCGGTCGTGCTGCTGCACGGCATCAGTTCCGGGGCGGCGTCGTGGCTGCCGTGCGCGAGCCTGCTGGCCGCGCACGCGCGGGTGATCGCCTGGGATGCGCCGGGCTATGGCGATTCGTCGCCGCTGCCGCAGGCGCGACCGCTGGCGTCGGACTACGCGCAGCGGCTGGACCGGCTGCTGCAGGCACTGGGCGTGCAGCCGGCGTTGATCGTCGGGCATTCGCTGGGCGCGCTGATGGCGGCGGCCTATGTTGCCAACGCGCGCCAGCTGCCCGCGCGCCTGCTGTTGCTCAGCGTGGCGCAAGGCTACGGCGGCGCGGGCAGGGAGGCACAGGCAAGGGAAGTGGCGCGGCAGCGGCTGGAGGCGCTGGAATCCCTGGGCGTCGATGGCCTGGCGCAACGCGGCCCGGCCCGGCTGCTGAGCGAGGAAGCCGACCCCGGCGCCCAGGCATGGGTGCGCTGGAACATGCAGCGGCTGAACCCGGACGGCTACCGCCAGGCGGTGGCGATGCTGTGCGGCGACGACATCCACGCCTACCTGGCGCGGCGCCCCGATGCCTTGCCCACGCAGATCGCCTGCGGCAGCCGCGATGTCGTCACCACGCCGCCAGCCTGCGGCACGCTGGCCGAACGCTTCGGCCTGCCGTTCTCGCTGATCCCCGATGCCGGCCACGCCTGCTATATCGACCAGGCCGCCGCCACCGCGCGGCTGATCCGCTCGGTGCTGGACGACGCCACCTGAAGCCACTGCGGCGGCGCCTGCCGCCGCATCCCGAGCGGTGTCGCGCAGCTTGCGCCACCCGTTCCAGATTTCGTATGCCGATCGCGGGTTAACCCCAGTCAATTTTTGCGGCCGCGTTGTCTATAGTCGTACCTGTGTTCAATATCTAAACCAGTGTTTCATTAGTAAAACGTAGCCAGGCGATCGCAAGACCGGTCGGCGAGGCACGCGGAACACGGTCCCCCCGCTGCAAGACATGGAGCAAAGCGCAATGGAAAGCCTCTCGTACAACCCGAACCTGGTGCCCTGGGAGCGTCCGGCGCCGAACAACGTGGCAGGCAAGGGCCATATCGAGCAGCCCGGCAAGGTCGCCAACATCGTCTGGCAGACCCGCGCCGCCGCGCCGACCGCCTATGAGAACGCGCTGGGCGATGCCCTCGAAGCCGCGTTCGAAGGCGGCGCGCAGAACCCGCAGGACATCGTGCGCGCCTTCAATGACGCCGGCTTCCTGGGGGTGGACGGCCAGCCCTGGACCGAAGAGCGCTTCCTGTCCGAAATGCGCCGGCTGGGTGCCTGAGCCCGCCCCAGTCCAAGTCCAGCCTCGAAGCGAGAAAACCATGGAATCGAACAAGCAAGCCCGCACCGAAGCCCGCCTGAACACCGGCCTGCGCAACTACTGGTACCCGGTCGCCGCCTCGTGGGCGGTGTCCCATGCCCCGATCGGCATTACCCGCCTGAGCCAGAACATCGTGCTGTGGCGCGACGGCGAAGGCCAGGTCCACGCCCTGGAAGACCGCTGCCCGCACCGCGGCGCGCGCCTGTCGATGGGCTGGAACCTGGGCGACCGCGTTGCCTGCTGGTACCACGGCGTCGAGGTCGGCGGCGATGGCCAGGTCAAGAGCGTGCCGGCGGTGGAAAGCTGCCCGCTGGAAGGCCGCACCTGCGTGCGCAGCTACCCGGTGCAGGAGAAGGCCGGCGCCATCTTCCTGTGGTTCGGGGACCAGGCCCCGCAAGGCGAGGGCAGCCCCGACGAACTGCGCCTGCCGGAAGAACTGGTCAGCGAGGAACACAGCAACTTCCTGTGCGTGGCGCACTGGGACTGCAACTACCGCTACGCCATCGACAACGTGATGGACCCGATGCACGGCGCCTACCTGCATGCGGTGTCGCACTCGATGGCCAGCGGCGAGAAGTCCGCCGTGATGCAGGTGCGCGAGACCGAGCACGGCCTGGTGTTCGAGAAGACCGGCCAGCGCGGCGTCAATTTCGACTGGGTGGAATTTGGCGAGACCGGCACGCTGTGGCTGCGCCTGGCGATTCCGTACCGCGCCAGCGTCGGCCCCGGCGGCCCGTTCGGCATCGTCGGCATGGCCACACCGGTGGATGAAGACCACTGCATGGTGTTCTTCTGGCGTACCCGCCACGTGCAGGGCTGGGAGCGCGACGTGTGGCGCTTCCTGTACCGCAACCGCCTGGAGCAGCTGCACTGGGACGTGCTGGAGCAGGACCGCGTGGTGCTGGAAATGATGGCCCCGAACGCGCGCGACCACGAGATGCTGTACCAGCACGACGCCGGCATTACCCGCGTGCGCCGCCTGCTCAAGCGCCGCGCCGAGCAGGAAGTGGCCGACGAGCCCGTCGCCATGCTGCAACCCGCCGGAGCCGCCAGCCATGCCTGAGGCAAACACCAACAACACGCTGCTGGCCGGGCGCAAGGTGCTGGTCACCGGCGCCGCGCGCGGACTGGGCCTGGCCTTCGCCAAGGCGCTGGCCGAAGCCGGCGCCACCGTGGCCATGGCCGACATCCTGGCCGAGCGCCTGCAGCAGGAAGCCGACGCCCTGCGCGCCCGCGGCCTGAAGGTGGTGCCGGTCACGCTGGACCTGTCCGATCCGGCCTCGGTGCAGGCTTGCGCCGAGGCCGCGGTCAAGGCGCTGGGCGGGCTCGACGGCCTGGTCAACAACGCCGCCGTGACGGATTCCGGCGGCCGTGACGCCGCCGCCATCGACATCGCCACCTGGGACCGCGTGATGAACGTCAACGTGCGCGGCACCTGGCTGATGACCACCGCCTGCCTGCCGGCGCTGCGCGCCAGCGGCCGCGGCGCCATCGTCAACCTGGCTTCGGACACGCCGCTGTGGGGCGCGCCCAACCTGCTTGCCTACGTGGCGAGCAAGAGCGCCATCATCGGCATGACCCGTTCGCTGGCGCGTGAACTGGGCAAGGACCAGATCACGGTGAACGCCGTGGCCCCGGGCCTGACGCTGGTGGAAGCCACCGAATACGTGCCGCAGCACCGGCACGACCTGTACCGCGAGCAGCGCGCGATCACGCGCGAGCAACTGCCCGACGATGTTTGCGGCGCGGTGCTGTTTGCACTGTCCGACCTCGCCCGTTTCGTGACCGGCCAGACGCTGGCGGTCAACGGCGGCTTTGTCATGCATTGATCCAACCGATCCACTGAAAACAGAAGGAATCCAAATGAGCGATCTTTCTCAACCGCAAAACATCAAGCGTTCCTGGGACCAGCCGGAGAACGCTTCGTTCGACCAATGGATGGAAAGCCGCGTGGCGCGCTTCTCCACGCGCAAGTACGACTGGGACGCGCTGAAGTTCCAGGCCGACTACGACCCCAAGTACCGCCGCGCGCAGATGCGCTACCTGGGCACCGGCGGCACCGGCGTGGCCGCCGACACCAACACCGTGCCGAGCGAGCATTTCACCTTCTCCACCATGATCATCCCGGCCGGCCATGAAGGCCCGTCGCATATCCACACCGACGTGGAAGAGGTGTTCTTCATCCTGCGCGGCAAGGTCAAGCTGATCCTGGAAAAGGACGGCGAGCGCTACGAGACCATCCTGACCGACCGCGACCTGGTCTCGGTGCCGCCGGGCGTCTACCGCGAGGAAGTCAACATCGGCGAGGAAGACGCGCTGATGTGCGTGATGCTGGGTGCGAAGAAGCCGATCACGCCGACCTACCCGCCCGAGCATCCGCTGACGAAGATCAAGCGCTGATGCCGGCGAACGTCCGTCAGCACGCATCCACCGAAGCCATGAGCAGCAACCCCATCCCGGCCACGCCCGCCGCCAGCGAAACCCCGGACAAGTACATCGTCCCGGGCCTGGAGCGCGGCCTGCGCCTGCTGAGCGAGTTCAGCAGCAAGGACCGCACCATGTCGGCAGCGGAACTGGCGCGCCGCCTGAAGGTGCCGCGCTCGACCGTGTTCCGCCTGCTGGCCACGCTGGAAATGCTGGGCTTTGTCGAGCGCGCCGATGGCGGCCGGGATTTCCGGCTGGGCATGGCCGTGCTGCGCCTGGGGTTTGAATACCTGGCGTCGCTGGAGCTGACCGAGCTGGGCCGCCCGCTGCTGGAGCGGCTGCGCGACGAGATCGGCTATCCCAGCAACCTGGTGGTGCGCGACGGGCGTTCGATCGTCTACGTGGCCAAGGCGGTGTCGCCGCGGCCGTTTGCCAGCTCGGTCAACGTCGGCACGCGCCTGCCCGCGCATGCCACGGTGCTGGGGCGCGTGCTGCTGGAAGACCTGTCGCTGGCGGAGCTGCGCACGCTGTACCCGGAGACGCAGCTTGCGGTGTTTTCCGAGAGCACGCCGCGCACCGTTGACGAGCTGCACGAGATCGTGCAGCGCGACCGCGAGCGCGGCTACGTGCTGCAGGAAGGCTTTTTCGAAGCCAGCATTTCCACCATCGCCGCGCCCGTGCGCGACCGCACCGGCAAGGTGGTGGCGGCGTTGGGCGCCACCATCCCCGCCGCGCATATCGATCCGGCGCAACTGGATGCGATGGTGGAGAAGGTCAGGGATACCGCGGGCGAGTTGTCGCGCCTGCTCGACTACCGCCCGTCGCTGCGCAGCAGCGGCGCCAAGGTGGTGAATCTGTATCGGGAGTGAGGACAATGTCCATGATTGAACTCGGCGGCAAGGTTGCCGTCGTCACCGGCGGGTCCTCCGGCATCGGGCTGGCGACCGTCGAGCTGCTGCTCGAAGCGGGCGCCGCCGTGGCCATGTGCGGCCGCGACGAGAACCGACTGCGCAGCGCCGAAGCGCAGCTGCGCGAGAAATTCCCCGGGTGCCGGCTCCATGCCGCCACCTGCGACGTGCTCAAGCCTGAACAGGTCGCCGCCTTTGCCGCTGCCGTGCAGGCCACGCTGGGCAACGTCGACATGCTGGTCAACAACGCCGGCCAGGGCCGTGTCTCCACCTTCGCCAACACCGAGGACGCGGCCTGGACGGAAGAACTGCAGCTCAAGTTCTTCTCCGTGATCCACCCGACGCGCGCGTTCCTGCCGCAGCTTGAGAAGTCAGGCCAGGGCGCCATCGTCTGCGTCAACTCGCTGCTGGCGCAGCAGCCGGAGCCGCACATGGTGGCGACTTCCGCCGCGCGTGCCGGCGTGCTCAACCTGGTGCGCTCGATGGCCACCGAGTTTGCGCCCAAGGGCGTCCGCGTCAACGGCATCCTGATCGGCCTGGTCGAATCGGGCCAGTGGCGCCGCCGCTTCGAGGCGCGCCCTGAAGCAGACCGCCACCTGGACTGGGCCGCATGGACCGCGCGCCTGGCCCAGCAGAAACATATTCCCCTTGGCCGCCTGGGCCTGCCGGTCGAGGCAGCCCGCGCCATCCTGTTCCTTGCCTCGCCGTTGTCTTCGTACACCACGGGCAGCCATATCGATATCTCCGGAGGACACTCCCGTCATGCCTAATCAACAACAGTACGAGCAACAGCAGGTCACCGTCGGTTGCGCCATCACGGCGTTTCTCGAGCAGTGCGGAGTCAAGGCCGCCTTCGGCGTGATCTCGATCCACAATATGCCGATCCTCGACGCCATGGGCGAGCGCGGCAAGATCCGCTTCGTGCCGGCGCGCGGCGAAGCGGGCGGCACCAATATGGCCGATGCCTATGCCCGCACCACCGGTGGCCTGGGCGTGTGCCTGACCAGCACCGGCACCGCCGCGGGCAACGCCGCCGGCGCCATGGTCGAAGCGCTGACCGCCGGCACGCCGATGCTGCATATCACCGGCCAGATCGAAACGCCTTACCTGGACCAGAGCCTCGCCTACATCCACGAAGCGCCGGACCAGCTCACCATGCTCAAGGCCGTGTCCAAGGCCGCCTTCCGCATCCGCAGCGCCGACACCGCCATCAGCACCATCAAGCTGGCCGTGCAGACCGCGCTGACGGCGCCGACCGGCCCGGTCAGCGTGGAGATCCCCATCGACATCCAGGCCGCGCTGGTCGAGATGCCGGCCGACCTGCAGCCGCTGACGGTGCCGCAGCACGTGCCGTCGGCACATGCGCTGGACGCGCTGGCCGAGCGCCTGGCCAAGGCCAAGCGCCCGCTGCTGTGGCTGGGCGGCGGTGCGCGCCACGCCAGCAAGCAGGTGCAGCGCCTGCTGGACCTGGGCTTCGGCGTGGTCACCAGCACGCAAGGCCGCGGCATCGTGCCGGAAGACGATCCCCGTTCGCTGGGCGCCTACAACCTGCATAAGCCGGTCGAGGCCTTCTACCAGACCTGCGACGCGATGCTGGTGGTGGGCTCGCGCCTGCGCGGCAATGAAACCCTGAAGTACGAACTGAAGCTGCCGCGCCCGCTGCTGCGCATCGACGCCGACCCGGCCGCCGAAGGCCGCTGCTACCTGAGCGACTACTTTGTCAGCGGCGACGCCGCGCTGGCGCTGGACGCCCTGGCGGATCGGCTTGAAAAGCGCATGCAGATCGACCCGGCCTTCGCCGCCGACCTGCGCCGCGCCCATGACACCGCCGTCAACAGCCTGGTCGACGGCCTGGGCCCGTACTCGGCGCTGGTGCAGGCGCTGCAGGGCGCGGTCGGCCGCAGCTTCAACTGGGTGCGCGACGTGACCGTGTCGAACAGCACCTGGGGCAATCGCCATCTGCGCATCTTCGATTCGCGTGCCGGCGTGCATGCGCTGGGCGGCGGCATCGGCCAGGGCCTGGCGATGGGCATCGGCGCCGCGATCGGTGCTGCGGCGACCGCTTCGGGCAAGAAGACCTTCACGCTGGCCGGCGACGGCGGTTTTATCCTGAACCTGGGCGAACTGGCCACCGCGGTGCAGGAATGCGCCGACATGGTGATCGTGCTGATGAACGACAAGGGCTACGGCGTGATCAAGAACATCCAGGACGCCCAGTACGGCGGCCGCCGCCACTACGTGGACCTGCATACCCCGGACTACGCCACGCTGGCCAAGTCGCTGTCGCTGCGCCATGCGCGCGTGAGCAACCTGGCCGAGGTCGGCGCCGCGCTGGAAGCGGCCACGGTCGAGTCGGGCCCGTTCCTGCTGGAGATCGACATGCTGTCGATCGGTTCCTTCAAGACCATCTTCGCCGGCCCTCCGGTGAACAAGGACAACGAAGAGCCGGCGCGCGAACAAACCACTGTCACCGCCTGAGGGAGACCGGAGATGCTGCATGTGTCCATGGTTGGCTGCGGCGCGATCGGCCGCGGCGTGATGGAATTGCTCAAGAGCGATCCCGAGGTGGTGTTCGACGTGGTGATCGTGCCGGAGCACACGATGGACGAGGCCCGCGACGCGGTCACCGCGCTGGCGCCGGGCGCCCGCGTGGCGACGCACCTGGACGACCAGCGTCCCGACCTGCTGGTCGAGTGCGCCGGCCACCATGCGCTGGAAGAGCACATCGTGCCGGCGCTGGAACGCGGCATCCCGTGCATGGTGGTGTCGGTGGGCGCGCTGTCCGAGCCCGGCATGGCCGAGCGGCTGGAAGCGGCCGCGCGCCGCGGCGGCACCCAGGTGCAGCTGTTGTCAGGTGCGATCGGCGCGATCGATGCGCTGGCCGCGGCGCGTGTCGGCGGGCTGGACGAAGTCATCTACACCGGCCGCAAGCCGGCTCGCGCCTGGGCCGGCACGCCGGCCGAGCAGCTCTTCGACCTGGATGCGCTGACCGAGGCTACCGTGATCTTCGAAGGCACGGCCCGCGACGCGGCGCGTCTGTATCCCAAGAACGCCAACGTGGCCGCCACGGTGTCGCTGGCAGGCTTGGGGCTGGACCGCACCTCGGTCAAGCTGCTGGCCGACCCGCATGCGGTGGAGAACGTGCACCGCGTGGAAGCGCGCGGCGCCTTCGGCGGCTTCGAGCTGACGATGCGCGGCAAGCCGCTGGCGGCCAATCCCAAGACTTCCGCGCTGACCGTGTTCAGCGTGGTGCGCGCACTGGGAAACCGGGCGCACGCGGTATCGATCTAGTCCCGGCAGCCAACGTCCCACAGACTTAGCAGGCAACGACAATGAAGACGCAAGAAGTACTCCCCATCTGCATCGCGGGCGAATGGCGCCTGGGGACCGGCGACCGCTATGGCACCCGCTATCCGGCTACCGGCGAAGTGGTGGCCGAACTGAACGCCGCCAGCCTGGCGGACGTGGAAGAAGCGGTGCAGGGCGCCCATCAGGCCTTCCTCACCAGCGGCTGGGCCCAACGCAAGCCGCATGAGCGCGCCGCCGTGCTGTACCGCGTGGCCGAGCTGATCCGCGCCCAGGGCGAGCAGCTGGCCCAGCGCCAGCGCCTGGACAACGGCAAGCCGATCAGCGAGACGCGCGCCCTGGTGGCCAGCGCCGCCGGCACCTTCCAGTTCTTTGCCGCCGCCTGCGAGACGCTGGAAGAAACCATCACGCCGCAGCGCGGCGACTGCCTGACCATGAGCGTGTACGAGCCGATGGGCGTGGTTGCGGCGATCACGCCGTGGAACTCGCCGATCGCCAGCGAGGCGCAGAAGATGGCGCCCGCGCTCGCCGCCGGCAACGCCGTGGTGGTCAAGCCCGCCGAGGTCACGCCGCTGATGGCGCTGGAGCTGGCGCGCATCTGCGAAGAGGCCGGCGTGCCCAAGGGCCTGCTCAGCGTGCTGCCCGGCAAGGGTTCGGTCATCGGCGACGCCATCACCAAGCATCCGCTGGTGCGCCGCGTGTCGTTCACCGGCGGCACCACCACCGGCAAGCACATCGCCCATATCGCCGCCGACAAGATGATGCCGGTGTCGCTGGAACTGGGCGGCAAGTCGCCGACCATGGTGTTCGACGATGCCGACCTGGACCACGCGGTCAACGGCGTGCTGTACGGCATCTTCAGCTCGTCGGGCGAGTCGTGCATCGCCGGCTCGCGCCTGTTCGTGGCGCGCTCGCAGTACGAGGCCTTTATCGACCGCCTGGCCGCGGGCGCCGCGCACCTGCGCGTGGGCGACCCCGCCGACGAGCGTACCCAGATGGGCCCGCTGATTACCGACCGCCACCGCGACAGCATCGAGTCGTACGTGGCCGCCGGCGTGGAAGAGGGCGGCCAGCTGCGCACCGGCGGCCTGCGCCCAGACGTGGCCGGCCTGCCCAACGGCTATTTCTACACGCCGACCATCATCGAAGGGCTGGATAACAACGCCCGCATCTGCCAGGAAGAGATCTTCGGGCCGGTGCTGGTCGCAATCCCGTTCGACGACGAGGATGACCTGATCGCGCAGGCCAACGACAGCGTCTATGCGCTTGCCGCGGGCATCTGGACGCGCGACTACAAGCGCGCCTGGCGCGTGGCACGCGCCGTGCAGGCGGGCAATGTGTGGATCAACACCTACAAGCAATTCTCGATCGCGACGCCGTTCGGCGGCTGGCGCGACAGCGGCCTGGGCCGCGAGAAGGGGCGGCTTGGCATCCTGCAGTACATGGAGCAGAAGAGCGTGTACTGGGGCCTGAACGAACAACCGCTGCCGTGGGCCAACCACTGAACCCGGCAGGCTGGAGAGAAGCAATGATCAAGGTATTGGGGATCGACGAGATCGTCTACGGCGCGGATGACTTTGACGCCTGCCGTGGCTTTTTCACCGACTGGGGCCTGGCCATCAAGCGCGACGATGCGCAGGGCCTGGATTTTGAAACGCTGAACGGCTGCCGCGTGCTGGTGCGCCGCATCGACGATGCCACGCTGCCGCCCGCGATCGAGGCCGGCCCGACGCTGCGCGAAGTGGTGTGGGGCGTCGAGTCACAGGCCTCGCTGGACCAGCTCGCCAAGGCAATCGCTGATGCACCGGGCTTCGTGAAGCAAGGCGAGGGCGATACGCTGCGCGTGGGCTGCACCGATCCGAACGGCCTGGCCGTGCGTTTCCAGGTCACCCGCAAGCATGACGTGCAGGTCGAATGCGCGCTGATGAACACGTGGAACGACAAGCCGCGCCTGAACCAGCGCAGCCCGATCTACGACCATGCCACCCCGATCGAAGTGGGCCACGTGGTGTTCTTCGTCAAGGACGTCAAGGCCACTGAGCGCTTCTATGTCGAGAAGTTCGGCTTCGTGCCGTCGGACCGCTACCCGGACCGCGGCGCCTTCCTGCGCTGCACGCCCGAAGGCGGCCACCACGACCTGTTCCTGCTGCAGCTGCCGGAACCGAAGAGCGGCCTGAATCACGTCGCCTTCACCGTGCGCGACATCCACGAAGTCTTCGGCGGCGGCATGCATGTCTCGCGCAAGGGCTGGGATACGCAGCTCGGCCCGGGCCGGCACCCGATCTCGTCGGCCTACTTCTGGTACTTCAAGAACCCGGCCGGCGGCCTGATCGAGTACTACGCCGACGAAGACCAGCTCGACGAACACTGGGAGCCGCGCGCTTTCGAGCCGGGCCCGACCATGTTCGCCGAATGGGCGATCGAAGGCGGCATCGACGGCAACACCCGCCGCCAGAAGAACGCGGGCGGACCGGCAGGCAAGTTCCTGACCGAGAAGCGGTAAGTCAGCAGCAATCGAAGGAAGCAGCAATGAGTGCCCACCAGTCCCTGACCCT
Source organism: Cupriavidus sp. GW823-FHT07B10 (assembly GCF_058794355.1). Taxonomy (NCBI): domain Bacteria; kingdom Pseudomonadati; phylum Pseudomonadota; class Betaproteobacteria; order Burkholderiales; family Burkholderiaceae; genus Cupriavidus; species Cupriavidus sp. GW823-FHT07B10. The sequence continues at coordinate 271,198 of NZ_JBXAGS010000008.1, forward strand.
GCGCGTCCACGCCATGCGCTATGAAGCGCGCGGCGTGGTCAGCATCGAACTGCAAGATCCCGAAGGGAAGACCCTGCCCGAGTACAGCCCGGGCGCCCATATCGACCTGCACCTGGGCAACGGCCTGGTGCGCAGCTACTCGCTGTGCGGCGCGCCCGAAGCGCGCCGGCGCTATACCGTGGGCGTGCTGCTGGACCGCGGCAGCCGCGGCGGTTCGCGCTACGTGCATGAGCAGCTGCGCGTGGGCGCCACGCTGACCGTGGGGGCGCCGCGCAACAACTTCGAGCTGGACGAAAGCGCCGCGCACACCGTGCTGGTCGCCGGCGGCATCGGCGTCACGCCGATCGTCTGCATGGCGCGCCGCCTGGCCGAGCTGGGCAGGTCGTTCACGCTGATCTACTGCGCCCGTTCGCGTGCCGAGGCCGCATTCGTCGAACAGCTGTCGGCCCATGGCGATGCCGTGCACTTTCACTTCGACGACGAGGCCGGCGTGCCGCCGGACCTGAACGCGATGCTGGCCGGCCAGGAGGTGCAGACGCACTTCTACTGCTGCGGCCCCGGTCCGATGCTGAAGGCGTTCGAGGCTGCCTGCGAAGCGCATGGCTACCCGAACGTGCATATCGAGCGCTTTGCCGCCGACCCCTCGACCGAGGCGGTGCAGGAGGGCGAGTACACCGTGTCGCTGTCGCGCACCGGCACCACCGTCAAGGTGCCGTCCGGCAAGTCGCTGCTGGACGCACTGCTCGATGCCGGCGTGCAGATGGACTACAGCTGCCGCGAAGGCGTGTGCGGCTCGTGCGAGACCGCGGTGCTGGAAGGTTGCCCCGACCATCGCGACAGCGTGCTCAGCAACAGCGAGCGCGCCAGCAACAAGACCATGATGGTGTGCGTGTCGGGGTGCAAGGGCAGCAAGCTGGTGCTGGACTTGTAATTTCGCGATTGTGTTCTCCCCTCTCCCGCGCGCGGGAGAGGGGCGGGAGAGAGGGCCAGCGCACGCCGTAGCCGATGCGCTGTCGAATCCCGACTGCCTCTTCCCAGGCCGCCGGGCAAGCCGCGGCATCTGCCGTTATCAAGTGCCTGCCCTCTCCCCCGGCCCCTCTCCCGCAAGCGGGAGAGGGGAGCAACCCCCGAAGAATCAAACCGAGAAGCCCCGTGTTAACCCAGAGACAAGACGCAGCGTCCCCCGGCGCACCGGTGGCCGCCACCGCAGGTATCGTGACCACGGCCGACAGCGCCGGCCAGAGCGCGGCGGCGGCCCGCAGCGGCCCGCTCACGCGCGGCAATATCGTTGCCCGCATCGAGCGCATGCCGGGCAACGCCATGCATATCCGCGCCCGGCTGCTGATCGGCCTGGCCACCTTCTTCGATGGCTTCGACGTCATCGCCATCGCAGCCACGCTGCCGCTGCTGATCGCGCAGTGGTCGCTGACGCCGGGCCAGATCGGCGTGCTGATCGCTGCGCCTTCGGTCGGCCAGCTGGTCGGCGCGCTGCTGTTCCCGGGGCTGGCCGAGCGCTTCGGCCGGCTGCGCTCGATCGGCTGGAGCGCGGGCATCATCGGCCTGATGAGCATTGCCTGTGGCTTCGCGCCGTCGTTCGAGATCTTCTTGCTGCTGCGCATCGTGCAGGGCCTCGGCCTTGGCGGTGAGCTGCCGGTGGCCGCCACCTATATCAACGAAGTCACGCGCGCGCATGGGCGTGGGCGCTTCGTGCTGCTGTACGAGGTGGTGTTCCCGATCGGCCTGATGGTGTCCAACGGCGTTGGCGCCTGGCTGGTGCCGCACTACGGCTGGGAGGTGATGTACTTCATCGGCGGCGTGCCGCTGGTGCTGTTCTTCATCCTGCGCCGCGTGATCCCGGAATCGCCACGCTGGCTGGCGGAGAAAGGCCGTCTTGAAGAAGCCGATGCCGCACTGCGTGCGTTCGAGGCGCGCGCCAAGGATCCGCTGCCGCCGCCGGTCAATGCCGGCAGCTACGACCGCATGACCCAGCACCCGCGCCGGCGCGTGCGTGACCTGGTCAGCAAGGCCTACCTCGGCCGCACGCTGGCGGTATGGATGCTGTGGGCAACCTGCGGCTTTATCCAGTACGGGCTGTCGACGTGGCTGCCCACGGTCTACAAGACCGTCTACCACGCGCCGCTGCAGCTGGCGCTGAACCTTGCCGCCGGCGCCTCGGTGCTGGGCGTGGTCGGTTCGCTGGTGTGCGCGATGATCGTCGACAAGGTCGGGCGCAAGCCGGTGATCAATGTGTCGTTCCTGCTGTGCGCGCTGTCGCTGGTGCTGGCGGGCGTGTTCCACGCTTCGAACGTGTACGTGGTCGCTACTTTCTGCGCGCTGGCGATGGGGTTCCTGGCCAGCGGCTTTATCACCGCCTATGTCTATACGCCGGAGCTGTATCCGACCAGTGTGCGGGCGATGGGGTGCGGCCTGGGCGGCGCCTGGCTGAAGCTGGCGGCGATCTTCGCGCCTGGCCTGATCGCCAGCACCATTGGCAGCGGCAACCTCAGCGTCGCCTTCTTCGCGCTGTCCGTGGTGCCGGCGCTGGCGGCTGTCACCGTGCATTTCCTTGGCATCGAGACCAAGGGGCGGGTGCTGGAAGAACTGGAGGTCTGAACGGGCGTGCTGGTCCCGTTCCCTTCGGGCTGCCCCGCAATCCGGGTGCGGCCCTTTTTCTTTATTCCTGCGTGCGCAACAGCTTGCGCAGCCCCTGGTAAACCGCTTCCCGCTCCTCCGGCGACAACTGCCGGATCACCTGCGCCTGCCCCCGCCGCGCCAGCGGCATCACCTGGTCGTGTAGCGCGGCACCGGCTTCACTGATCGCGCAGATCAGCTTCTTGCGCGGCGTGTTGCCGGCTGAGGTCAGCCGCACCAATCCCCGATCCTCCAGCAGCCGCAGCGTGCGGCTCACCAGCGCCTTGTCCGAGGTCGACTGGGTCACCAGCTCGGCAAACGGCAGTTCGCGCGCGTGCGCCAGCAGCGCCAGGATGCGCCACTCCGGCACGGTCAGGCCGAACTGTTCCGCATAGGGCTTGGTCACCGTGCTGCGCAGCGCGGTGACCAGCTGGCTCAGCATCGTGGTCAGGAAATTGTCGACGGTCAGGCCGCTGCCGGCCTCGTCGAGGTCGGTCCACGGGCTGGTGTTGTCGGTGTCTGGCGCGGGCTGGCCGTTGGCGGGCGCGGCGTCACGGGGCATGCGTTCCTCTTGGTCAGGGTCTGCCGGCCGCGGAGTTCGGGCCGGTTGGCGGGCCCGATTGTCTCACAGGCGCTCGCCAATTCCGCCACCGGGTGTCGCTTTCGTGTCATGCAATAGAATTAAGCAAACTAGATCATGTCAATAGGTGTTTAACGTAAGTTGAGTTGTCAATATTGGCGGCCTAGGATTACCAATGTTCCTGGTGTGAACGTACGTTTTACTAATAAAACAACCGAAAGTGTTGTAACCCGAGCCAACCCTGTTTTCGCGGTGCGCACAACAGCCCACTCCAACCGCGAATGCGCCCCCACAGGAGCTGTTGATGAGACACGAACGCCCCCGCCGCCTTTTCCTTGCAGCCACTGCCATGGCCGCGCTTGCGCTTGCCGCGGGCAGCGCGCTGGCCACCGCCGCGTATCCGGCCAAGACCGTGACCATGGTCGTGGCCTATCCGCCCGGCGGCGACACCGACGCCATGGCCCGGCTCTATGCCGACAAGCTGTCGGCGCGCCTGAAGCAGCCGGTCATCGTCGAGAACCGCCCCGGTGCCGGCGGCGTGGTCGGCGCCAGCTTCGTCAGCCGCGCGCCGGCGGACGGCTACACGCTGCTGTACACGCCCAACCCTTTCACGCTGGCGCCGATGGTGCTCAAGCTGGCGCCATCGGCCAGCTATGACCCGCTGCACGGCTTCACCCCCGTGATCCAGACCGCGGTGCAGGCGGTGCTGCTGGTGGCCAACCCGCAGGCCGGCATCAAGACCGTCGGCGAGATGATTGCCGTGGCCAGGGGCGGCAAGACGCTGACCTATGGCAGCCCGGGCGCGGGTTCGCCGATGCACATCGCCGGCGAGATGCTCAACCGCGCCGCGGGCGTGAAGATCCAGCACGTGCCGTACAAGGGCGTGGCGCCGGCGGTCAACGACGTGGTGGCGGGGCACGTGAACTTTGCCTACGTCACGCTGGGTCCGGTGGCGCAGTACATCAACACCGGCCGGCTGATCCCGCTGGCGATCACGGACGCAAAGCGCTCGCCGCTGCTGCCCAACGTGCCGACGCTGGCCGAGCTCGGCTACAAGGACGTGGTGGTCGGCGCCTGGCATGGCGTGATGGCGCCCAAGGGCACGCCGCCCGAGGTGGTCAAGGTGCTGAACCAGCAGCTCAACGACGTGCTGCGCCTGCCGGACGTGACCGAGAAGATGGCCACCTTCGGCGCCAGCCCGGTGGGCGGCGCCCCGGCCGCGCTGGAAAAGGTCAACGCGGCCGACTACGAGCGGCTGGGCAAGGTGATCCGCGACCTCGCGATCACGGCGGAATGACGCAGGGCAGCGCATCGCGTTCATGCAACCAGACAAGCAGGAGGCCGGCATGAGCAAGGCGATCGTGGGAAGCTCCACGCCGCAGGTGACCGCGCGGGAAAAGGTCATGGGGCGCGCGCAGTATGCCGGCGACATCAAGTTGCCCGGCATGCTGCACGCCAAGGTGCTGCGCAGCCCGCACCCGCATGCGCGCATCGTGCGCATCGACACCTCCGCGGCGAAGGCGCTGCCCGGCGTCAAGCTGGTGGTGACCGGGCACGATGTGCCCGCCCGCAACTGGGGCCCGCACCGCAAGGAGCAGCGCATCCTGGCCTGCGGCGTGGTGCGCCACGTCGGCGAGGAAGTGGCCGCGGTGGTGGCGGTCAGCGAGGAGATCGCGCGTGATGCGCTGGACCTGGTCCGCATCGAGTACGAGGCGCTGCCCGCGCTGCTGACGCCGGAAGCGGCGCTGGCCGATGGCGCGCCCGAGATCCATGCCGGCACGCGCAATATCGGCCATGAGATGCACATCGTGCGGGGCGACGTGGATGCCGCGTTCGAAGCCTGCGCCGCGGTGCATGAGGCCACCTACGACATGCACTCGCAGTACCCGGGCTACCTTGAGCCAATGGCCTCGGTGGCGGCGCAGGACGGCAACGGGCGGCTCACGCTGTGGGCCTCGACCCAGTCCGTGTTCCTGGCGCGCGCGCGGCTGGCCGAGGCGCTGGACCGGCCGGTCTCGACCATCCGCGTGGTGCAGGCGACCACCGGCGGCGGCTTCGGCGCCAAGATCGTCGAGGAGAACAACAGCCTGATCTGCGCCTTCCTGGCCAGCCGGCTGGAGCGCCCGGTGCGGCTGGTCAACAACCGGCTGGAAGACTTCCAGGGCGCGCGCGCCAGCGTGCCGATGAAAGTGTGGCTGCGCATGGGGCTGTCCGCAGACGGCGTGATCCTGGCCAAGGATGTGCGCATCGCGGCCGAATGCGGCGCCTACTCCGGGCTTGCCGGTGATGTGATGCACGTCACCGCCATGCGCAGCGACAACATGCACCGCGTGCAGAACGTGCGCTCGCATGCGGTCATGGCCTATACCAACAACCCGCCGCGCGGCGCCTTCCGCGGCTTTGGCGGGCAGCAGATGCAGTTTCCGCTGAACTGCCACCTGACCGTGCTGGCCGGCATGCTCGGCATGGACCCGGTGGAGGTGCACAAGCGCAATGCGATCGGCGCGGGCGAGACCAGCGTGCATGGCTGGAAGATCAGCAGCACCGGCATGGCCGAGTGCCTGGAAATGACCCGCAAGGCCATCGGCTGGGACGAGAAGCGCGCCGCGCCGCGCGGCACCGGCACGCGCCGGCGCGGCGTGGGCATTGCCGCGGCCATGCACGTCAGCGGCAACCGCACGCTGGGCAACTGGGACGGCTCGACCATCCTGCTCAAGATCAACGAGGACGGGCGCGCGATGCTGCAGACCAGCGAGTGCGACATGGGGCAGGGCGCCAACACCATGCTCAGCCAGATCTGCGCGCAGGAGCTCGGCATCCCGCTGTCGCACGTGACCGTGATGGCGCCGGATACCGATACCGCGCCGTTCTGCCTGGGCTCGCTGGCGTCGCGCGTGACCATCATCGCCGGCAATGCGTTGCTGCGTGCCGCGCGCGAGGCGCGCCAGAAACTGCTGGCACTCGCGGCGGAGAAGCTTGGCGTGGACGCGGAACAACTGGAGATTGCCGATGGCCGCATCGCCGCGCCGGGCCAGCCCGACAAGTCCGCCACGCTGGCGGAGATCGCGCGGCTGCATATCTTCCGCCACGGCGGCGAGGGCATCCACGTGCGCGCCACCTATGACGCGCCCACGGTGATGCACGACGCCGACTACTACGGCAACGTCGCGCCCGCGCACTCCTTCGCGGCACAGGCGGTGGAAGTGGAAGTCGACACCGGCACCGGTCAGGTCACCGTGATCGACAGCTTTGTCGCCGACGACTGCGGCAAGGCCATCAACCCGCTCGCCGTGCACGGCCAGACCCACGGCGCGACCGTGCAGGCGATCGGCTGGACCCTGTACGAGAACCTGCAATACGAGGATGGCCGCCTGATGAACGGCAACTTTGCCGACTACACCATGCCGACCGCCGACGCGGTGCCGATGTTGCGCACCGACGTGGTGGAATCGAACGACCCCAACGGCCCCTATGGCGCCAAGGGCGCCAGCGAAACCGCGATCCTGCCGGGCGCGGCGGCGATCGCCAATGCCGTCTTCGACGCCGTGGGCGTGCGCATCCAGTCGCTGCCGATCACGCCGGAGAAGGTGCTGGCGGGCCTGCGCGAACTGAAGCAGAAGGAGGCCGTCCATGCGTGACTTTGCCTTCCTTGAGCCGGCCACCGTGGCCGAGGCCAGCCAGATGCTGGCCGAGCTGGGCGACAGTTGCCGCATCCTTGCCGGCGGCACCGCGCTGATGCTCGGCATGCGCCAGCGCATGCTGACGCCTGGCCACCTGGTCTCGCTGGGCCGGCTCAAGGCGCTGCGCGGCATCACCTTCGATGCGCGCGAGGGCCTGCGCATCGGCGCGCTGACGCTGCATGCCGAGGTAGCGCGCTCGCCGCTGGTGCAGGCGCACTACCCGATGCTGGCCAGCATGGCCTCGCGCGTGGCCAATCCGCAGGTGCGCAACCAGGGCACCATCGGCGGCAACCTCTGCTATGCCGACCCCGCCACCGATCCGCCCGGCTGCCTGATGGCGCTGGGCGCGCGGATCGTGGTCAGCGGCCGAGGCGGCGAGCGCGAGATCGATATCGAGGACTTCCTGGTCGACTACTACGTCACGGCACTGGCGCCGGACGAGATCGTCACGCAGATCCGCGTGCCGGCGCCGGGTGCCGGCGCCGATGGCCGCTATGCGCGCTTCCTGCGCACCGCCGCCGAGCACCGGCCGCTCGCCAGCGTGGCACTGGCGGTGCGGCGCGAGGGCGCGTTCTGCGTCGAGGCGCGGCTGGCGGTGGGCGCGTCCACGCCGATCCCGGCCCGGCTGCGCCGCGCCGAAGCGCTGCTGGCCGGCAAGGCCGTCACCGCGGAACTAGCCGAGGAGGCGGCCGCCATTGTCGCCGCGGATATCAACGCGGTCTCGGACATGCGCGGGTCCGAAAGCTACCGGCGCGAGATGGTGCGGGTAGTCGCGCGCCGCACCATTGCCGAGCTGTTCGGCGTGGCATCGGAGTAAGGAATCCCCATGAACCAAGTCAGCATCGAACTCACCGTCAACGGCGAGGAACACCAGGTGGAGGTGCCGGCGCGGCGCCTGCTGTCCGACCTGCTGCGCGACGACCTGAACCTGACCGGCACCAAGCGTGGCTGCGAGACCGGCATCTGCGGCGCCTGCTCCGTGCTGGTCGACGGCGAGGTGGTCAAGTCCTGCCTGATGCTCGCCGTGCAGGCGCGCGGGCGCCATGTGATGACGGTGGAGGGGCTGGCCGCCGACGGCCAGCTGCATCCGCTGCAGCAGTGCTTCATGGACAACGGCGGGCTGCAGTGCGGCTATTGCACGCCGGGCTTCCTGATGGCCTCGTGCGCGCTGCTTGCCAATAACCCCAACCCGACCGAAGACGAAGTCCGCCACGGCCTGAACGGCAACCTGTGCCGCTGCACCGGCTATGTCGGCATCGTTGAATCGGTCCTGTCCGCCGCGGAGAAAATGCGTGGAAATTGAAAAGACCCTGGTCACCGCGGCGCCGCCGGCGCGCGTGTGGGAGCTGCTGCTCGACCCCAACGTGATGGGCGCGTGCGTGCCCGGCATGGAATCGATCGAAGTGCTGAGCGATGTCGAGTACATCGCCCATATGGCGGTCAAGATCGCCTTCATCAACGCGCGCTTCCGGCTGCATACGAAGATCGTCGAGACGCGCGCGCCGCATTACCTGCGCACCGAGGGCACCGGCGAGGACGACTCAGTGGCCAGCTCGCTGCGCCAGTCGAGCGAGCTCTTCCTGACCGCCCTGGACGATGGCGGCACGCAGCTGCGCATCAGGGTGGAGGTGGACGTGCTGGGCCGGCTGGGCACTTTCGGCCTGAGCGTGATGAAGACCAAGGCCGACCGCATGTGGGACGAGTTTGGCGCCAACCTGCTGGCGCGGCTGTCGCCGCAGGGGGCGCAGGCAGCGCCCGAGCCGGCGGCGAAGTCCGCACCTGCGGCACCGGTTGCATCGGCCGCGGCTGCCAACGGCCATGCGGTGCTGCCGACACGGTCCGCGCCCGCACCCGCCGCCGGCGGGCTGTTCTCGCGGCTGTTCGGGCGCGGCGAGGCCGCGCGCGGGCCGCTGTCGGACATCTGCGTTGAGCTGCGCCGCAGCGACGAGACCATCGTGGTGCGGTGGCCCGCCGCCCAGGGCGAGCAATGCGCGGCCTGGCTGCGCGACTACCTGCGCCCAGGGGCATAGGCGGAGCCAGGGCGGGGTCTGCCGGCAATACGGGTACCCTACGGGGTGCAGGCGTGATATATGAGAGCGTTACGCCAAGACCGAATATTGCAGAGACAGACCATGACGACCGATTCGCCGCAGGAAGACACGCAGGAAAGCGGCCAGGAGGGCGCCCCGGAGAGCGCCCAGGAGAAGTACATCGTGCCGGGGCTGGAGCGCGGCCTGCGGCTGCTGGCCGAATTCAGCAGCCGTGAGCGCACCTTGTCGGCGGCCGAGCTGGCGCGCCGGCTCAAGGTGCCGCGTTCGACCGTGTTCCGGCTGCTGGCCACGCTGGAAATGATGGGCTTTGTCGAGCGCACCGACGGCGGGCGCGAGTTCCGCCTGGGCATGGCGGTGCTGCGGCTGGGCTTTGACTACCTGGCCTCGCTGGAGCTGACCGAGCTGGGCCGCCCGCTGCTGGACCGGCTGCGCGACGAGATCCACTATCCGTGCAACCTGGTGGTGCGCGACGGGCGCTCCATCGTCTATGTGGCCAAGTCGGTGGCCTCGCGCCCGTTTGCCAGCACCGTCAACGTTGGCACCCGGCTGCCGGCGCATGCGACCGTGCTGGGCCGCGTGCTGCTGGAAGACCTGTCGCTGGCGGAACTGCGCACGCTGTATCCGGAAGAGCGCCTGGAGGTGTATTCCGAAAGCACGCCGCGCACTGTCGAAGAGCTGTACGACATGGTCCAGCGCGACCGCCAGCGCGGCTATGTGCTGCATGAAGGGTTCTTCGAGGCCAGCATCTCCACCATCGCGGCGCCGGTGCGCGACCGCAGCGGCAAGGTTGTGGCGGCGCTGGGCGCGACCATCCCGGCCTCGCGCATCGATCCGGACCAGCTCGACAACGTGGTGGAACAGGTCAGGCGGGCGGCGGCCGAGCTGTCGAGCCTGCTCGACTACCGGCCGGAGGTGCCGAAACCGTTCGCGTGACGGCAGCGCGTGCCGCCAGCCATCCATTGGGAAGCAATATGCAGCAACGCAAGACATACAACAGGCCGCCGCGCCGGCGGCAATGGCTGGCCGGCACGGCGCTGGCCGCTGCGCTGGCGGCGTGCGTGCCGTGGCAGGCGGCGCAAGCCGCCGGCTGCGCCAATGTGCGCATCGTGGTGCCGTTCCCGGCCGGCGGCCCGGCAGACCAGCTCGCGCGCACGCTGGCGCACGGGCTGCAGCAGCGGCGCGGCACGCCGTTCGTGGTAGACAACAAGCCTGGCGCCAACGGCAATATCGGCATCGACACGGTGCGGCGCGCGCCGGGCGACGGCTGCACGCTGCTGGTGGCCCCGGCCGGCAACCTGACCATCAACCCCACGCTGATGCCGGCGCTGAGCTACAACGTCGAGCGTGATTTCCGGCCGGTGTCGCTGCTGGCGGGCTCGCCCAACGTGCTGGCGGTGCATCCGTCAGTAAAGGCGAATTCCGTGCAGGACCTGGTCAGGCTGGCACAGCAGGCAGAGAAGTCCGGCAAGCCGCTGGGCTACGCCAGCCCGGGCGTCGGCAGCGGCCTGCACCTGGCCGGCGAGCTGTTCCGCAACAAGGCCGGCATCACGCTGCTGCACGTGCCCTACAAAGGCACCACGCAGGCGCTCAACGACGTGGTGGGCGGACAGGTGCCGATGCTGTTCGGCACGTGGCCGACGCTGGCGCCGTTTATCCAGTCCGGCGCGCTGCGCGCGCTGGCGGTGACGCAGTCCACGCGCTCGCCGGCCGCGCCGAACGTGCCGTCGCTGGCCGAGCAGGGCGTGCCCGGCATCGACGTCAGTTCCTGGTATGCGCTGCTGGTGCCCAGGGCCACGCCGCAGCTGGCGGCCGATGCGCTCAGCGCCGACGTGCGCGCGCTGCTGGCCACGCCCGCGGTGCGGGCCGAGCTGCAGCGCCAGGGCATGGAGCCGGTGGGCAGCACGCCGCAGGCGCTCGAGGCCCGCATCCGCGAGGAAACCGCGGCGTGGGCGAAGCTGATCAAGGCGTACGGGATTACCGCGGAGTAGCGGCGCTGCGGTATCCCATCAGGCCCGACAGGTCGCGCGCGGCCTGCCTGACTTCCTTCTCCACGCGCTCGCGCAGCGCGCCATCGGCTTCAAAGCGCTGCTGCGGTCCCGCCACGCTGATCGCGGCGATCACGTCGCCGTCGGCGCCGCGCACCGGTGCCGCGCAGGAATCGATGCCCGGTTCATAGGCGGAAAAGCTCCAGGCGCAGCCGCGTTCGCGATCGGCGGCAAGGATATCAGCCAGCCGCGCGTGCGTGGCCGGGCTCTGGCCGGTGACCGTCGGCAGGGGATCGGATCCCAGCAGCTCGCGCAGCGTCTCCGGCGGCAGCTCGGCAATCAGCATCCGCCCCGGCGTGGTCAGGTGCGCGGCCACGCGGCTGCCCACCTGGATATTGCTGACCAGCGAGGCCGCGGGCATCTGCCGCAGCAGGTAGAGTGCATCGCCGCCATCGCGCACGGCCAGGTAGGCCGACAGCTGCAGCGATGCGCTCAGCCGGGCCAGCACGCGTGCGGCAAAGCTGGTCAGGTCATTGCTGGCCAGCACGCGCGAGGCCAGCTTCAGGAAGTTGAAGCCGACCTGGTGCCCGCCTTGCGGCAGGCGTTCCACCATGCCCTCATGCTCCAGTGTATCCAGCAGCCGCATCACGGTGACGCGGTTCACGTCGATGCGCCGGCCCACTTCGCTCAGGTTGGCGGTGGCGCCGCCCTCGGCGATGAAGCGCAGCAGGCGCAGGCCGCGGATCACCGGCGAGACCAGCTGGGCTTCGCGGGCGTCTTCGGTATCGCCATCGTCGGCAAGGTCAGGCTGTGGGCGGGATTTGGGCATGGTGGTGTCTGCTGTCAACGGAAAACGGCCGCGCAGGCGGCCGTGCTGGCGGAAACGATCGGCGCGGCTTCAGCCGAGGGCGACGTTCCAGGCGTCGTAATCGTACACCCAGTCGGCATTGCCGCCTTCCTTCAGCCAGGCATTGCCGCGCGAGCCGATCTGGATGCGGCTGGTGCGTTCGTGGCGCGCGGCCTGGTAGCGTGCCAGCGCGGCGGGCACGCCTGCGGCACCGCCGGGTGCGGCATCGGCAAGGCAGCGCGCCAGCACCACGCCGTCTTCAATCGCCATGCCGGCGCCTTGTGCCATGAACGGCATCATCGGGTGGCAGGCGTCGCCCATCAGCGTGACCGGGCCGGCGCACCATGCCGGCAGCGGGTCGCGCACGTACAGCGCGGAGATCAGCACCTCGTCGCAGGCATCGAGCAGTGCGCGCGCCTCGGGGTGGAAGCCGGCATAGGCGCTGCGCAGGTCTTGCACGCGGCCCGGCGTGGTCCAGGACTCATGGCGCCAGGCTTCCTGTGCGACGGTGGCGAAGATAAAGATGTCGCGGCCGCGGTTGAGCGGGAAGGTGACGATCTGTGTGGCGGCGTCGGGGCCCCACCATTTGGTGAAGGCGCCCAGGTTGGGCACGCCGGCGAGGCGCTCGGCGGGAACGACCGCGCGGTAGGCCACCACGCCGGTGAAGATCGGGCTTTCCTGGCCGAACAGGGCGGTGCGCACGGTCGAGTGGATGCCGTCGGCGCCGACCAGCACATCGACGCGCTCCTCTGCGCCACTGGCGAAGCGCAGCGTGGCGCTATCGGCATGCGGCTCGATCGCCACGGCCTTGTGGCCAAGGCGCACGCATTCGGCCGGCACGGCGGCTTCCAGTGCGGTCATCAGGTCGGCGCGGTGCATGGTCAGTTGCGGGGCGCCGTAGCGGCGCTCGGCGTCTTTCTGCATCGGCAGGCGGGAAGTTTCTTCGCCGGTGTCCCACGTGCGGCTGATGCGGTGGCTGGGGCGTGCGGCGGTTTCGCGCAGGGCGTCGCCGATGCCTAGCCCGTCGAGCGCGCATACGGCGTTGGGGGTCAGGTTGATGTCGGCGCCTACGCGGGCGAAGCGGGGGGCTTGTTCGTAGACGATTGCGTCCATGCCGAGCTTGCGCAGTGCGATGGCTGCGGCGAGGCCGCCGATGCCGGCGCCGTTGATTCCGATCTTGAGGGGCATTTTGTCTGCCTGCTGGTTGTTGGTGTATGTTCAAAAGTGAACTATATGTTCATAAAAATATATGAGCGTGAGGGTGAACAGTCAATTAAGGGTGAACCCTAGGAAGGTGGTTTGGTGAGGGGGCTGGGGCAATGCGGTCGGTTAGTGGCTTCTGGCAGCGTGGCTGTTTCGCCGGCGTAGCCGGCGAGTCACTTTTTGTCCGAGCGACAAAAAGTAACCAAAAAGCGCGTCGCCTATGCGGCTGGCAATCAATTCCACGGCGTTGGTGGTTCGCACGGTGGTGCTTGCCGTTTGGGCGTGGGTGCCCGTTCGACCCTGCTACGCCATGTGAGTGTGGGACAGTGCCTGCGATAACCCACTATTGAACGATCCCCATGCAGGGCGTAGGCCGCCTGCTGCAAACGGCATTGCGGGGACGCCTACGGCTGCTGCGCAGGCTCAAGATGCGTTGACGGTCATTGGGCGCTTGCGCGGAGCGCAGCCGAAGGCGTTGATGCGATATCGCCAAGCCCCAAAAAAAACAGCCGCACACGGCGGCTGCTCTTGAAACCATCGCCGGTACACAAACGCTCAAAGCCCCAACACGAGCTTGGCAATGATATTGCGCTGGATCTCGTTAGATCCCCCGTAAATCGACGCTTTGCGATAGTTGAAATAACGCGGCGCCAGCACAGCCGCATATTCAGGCCCGACACGCGGCGCGGCCTCGCGTCCCTGCAATTGAGCCCAGGTGTCCTGCACGAACGGCAACGCCGCCGGGCCTGCAGCTTCCACCGCAAGTTCGCTGGCGGCCTGCAGAGTCTCAGTGCCCGTGAGCTTCAGCATGCTCGACGCGGCCCCGATCGAGGTCCCGGATTCCACGCCTGAGAACACCCGCAACTCAACCGCTTCCAGCGCGGCAGCACGCAGGTGCAGCGCCGCCAGCTTGCGGCGGAAGGCGGGATCGTCCAGCAGGCGGCCACCGTCGTCGGCAGGCTGCTCCGCGGCAATCTCCGCGATCTTCGACAGTTGATTGCGCAGCATCGGGCTATATGTACCGCCGCGCTCGAACTCCAGCAGGTACTTGGCGTAGGTCCAGCCCTTGCCTTCCTCCCCGATGCGGTTTGCCACCGGCACGCGCACGTTCTCGAAGAAGACCTGGTTCACTTCCTGCTGCCCGGTCATGGGGCCGTCCAGCGTCGGCAGCGTCGACACCGTGATGCCGGGCGTATGCATGTCGAGCAGCAGGAACGAAATCCCTTCCTGGCGCTTCGATTCGCGGCTGGTGCGCACCAGGCAGAACATCCAGTCGGCCCACTGCGCATGCGTGGTCCAGATCTTGGAGCCATTCAGGATGTAGTGCTCGCCGTCGCTGTCGGTGCCGTGGTCGGCGCGCATCTGCAGCGAGGCCAGGTCGGAGCCGGAGTTGGGTTCGGAATAGCCCTGGCACCACCACACGTCCGAGCTCAGGATCGGCGGCAGGAAGCGCTGCTTCTGCTCGGGCGTGCCGTACTTCATGATCACCGGCGCCACCATCTTCAGGCCCATTGGCGACACTGGCGGGCAGCCGGCGGCGGCCAGTTCCGACTGGAAGATAAAGCGCTCGGTCGGGGTCCAGCCCGGCCCGCCGTATTCCTTGGGCCAGTTCGGCGCGGCCCAGCCGCGCGCGTGCAGCGCCTTCTGCCAGCGCAGCTGCGCGGCCTTGTCGAGGTAGCCGTTCTTGGACTGCGCCATCATCGCGCGCAGGTCGGCGTCATAGGCCTGGGCGATCCAGGCGCGCACGTCTTCACGGAACTGCTGATCTTGCGGGGAGAAATCGAGATTCATCGACGGGCCTCGCTGGGTAATCGTCTGGGTTCGGGGATGCCGGCTTCAGGCCGCGGCCAGGGCGGGGTAGAGCAGGTCGGCGTAGCGGCGCAGGTGGTGCTCGGCCGAGCCCAGCTGCAGGTCGATCGCGGTGACGCGCTTGAAGTAGTGGCCCACGGCCAGCTCTTCGGTGACGCCCATGCCGCCGTGGATCTGCACCGCCGCCTGGCCGACAAAGGCACCGGCCTGGCCGGCCTGGATCTTGGCCGCGCACGCCGCCTGGGCGCGTGCCTGCGGCGCGCTGGCAGCCTGCATCGCCGCCACCTGGGTCAGCGCCACGGATTGCTCCAGCTGCACGTACATGTCGGCCATGCGGTGCTGCAGCACCTGGAAGGTGCCGATCGGCACGCCGAACTGCTTGCGCTGGCGCGCATAGTCGATGGTGTCGGCCAGCATGCGCGCCATCGCGCCATTGGCTTCGGCACAGAGCGCGACCATGGCTTCGTCGCACAGCTGTTCGATCAGGGCAAAGGCTTCGCCTTCCGCGCCGATGCGCTGGCTCGCCGGCACCTGCACGTTGTCGAGCAGCACCTCGGCAGCACGCAGGCCGTCGAAGGTCGGGTACTCGCGCAGCGTCACGCCCGGCGTGTCGCGCGCAATCCAGAACAGGCTGATGCCGTCCCGGTCGCGGCGCGCGCCGGAGGTGCGGGCGCTGACCACCAGGTGGGTGGCGAACGGCGCGCCGACCACGGCGTGCTTGTGCCCGCTCAGCTTGTAGCCGTTGCCCTGGCGCGTGGCGCCGGCCTGCACGTCGTGGCGGCAGTAGCGGCTGACGGGTTCGGCGTGGGCCCAGGCGGCGGTGGCTTCGCCGCCGATGATGGCCGGCACCCACTGCGCGGCCAGCTCGGGGCTGCCGTGCATCAGCGCGCCCCCGCCCAGCACCACGGTGCCCAGGTAGGGCTCCAGCGCCAGGTGGCGGCCCAGTTGTTCCATCACGATCATGTGCTCGGCCGCGCCGCCGCCCAGGCCACCGAGCGCCTCGGGGTAGGCCGCGCCGAGAATGCCGAGCTCGCGGGCGAATGCGCGCCAGCAGTCCGGGCGCCAGCCCGCGGCGGACTGCACGGCAGCGCGGCGGGCTTCGAAATCATAGTGGTCGGCCAGGTAACGCGCGAGCGTGTCGCGCAGCATCGACTGTTCTTCGCTGAACTGGAAATCCACCTTGGCTCCTTCGGAATGGGGGTGAGGCGTGATTGCAGTAGTCTGGCGGGCATCATCCTGCCAGGCCGCCCGGTGGCGCATCGTCGCATCGGACGAAGCTGTTCCGGCGCGAACGCAGCCCTTTTTTGTGGCACTGCGGCAAAACGGTGGCGGTGCCGCTTCGTCGCTTCCGACGATGGTTGAACCGGCTGGGGTTCCGAGAATGCGGTACCGGCATCCGCCAACACACCGACACCCTCGAGGAGTCCAACGCCATGCATCCGCACATCCACGCGCAGCGCACACCCGAAAAACCAGCCGTCATCATGGGTGGCAGCGGCGCAGTCGTCACCTACCGCGAACTGGACGAACGCTCGAACCAGGTCGCCCACCTGTTCCGCAGCCAGGGACTGCAGCCCGGTGACCGCGTGGCGTTCATGGTCGAGAATCATCCGCGCCTGTTCGAACTGTGCTGGGGCGCGCAGCGCAGCGGCATTGTCTATGTCTGCCTGAGCACGCGGCTGAACGTGGCCGATGCCGCCCACATCATCAATGACAGCGGCGCCAGGCTGCTGGTCACCACGCACGCGCAGGCCGAGGTCGCGGCAGCCCTGGCCGGGCAGACGCCGGCCTTGCGCGGCAGGCTGATGCTGGACGGCACAATGCCGGGCTATGACGCGTACGAGACCGCGCTGGCGCGCTGCCCGGCAACGCGCATCGATGACGAAGTGACCGGCGGCGACATGCTGTATTCGTCCGGCACCACGGGCCGGCCCAAGGGAGTGTATGCGCCGCCGTCGAGCCCGAATATCGACGATCCCACGACCCTGACCAGCCTGTGCCAGCGGCTCTATGGCTTCGATGCCGAGACGCGCTACCTGTCGCCCGCGCCGCTGTACCACGCGGCGCCGCTGCGCTACAACATGACCGTGCAGGCGCTGGGCGGGACCGCGGTGGTGATGGAGCATTTCGATGCCGAGCACTATCTGCAGCTGGTGCAGCAGCACCGCATCACGCATACGCAGCTGGTGCCGACGATGTTCTCGCGCATGCTCAAGCTGCCCGAGGCGCAGCGCCAGGCCTATGATGTGTCGTCGCTGCGCGTGGCGATCCACGCGGCCGCGCCGTGCCCGGTGCAGGTCAAGGAAGCCATGATCGCGTGGTGGGGGCCGGTGATCTGGGAGTACTACGCCGGGACGGAGGGCAACGGCGTGACCGTGGTCAGCACGCCGGAGTGGCTGGAGCGCAAGGGCACGGTGGGCCGGGCCATGGTCGGCAAGCTGCGCATCTGCGGGCCGGACGGCGCGCTGCTGCCGCCGGGCGAATCGGGCACGATCTACTTTGCCGAAGGCCGCGACTTTTCGTACCACAACGACGAGGCCAAGACCGCGGAGTCGCGCCACCCGCAGCAGCCGGAATGGAGCACCATCGGCGATGTCGGCTACGTGGATGCGGACGGCTACCTGTACCTGACCGACCGCAAGGCCAACATGATCATCTCCGGCGGCGTCAACATCTACCCGCAGGAGGCCGAGAACCTGCTGATGACGCATCCCAAGGTGATGGACGTGGCCGTGATCGGCGTGCCCAACGAGGACTTCGGCGAAGAGGTCAAGGCCGTGGTGCAGCCCGTCGACATGAGCCAGGCCGGTCCCGAGCTGGCCGCGGAACTGATCGCGTTCTGCCGCGCCAACCTGTCGGCCATCAAGTGCCCGCGCTCGGTCGACTTCGCGTCCGAGCTGCCGCGCCTGCCGACCGGTAAGCTGCTCAAGCGGCTGCTGCGCGACCGCTACTGGGGCGGCCACGCCAACAAGCTGGTGTAGGGCCGCCTGCCGCTGCCCGCATTTTCGCGAGTGCGGCGGTTTACGTCATAATCCTCCGTTACATCACAGCCACGGCCCGCCTGCCTGCATCCGCAGCGCGGGCGGGCGCATCGCGCGGCCTGCAACGGCAGCGATGTGCGGGAGACGACAACAGCCAATGGCAAGTATCGAGGAGACCGGACGGCGCGCGCCGCCGCCCGCCGGCGCCGCATCGCTGGCGGCCAAACTGCGTCCGCCGCTGCTGACCCCGTTCCAGGTCGAGCGCGCGGCGATCTGCGAGACCGTGTGCGCGGCCGGTTTCGTCAAGCTTGTGCTGGTGCGTGCACCGGCGGGCTTCGGCAAGACCACGGCCATGCTCCAGTGTCGCGCGCGCCTGGAGGCCGCGGGCGGGCGCACCGCCTGGCTGACGCTGGATCGGTCGGACAATGATGCCTCGCGCTTTCTGGGGTCGGTCGAAGCTGCCATCGCGCAGGGCCTGGGCGGCGGCGGCCCCGGCCGGTCCGCGCACGCGACGCTGGCACAGGATCCCGGCGAGCAGGCGCTCGCGCTGATCGACCGCCTGGCCAGCCATAACGGCGCCTTCACGCTGTTCCTCGATGATTTCGAAGCGATCCAGAACGCCGCCGTGACCGGGCTGGTCTGGCAACTGGTGGAAAGCCTGCCGCCCGGCTGCCGCGTGGTGATCGGCACGCGCTGGGTTCCGGAATCCGGCCTGGGCCGCCTGCGCGCGCGCGGCGAGCTGCTTGAGATCGAACCCGCGCAGCTGCGTTTTTCCGCCAGCGAAACTGCATCCTTCCTGCGCCATGCGCGCGGGCTGAAGCTGGAGCAGGCGGCCATCAGCGTGCTGCACCGGCGTACCGAGGGCTGGGCCACGGCATTGTGGCTGGCGTCAGTCGCGCTGGAGCGGCGCAGCCAGCCAGAGGGTTTTATCGCCGGCTTCTCCGGCTCCAACGCGGCGATTGCCGACTACCTGGTCGAAGACGTATTCCTGCACCTGCCCGAGGCGGTGCGCGACTTCCTGCTGCGCACCTCGATCCTGGACCAGTTGTGCGGACCGCTGTGCGACGCCGTGTGCAAGCCCGCGACAGCTGGCAGCAGCGACGAGATCCTGGCCTGGCTGGAGCGCGCCAACCTGTTCCTGCTGCCGCTGGAGAGCGAACGCTATGGCGAGCGTGGCTCCGGTGCGGCATCGGAGCAGTGGTACCGCTATCACAGCCTCTTTTCCGGCTTCCTGCGCGGCCAGCTGGCGCAGGCCATGCCTGACGCCGTGCCGCAGCTGCACCTGTCGGCATCGCGCTGGTATGAGTCGCAGGGGCGCCCGGTGCCCGCCATCGAGCATGCCTTCGCGGCCGGTGCGCTGGCGCGCGCGCTGCCGTTGCTGGACGGCGCCGCGGACGACCTGCTGGCGCAGGGCCGCATGCGCCTGCTGACGCGCTGGCTGGAGGCGGTGCCGGCGGAAGAACTGGCGCGCTGGCCCAAGCTGCAGATCGCGCGCGTGTGGGCGGTGTCGTTCACGCGCGGCCCGGCCGAAGCCATCGCCCTGCTGCAGCAGATCCCCACCGAGGGCGCGGCCGGCGACCTGCTGGCGCATATCCGCGCGCTGCGCCACATGCTGCTGAACATGATGGACCGCTTCGACGATGCGCGCGCCTTCGCCCGCAATGAGCTGCCGCCGTTGCCGATGGGCTATGCCTTCCCCGATGCGATCCTGGGCACGTCGATGGCACGCCTGGCTGCGGTCGCCGGCGACTACCCGGAGGCGCGCCGGCTGCTGCAGGTGGCACGGCACGCGGTGCGAGGCTCGGACAGCAATTTCAACAAGATCTTCTCGGAGTCGGTCGAAGGGCTGATCGACCTGCGCCAGGGGCGGCTGCAGCAGGCGCTGGCGCGGTTTCGCATCGCCGCCAGCACGATGCTGCCGAACCGCTTCGGGCCCACCAACGGCAATGCCATGGCCGGCATCCTGCTGGCCGAAGGCCTGTACGAGAGCGGTGATTCCGAGCGCGCCAGCCGATTGCTCAACGTCTACCTGCCGCTGTCGCGCGACCTCGGGCTGCCTGACCAGATCATCACCGGGCACACGGTGCTGGCCCGCATTGCGTTCGAGCGCGGCGAAGCCGACCAGGCGCATGAATGGCTGGCGCAACTGGAAGCGCTGGGGCACCACCGCGGGCTGACGCGGCTGGTGATGGCGGCAATGCTGGAGCGCGCACGGCTGGCACTGCGCCAGGGCAATGTTCACGCGGCGCAGGAGGCGATCGAACGCGCCGCCGATCCGGCGCTGTGGCGCACGCGGCCCGGGGTCAGCTCCTTTGCCAGCGATGTCGAGGACATCACCCTTGGCCGGCTGCGGCTGGACCTGTATGCGCGCCCGGGCACGCCGGTGCGCGAGGTCATCGAGCGCGAGCTGGCGGCTGCCGCCGGCAACCAGCTGATGCGCCGCGCGCTCAAGCTGCGCATCCTGCTGGCGCAGGCGTGCCAGCGCACCGGCGACGGCGCGCACGCGCTGGTGGTGATGGGCGAGGCGCTGCGTTTCGGCGCTGCCGAAGGCTTTGTCCGCATCTTTGCCGACGAGGGCGACGATGTGCGCAGGCTGGTGGCCGATGCCTGCTCGCGCCAGTCGGCCAGCCTGCCTGCCCCCTATGTGGAAAGGCTGCTGCAGGCCTGCGGCCAGTCCGGGAGCGAGCAGGCCGCCGGTACCGGCCGGCCGGCGCCGGCGGCGCTGGTGGAGCCGCTGACGCCCAAGGAGCAGAAGGTGCTGCAACTGCTGGCCGAGGGCTATTCCAATGTGGCCATGGCCGAGCGCCTGTTCGTGTCCGAAACCACGGTGCGCACGCACCTGCGCAATATCAGCGCCAAGCTGCATGCCAGCAACCGCACCCAGGCGGTGGCCATTGCACGCCAGCTCGGGCTGCTCTGAGGCCGCGCGCGCAGGTCAGCCCGCGCGCGCTTGCGGCTCAGATGCCGATGAACTCCGTGAATTCCTCCAGCGGTGCGCGCACGGAACGCAGCTGGTTGGCGGGCGCCTCGGGGTCTTCGTAGCCGATCGCCATGCCGGTGAACAGCATCCGTTCGGCCGGCAGCGACAGGAACTTGCCGAGGGTCTGCGGGTACATCGCCCAGCATTCCTGCGCGCAGCTGTCCAGCCCTTCTTCACGCAGCAGCAGCATCACCGTCTGCAGGTACATGCCCAGGTCCGACCATTGCGGCGGGCCCATGCGGCGGTCCACGGTGCAGAACAGCGCCAGCGGCGCGCCGAAGAAGGTGAAGTTGTTGGCAAACTGCGCCAGCCGCCGCGCCTTGTCCTCGCGCGGGATGCCGAGGTAGTGGTAGAGCGCCTCGCCCACCTGGAAGCGGCGGTCGCGGTAGGGCGAGACCAGCTCGCGCGGGTAGATGTCGTACTCGCGCTCTTCACCCGCGGGCGCCTGGGCGATGCGCTCGCGCATGATGGCGCGCAGCCCCTCCAGGGCCTCGCCGCCGATGACATGGATATGCCAGGGCTGCAGGTTGCCCCCCGAGGGGGCGCGCGCGGCGGCGTCGAGCACGCGGCGGATGGTGTCGGGCGCAACGGCCCGGGGCAGGAAGCCGCGGACGGACTTGCGACTGGCGACGGCTTGGCTGACTTTCATGCGAATTCCGGAAAAGTTGATCGACGGGCGCGCTTCAGATGAAGGGCGGCTCGCTGGTCCAGTCGAAGAAGTCCGGCATGTCGTGCGACACGGTTTCCGGGAAGGCGGCGGGACGCTTCTCCAGGAAGGCGCTGACGCCTTCCTTGACGTCGGCGGAGCGCCCGCGCGACTGGATCGCGCGGCTGTCGAGCTTGTGCGCTTCCATCGGGTGGCTGGCGCCGGCCATGCGCCAGATCAGCTGGCGCGAGATCGCTACCGAAACCGGCGCGGCATTGGCGGCGATCTCGCGGGCAATGGCCTGGGCGGCAGGCAGCAGGTCTTCGGGCGCGTGCAGCGAGCGCACCAGGCCGCGCTCATGCGCTTCCTGGGCCGAGAACACGCGGCCGGTATAGCACCATTCCAGCGCGGTCGAGATGCCGACCACGCGCGACAGGAACCACGACGACGCCGCTTCGGGCGTGATGCCCCGGCGCGCAAAGACAAAGCCGAACTTGGCGTCGGTCGACGCCAGCCGGATATCCATCGGCAGCTGCATGGTCACGCCCACGCCGACCGCGGCGCCGTTGACCGCGGCGATCACCGGCTTGAGGCTGCGGAAGATGCGCAGCGACACGCGCCCGCCACCGTCGCGGTGCGCGCTGTCGGGGCTGGCGCCATAACGCTTCTCGAAGTCGAAGGTGGAACTGCCGCCGGACAGGTCGGCGCCGGCGCAGAAGGCGCGGCCCGAGCCCGTGACGATCACGGCACGCACGTTGTCGTCGGCATCGGTGGCGTCGAACGCGGCGATCAGTTCATGCATCATCTGCGCGGTGAACGCATTGAGCTGGTCCGGGCGGTGCAGGGTGATGGTGGCGACACCGTCTGCAACGGCGTAGCGCAGGGTTTCGAACGAAGGCGTGGCTTGCGTCATGGGGGGCTCCTGCCGGGATTGCTGCGAATATGGGAGGAAGTGTGCCGGGGCGGGGCGCCGGCACGGGGCTCGGTCAACACTAGTGCAGAATGCGCCGCCCGCAATCGTCGCTTCCGACGAGGCTCGGAATCGGCACCTGGCCGTAGACTGACCCCGATCAAGCGGCAGGGCCGGCACTACCGCGCGCCTGCCGGCGCAGACAGCAAAGGGACAACCATGAAGACACGAATCACCGAACTGCTTGGCATCCGCTACCCGATTATCCAGGGTGGCATGCAATGGGTTGGCTACGCCGAGATGGCCTCCGCCGTTTCCAACGCCGGCGGGCTGGGCATCCTCACGGCGCTGACGCAACCCACGCCCGAGGCGCTGGCCGAAGAGATCCGCCGCTGCCGCGAGATGACCGACAAGCCGTTCGGCGTGAACCTGACCCTGCTGCCGTCGATCAACCCGCCGCCGTACGCGCGCTACCTCGACGTCATCATCGAAAGCGGCATCAAGGTGCTGGAAACCGCCGGCAACAACCCCAAGGAACATATCGCGCGCGCCAAGGCCGCCGGCATCAAGGTGATCCACAAGTGCGTGGCGGTGCGCCATGCGCTGTCGGCCGAGCGCCTGGGCGTGGACGCGGTGTCGATCGACGGCTTCGAGTGCGCCGGCCACCCCGGCGAGGACGACGTGCCCGGCATGGTGCTGATCCCGCAGGCGGTGCGCAAGCTGTCGATCCCGGTGATCGCCTCCGGCGGCATCGCCGACGGACGCGGCATGGCAGCGGCACTGGTGCTGGGCGCCGAGGGCGTCAACATGGGCACGCGCTTCTGCGCCACGCGCGAGGCGCCGATCCACGACAACGTCAAGAAGGCGCTGGTGCAGGCCAGCGAGCGCGATACCAACCTGATCTTCCGCACGCTGCACAACACCGCGCGCGTGCTCAAGAACGCCGTGTCGGACGAGGTGGTGAGCATTGAACGCCGCCCGGGCGGCGCGCAGTTCGAGGACGTCAAGCACCTGGTCGCCGGCGTGCGCGGCAAGGCGGCGCTCAAGGCGGGCGAGACCGACAGTGGCATCATCAGCGCCGGCCAGTGCGTGGGCCTGATCGACGACGTGCCCAGCTGCGAAGAACTGATCACGCGCATGGTGGCCGATTGCCGAGAGCACCTCAGCGTGGCCTCGCGCTTCTTTGCCTGACGCCATGGCCGAGGCTGAAATCGAGCGGGCGATGACCCAGGCCATCGCCGCGCCGGGCGAAGCTGCCGGCGGGGACGTGCCGGAGGGCTTCGTCCCGCTGCGCAGCATGAGCGGCTACATGGCAGGTTTCGGCCAGCTCTACCTGCATGCGGAGCGCCGCACGCTGGCGGTGCGCATCGACGAGAGTCACCTGAATAACCTGGGCATCCCGCACGGCGGCATGCTGGCGACGCTGGCCGATACCGCCATCGGCATGATGATGTCGCTGGAAACCGGGCGCTCCAAAAGCGCGGTGACCGTCAACCTGAGCCTGGACTACCTGGATTCCGCGCGCCTGGGCGACTGGGTCGAGGCCCGCGTGGAGTTCGACAAGCTCGGCTCGCGCCTGCGCTATGGCACCTGCCGGCTGGTCAGTGGCGAGCGCTGCCTGCTGCGCGCGACCGCAATCTTTGCAGTGCTGGCGCCGCGCACCTGAGGCCTGCGGCAAACTTCGTCGCTTCCGACGACGCTTGCCACCACCCGCGGCGCAACAATGCAAAGCGACACTGCCGGCGCCAGATGCCGGCACTCCGGACAACACCATGGCTGCCCCGGCAGCCTGCACCGAACCAAGGAGATCACATGGCAGAGGCATATATCGTCGCGGCGGTCCGTACCGCCGGCGGCCGCAAGGGCGGCAAGCTGTCGGGCTGGCATCCGGCCGACCTGGCCGCACAGGTGCTGGACGCACTGGTGGAACGCACCGGCGCCGACCCGGCGCTGGTCGAAGACGTCATCATGGGCTGCGTGAGCCAGGTCGGCGAGCAGGCCGGCAACGTGGCGCGCAATGCCATCCTGGCCTCGCGCCTGCCTGAAAGCGTGCCCGGCACCTCGGTGGACCGCCAGTGCGGTTCGTCGCAGCAGGCACTGCACTTTGCCGCGCAGGCAGTGATGTCGGGCGCGATGGACATCGTCATCGCCGCCGGCGTGGAAAGCATGACGCGCGTGCCGATGGGCCTGTCGTCGCAGCTGCCGGCCAAGAACGGTTTCGGTGTGCCCAAGAGCCCCGGCATCGAGGCGCGCTATCCCGGCGTGCAGTTCAGCCAGTTCACCGGCGCCGAAATGATTGCGCGCAAGTACGACCTGTCGCGCGAGCAGCTGGATGCCCACGCCCTGCAGAGCCACCAGCGCGCCATCGCCGCCACCAAGTCGGGCCGCTTCACCGCCGAAATCCTGCCGGTGGAAGTGCGCACGGCCGACGGTGCCAACGGTGAAATGCACACCACTGACGAAGGCATCCGCTATGACGCCACGCTGGAAAGCATCGGCAGCGTCAAGCTGATCGCCGAAGGCGGCCGCGTGACTGCCGCTTCTGCCAGCCAGATCTGCGACGGCGCCGCCGGCCTGATGGTGGTCAACGAGGCCGGACTGAAGAAGCTTGGCGTCAAGCCGCTGGCGCGCGTGCACGCCATGACGGTGATCGGCCATGATCCGGTCGTGATGCTGGAAGCGCCGCTGCCGGCCACGGAAGTCGCGCTGAAGAAGGCGGGCCTGCGCATCGGCGATATCGACCTGTTCGAAGTCAACGAAGCCTTCGCCCCGGTGCCGCTGGCCTGGCTGAAGGCCACCGGCGCCGATCCGGCGCGCCTGAACGTGCATGGCGGCGCGATCGCGCTGGGCCATCCGCTGGGCGGCTCGGGCGCCAAGCTGATGACCACGCTGGTACATGCGCTGCATACGCACGGCAAGCGCTACGGCCTGCAGACGATGTGCGAAGGCGGCGGGCTGGCCAACGTGACCATCGTCGAGCGCCTGTAAAGCTGTGAGAGTCGCTGCGTGCCGCACAGGCACGCAGCGCATGGATCGTCGCAGCAAGGAGTAGTAAAGGGAGAAGGACCGGCGGCGCGGGCATGTCAGAGTGCCCGCGCCAGCAGCCGGAAAAGGGGGCCGCGATTTTCGCGGCTTTTCTTGTTTGCGGTGTGTCGCGCGCGTCAGGCGAACGTCACTGCGCTGCGCCGGTCGGCGCGTTCCAGGTGCGGCACGTTGTTGAAGCTCAGCAGCCGCTGCACGCCGCGGCCGACGATGATCTCGCAGAACGCCGTATTGCGGAATTGCAGGTTCATCTCGATGGCGGCCTGTGCAGGTGCGCCAAGCAGGTCGGCCGTGGCGCGGCCGATGGCGCCACCGGAGCTCACCACCAGGATGGCATCCTCGCGCGTCATGCCTTCGCTTGCGTGCGCCAGGGCGCCGGTAATGCGGGCGCCGAAATCGGCCCAGCTCTCGGGCATCTCGGCCAGCCCGTCCTGGGTCCATGCGGCGTAGGCCGCGCGGAAGGTGCGCCAGTAGTCGTTGTAGTCGCCGTTCTGGTGCGCGCGGTGGTCGGCGCCGCCGGTGTGGCAACGGTACAGCGCCTCGCCGTCGTATTCGTTCAGGCCCGCGTGCGAGACGATCGCTGTCTGCGGCTGACCCATGCTGGCCAGGATCTCGCTGGCGGTGTCCTGCTGGCGCACCAGCGTGCCGGACACCACGCGGCTGAAGCTGACGCCGCGCTCCTGGAAATACTCGCCCAGCCAGCGCGCCTGCTGGCGGCCGGTCGGCGACAGGCAATCGTAGTTGGCGGCGCCAAACGAGGCTTGTCCGTGCCGGACGAGGAAAAGCGTGGCCATGAGCGGTCCCGGTAAACGTGAGGCGGATAGGGCTGCGCCCGGTGCGCCGTTTTGCGGCAGGCCGGGGGCGCCGGGCACGGCGCCCGGCGTGGGCACATTCTAGGGAGGTCCGGCGCGCCAGCCAAGCAAGCGCTGCGCAATTCATGGCAGCCATGGCCTGGCTGCATTACCGCGGGTGGCGCGGGCCGGTGGTGTGCTCAGGCCGGCTCTGCGCAGGGGACGCCGAGATAGCCGGCCATCAGGCGGTTGAGTTCCGGGATCATCTGTTCGTCGTCGAGGTGCAGTGGGCCGGAATCATTGAGCACGGCATTGACCAGCACGCTGAACACCGCCTGCATGGCAAAGCGCACGCGCACCTCGGCGGTGTCGGCAGGCATCGCCAGCCGCGGCACCAGCAACTGCACCATGCGCTCCACGATGGCTTCGCCGCTCTGGCGGTGGGGCACCCATTCCTCGGGCCGCGTGGACGCATGCCGCAGCGATGCCCGGATCACGCCGCGGTTGGCCAGCGTGCCGAGCACCATGAAGCGCGTGGCCTTTTCCAGCAGCACCGGTGTCGGCACGTCCTCCCAGCGCTCCTGCGCCAGGTAGCGCTCAGTCGACGCGGCGGTTTCTTCCATGACCAGCGCACGCAAGGCCTCGAAATAGGCCATCTTGTCGCGGAAGCGCCCATAGAAGGCACCCACCGATACCTGGCACGCCGCGGCGATCTGCGCCACGGAAACGGCGGCAAAGTCACGCGAGGCAAGCAGTTCGCGGCCCGCGCCCAGCAAGGCCTGTTCGGTCTCGCGCGCACGGCGCTGGCGCGGCGGCTGCAGGATCGAGGGGGTATCGATACGGGGAAAGGAGGCGTTGGCGGTGAAGCCGGATTGGGTCGCTGACATTGGCACTCCGTATTCGAATTCTGATTCGAATTTGAAAATACCGGTGCGTGCCGCGACGCGTCAAGGATTTTGTCGGGTGGCAGCCCGGCGTGGCGGGTGGGTGGGCTGCGCCGGAGGTGGCGTTGCGGCGCGCATGTGCCGCTTGCCTCGGCGCGGGTCAGAGCGATCCGAACACGGTGCCCAGTCCGTAGGTGAAGGCTGCCGCCATGCCCCCGATCAGCACCTGCCGCAGCGCCGAGAACCATCCCGGGCGGCCATTGAACGACGAGGTGCCCCAGCCAACCAGGCCAAGGCCGGCCAGGCACGCGACGATGCTGCCGAACTGCGCCGATGGCCCTGCGGTCACGAGGAACGGCAGCAACGGCACCAGCGCACCGCTGCTGTACAGCACGAAGGAAATTACCGCCGCCTGCACCGGGTTGCCGCCGCGCTCCTGCGGGTTGATGCCCAGCACTTCGCGCGCAAAGGTGTCCAGGGCCGCGCGCGGGTTGCGCATGATCTCGTCGGCGGCACGCTCGGCATCGGCCGG
Source organism: Cupriavidus sp. GW823-FHT07B10 (assembly GCF_058794355.1). Lineage (NCBI taxonomy): Bacteria > Pseudomonadati > Pseudomonadota > Betaproteobacteria > Burkholderiales > Burkholderiaceae > Cupriavidus > Cupriavidus sp. GW823-FHT07B10. Next base: position 298,750 of record NZ_JBXAGS010000008.1, read on the forward strand.
CAGCACGCCCTTGCCCACAATCACCGTGACCAGCCGCTGTCGGGCCCGGGTGGCATCATGCGCGAGCTCGTGCGCCATGTCGCGCAGGCGCTTGTTGTTCATCTCGCGACTGTTGGTCACCGACAGCCATTCACCCAGCGCCATCGAGCAAGCGCCCGCCGCCAGGCCCGCCAGCCCGGCCAGGATGACGGCCTCGCGCGAGGCCGCCGCGCCCTCCAGGCCCATCACCAGGCAGAAGCTGGACACCAGCCCGTCGTTGACGCCCAGCACGGCTGCGCGCAAGGCGTTGCCGCTCGGTCGATGGATCAGGCGCCGCACGCGGGAGCCGAAGCCGGCTGGAGTGGGAGCGCTCGACAGGGGCATGGTCTTTTTGCGATGGAGCGTTGTCAGTTGAAGCGCGGGCCCAGGTCATCCCGCATCCATTCGATAAAGGCGCGCGTGCGTGCCGGCAACAGTCGCGCATGGGGATAGATCAGCGATAGCGGCCATGCCGGCTGCTCGAAATCCTGCAGCACGATGCGCAGTTTGCGTGCTTCGACCAGTTGCGCGACCTGGTAGGACAGGAAGTGGCCGAAGCCCGCGCCTTCGGCACAGGCAGCCACGGCGGGCGCGGTCTGGTTGAATTCCAGGTTGCCGCTGACCTGCACGTGGAACTCCCGGCCGTCCTCCTGGAAGGTCCACCAGTGCGCGTGGTTGCCGGTGAAGCGCACGCAGTTGGCGCTGGCCAGTTCCTCGGGATGGCGTGGCACGCCGTGCTTGCGCAGGTAGGCGGGCGTGGCCACCACCACGCGGCGGATGCTGCCGACGGTCTGCGCCACCAGCGTGGAATCAGCCAGCGGGCCGATGCGCACCCCCACGTCCAGGTCTTCTTCAAGCAGGTTCACCACGCGGTCGGTGAATTCCATGCGGCAGCGCACGCGCGGATAGCGCTGCACGAAACGCGTGACCGCCGGCGCCACATACATCTGGCCGAACAGCACCGAGGCGGTCAGCGTGAGCTGGCCGCTGGGTTCGACATGGCTGGCGGTCAGGCCGGCCTCGACCTCGTCGATGGTGGCCAGGATGCGCCGGCAGCTGTCCAGGTAGCTGCGCCCCTCGCCGGTCAGCGACAGCCGCCGCGTGGTGCGGTTGAGCAGCCGGACCTGCAACTCGGATTCCAGCGCCGCCAGCGTGCGCACCACCGCCGGCAACGAGGTATGCAGCGTCGTGGCGGCTGCCGTCAGGCTGCCCTCGTCGACGATCCGCACAAAGGTCTGCATCGCGCGTAGCTTGTCCATGGCGCCACACATTACTCCATTCTTTGGAGTAGTCAAATATCAATTGCCCTATTTATTGCAACGACTTCGGCGCCCAGAATCCGGCTATCCCAACCGTTGAGGAGAGTGCCATGCAAGAAACCAATCGCCCCGCCAAGCCGCTGGTGCTGTACCGCTCGCCGGTGTCCGGCCACGCCCATCGCGCAGAACTGTTCCTGGGGCTGCTGGGCTTGCCCTGCCGGCTGGTGGACGTCGACCTGCGCGGCGGCGAGCAGCGCAGCGAGGCCTTCCTGCGCCTGAACCCGTTCGGCCAGGTGCCGGTGCTGGATGACGACGGCGTGGTCGTCGGCGATTCCAACGCCATCCTGGTCTACCTGGCCACGCGCTATGACGACGGCCGCTGGCTGCCGCGCGATCCGGTGGGCGCGGCGCGCGTGCAGCGCTGGCTGTCGGTGGCCGCCGGCGACATTGCCTTCGGGCCGGCGGCGGCGCGCCTGGGCGTGCTGTTCGGCAGGCCGGTGGCGATGGACGATGCCATCGCCCGCGCGCAGCGGCTGTTCACGCTGATGGAAATCCTGCTCGCCGGGCAGCCGTTCCTGGCGGCCGACCATGCCACCATTGCTGACGTTGCCGCCTACAGCTATATCGCCCGCGCCGAGGAAGGCAACGTGCCGCTGGCGCCGTACCCCGCGCTGAACGACTGGCTGCGCCGCATCGAAGCCTTGCCCGGCTTCGTGCCGATGCTGGTGTCGAAGGTCGGCCTGGCGGCGTAGCGCCTGCCGGACCCGCGTATCGCCAATCGATCCGACAAGGAAAAGGAGCTAGTCATGGATCTGCCCACATGGCCGCACGCCGGCCTGCCATTCCACGCCGGCGAACTGGCCGCCCAGGAGCGCGCCGGCAAGCGCGAACGCATGGCCGCGTCCGGCCCGCGGGTAATCCGTGGCGAGATGCCGGAGCAGCACCGCACGTTCTTTGCGCAGCTGCCGTTCCTGCTGGTTGGCGCCGTCGATGCCGACGGGCAGCCCTGGGCCACGATGCTGGCCGGGACGCCGGGGTTTGCGCATACGCCTGACGCTACCCACCTGCGTATCGACGCCGTGCCGCTGCCCGGCGACCCGGCGGCCCTGGCGCTGGCGCAGGGCGCGCGCATCGGCCTGCTCGGGATCAAGCTGCCTACGCGCCGGCGCAACCGCATGAACGGGGTCATCGTGGCGCGCGACGAGGGCGGGATGACAGTCGAGGTCGAGCAGAGCTTTGGCAACTGCCCGCGCTATATCCAGTTGCGCGACGTGAGCCTGGCCGAGCCGGCGCCCGCGCCGCCCGCCTGGCACGGCGACGCGCTGGATGAGCAGGCGGTGGCCTGGCTGCGCGGCGCCGATACCCTGTTCATCGCCACCAGCCACACCGCATCTCCGCAGGACGAGGGCGAGCACACCGGAGGCGCCGATGTCTCGCACCGCGGCGGCAAGCCTGGCTTTATCCGCGTCGACGAGGCCGGCACGCTGACGTTCCCGGACTTCAACGGCAACAACTTCTTCAATACGGTCGGCAACCTGCTGGCCAATCCGCAAGCCGGGATCGTGGTGCCGGATTTTGCCGATGGCTCGCTGCTGCATGTGGGCGGGCGCGCCGAGGTGATCTGGGAGGGCGATGAACTGGCGTCATACGCCGGCGCCGAACGGCTGGTGCGGCTGCATGTCGAGCGCGTGGTGCGGCGTGCGGCGGTATTGCCGCTGCGCTTCGGTTTTCGCGAATACTCGCCGGTGTTGGCGGACACGGGCGCGTGGCCGGTGCGTTGAGTCCGGTAGTCCGGGAGATTGTCATAAAAATGACATCAGAAAGTCACAAAAGAGTCACAATGGCGGCTGGCGACTGTTCGTAGCACCCGGAACCAGGGCGCTGGCGGGCAGCCCTGTATCAAGGAGAAATCAACCGTGGACAAGACGAAGAACAAGCCGCAAGCCCGCCGGGACATCCTGAGACACGCACTGCTGGCCCTGGCCGCCGCGCCGCTGGCACTGGCGGCGGGGACCGCGCAAGCGGCCTGGCCGGAAAAGCCGATCCGGCTGGTGGTGGCATTCCCGCCCGGCGGCCCGGTCGACACGCACGCGCGCCTGCTGGCCGAAAAGCTGCAGCCGATCCTGGGCCAGACCATCGTGATCGACTACAAGGCCGGCGCCGCCGGCAATATCGGCTCGGACAACGTCGCCAAGTCCGCGCCCGACGGCTACACGCTGCTGCTGGCCAACACTGGGCAGATGGCCATCAACAACTCGCTCTATCCCAAGCTGCCCTACAGCATGCCGAAGGACTTCGCGCCGGTGGCACGCACGGCGCTGATCCCGCTGGTGATGGTGGTCAACAACAACGTGCCGGCGCGCGACCTGAAGGCGTTCATCAGCTATGCCAAGGCCAACCCGGGCAAGCTGAACTTTGCCTCGGGCGGCAATGGCGGCATCTCGCACCTGATGCCGGAAATGTTCAAGCAGGCTTCGGGCACGTTCATCGTCCATATCCCGTACAAGGGCAGCTCGCCGGCGCTGACCGACGTGATGGGCGGCCAGGCGCAGATGATGGCCGACTCGATCCCGCTGTTCACGCAGTACATCAAGGCAGGCAAGGTGCGTGCGCTGGCGGTGACGTCGCCGCAGCGCTCTCCCGCGCTGCCGGATGTGCCGACGATGCAGGAGGCCGGGCTGAAGGGCTTCGAGGTGGTTGGCTTCTATGGCATGCTGGCGCCGGCGGGCACGCCCAGGGAGGTGGTCTCACGCCTGTCCGGTGCCTTGCGCACGGTGCTGGCCGACCCCGACACCAAGGCGAAGCTCGAGCAGCAGGGTGCCGAGCCCGCATGGCAGTCGCCGGAGGCATTTGCCGCCACGATCACGGCGGAGCAGAAGCGCTGGGGGCAGGCAGTGAAGGCGTCGGGCGCAAGTATCGACTGAGCCGGGCGGGCACCCGCGGGTGCCGTGGCTCATGGCTCAGCTGCGGCCCCGATATTTCAGGCTTGCGCAGTGGCCGACGAGCGCGGTGATGCAGCAGGCATCGCCGCGCCATTCGCCGCCGATGACGATGCCGTCCTGGCCGGTCACCAGCTTGCGCTGGCATTGGCCCGGTACCGGCGTGCGCTCCATGCCGGCATCGCGCGGGCCGCTGCCCGGGGGGCGCGCGGGCGCAATCGAATCGTTCCAGACATAGGCCGTGCCGGAGGGCAGGACCTGCACCGATTGCGGCGGACCCCACTGGCGCTTCGCCTCATCGACGGGGACGTTTTTCCAGGAATCGAAGACGTCCTGCATGGCGCTGGCCTCCAGGCCGGCGCAGGCACCGGTGATGGCAGCCGCCCACAAGACGGCCAGGCTTGCACGCACGCTGACGGCGCCGCGGGCCGTTTCGGCCGGAAGGATTGGGTTGGCTGGCATGTAGGCTCCGCATCGGCGCAGCCGGCTGCAAGGGCCGGCCTGTGCAGGCTAGCGGAGCCGCGTGCCTCGCTGCAAGCGTGCTCTGCGCGATGACGCACAGAGCGTGGCCGGCTTCAGTCGGAGACCAGGCCCAGGGGTTGCTGTGCGGCAGCCGGTGGCGCCTTGCGGGCAGTCTGTCCGGCCGGGATGCGTGCCGGGCGTGGCGCCCGGGCGGGGGCCTCGGGGGCGGTCAGCGTGAACGGCCTGTGCACGGACAGCGGCACCGCCTGCGGCATCCATTGCGCCAGCCGCGGCGCGAGGATCTGGTATGTATCGAGGTCGAAATGCGCTGGTGCTGCCGCCAACGCCTGCGCTTCTTCCAGCGTGGCTGCGCAGCCCAGGTAGCACCAGTCGTCGGCGACATGCCACCAGGTGCGTCCGTCGTGCTGCTCGCGCCAGGCAGCCGGGCCATCGAAGGGCCAGGGCATCAGCGCGATCGGCGCCAGCGCGGCGGCCAGCCGGGCGCGGTGCGCGCCCGACGGCTCGGCGCCGACGCAGGCACCGGCGCAGCGATGGACCTGGCGCGCAAAGCAGGGGCTGCCACGGCGGGTGGTTTTCTCCAGCGACAGCGTGGCCAGGCACAGGCCGTGTTCCTGCGCCAGCGCGCGCAAGCGAGCCTCGGCCGCGCCGCGGCTGCCGAACACGCCGAACAGGTCGCGATGCCGGCAGAAATCCGTATCTCGATCCGAGCGCAGGCGTGGCACCGGCAGCTGCTGCGGCAGTTCCCAGGCATAGAGCCGGGCATTGCGGCGCAGCAGCTGGTTGTGCACCGGCTGCATCGCCTTGACCAGCCGGGCTTCGAGCAGCAGCGCGCCGGTCTCGCCGCCGGTCTCGCGCCATTCCACACGGCGTACCAGCCGGGCCAGCCGCATATCCTTGCCGTACCGGTAGTCGCCGGAGAAGTGGGCGCCGATCCGTTGCCGCAGGTGCACGCTCTTGCCGATATAGAGTGGCACGTCCTGGTCGCCATAGAAGATATAGACACCGGGCGCCGCCGGCACGTCTTCCAGCGCGGTTTCGTCCAGGCCGGCCGGCAGGCTGGCCCGCCGCACCAGCGTGCGCACGGCCGATTCCACCAGGTCGACCGAATACGTGGCATGGATCTTCTGCCAGAACTGCCACAGCAGCTCGGCATCGGCCAGGGCGCGGTGGCGGCCCTTGGGCGTCAGGCCGAAGCGCGCGATCAGCGCATCCAGGCCGTGGCGTTCCACGGAGGGGAACAGCGAGCGCGACAGCCTTACCGTGCACAGCACGTCGGCCCGGAAGGTCACGCCGGCACGTCGGAAGGCGTTCTTCAGGAAGCCATAGTCGAAGCGCGCGTTGTGCGCCACGAACAAGCGGCCTTGCAGGCGTTCGGCAAGCGATTCCGCCAGTGACTCGAAGCTCGGCTGGCCGCGCACCATCTCTTCGGTAATGCCAGTCATGCGCTGGATGAACGGCGGGATCGACATGCCGGGGTCGAGCAGGGTGTCCCATTCAATGATGCCGTCCGGGCCGACTTCGACCACGCCGATCTCGGTAATGCGGTCGCGCTGTGCGTCCGCGCCGGTGGTCTCCAGGTCGACAAAGACAATAGGGCGCGACAGCGCCGCGGCGAGAGCTTGGGCGTCGAGCAGGCGCGCCCCGTCCGCTGGCAGACGCGACGGCAGGTAGGTAGGCATGTCAGGCATTTGCCGATTCTAAGGCGGCGCTGATGGTGGCACGAAGAAGTTTTCAAAAACCCCTTGCCAACCCCGCTGCGGTCACTTAATATTCGCCCCCTCGCAACACAACGCAGCGCTGCAAAGCAGACGCAGCA
>NZ_JBXAGS010000009.1:0-261940 GCF_058794355.1 Cupriavidus sp. GW823-FHT07B10
CGGTCCGACGACATGTCCATGCCGTAGACCTCCCACGGCGTGGTTTCCAGGATGCGGCGCGTCAGGTGATGGCCGATAAAGCCGTTGACGCCGAGGATCAGTACTTTCTTGCCTTGCATTGGATTTGACGAATGGCAGGGGAAATCGGGAGGCGCCGGCGCGGCTAGCGCGCGCCGGCGAGGGGGAAGTTGGCGACGGCCACGCGCCGCCAGTCGCGCGCGACGACATGCATCGGCACGCGCGCGCTCAGTTCAGAGAATGCCTGCGGCGAGAGCAGCGCGATGGCACGCGGGCCATGCTGCCAGGCATCGACGAAGGCATCGAGGGTCGGCAGCCACTTCTGCGGCTCCTGTCCGGCGCCGAACGCGAGCTCGTCGGCCTGCGCCACCATGGTGAGCGGATGGCGCAGGTAGAAGGGCAGGGTATGGTCGAGCATGCCGACGCCATAGAGCGGCATGCCGGGGCGCAGCACGCGTTCGATCGGCGCCACCATGTCGATGCCCGAGGCGGAGCGGCCGATCGCTTCATGGCCCAGCAATGCGGTGGAGAATGCCAGCAGCATGCCGAATGCATAGGCCGTGATGCTGGCCAGGCGGCCATGCCGCCGCAGCAGCCACAGCCCGATGGCGGCGCTGGTAATCACCAGCGCGAATGCCAGCGCCACCCATGCGGCATACGCGCGGTACAGCGCGTTGGGGGTGTTGTTGGAATCCAGCGTGGCCACGACCGGGCTTGCCAGCAGGCCGATCGCGCCCACCGCCAGCATGGCGCACAGCTGCCTGCGCCAGGGTTGGTCACCGGTCCGCGCCAGCGCTGCGCCCGCCAGGATCGCCAGTGCGGGAAACAGCGGCAGGATGTAGCCGGGCAGCTTCGAGCCCGACAGGCTGAAGAACACGAAGATCGACACCGCCCACAGCCCTGCCATCAGCGCAGGCTGGAACGGCCTGGACCCACCCGCGGCAACCACGCCGGTACGCTGCCCGACCGCGCGGACCATGCCGGGAACCAGCCCGAGCCACGGCAGGAAGCCGCCCACCAGCAGCGGCACGAAGTACCACAGCCCGCCCTTGCGCGCATGCACGGTCGAGGTGTATCGCTGCCAGTGCTCGTGGATAAAGAAAAAGCGCAGGAATTCCGGATTGCGCCGCGCCACCAGCCAGTACCAAGGCATCGCCACCAGCAGCATCAGGGCGATGCCGGCCGGCGCATGCAGGCGGCGCCACCGTGCGAGGTCGCGCGTCACGCAGGTGTACACCACCAGCACCAGTCCCGGCAGCGCCAGCCCGACCAGCCCCTTGGTCAGCACCGCCACGCCCATGGCCGCCCAGCACGCCAGCATCCAGCCGCGGCGTGCCGGCGCCGTGGCGTGCGGATGCTGGGCCAGCAGCATGCACGCGAGCACGCAGGCCATGCTGCCGGACAGCGTCATGTCCAGCGTATTGAAGTGCGCGGCGAGGTTCCACATGGGCGCGCTTGCCAGCACTAGTCCGGCCAGCAAGCCCGCACGCGCGCCGAACCAGCGCGCGGCGGCCAGCATCGATATTCCCAGCCCGGCGATGCCGGCCAGCGCCACGCACAGCCGCGCCTGCCAGTCGCCGATGCCGAACAGCGCGTACGACACCGCCGTGGCCCACATATGGAACGGCGGCTTCTCGAAGTACTTCAGCCCGTTGTAGCGGATCGTGACCCAGTCGCCCGTGCTCAGCATCTCGCGGGCGATCTCGGCATAGCGGCCCTCGTCGGGCCCGAGCAGGTGGCGCACGCCCAGCGTGCCGAACCAAAGCAGCGCGAACGCCAGCACCACCAGCCCGAGCGTCACCGCGGGCACGCCCGCCAGCCGCGTGGCATGCCACGGCGCGGCGGGCCGGGCGCTGATGAGCCCAGGCTCGGCGGCGAGGCGGTCGGAACGGTGCATGATGCGCAAACGGCTCGGCGTGAAAGGGAAGGGTGGGTGGTGGCGCGCGTGGCGGCGTGCAGGCGCTCGGCGGCAAGGCCATGTCCACGCTGACGGCCCGCGCCGCGTTGAACAGCGGGGCGCCTGCAAAGTGAGCGCAGGATAGTTCGCGAACCTTAATGGCACATTAAGGCGGGGCGCGCACAATACCGTGATACGTCCGGGTCACCCGAGAAAATGAGAATCCTTATTGTTGAAGACGACCCGATGCTGGGTGACGGGCTGCGGCGCGGCCTGCAGCTGCTCGACTATGCGGTCGACTGGTTCAGCACCGGCACCGAAGCCGACCATGCGCTCGGCGTGGTCCACTACGATGCCGTGGTGCTGGACCTGGGCCTGCCAGGGGAAGACGGCATGTCACTGCTCGCGCGCTGGCGTGCGCGCGGCAGCCGCATCCCGGTGATCGTGCTGACCGCGCGCGATGCGATCGACAGCCGCATCGGCGGCCTTGACGCCGGTGCCGACGACTACCTGGTCAAGCCGATCGCGCTCGATGAGCTGGCGGCCCGGCTGCGTGCCGTGACCCGCCGCGCCGCGGGCCTGTCGTCTCCAGTGTGGAAGCACGGCGCGCTGGAATTCCATCCGGCCGCGCGCCAGGCGTACTGGCAGGGCAAGCCCCTGGAGCTGACCAGCCGCGAAGCCATGCTGCTGGAGCTGCTGCTGGCGCACCCCAACCGGCTGCTGACGCGCGACTTCCTGCGCGACAAGCTCTACGACTGGCAGGGCGGCGTTGAAAGCAACGCGCTGGAAGTCCATATCCACCACCTGCGCCGCAAGATCCATCCGAAGATCGTGCGCACCTTCCGCGGCGCCGGCTACACGCTGGGCGCGGCCGAGGATTGCACATGACGTTGCAGCGCCGGCTCATCCTTGCGGTGCTGATCGCCGCGCCGGTGGTGTGGCTGTTGACCATCGGCATGACCTACGTGCGCGCCCGGCACGAGATCAATGAACTCTATGACACCGACATGGTGCGCATGGCGCTGCAGATGCATTCGGTGGTGCCGCTGGTGGATGTCGCCGCGGCGCCGTCGCGCACCCGGCTGCCAGAGCTGGTCGAGGGCGACCAGGGCGATGCGGGCCTGGGCGATCTCGCCATCGCCGCCTGGCTGCCGGACGGCAAGCCCTTGCATATCGATCCCGAGGGCGACCTGCTGCCGCGTGCGCCAGGAGTGAAGGGCTTTACCGACGTCACCATCGACAAGCAGTCCTGGCGGCTTTACTACCTCGATGATCCCGACACGGGCTGGCGCGTCTGCGTGGGCCAGCAACTGGCCGAGCGCAATGAGCTGATCCTGTCCTATATCGCCGCGCAGGTGCTGCCGTGGGCCGCAGGCCTGCCGGTGCTGATCGGCCTGTTGATCTGGTTCATGCGGCGCGCGATGGCGCCGGTGCGCGCGTTGTCGACCGATATTGAAGGCCGCGCCCCCCAAGACCGCCGGCCGCTCAGCCTGCAGGCAGTGCCGGGCGAACTGGTGCCGCTGGTGCACGCCATGAACCGCCTGCTGGCGCGCGTGTCGGATTCGATCGAGCATGAACGGCGCCTCACTGCCGATGCTGCCCATGAGATGCGCACGCCGTTGGCCGCGCTGAAGGCGCAGTGGGAAATCGCCGAGCGTTCGGCCGATGACGCCGAGCGCGCGCAGGCACGCGCCAACGTGGCCACCGGCATCGACCGCATCAGCCGGCTGGTGTCGCAGCTGCTGACGCTGAGCCGGCTGGAAGATGCTGCCGGCCTGCCGTCACGCCAGCCGGTCAACTGGATCCCGGTGGCGCAGCAGGCGCTGTCGGACTGCCTGGCTCTGGCGCAGCGGAAGCAGGTCGACGTCGAGCTGGAGTGGCCCCCGGAAGGGCAGGCGCCATTGCCGGTGGCGGGTGACGCCAACCTGCTGTCGCTGCTGCTGCGCAACCTGCTCGACAACGCCATCCGCTACAGCCCGCCGGGCGCGCTGGTGACCATCGATTTCCGGCCCGACAGCGTCACGGTGCTCGACCAGGGCCCGGGCGTCGCGCCTGACGTGCTGGCGCGGCTGGGCGATCGCTTCTTCCGTGGCGGATCGGGGCAGCGCGAGCAGGGCCACGGCCTCGGCATTTCGATCGCGCAGCGCGTGGCGCGGCTGCATGGGCTGGAGATTGCGTTCGCCAACCGCACCGATGGCGCCGGCAAGGGCCTGGCCGTTCGGATCGCGCACGGCGGCTGAAAACGACGACGCCCCGCACGGTCGCCCGTGCGGGGCGTCATGCCATCGGCTTGCGGGCTAGCGCTTGAGCTTGGCGAAGGCCGCGGCCATGGCGCCGGCCGGTTCCGCCTCGCGGCGGCCGCCGTTGAAGCCCTTGCCGCCGCCGTTGCGTTGGCCGCCGCGGTCACCACGGTCGCCGCCGGCACGCGCCGCGGCCTGGCCTGGCTCGTCGTCCAGGCGCATCGACAGGCCGATGCGGTTGCGCTTGACGTCGACCTCCATCACCTTGACCTTGACGATCTGGCCGGCCTTGACCACCTCATGCGCGTCCTTGACGAACTTGCTGGACAGTGCCGAGATGTGGACCAGGCCGTCCTGGTGCACGCCGATATCGACAAAGGCGCCGAAGGCTGCCACGTTGGTGACCACGCCTTCCAGCACCATGCCGGGCTGCAGGTCCTTCACGTCTTCCACGCCTTCCTGGAAGGTTGCGGTCTTGAACTCGGGGCGCGGGTCACGGCCCGGCTTTTCCAGCTCGGACAGGATGTCGCGCACGGTCGGCAGGCCGAAGGAGTCGTCGGTGAACTGCGTCGGAGACAGGCCGCGCAGCGCGTCGCGGTTGCCCATCACGTCGCGCAGGCCCTTCTTGACGTGTTCCAGGATGCGCTGCACCACCGGATACGCTTCCGGGTGCACCGAGGAGCGGTCCAGCGGATTGTCGCCGTCGTTGATGCGCAGGAAGCCGGCCGCCTGCTCGAAGGTCTTGTCGCCCAGGCGCGGCACCTTTTTCAGCGCATCGCGGTTGGCGAAGGCGCCATTGGCGTCGCGGAACTCGACGATATTGCGCGCCAGCACCGTGTTCAGGCCCGACACGCGCGCCAGCAGCGGCGCCGAGGCGGTGTTGACGTCCACGCCCACGGCGTTGACGCAGTCTTCGACCACGGCGTCCAGCGCCCGCGCCAGCTCGCGCTGGTTGACGTCATGCTGGTACTGGCCCACGCCGATCGACTTGGGATCGATCTTGACCAGTTCGGCCAGCGGATCCTGCAGCCGGCGGGCAATCGACACCGCGCCGCGCAGCGACACATCCAGGTCCGGGAATTCCTTGGCGGCCAGTTCCGACGCCGAATACACCGAAGCGCCGGCCTCGCTGACCACGATCTTGGTCAGCTTCAGCTCGGGCATCTGCTTCATCAGGTCCTGCACCAGCTTGTCGGTTTCGCGGCTGGCGGTGCCGTTGCCGATCGACACCAGCGCCACATTGTGCTGCCTTGCCAGGCGCGCCAGCGTGGCGAGCGAGCCGTTCCAGTCGCGGCGCGGCTCGTGCGGGTAGATGGTGGCGGTGTCCAGCAGCTTGCCGGTGCTGTCCACCACGGCGATCTTGCAGCCGGTGCGGATGCCCGGGTCGACGCCCATCACCGACTTGGGCCCGGCCGGCGCGGCCAGCAGCAGCTCATGCAGGTTGCGGCCGAACACCTTGATGGCTTCGTTCTCCGCGGTTTCGCGCAGCTGTGTCAGCAGTTCGGTTTCCAGGTGGGGCTGCACCTTGACGCGCCAGCACCAGCGGCATACGTCGCCCAGCCACTTGTCGGCCGGGCGGCCCAACTGCTGGATGCCGACATGGCGCGCGATCATGCCTTCGCACGGGTGCGGCACCATCGCGTCCTGTTCCTCGCCCAGGCCCAGCTTGACCATCAGCACGCCCGCGTTGCGGCCGCGGAACAGCGCCAGCGCGCGGTGCGACGGCACCGTGCGGATGGTCTCGCTGTAGGCGTAGTAGTCGCGGAACTTCTCTTCCTCGGCGGTTTCCTTGCCTTCCATCACGGTGGAGGACACCACGCCGTTGGTCCACAGGTGCTCGCGCAGCTTGCCCAGCAGTTCCGCAGTCTCGCCGAACTGCTCGGACAGGATGTCGCGCGCGCCGTCCAGCGCGGCCTTGACGTCAGGCACGCCGCTGTCGGCGGTCGGGTTGCCGTTGACGTACCTGGCGGCCTCGGCCTGCGGATCCAGCGTGGGATCGGCCAGCAGTGCCAGCGCCAGCGGCTCCAGCCCGCATTCGCGCGCGATCTGGGCGCGGGTGCGGCGCTTGGGCTTGTAGGGAAGGTAGAGGTCTTCGAGCGCCTGCTTGGTTTCGGCGGCCTCGATGGCGGCCTGCAGCTCGGGCGTCAGCTTGCCTTGCTCCTGGATCGACGCGAGGATGGCAGCGCGGCGGTCTTCCATGTCGCGCAGGTACAGCAGGCGCTCTTCCAGGTTGCGCAGCTGCGTGTCATCGAGGTTGCCGGTCACTTCCTTGCGGTAGCGGGCGATGAAGGGCACGGTGGCGCCTTCGTCGAGCAGCGCCACGGCCGCGGCCACCTGGCGGGGCTGCACGGACAGTTCAGCCGCGATGAGCGAGACGATCTTTTGCGAGACGGATGCGGGCAGGTTGGACATCGGAGAGCGCGGCGAGAAACGCAGTCAGTCGAAAGCGGGGCATTTTGCCACAAGCGCGCAAGGGATTCGCCAGGGCGCGCAGCGGGTGCGGGGCGGGCGGCGTCCCGCGCACGTCCGCAACGGCCCGGCAGGGCGGGCCGGTGCCCGGCCCGGATGCTAGAATCCGGTCATGACCGTCAAGTCCCGCCCGGCCGCCGCCAAGGCCACCATCCTGGCCATGCCAACCTTCGCCAACGTGCCTGAAACTTCCCTGTTCCGCTTCGGCCGCCTGGCTGCACTGGCCGTGGCTGCATGCGCCGTGCTGATGCCGCTGCGCGAGGCGCGCGCCCAGACTTCCGCGCCCGCGGCGCCACCCGCCGCCAACGGCCAGCGCGACTTTGCCGCCGAACGCAAGGCCGTCGAGGATTCGCGCGCCTGGACCAACTACCGCTTTGCCGCCGCCGAGCGCGAGTGCTACGGCAAGTTCTTTGTCAACCACTGCATCAACAGCGCCAAGGAAGTCCAGCGCGAGGAGCTGCAGGTGCTGCGCAAGCGCGAACTGGAGGTAGGCGAGGCCGAACGCGCCTACCGCGCCGCCGAGCGCGACCGCGAACAGGCGCTGCGCCGCGCCGAGTTCGAGGCCAGCCAGCCGAAGCGCTCGGCCAGCGAGCAGTCCAGCCGCGATGCCTTCCAGAAGAAGCAGCAGGAACAGCAGCTGCGCGAGGCGCAGCGCCAGGGCGAGGCGCCGCAGCGTGCCGCCAATGCGCAGGCGTACGAAAAGAAGCAGTCTGACTTCGATGCCCGCATGCAGGAGGCCCAGCAGAAGGGCGCCGACCAGGCCCGCCAGCGGCAGGAGAATGTCAAGGCATACGAGGCCAAGCAGCGCGACCTCGAACGGCGCCAGAAGGAGCTGGAAGAGCGCCGCGCCAAGGCGAAGGAGCAACAGGGGCAGGCATCGGCGCCGCGCCCGTTCGGCTTTTGAGGTCCGGCACCGTGACTGCGCAGCGGAGGCATAGATGGACAGCAACCTGAATACCCTGGAGCGGCGCATCATGGAGTTGCAGATCGAGCACCGCGACCTGGATTTCCTGATCGACCGCCTTGCCAACGATGCCGTCCATGACGAACTGCAGCTGCGCCGGCTGAAGAAGCGCCGCCTCAAGCTGAAGGACGCCATCACGCTGCTGCAGCTGCAGCTCGAACCCGACGTGCCGGCCTGAGCGCATTCGCGCCAGGCTTGCCGATCGCCGCCGGCGCTGTCCGGCGGCCCATACAACATTCTCCCCCTGCCTTGTCCGATCTTCCAGATTCTCCTGAGCCGTCCGAAGCCGTCAGCCTGACCGACGCCGGGTCGCCCGCGCCTGCCGCGCCCGCCGACGACGGCGCCAGCCGCGGCGCGGAACTGGCCACCATCTTTGCCGATACCGGCACGCTGGCCCAGGCGATTCCCGGCTACCGGCCGCGCGCCTCGCAGCACAAGATGGCCGAGGCCGTCGCCGACGCGATCGTGCAGAACGATTCCGTCATCGTCGAAGCGGGCACCGGCACCGGCAAGACCTACGCCTACCTGGTGCCGGCGATGCTGTGGGGCGGCAAGGTGATCCTGTCGACCGGCACCAAGAACCTGCAGGACCAGCTCTTCCTGCGCGACATCCCCACGGTGCGCCATGCGCTGAACGTGCCGGTCTCGGTGGCGCTGCTCAAGGGCCGCGCCAACTACGTCTGCCACTACCACCTGGAACGCGCGCAGGCCAACGGCCGCCTAGCGTCGCGCCAGGATGCGGCGTGGCTGCGCGACATCGGCCGCTTCATCAAGGAAACCTCCACCGGCGACAAGGCCGAGCTGGCGTCCGTTCCCGAGAACGCGCCGGTATGGCAGATGGTGACCTCCACGCGCGACAACTGCCTGGGATCGGAATGCCCGCATTACAAGGAATGCTTTGTGATGCGCGCGCGCAAGGAAGCGCAGCAGGCCGACGTGGTGGTGGTCAACCATCACCTGTTCTTTGCCGACGTGGTGCTGCGCGACACCGGCATGGCGGAACTGCTGCCGGCCGCCAACACCGTGATCTTCGACGAAGCCCACCAGCTGCCCGAGACCGCCACGCTGTTCTTCGGCGAGACGCTGTCCACCAGCCAGCTGCTGGAAATCGCCCGCGATACCGTGGCCGAAGGCCTGTCGCACGCGCGCGATGCGGTGGACTGGGTTGCGCTGGCCGCGCCGCTGGAGCGCGCCGCGCGCGACCTGCGCCTGGCCTTCAGCAAGGACAATGCGCGGCTGGCGCTGGGCCAGATCGAGGCCGACCGCCGTATCGCCGAGCCTTTCAACGAAACGCTCGATGCGCTGGACGAAGCCCTGTCAGACTTCGTCGAGATGCTCGAAAGCCAGGCCGAGCGTGCCGAATCGCTGCAGCAATGCCACCGCCGCGCGCTGGAGCTGGCCAACAAGCTGGCCGCGTGGCGCGCCGATGCCGCGCCCGCGCCGGCACCGCAGCCGACCGAGGGCGACGGCGAAGCCGCGCCGGCGCTGCCCGCCGGCCCTGAAACCGTGCGCTGGGTCGAGGTGTTCTCGCATACTGTGCAGCTGCACCGCACGCCGCTGTCGATCGCGCCGATCTTCACGCGCCAGCGCGACGGCCAGCCGCGCGCCTGGGTTTTCACCTCGGCGACGCTGTCGGTGAAGGGGAATTTCACCCACTACGCGGCGCAGCTGGGGCTCGACAAGGACCGCTCGCTGACGCTGCCCAGCCCGTTCGATTACGCGAAGCAGGGGCTGCTCTACGTGCCGCGCGATATGCCGCAGCCGCAGTCGCCGCAGTTCACCGACGCGGTGGTGCAGGCGGCATTGCCGCTGATCGAGGCCGCCGGCGGACGCACCTTCCTGCTGTGCACCACGCTGCGCGCCGTGCAGCGTGCCTCGGACCTGCTCTATGACGCGTTTGCCGAGCGCGGCCTGAACCTGCCGCTGCTGGTGCAGGGCCAGGCCAGCCGCACCGAATTGCTGGACCGCTTCCGCGAGCTGGGCAACGCGGTGCTGGTCGGAAGCCAGAGCTTCTGGGAGGGCGTGGATGTGCGCGGCGAGGCGCTGTCGCTGGTGATCATCGACAAGCTGCCGTTCGCGCCGCCCGACGACCCGGTGCTGGCCGCGCGCATGGAAGTGCTGCAGAAGAAGGGCCTGAGCCCGTTTGCCGTGCACCAGCTGCCGCATGCGGTGATCACGCTCAAGCAGGGGGCGGGGCGGCTGATCCGCTCGGAATCGGACCGCGGCGTGCTGGCGATCTTCGATACGCGGCTGGTCGAGAAGCCCTATGGCCGTCAGATCTGGCAAAGCCTGCCGCCGTTCACGCGCACGCGTGAGGCGGCGACGGTGGTGCGGTTCCTGGAGTCGCTGCGCGGTCCTGGCAAGGAGGCCGCGGCAGCGGACTGATCGCACAGGTGCCGGAAAAAGAAAAACGGGACGTATCGGAGGATACGTCCCGTTTTTTATGGCCTCTGGCCAGCCGGCGTCAGAACACTTCCCACCAGGACTTGTCCTTGCGGCGCGCGCCGTACTTGATGAAATCGCTGTCCGGGAAATTGCGCTCCATCACGCGTGCGGTGTCGTCGCGCAGGTCCTTCATTCCCATCGCGTCATATGAACGGACCATGATGTACAGCGCTTCTTCGTTGGCCGGAGCGCCGTCATAGTCCTTCAGCGCCTGCTGGGCGCGGTTGACGGCGGCGAGGTATGCGCCGCGCCGGTAGTAGTAGCGCGCGGCGTGCACTTCGTGCTGGGCCAGCGAGTTGACGATGTACTGCATGCGCAGCGTGGCGTCGGGGGTGTACTTGCTTTCCGGGTAGCGCGTGATCAGCGTATTGAACGCGTCATAGGCGGCGCGCGCGGCCTTGGGGTCGCGCTCGCTCAGGTCCTGGCCCGAGAAGCGGCCCAGCCAGCCCAGGTTGTCGTTGAAGTTGATCAGGCCCTTGAGGTAGTAGGCGTAATCGATATTGGGATGGTTCGGGTGCAGCTGGATGAAGCGGTCCACCGCGGCCAGGGCTGCTGCTGTTTCACCATCCTTGTAGTTGGCGTAGGCGGTATCGATCTGGGCCTGCTGTGCATAGCGCCCAAACGGATAGCGGCCTTCGAGCTTTTCATACAGCTTGACGGCACGCGTGTAGTCGCCGCCATCCAGCGCATCCTTGGCTTCCGAATATAATTTGTTGGCCGACCAGCCTGCGGTCTCGTCGGGTTGGTCCGCCAGCAGGCCGCATGCAGACAGCATGACGCAGCCGCCTGCGAGCAGAACCGCTCCAATTGTCGTGCGCCAGCGCGCGCGTTTCATGCTCTGCAATTGCATGGGCAATCGTATCCCGGATGAAGAAAAATAGCGTCAAGCATTATAGCCCAAGCCCCCAGCCCAACCCCGAAGCAGGAGCTGGCGTGGGAGGACTTCCACCAGAACGGGTGCGCGCAGCCGCGTCCGTGGCCGATTTCGAGGCCCATCCAGAGGAATTTGAAGACCTTGCCGAGGTGCCGCCCGGCGGCGCGGCGGCTGCCGAGCCGGCCGTGACCCTGTCGCTGGAGGTGGACAGCGCCTCGCATGGCGAGCGGCTCGATAAATTGCTCGCGCGTCACTTCAGCGAGTTTTCACGCAGCCGCCTGCAGCAGTGGATCGAAAGCGGCGCGGTGCGTGTCGACGGCCACGTGCGCCGTCCGCGCGACGCCGTGCAGATGGGCAACCGCATCGAAATCCAGCCGCAGGCCGCACCGGAATCGTCCGCTTTCTCGCCCGAGGACGTGCCGCTGGACGTGGTCTATGAAGACGACACCCTGCTGGTGATCAACAAGCCCGCCGGGCTGGTGGTGCATCCGGCTGCCGGTAACTGGAGCGGCACCGTGCTCAACGGGTTGCTGCACCGCGACCCCGGCGCAGCGTTGCTGCCGCGCGCGGGCATCGTGCACCGGCTCGACAAGGAAACCTCCGGCCTGATGGTGGTGGCGCGCTCGCTGACCGCGCAGACCGACCTGGTGCGCCAGCTGCAGGCGCGCACGGTCAAGCGCACCTATATCGCGCTGGTGTGGGGCCGCACCTATGACGAGGGCACCATCGACGCGCCCATCGGCCGCGACCCGCGCGAGCGCACGCGCATGGCGGTCGTGCATACCGCCAGCGGCAAGCCGTCGCGCACGCATTTCCGCACGCTGGCCACGGTGCCGCTGGGGCGGGGCTTCGTGTCGATGGTGATGTGCAAGCTGGAGACCGGCCGCACGCACCAGATCCGCGTGCATTTCGAGTCGATCGGCCACCCGCTGGTGGGCGACCCGGCCTACTTCCGCGCCACGCAGCGCGGGCAGCGCCCGGCGGTCCGCGCACCGCTGCCGGTGCCGTATGAGCGCCAGGCGCTGCATGCGTACCAGCTCGGCCTGGTGCATCCGGCCACCGGCAAGCGCATGTCGTGGACCGCGCAGCCGCCGCAAGACCTGCAGGCGCTGATCGATGCGCTGGATTTTGAAAGCGCGCAGGCCGACGAGGAAGAAGAAGGCTGGGACGAAGTCTGGGAAGGCGGCGAGGCCCACTGGGAATACGCTGGTGATGACGAGGACGACGATGACGATGAGCGCAGCGCCTGATCGCGCCTGGCTGGTCCCTGACTGGCCCGCGCCGGCGCGTGTGCGCGCGTTGTCAACCACGCGCCAGGGCGGTGTCAGCAAGGGCCCGTACGGGCTTGCCGGCGGCGCCCCCGGCGGCCTGAACCTGGGCACCCACGTTGGCGACGACGCCGCCGACGTGGCGCGCAACCGCGCGCGGCTGGCCGCCTGCCTGCCGTCGATGCCGCAATGGCTGGAGCAGGTGCATGGCTGCGCGGTCGCCACGGTCGACCATGTGGCGGCCCCGGGCGCGCCCGTGCCCCAGGCCGACGCGAGCCTGGCGGTGGTACCCGGCCAAGTCTGCGCCGTGATGACGGCGGATTGCCTGCCGGTGCTGCTATGCGATGCGCAGGGGACGGTGGTGGGCGCCGCGCATGCGGGCTGGCGCGGCCTGTGCAGCGGCGTGATCGAAGCCACGCTGTCACGGATGCAGGCCGCTGCCGGTGCCGCGCGCTGGCTGGCATGGCTGGGCCCGGCCATCGGCCCCGATGCGTTCGAGGTGGGTGCCGAAGTGCGCGATGCCTTCCTGGCCCAGGCACGCGCCGATGAACAGGTCGCGGTTGCCGCAGCCTTCCGCCCTGGTGCCCCGGGCAAGTACCTTGCCGACATCTATGCGCTGGCGCGCACGCGCCTGGCGCGCGCCGGCTGTACCGAGGTCTACGGCGGCGACGCCTGCACCGTGGCCGACGCCGGTCGCTTCTACTCCTATCGGCGCGATGGCGTGACCGGCCGCATGGCCAGCCTGGTCTGGCTGGCGGACTGAGCCCGCCGCTGCCTCACTCGTCCTTGCCCCTGGCCGCCTGTGCGCGCTCGGCTTCAGCCTTGCGTCGGCGGCGGCCGGGCGTGCCCATGATGTAGAGCACCAGCGCCACCGGCGCCATGCCATACATCAGGAAGGTGGCAACGCCTGCCACCACGTTGTGCTCGGTGATCGCCATCATCAGCGCCACGTAGAGCCAGCCAATGGCCACGATGTACATCAAAAATTCATCCTTCTCGCCTATGCTCTGGGGCCTCGGCAGATGCGAGCGCTGCATACCGTCCGGTAGGTCGGGAAGCGTGCAGTGCCGAGGCGGATTCCCGCATTGACAGCGCGTGCGTTGCAAGGCAACAATGGACTCAAATGTCTCGGAATCGCTGACGATTCCCAGGTTTCTCCGGCAAGCATAGCGCATGGCGTCTCCATGCGAGGATGTCGCGCTTGCCGGATAAAAGGGGAGCCGCTATCGGAATGGACGCAAGCCACGGCCGCAGCAGGTGCGGTCGAGGGCTTCCAGCCAGTTCCAGGGCAGATGTGCCGGCAGACCCTCCCGCTTTGGGGAGGCGCAAGCCGGGTCCATTCGGATAGCATCTCCCCATGCAAAGTGCCGGCCAGGGCAATGCCCGGAGCCGGTTCGAATAGTGACGGCAGAGAGACAATCAAATCATGGCGACCGGCAAAGGCGCGGCAGCTTCCACGCAGGAAGGCAAGTCCCAACCATTCAAGTTCACGCCGGGGCCATTCGATCCGGCCACATGGCTGGAATGGTCCCGCCAGTGGCAGGGCACTGAAGGCAACGGCCACGCGGCCGCGTCCGGCATTCCGGGCCTGGATGCGCTGGCAGGCGTCAAGATCGCGCCGGCGCAGCTGGGTGATATCCAGCAGCGCTACATGAAGGACTTCTCAGCGCTGTGGCAGGCTATGGCCGAGGGCAAGGCCGAGGCCACCGGTCCGCTGCACGACCGGCGCTTCGCCGGCGACGCATGGCGCACCAACCTCCCATATCGCTTCGCTGCCGCGTTCTACCTGCTCAATGCGCGCGCCTTGACCGAGCTGGCCGATGCCGTCGAGGCCGATGCCAAGACCCGCCAGCGCATCCGCTTCGCGATCTCGCAATGGGTCGATGCGATGTCGCCCGCCAACTTCCTTGCCACCAATCCCGAGGCGCAGCGCCTGCTGATCGAGTCGGGCGGCGAATCGCTGCGTGCCGGCGTGCGCAACATGATGGAAGACCTGACGCGCGGCAAGATCTCGCAGACCGACGAGAGCGCGTTTGAGGTCGGCCGCAATGTCGCGGTGACCGAAGGCGCCGTGGTCTTCGAGAACGAGTACTTCCAGCTGTTGCAGTACAAGCCGCTGACCGACAAGGTGCACGCGCGCCCGCTGCTGATGGTGCCGCCGTGCATCAACAAGTACTACATCCTGGACCTGCAGCCGGAGAGCTCGCTGGTGCGCCATGTGGTGGAGCAGGGACATACGGTGTTTCTGGTGTCGTGGCGCAATCCGGACGCCAGCATGGCCGGCAGCACCTGGGACGACTACATTGAGCACGCGGCCATCCGCGCCATCGAAGTCGCGCGCGACATCAGCGGCCAGGACAAGATCAACGTGCTCGGCTTCTGCGTGGGCGGCACCATTGTCTCGACCGCGCTGGCGGTGCTGGCCGCGCGCGGCGAGCACCCGGCCGCCAGCGTCACGCTGCTGACCACGCTGCTGGACTTTGCCGACACCGGCATCCTCGACGTCTTTGTCGACGAGGGCCATGTGCAGTTGCGCGAGGCCACGCTGGGCGGCGGCGCCGGCGCGCCGTGCGCGCTGCTGCGCGGCCTTGAGCTGGCCAATACCTTCTCGTTCCTGCGCCCGAACGACCTGGTGTGGAACTACGTGGTCGACAACTACCTGAAGGGCAACACGCCGGTGCCGTTCGACCTGCTGTTCTGGAACGGCGACGCCACCAACCTGCCGGGGCCGTGGTACTGCTGGTACCTGCGCCACACGTACCTGCAGAACGAGCTCAAGGTACCGGGCAAGCTGACCGTGTGCGGCGTGCCGGTGGACCTGGCCAGCATCGACGTGCCGACCTATATCTACGGCTCGCGCGAAGACCATATCGTGCCGTGGACCGCGGCCTATGCCTCGACCGCGCTGCTGGCGAACAAGCTGCGCTTCGTGCTGGGTGCGTCGGGCCATATCGCCGGTGTGATCAACCCGCCGGCCAAGAACAAGCGCAGCCACTGGACTAACGATGCGCTGCCGGAGTCGCCGCAGCAATGGCTGGCCGGCGCCATCGAGCATCACGGCAGCTGGTGGCCGGACTGGACCGCATGGCTGTCCGGGCAGGCCGGCGCGAAACGCGCCGCGCCCGCCAACTATGGCAATGCGCGCTATCGCGCAATCGAACCCGCGCCTGGGCGATACGTCAAAGCCAAGGCATGACGCTTGCATGAGTGCCGGCGTGCGTCATGCACGGCGCCGGCAGGCTTGCAGGTTCCCTCCCGTTTCCATTGAAAGGACTACACAATGACTGACGTTGTCATCGTATCCGCCGCCCGCACCGCGGTCGGCAAGTTTGGCGGCTCGCTGGCCAAGATCCCGGCACCGGAACTGGGTGCCGTGGTCATCAAGGCCGCGCTGGAGCGCGCCGGCGTCAAGCCGGAGCAGGTGAGCGAAGTCATCATGGGCCAGGTGCTGACCGCCGGTTCGGGCCAGAACCCCGCACGCCAGGCCGCGATCAAGGCCGGCCTGCCGGCGATGGTGCCGGCCATGACCATCAACAAGGTGTGCGGCTCGGGCCTGAAGGCCGTGATGCTGGCCGCCAACGCGATCATGGCGGGCGACGCCGAGATCGTGGTGGCCGGCGGCCAGGAAAACATGAGCGCCGCCCCGCACGTGCTGCCGGGCTCGCGCGATGGTTTCCGCATGGGCGATGCCAAGCTGGTCGACACCATGATCGTCGACGGCCTGTGGGACGTGTACAACCAGTACCACATGGGCATCACCGCCGAGAACGTGGCCAAGGAATACGGCATCACACGCGAGGCGCAGGATGAGTTCGCCGTCGGCTCGCAGAACAAGGCCGAAGCCGCGCAGAAGGCCGGCAAGTTTGACGAAGAGATCGTCCCGGTGCTGATCCCGCAGCGCAAGGGCGACCCGGTGGCCTTCAAGACCGACGAGTTCGTGCGCCAGGGCGCCACGCTGGACAGCATGTCCGGCCTCAAGCCCGCCTTCGACAAGGCCGGCACGGTGACCGCGGCCAACGCCTCGGGCCTGAACGACGGCGCCGCCGCGGTGGTGGTGATGTCGGCGGCCAAGGCCAAGGAACTGGGCCTGACCCCGCTGGCCACGATCAAGAGCTATGCCAACGCCGGTGTCGATCCCAAGGTGATGGGCATGGGCCCGGTGCCGGCCTCCAAGCGCGCCCTGTCGCGCGCCGAGTGGACCCCGCAGGACCTGGACCTGATGGAGATCAACGAGGCCTTCGCCGCGCAGGCGCTGGCGGTGCACCAGCAGATGGGCTGGGACACCTCCAAGGTCAATGTGAACGGCGGCGCCATCGCCATCGGCCACCCGATCGGCGCGTCGGGCTGCCGTATCCTGGTGACGCTGCTGCACGAGATGAAGCGCCGTGACGCGAAGAAGGGCCTGGCCTCGCTGTGCATCGGCGGCGGCATGGGCGTGGCGCTGGCAGTCGAGCGCAAATAAGGAAGGGGTTTTCCGGGGCCGCGCGCGGTTGGCGCGGACCCGGCGACGATAACGAAGAGCCAATCAAGGAGTGGACATGACTCAGCGCATTGCGTATGTGACCGGCGGCATGGGTGGTATCGGAACCGCCATTTGCCAGCGGCTGGCCAAGGATGGCTTTCGTGTGGTGGCCGGTTGCGGCCCCAACTCGCCGCGCCGCGAAAAGTGGCTGGAGCAGCAGAAGGCCCTGGGCTTCGATTTCATTGCCTCGGAAGGCAATGTGGCTGACTGGGACTCGACCAAGACCGCATTCGACAAGGTCAAGTCCGAGGTCGGCGAGGTTGATGTGCTGATCAACAACGCCGGTATCACCCGCGACGTGGTGTTCCGCAAGATGACCCGCGCCGACTGGGATGCGGTGATCGACACCAACCTGACCTCGCTGTTCAACGTCACCAAGCAGGTGATCGACGGCATGGCCGACCGTGGCTGGGGCCGCATCGTCAACATCTCGTCGGTGAACGGGCAGAAGGGCCAGTTCGGCCAGACCAACTACTCCACCGCCAAGGCCGGCCTGCATGGCTTCACCATGGCGCTGGCGCAGGAAGTGGCGACCAAGGGCGTGACCGTCAACACGGTTTCTCCGGGCTATATCGCCACCGACATGGTCAAGGCGATCCGCCAGGACGTGCTCGACAAGATCGTCGCGACGATCCCGGTCAAGCGCCTGGGCCTGCCGGAAGAGATCGCCTCGATCTGCGCCTGGTTGTCGTCGGAGGAGTCCGGTTTCTCGACCGGCGCCGACTTCTCGCTCAACGGCGGCCTGCATATGGGCTGACCTGCCGGCCTGGTTCAACCAGTCGGCAGCCGGCGCTGGCGCCCGCGTATTGCGGTGCAGCCAGCGCGGCGCACAAGGCGGCGGGCGTTTCGTTTCGCCGCCCGTTTCGCGGGCCGTCAAGGCCCGCGAATCGTTTCTGCCCGCGCGGCATTCCTCGCTTTTTGCGCCAATTCACCGGGTTTTCCTTAAGCCCGGTCGCTTTTCTTAGTGCCTTGTTGGGCATAGAATCAGGGCAGCGGCGCAGCCAGCACCATGTTCGTGCAGCGCGGCCCTCGCGGGGGCGAGGTTGCAGGCCGCCACGCGCAGCCATGCGCGAACGGGCCACCAGATGGCCGGCACGACAACAAGCAGATGGCGCGGGCGATACCGATTTGCGCACTGCACCCCATGCGGTGCAGCAGCGCGCAAACAGCGATGACACAAGGACAGAGCACCGATGGCCACGACCAAAAAAGGCGCAGAGCGACTGATCAAAAAGTATCCGAACCGCAGGCTCTACGACACCCAGACCAGCACCTACATCACCCTGGCCGACGTCAAGCAGCTGGTCATGGATTCAGAAGAATTCAAGGTCGTCGACGCCAAGTCTGGTGACGAACTGACCCGCAGCATCTTGCTGCAGATCATCCTGGAAGAAGAAACGGGCGGCGTGCCGATGTTCTCCAGCGCGATGCTGTCGCAGATCATCCGCTTCTACGGCCATGCCATGCAGGGCATGATGGGCACCTACCTGGAAAAGAACATCCAGGCCTTCATCGACATCCAGAACAAGCTGGCCGAGAACTCCAAGGGCCTGTATTCCGGCGAAACCTTCAGCCCCGACATGTGGTCGCAGTTCATGAACATGCAGGGCCCGATGATGCAGGGCATGATGAGCAACTACATCGAGCAGAGCAAGAACCTGTTCGTGCAGATGCAGGAGCAGATGCAAAGCCAGGCCAAAAATATGTTCGGGACGTTCCCGTTCAACCAGCCGGACAAGAAGTAAGACACTGGCAGCGGCGGGCGCTACACCCGCCGCATATCCCGCACGCTGGCTGGCACTCAGCCAGCGCTCGCATGCAGGCGGATGCCCAGCGCCCGCATCACCTTCCAGATCGTCCCGAACTCCGGATTGCCTTCGCCTGACAGCGAGCGGTAGAGGCTTTCGCGCGAAAGGCCCGTTTCGCGCGCCAGTCGCGTCATGCCGCGCGCACGCGCCACCACCCCGAGTGCGTAGGCAATGAATCGATCGTCGTCGCCGGCCTCGGCCAGGCAGGCATCCAGGTAGGCGGCGATCTCCTGATCGTTCCTCAGATGCTCGGCGGAGTCCCAGGGGCGGGTCGGTTCCTTCATGGCTCACTCCAGATCAAGATTGGCCGCCAGACTGCGTGCTCTTTCGATATCAGCGTGCTGGGTCGACTTGTTGCCTCCGCAGAGCAGGATCACAATTACCTGGCCGCGTTGCTGAAAGTAGATGCGGTAGCCCGGGCCGTGGTCCACGCGCATTTCGCTGACTCCACCGCCAAGGGCTTTAACGTTCCCCGGAATTCCTCGTTGAACCCGGAAATTTGGGTTGTCCGGATGCTGAGCATACCTTACCGTAGCCTATGGGCTACGGTATGAGAATCGCCGATCCCTGAAAACCGTGCAGATGCAAAGCAGGTAGAATGCGCGGTCTGCGTCCCCGGGCGCACGCAATCACGCAACTCTCTCCAGCGGCGGCTCAGTGTGGACTCGCCTTTTGTGCGCGAAAACCCATGCCCTCCGTTATCCAATATGCTCGTCCGCCCCTTAAGGCCCGGCTCTCTGCTTCGATGAAGGCTTCGCCATGAGCCGGCTGTTCCTGGCCCCCATGGAAGGGCTTGCCGACTACGTCTTGCGCGACGTGCTGACCGACACTGGCGGCTACGACGGCTGTGTGTCCGAGTTCGTCCGGGTGACCGGTTCGTTGCTTCCCGCCCGCGTCTACGAGCGCGATACGCCCGAAATCCTCGCCGGCGGCTATACCCGCAGCGGCACGCCGATGGTGATCCAGTTGCTCGGCAGCGATCCGGAATGGCTGGCGCGCAATGCGGCCTATGCCGCGACCTTGTCGCCGCATGGCATCGACCTGAACTTCGGCTGCCCCGCCAAGGTCGTCAACCGGCATGGCGGCGGTGCCATGCTGCTGACGAATCCTGAGTTGTTGAGCCGGATCGTCGCGTCCGTGCGCGCGGCGGTGCCGGCCCATATCGCCGTGACGGCAAAAATGCGGCTGGGCGTTTCCGATACCTCGCTGGCCATTGATTGCGCCACGGCGCTGGCCGAAGGCGGCGCGGCTTCGCTCGTCGTGCATGCCCGGACGCGGGACCATGGCTACCGGCCGCCGGCCCACTGGGACTGGATCGCGCGCATTGCGGCGGCGGTGGACGTGCCGGTGATTGCCAACGGAGATGTCTGGACCGTCGCCGACTGGGAGCGTTGCCGGGCCGTCAGCGGTTGTGCCGACGTGATGATCGGGCGCGGCGCCGTGTCCGATCCTTTCCTGGCCTTGCGCATTCGCGGGCTGATGGACGGTTCGCCGTCGGACCAGGAGTGGCCGCTGGTGCTGCGCCAGATCGCCACCTACCTGAAAAAGCTGCATGCCCGTATCGCGTCGTGCCATGAGCATGGGCGCGTGAAACTGTGGCTCAGCTATCTCAAGCGGACCTGGCCACAGGCCGCCGAACTGCATGCGGCCATCCGGCGCATGCAGGACTCGATGGAGATAGAGCGGGTCCTGGAAGGCCTGCCGGGAGCCGCGACCGCGCCGGAATGACGCAGCCTGGGCCACATGTATGGTGTCAGGCGCCGAGAATTCATGGCAAACGGTTAAAATGCGCGATTGGCTCACCGGCTGCCGGCCTTGTCCCCGCATATTCGCCGCGCCCGCCCCCACATTCGGATTGCACTGTGAAAAACCCTTCAGAATCAACGACCCAGAAAGACCATAGTCCGCGTGTGGGATTCGTTTCCCTTGGCTGCCCCAAGGCCCTGGTCGACTCCGAGCAGATCATCACCCAGCTGCGCGCCGAGGGCTATGCCATCAGCGGCACCTATGACGGCGCTGACCTGGTCGTGGTCAATACCTGCGGCTTTATCGACGAGGCCGTGCAGGAGAGCCTGGACGCCATCGGCGAGGCCCTGACCGAGAACGGCAAGGTCATCGTCACCGGCTGCCTGGGTGCGAAGAAGGATGCGGCGGGCCACGACATCGTGTCGTCGGTGCACCCCAAGGTGCTGGCCGTGACCGGCCCGCATGCGCTGGGCGAGGTGATGCAGGCGGTGCACACGCACCTGCCCAAGCCGCATGACCCGTTCACCGACCTGGTGCCGGCCGCCGGCATCAAGCTGACGCCCAAGCATTACGCCTACCTGAAGATCTCCGAGGGCTGCAACCACCGTTGCTCGTTCTGCATCATCCCGTCGATGCGCGGCGACCTGGTGTCGCGCCCGGTGGCCGAGGTCATGCTGGAGGCCGAGAACCTGTTCAAGGCCGGCGTCAAGGAGCTGCTGGTGATCTCGCAGGACACCAGTGCCTATGGCGTCGACGTCAAGTACCGCACCGGCTTCTGGAACGGCCGCCCGCTCAAGACCCGCATGACCGAGCTGGTGGCGGCGCTGGGCGAGCTGGCCGCGCAGTACGGTGCCTGGGTGCGCCTGCATTATGTCTACCCGTACCCGCACGTCGACGAGATCATCCCGCTGATGTCGCAGGGCCATGTGCTGCCGTACCTCGATGTGCCGCTGCAGCACGCGCACCCGGACGTGCTCAAGCGCATGAAGCGCCCGGCCAATGCCGAGAAGACCATGGACCGCATCAGCGCCTGGCGCGAGATCTGCCCTGAGCTGACCATCCGCAGCACCTTTATCGCCGGCTTCCCGGGCGAGACCGAGGCGGAGTTCCAGACCCTGCTCGACTTTATCGCCGAAGCCGAACTGGACCGCGTCGGCTGCTTCGCCTACTCGCCGGTGGAGGGCGCCACCGCCAATGACCTGCCGGGCGCGCTGCCCGACGAGGTGCGCGAGGAACGCCGCGCCCGCTTCATGGAAGTGGCCGAAGAGGTCTCGGCGCGCCGCCTGCAGCGCAAGGTCGGCCAGACCCTGCGCGTGCTGGTGGACGAGGTCAACCAGGATGGCGGCATCGGCCGTTCGTCCGCGGATGCGCCGGAAATCGACGGCCTCGTCTATATCGCGCCGCCGGAACGCCACGCCCAGCGCTATCGCGCCGGCGAGTTCGTCGACGTGAAGATCACCGGCGCCGATGGCCACGACCTGTGGGGCGAGGTCTGAAACGGGTTGATTAGGTAAAAGTACGCTCGTTCGATTTCGTCCGCGTCCCGCTATACTGTGCGGTGCAACATAACCTCATGGAGACAAAGTCATGACGCGTGAAGTGGTAGTGGTAAGCGGTGTCCGTACCGCGATCGGGACCTTTGGCGGCAGCCTGAAGGATGTGGCACCGGCGGAGCTGGGCGCACTGGTGGTGCGCGAGGCGCTGGCGCGCGCGCAGGTGTCGGGCGACGATGTCGGCCACGTGGTATTCGGCAACGTGATCCAGACCGAGCCGCGCGACATGTATCTGGGCCGCGTCGCGGCCGTCAACGGCGGGGTGACGATCAACGCCCCCGCGCTGACCGTGAACCGCCTGTGCGGCTCGGGCCTGCAGGCCATTGTGAGCGCCGCGCAGACCATCCTGCTGGGCGATACCGACGTCGCCATCGGCGGCGGCGCGGAAAGCATGAGCCGCGCACCGTACCTGGCGCCGGCAGCGCGCTGGGGCGCACGCATGGGCGACGCCGGCCTGGTCGACATGATGCTGGGTGCGCTGCACGATCCCTTCCATCGCATCCACATGGGTGTGACCGCCGAGAATGTCGCCAAGGAATACGACATCTCGCGCGCGCAGCAGGACGAGGCCGCGCTGGAATCGCACCGCCGCGCTTCGGCAGCGATCAAGGCCGGCTACTTCAAGGACCAGATCGTCCCGGTGGTGAGCAAGGGCCGCAAGGGCGACGTCACCTTCGACACCGACGAGCACGTGCGCCATGACGCCACCATCGACGACATGACCAAGCTCAGGCCGGTCTTCGTCAAGGAAAACGGCACGGTCACGGCCGGCAATGCCTCGGGCCTGAACGACGCCGCCGCCGCGGTGGTGATGATGGAGCGCGCCGAAGCCGAGCGCCGCGGCCTGAAGCCGCTGGCCCGCCTGGTGTCGTACGGCCATGCCGGCGTGGACCCGAAGGCCATGGGCATCGGCCCGGTGCCGGCGACGAAGATCGCGCTGGAGCGCGCCGGCCTGCAGGTGTCGGACCTGGACGTGATCGAAGCCAACGAAGCCTTTGCCGCACAGGCGTGCGCCGTGACCAAGGCGCTCGGTCTGGACCCGGCCAAGGTTAACCCGAACGGCTCGGGCATCTCGCTGGGCCACCCGATCGGCGCCACCGGTGCCCTGATCACGGTGAAGGCGCTGCATGAGCTGAACCGCGTGCAGGGCCGCTACGCGCTGGTGACGATGTGCATCGGCGGCGGGCAGGGCATTGCCGCCATCTTCGAGCGTATCTGAGGTTAGCCTTGCGCCTGGCTTCGCTGACGAAGAACCTCTGCGCGCTCGGCCTGGCCGCCGTGCTCGCGCTGGCGGGCACGGCGCAGGCAGCGCCGGCGACCGAGCTGTCGACCGGCCCGGTTAACACCGGGCCAGCCGGCGGCGAAGGCCTGGGCATCAACCAGGCCATTCGCGACGGCGAAGCGCGGCGCGGCGGCACCTCGCTTTCCACTGGCGCGCCAAAACCCCTGGCGCCGCGGCCGGAATATGCGTCGCTGCCGGTCTACGTCGGCAAGGTCGGCGACCAGCCGGTGCGGCTGCGCCTGGGCCCCAAGCCTGACGAGCGCGACAGCGTGCGTGGCGAATACGCCGGCCGTGGCGCCGGTGTGCGCCTGCTGGCAGGCGAGTGGGAGGACGGCGCCTTCCTGATGGAGGAGTCCGACGACGGCACCCGCGTATCGGGCAACTGGGAAGGCAGCATCGACGCCAGCGGCGCCGTGCGCGGCACCTGGACCGACGCGTTCAACCCGGCCATCGTGCTGCCGTTCTTTATCCGCCCTCTGGGCGTGCTGGTGATCCCCCCGTTCGACATGAGGCCCAACAGCGGCGTCACTTACGCGCCGCCGCCGCCGAAGTCCTCGATTTCCGGCTGGTAAGCCGCTTGCTGGTGTCCGCCGTTGCCATCGCCGGTGGCGCGGCCGGCATTTGCTGGTAAGCTCGGAGGCTCATCGAGTCTCATTCCTGACCGTGCCACGCTTCTGCCCGGGCGATGCCGCCGGGGCAGCGCGCCGTGTCCGGCCAGCAGCCAGCAAGGAAACCGCCGTGTCCGATTCGCCATCCGACAAGCCCGCGTCGCCCGCCCATTACCTGCAAACCGTTGCGGTCCAGCCCGAGCTGGAGATCGCGCCCGGCTTTGCCTCGTTCTCTCCCGCCACGCACCGCGGCTCCACCGTGGTGTTCCGCAACCTCGCCGAACTGCGCGCCCATGGCGACGGTGCCACCACCTACTGGCGCTATGGCCTGCACGCCACGCCCACCAGCGAGGCGCTGTGCCAGCACCTGGCGCTGCTGGAGGGCGCGCGCCACACGCTGCTGCAGCCGTCGGGGCTGGCGGCGATCTCGCTGGTCTACTTCGCGCTGCTCAAGAGCGGCGACGATGTGCTGGTGCCGCACAACGTCTACGGCCCCAACCGCGACCACG
The DNA here is from genome assembly GCF_058794355.1 of Cupriavidus sp. GW823-FHT07B10. NCBI lineage: Bacteria > Pseudomonadati > Pseudomonadota > Betaproteobacteria > Burkholderiales > Burkholderiaceae > Cupriavidus > Cupriavidus sp. GW823-FHT07B10. The sequence goes on from NZ_JBXAGS010000009.1 coordinate 24,204, forward strand.
GCGAGTGGCTGGCACGCGAATTCGGCGTGACCGTGCGCTACTACGACCCGATGGACGCTGCTGCGATGGCGGCGATGATCCGGCCGAATACGCGCCTGATCTGGATGGAGTCGCCCGGTTCGGTGACCATGGAAGTGCCCGACAGCGACGCCATCGTCGCCGCGGCCAGGGCGCACGGCGTGCTGACCGCGATCGACAATACCTGGTCTGCCGGCATCTACTTCCGCCCGTTCGACAAGGGCATCGACATCTCGGTGCAGGCGCTGACCAAGTACCAGTCCGGCGGCAGCGACGTGCTGATGGGCGCGGTGCTGACCTGCGACGATGCGCTGCATGACCGCCTCAAGCGCACCCGCATGCTGATGGGCTGGGGTGTTTCCGCCGATGACTGCCACCTGGTGCTGCGCGGGCTGCCGAGCCTGCCGGTGCGCCTGGCCGCGCATGACCGTGCGGCCCGCGAAGTGGCGGAGTGGCTGCGCCAGCGGCCCGAGGTTGCGCGCGTGCTGCATCCGGCGCTGCCGGACTGCCCCGGCCACGCCAGCTGGCGGCGCGATTTCACCGGTGCCAGCGGGCTCTTTGCCATCATCCTGCGGGCACGCTATACACGCCAGCAGGTGGATGCCTTGGTCGAGGCGCTGCAGCTGTTTGCGATCGGCTGGTCCTGGGGCGGTGCCCACAGCCTGGCCGTGCCGTACCACGTGCAGGGCATGCGCCCGGCGGGCACCTGGCCGCCGGCCGGCTGGCAGGATACCGGCGAACTGGTGCGGCTTTATATCGGCCTGGAAGACACGCGCGACCTGATCGCCGACCTGCGCCAGGCGCTGGAGGCTACGCTGGCCGCGTAAGCGGCCTCAGGCCGGCTGTCTCAGGGCGAGATTGAGCTGGTCGACGACCTCGGCCCAGTCGGCGTCGTCCAGCAGCTCGTCGCGCAGCAGCGTGGCCTGGGCGGGGGTCCAGAACGGTGCCTCGGCCAGCTCGACATCGTCGGGCAGCGGGGCGTGCGTGCCGATAAAGCTGCGGATGCTGGCTTCGTCGGAGGCCAGGCCGAGTTGGGCGAACAGTTCGGAAAACTGGTGGAAGGTCGATTCCATGGCGGCAGGCTCGATGTTGTTGGCCTGAGATAGTGTAGGGCAGGGGCCGGGCTGGTGCTGCCCAGGAAACAAAAACGGACGCTGCTGCGTCCGTTCTTGCGTGCGGGCGCCATGCGCTCAGGGCGTATCCGTGCTGGGCATCGCCTTGGCGCCCGCGGTGGGCCTGGCGGTCTGGGCGGTCTGGGCGGCTTGGGCTGCCCGCGGCATCGCCCAGACCGACTCCGCCGGCCCACTGCGCGCGCGGCGCTGCGTGGCGCGGGCCAGGGCGACAAAGCCCGTGGCCAGCGCGATCGCGCCGATATCGAAGCCGGCGATGATCCAGTGCCCGCTGGGGATGCTGTGCAGCAGGTGGTCGCCGGTCAGGATCGCGTTCGCCAGCGGCACCGTCAGCCACGCCAGCGCGGCGGCGTAGAGCAGTTCCACCGCGGCGCGCACCGGCGGGCGCAGCAGCGCCCAGGCACAGGCCAGGACAAACACCGTGAAATACGTGTAGCTCACCGCGCGTTCCGGCCACAGCAGCGCCGCCGGGAAGCACAGCGCCACGCCGATGCAGCAGCCGATGCACACGCCGACCGTGCCCTGCGCCAGCAGCCGGTGCACGCGCGGCTGCTCGGCCAGGCGCAGCTTGCGCCGTGACTCGATCCACAGCAGGTTGCCCGAATAGAACAGGAAGGCGCCGGCGAGCCCGGCCAGCAGGTAGACCAGCCGCACCGGCAGCTCGCCGAAAGTGCCGAAATGCAGTGCGTACAGCGCGCTGTAGAGCCCGTGGTTGCTGTCGCGCGTGCCGGCGGTCTGGTTGGCGGTCAGCTGGCCCGCGTTGGGCTCGCCGCTGGCGGCATGGATGCCGACCGAGCCCAGGTTGCCGAGTGCCTGCGTGCTGGTGCCGCGCACCTCCACCACGGCGTTGGCGTCGCCATAGCGCTGGAAGCGGAACGACTCGGGCGTGAATCGCTCGCCGCCGTGCTCGCGCGCGATCTGCATCAGCGTTGCCGTGGGCATGGTCGGCACCGCGCGGTTGGCCGCGGCCACTTCCGGCACGGCGGTGGTGGCGCGGGGCACCGCCTCGAACAGGCGGCCATCGAAGGTCAGTGTGTTGAACGCCATCATCAGCACCAGCGACAGGCAGAACAGCGCGCCGGTGATGGCAAAGACCAGGTGGAAAGGCAGGCTGAACAGGCCCAGCACATTGTGGGTGTCCATCCAGAAGCGCTTCAGGTTGCGCCCGGGGCGCACTGCAAACAGGTCCTTCTTCAGCCGTGGCAGGTGCAGCAGCACGCCCGATACCAGTGCCAGCCCGTACAGCACCGAGATCGCGCCCATGAAATAGATGCCGCCGACCGGGATCCCCAGCGAGTAGTGCAGGCTGTTCAGGAATGCCGACAGTTCGCCGATCACCTGGTCGCGCGAGGTGTCGCGCTGCATCGCGGCGCCGCCGGCCAGGCGGGCGTCGGTGGTCATCTGCCACTCGCCGGCCTGGTCCTGCCAGTAGGCCGCGATATTGGGCTCTCCCTCCGACGGCATGATCACGTATGAGCTGGCCGCGGCCTCGGGGTGGATCGCGACCAGCTTCTGCATGAAGCGGTCGACCGCGGCCGGGTCGGTACTGGCCTCGAACTGCGCATTGCCTTTCAGCCGCGACGGCGACTGCCAAACGTGCAGCTCATGGTGGAACACGGTGACCGCCCCGGCAAAGAAGGCGATAAACAGGGCCCAGCCGGCCATCAGGCCGACCCAGGTATGCAGCGTCTGGTACAGGCGCAGGGTTGCGGTTTTCATGATGGCGTTCTCAGGAGGCGGCCAGTGCCGTCGGCGCCAGCCTGGCCAGGCGCAGCAGCCAGAGCGCGCCGAAGCAGAGCAGGTTGGCGCCGCCCAGCCAGACCCAGGCAGTGCGGCTGGAACGGAACAGCAGGCTGGCGCTGATGATGGCCACCCACACCGGCAGGCAGGCCACCACGGCCGCGACGATGCCGGTTTCCCAGCCGCCCGGCAGCCACAGGATCAACAGCGTGCACAGCGCCACCGCCAGCGGCAGCCCGAGCAGCGCACCGGCAAGCCATTTGGTGCCCATTGCGGAGCGGTCTGCGCTCATGCCCGTTGCTCCCGTGCTGCCCGGCGCTTGCGCGCGGCATAGGTGGCGATAAAGGGCCATACCGACAGCGCGCAGGGCACGGTCACCAGGCTGGCGGCAATGGCTGCGGGCCAGCCATCGGTGATGCTCCACAGCCAGGTGCTGACGACGACCAGGACCAGGCCCAGCCAGCCCAGCGTACGCGGTTGCGTGACCCTGCCGGGCGGCAGCAGGACCTGGTTGGGCGCGGCCAGGTACAGGCACGCAGCCGCAGCCAGGCCAAGAAGGACGGCCAGAACTTGCATGGAGAAATGACAGATAAACGAAACATTAATGGTAATGATTCGCATTTGAAGAGGCAAGCGCTAAGTAGACGTTGCGTCTCAGTGGGGATTCATCTGCACTTGGGGGAGGGACTTGCGCTGGCTGTGGCGACGAGTCGCAGGCGGCCCGCGCGGGTGGGGCCGGCCGGGCGCTTGCCGCCCGGCGCGCATTGCCGCGTTGTCCGCGGCCCGGGATCAGTGCGGGAACAGCGCCAGCAGGCCGTCCAGGCCGACGTGGTTGAACGCGACGCTGGCTTGCGTGCGCACCACCGGCTTGGCCCGGAATGCCACCGACAGGCCGGCCACGGCCATCATCTTCAGGTCGTTGGAGCCATCGCCCATGACGATGGCCTGGTCCGGCGTGGCTCCGATCCGGGCGCAGACTTCCTGCACGGTGCGGGCCTTGACGTCGGCGTTGACGATCTCGCCGACGACATTGCCGGTCAGCTTGCCGTCGACGATCTCCAGCGTATTGGCGCGGGTCACGTCGAGCTGGAGCCGTGCCTTGAGCTTCTCGGTGAAATGCACGAAGCCGCCCGACACCAGCAGCGTGCGCAGGCCCAGCGCCTGCACGGTCTGCAGCATGCGCTCGGCGCCCGGCGACAGCCGCAGGCGCTCTTCATAGACGCGGTCCAGCACGCTGGCGTCCAGGCCCTTGAGCAGGGCCACGCGGCGGCGCAGGCTTTCGTTGAAATCGGTGATCTCGCCGCGCATGGCGGCTTCGGTGATGGCCGAGACCTCGGCCTTGAGGCCGCAGAAATCTGCGATCTCGTCGATGCACTCGATCGTGATCAGGGTCGAGTCCATGTCCATCGCCACCAGGCGGAAGTCGGACAGCTTGCGCCCCGCGGGCACCACTGCCCAGTCGATCGCGCGCGGGCCGCAGAAATCGTCCAGCGCATCGCGCAGCGCCGGCGTCAGCGGCGCGCATTCCTCGGCGGCGGCGACGGTCTCGCTGCGCAGCACCAGTTCAGAGGCGCGGGCCAGGGTGCGGGCGGTGTCGAGGTCGGCTGGGGAAAGCGGGGCGGTGCTCTGGAGGATCAGGGGCATGGCGGATGAAGGTCGGGCGCTTGCCGCGCGGGGCTGCAACGCGGCAAAAGGGCTATTGTAGCCCCGCCGCCGCGCCCCGGGCGAGCCGCTCAGCGCTGCGCCATCACCATGTAGTCCACGGTCAGGCTGGACAGGGCGCGCACGCCGTTGATCAGCGCCGGCTCGTCCACATAGAACTCAGGCGAGTGGTTGGAAGGCGCCTTGGTCACATCCTGGCCCTTGGGCGTCACCCCGAGGTTGAAGAACAGGCCCGGGACCTTCTCCTGGTAGAACGAGAAGTCCTCCGACGCGGTCGCCTTGGGCGTGATCATCCAGTTGCCTTCGCCGGCCACGCGCTGCAGCGTGGGCGCCATCTTCTCGGTCAGGGCCGGCTGGTTGATGGTGGCGTTGTACAACTCCACCACGCGGAAGCTGGCCTCGGCGCCGGCGCTGGTGGCGATGGCCTCGGTGGTGCGCTTCATGCGGGCATGGATGTCCTTCTTCATGCCTTCGTCATAGGTGCGCACGGTGCCCATCATCTCGACCTTCTCCGGCACGATGTTCATGCGGTTGCCGCCGTGGATGGTGCCCACGGTAATCACCGACGGCTCCAGCATGGCGTTGACCTGGCGGCTCTGGATGGTCTGCAGGCCCATCACGATCTGCGACGCCACCACGATCGGGTCGATCCCGCCCCACGGCCGCGCGCCGTGGGTCTGGCGGCCCTTGACGTCGATCCAGAACTGGTCGGCCGCCGCCATCGAGGGGCCGCTGCGCCAGCCCAGCTTGCCCGATTCGATGCCGCTGCTCACGTGCAGGCCGAAGATCGCATCGACCTTGGGATTGTCCAGCACGCCCTCGGACACCATCTGCTTGGCGCCCCAGGTGTTGGAGCCATTCGGTTCGAAGTCGGCCGGGCTTTCCTCGGCCGGCTGGAAGATGAACTTGACCGTGCCGGGCAGCTGGTCCTTCATGCCGGCCAGCACCTCGGCGGTGGCCATCAGAATCGCCACGTGCGTGTCATGGCCGCAGGCGTGCATCACGTCCACTTCCTTGCCCAGGTACTGGCCCTTGGCCTTCGACGCGAACGGCACGTCCACGCGTTCCTTGACCGGCAGCGCATCCATGTCGGCGCGCAGCGCCACTACCGGGCCGGGCTTGCCGCCCTTGAGCACGCCGACCACGCCGGTCTTGGCCACGCCCGTCTTCACTTCCATGCCGAGCTTGCGCAGGTGGTCGGCCACGAGCTTGGCGGTGCGCGTCTCGTAGTTGCCCAGTTCCGGATGCTGGTGGATATCGCGGCGCCACGCGATGAGTTGTTTCTCGACGGCCTTGGCGCGGGTTTCGATCTGGGCGTGCAGGGTTTCGGCGCCTTGCGTCTGGGCCTGCGCGGTGTTGCAGAGCAGGCCGGTGGCGAGCGCCAGGGTGGCGAGCGCGAAGCGGGTGGTGGGACGGGATGCGGAATCACGGACAGCCATGCAAGGTCTCCTTCGTTGTTGTTGGTGTGATGCAGGCGGTGTGGCGGCGCGCGGCAAGTGCAAAGCGCCGGGAAAAGCGGATTGGTTGCTCCCCTCTCCCGCAAGCGGGAGAGGGGAGCAAAGCTCTGGCATGCCCGGCAGTCAGCTCACGCGCAAGCTGTCGACCACCTTGTGCAGGAACGCCTCGCAAGCAGCCAACTGCTCCAGCGCAACAAACTCATCCGGCTTGTGCGCCTGCTGGATATCGCCAGGCCCGCACACCACGGCCGGAATGCCGGCGCGCTGGAACAGGCCGGCCTCGGTGCCGTAGGCCACCTTGTTGGTGTCGCGGTCGGCGGTCAGCGCGCGCACCAGCTGCGTGATGGCTTCCTGTTCGGCCACGTCCAGCGACGGCGCGGCGGCGATCTTGCTCAGCGTCAGGCCGGCGTCGGCATGCTCGGCGCGCATCTTCGGCAGCAGCACGTCGTTGGCGTAGGCCTGGATGCGGGCGTAGATGGCTTCGGGATCCACGCCGGGCAGGTTGCGGAACTCGAACACGAACTCGCACAGTGCCGGGATGGTGTTCAGCGCGATGCCGCCCTGGATGGTGCCGGTCTGCGCGGTGGTGTAGGGCACGTCGAAGGCCTGGTCGTAGGGGCCGTTGGCCTTGAACTCATCGGCGATGTCGCGGATGAAGCAGATCAGGCGCGCGGCGTATTCGATCGCATTGACGCCGCGCGGCGTCAGCGACGAGTGCGCGGCCTGGCCCCTGACGCAGCAACGGTAGGCGTTGATGCCCTTGTGCGCCACGATCACGCGCATGCTGGTGGGTTCGCCGACGATGCAGCCGCCGGGCGTCACGCCGCGGTCGCGCAGTTCGGCCAGCAGGTAGGGCGCGCCCATGCAGCCGATCTCTTCGTCGAAGGACAGCGCGTAGTGGACCGGCTCGCGCAGCCTGGCCTGCAGGATGGCCGGCAGCAGCGACAGGCTGGTGCCGATAAAGCCTTTCATGTCGCAGGTGCCGCGGCCGTAGAGCTTGCCGTCGCGCACCACCGGCTTGAACGGGTCGGTGGTCCAGTCCTGGCCGTCCACCGGCACCACGTCGGTATGGCCGGAGAGCACGATGCCGCCGTTGGTATTGCCGTCGGCGGCGGGCACGGTGACGAACAGGTTGGCCTTGTCCTGCTGCGGGTTGTAGCTCAGATGCGGCTTCAGCCCCTTGGCCAGGAAATGGTCGCGCACCGACTCGATCAGGCCCAGGTTGGAGTTGCGGCTGGTGGTGTCGTACGCGACCAGCCGCTGGGTCCATTCAAGCGCGCTGCCGCGCGCGGCGGTTTCGGTGACGGGCTGACGGGAAGAAGCGGCTTGGGCGGGCATGGGGGCGTTATCGCTAACTTGTTAAGGAATCGATGCTACACCCGGCCGCGCGCCGCGTCCATGCAGGATACGCATGACCCCTACGCCAGTTGCCGCAACGTATGCTTGATGGTCTGCGCGCGGATCGCCACGTCCGGCATCTTGGCCTCGATGCGCAGCTTGTCCTGCCCGGCCAGCTTGATATGGCGGTTCTTCTGCACCAGGTCGATGATGCGCATCGCGTCGATCGGCGGGTTGGGCACGAACTGCACGCTGATGGTGGCCTCGCCCGCGTCGATCTTGCGCACGCCCAGCGGTGCCGCGGCGATGCGCAGCCGGTGGGTCTCGACCAGCGCCTGCGCCTGCGCCGGCAGTCGGCCGAAGCGGTCGATCAGCTCTTCCTGGATATCGTCCACGCGCTCGGCGGTCTCGCAGTTGGCCAGCCGCTTGTACAGCGACAGCCGCTCGTGCACGTCGGCGCAGTAGTCGTTGGGCAGCAGCGCCGGCGTGCCCAGGTTGATCTCGGTGGTCGCGGCCAGCGGCGCCATCAGGTCGGGTTCCTTGCCGGCCTTGAGCGCCTTGACCGCGGCGTTGAGCATGTCAGTGTAGAGCTGGAAGCCGATCTCGTGGATCTCGCCCGACTGCTTGTCGCCCAGCACCTCGCCCGCGCCGCGGATTTCCAGGTCATGCATGGCCAGGTAGAAGCCCGAGCCCAGTTCCTCCATCTGCTGGATCGCTTCGAGCCGGCGCTGCGCCTGCTTGGTCAGGCCCTCGACATCATGCACCAGCAGGTAGGCATAGGCCTGGTGGTGCGAGCGCCCGACCCGGCCGCGCAGCTGGTGCAGCTGCGCCAGGCCGAACTTGTCCGAGCGGTGGATCAGGATGGTGTTGGCGGTCGGCACGTCGATGCCGGTCTCGATGATGGTGGTGCACAGCAGGATGTTGTCGCGGCGCGCGACGAAGTCGCGCATCACGCGCTCCAGCTCGCGCTCATGCATCTGGCCGTGCGCGACGGCAATGCGCGCCTCGGGCACCAGCTCGGCCAGCCGCGCGCGCTTGTTCTCGATGGTCTCGACCTCGTTGTGCAGGAAGTAGACCTGGCCGCCGCGCTTGAGCTCGCGCAGGATGGCCTCGCGGATCACGCCGTCTTCCTCGCGCCGCACGAAGGTCTTGATCGCCAGCCGCTTCTGCGGCGCGGTCGCGATCACCGAGAAGTCGCGCAGGCCTTCCAGCGCCATGCCCAGCGTGCGCGGGATCGGCGTGGCGGTCAGGGTCAGCACGTCGACCTCGGCGCGCAGGGTCTTCAGCGCCTCCTTCTGGCGCACGCCGAAGCGGTGTTCCTCGTCGATGATGACCAGCCCCAGGCGCTCGAACCTGACCTGGTCGGACAGGATCTTGTGGGTGCCGATGACGATGTCGACGGTGCCTTCGTTGATCTGCCTGATGGCCGCGTCGATTTCCTTCTTGGTCTTGAAGCGCGACAGCTCGACGATGCGCACCGGCCATTCGGCGAAGCGGTCGGACAGCGTCTGGAAGTGCTGCTCGGCCAGCAGCGTGGTCGGCGCCAGCATCGCCACCTGCTTGCCGCCCAGCACCGCGACAAAGGCCGCGCGCAGCGCCACCTCGGTCTTGCCGAAGCCCACGTCGCCGCACACCAGCCGGTCCATCGGCTTGCCCGAGGTCATGTCGGCGATCACCGCGGCAATCGCGGCGGCCTGGTCCGGCGTTTCCTCGAAGCCGAAGCTTTCGGCGAAGGTCTCGTAGTCCTTGGGCGAGAGCGGGAAGGCAAAGCCCTCGCGCGCGGCGCGGCGCGCGTACAGGTTGAGCAGCTCGGCGGCGGTGTCGCGGATCTGCTGGGCTGCCTTGCGCTTGGCCTTGTCCCACTGGCCCGAGCCCAGGTGGTGCAGCGGCGCGGTATCGGGATCGGCGCCGGAATAGCGCGAGATTACATGCAACTGGTGCACCGGCACATACAGCTTGCTGCCCTTGTCGTAGTCCAGGTGCAGGAATTCCTCGTCGCCCTGGCCCATGTCGAGCGTGACCAGGCCCTGATAGCGGCCGATGCCGTGCTCGCTGTGCACCACCGGGTCGCCGATCTTCAACTCGGCCAGGTCGCGCACCATCGAGTCGACGGCGGAGGCCTGCTCCTGCTTGCGGCGGCCGGTGCGGCGCGCGGTGCCGGCGTACAGCTCGGCCTCGGTGACAAAGGCGATCCGCCCCTGCGGCAGCGCAAAGCCGCTCTGCAGCGGCGCCACCGCGATCGAGAAATGCGCTTCGCCGGCCAGGAACGCGGCAAGGTCGTCCACCGGCTGCGGGCGCAGGCCGCTTTCGGCAAAGAGCTGCAGCAGGGTCTCGCGCCGCCCGGCCGAGTCGGCGCACATCAGCACGCGGGTCTGCTGGTCGAGCAGCAGCGCTTCCAGGTTGACCAGCGGATCATCGGCGCGGCGGTTCACCGCGACGTCGGGCAGGATGGCCGAGAACGCGGCCTGGTCCGCGTTCGCTTCGGCCTGCAGCACCAGGCGCGCCATCGGCTTGGCGGCGACGAAGAACTGCTCCTCGGACAGGAACAGGTCCGCTGGCGGCAGCAGCGGGCGCTCGCGGTCGTGCCGCATGAAGTTGTAGCGCTGCGTGGTGTCGGCCCAGAAGCGGCGGATGGCCTCGTCGACATTGCCGGCGAACGCGAGCTGCGTATCGGCGGGCAGGTAGTCGAACACGGTCGCGCTCTGCTCGAAGAACAGCGGCAGGTAGTACTCGATGCCGGCCGACGGCACGCCGTTGCCGATGTCCTTGTAGATCGGCGACTTGGTTGGGTCGCCTTCGAACAGCTCGCGCCAGCGGCCGCGGAAGGCGGTGCGCGCGGCTTCGTCGAGCGGGAACTCGCGCCCGGGCAGCAGCCGCACCTCCTTGACCGGGTACAGGCTGCGCTGGGTGTCGGGGTCGAAGGCGCGGATGGTCTCGATCTCGTCGCCGAACAGGTCGATCCGGTACGGCAGCGCCGAGCCCATCGGGTACAGGTCGATCAGGCCGCCGCGCACGCTGTATTCGCCGGGGCGCATCACCGCGCTGACGTGCTCGTAGCCGGCCAGCGTGAACTGGGCCTTGAGCGCCGCTTCATCCAGCCGCTCGCCCTGCTTGAAGAAGAAGGTGTAGGCGGCCAGGAACGCGGGCGGCGCCAGCCGGTACAGCGCGGTGGTGGCCGGCACCAGCATCACGTCGCATTGCCCGGTCTGGATGTCGTGCAGCGTGGCCAGGCGCTCTGATACCAGGTCCTGGTGCGGCGAGAAGCTGTCGTAGGGCAGGGTTTCCCAGTCGGGCAGCAGGCGCACGCGCAGTTCGGGCGCGAACCAGGGGATTTCCTCGGCCAGGCGCTGGGCATCGACCGCGTGGGAGCAGACTACGGCCAGCATCGGCGCGCGCTCGCGGTGCTGCCGAGCGTACGCGGCCACAGCCAGCGCATCGGCCGAGCCGCGCAGGCCCGCCACGCTGTGGCGCAGCCCCGGCTTGACCAGCGGCAGGTTGACAAAGGGGAAGGCGGGCTTGGCGTCAGGCATGTCGGCAGCGGGGCGTTCAAAACGACGACACCCCGCCGGCATTGCGGGCGGGGGTCGGGGCAGGGGACCTCAACGGCCCGTGGCGCCTGCCGGGCACGCGTCAATGCGGAATGGCGCGGCATGGCGACGGGCAAGGGCCGTATTATAGAATGCGCACCGGTTGTCCCGCTGGCCATGCCGGCCAGCAGGCGCCCGCGCCTCTTTCACTCAACGCCGATCCTGTGCCCGCTCGCCGCTTTGCCCTGATTCCCTGTGCCGGTACCGGCAGCCGCGCCGGCGGCGCCGTTCCCAAGCAATACCAGACCGTGGCCGGCCGGCCGATGATCTGGTACGCGCTGGCGGCGTTCTCGGCGTGCGACGCCATCAACGCCACCGCGCTGGTGCTGGCGCCCGACGACATGCCGCTGGAATCGCGCTTCGGCGCGGCCGCCTTTGCCGGGCTGCGCTTCGATACCGCCTTTGTCGGCGGCGAGACCCGCCATGCCTCGGTGCTGGCCGGGCTGCACCACCTGGCGCAGCTGGGCGCGACCGACAGCGACTGGGTGCTGGTGCACGATGCCGCGCGCCCGGGCCTGACCCCGGCAATGATCCATGCGCTGGTGCGCGCGGTGGAAAGCGACGGCGACGACGACCCGGACGCCGCCATCGGCGGCATCCTGGCGGTGCCGGTGCCCGACACGCTCAAGCGCGCCCAGGACGACGCCCGTATCGGCGCCACGGTGCCGCGCGAGGGCCTGTGGCAGGCGCAGACGCCGCAGATGTTCCGCCTGGGCGTGCTGCGCCAGGCGCTGCAGGACGCCATGGCGGCCGGCGCGGTGGTGACCGACGAGGCCAGCGCGATCGAGCGTCTGGGGCTGCATCCGCGGCTGGTCAACGGCTCGCTGCGCAATTTCAAGGTGACCTACCCGGAGGACTTCGCACTGGCCGAAGTGCTGCTGGGCAACGATGGCAAAGGAGCCTGACCGCATGATGCCTTTCGATATCCGGGTGGGACAGGGCTATGACGTCCACGCGCTGGTGCCCGGCCGCAAGCTGATCCTGGGCGGGGTCGAGATTCCGCACGACCGCGGCCTGCTGGGCCATTCCGATGCGGATGCGCTGCTGCACGCGGTCACCGACGCGCTCTTCGGCGCGGCCGCGCTGGGCGATATCGGCCGCCATTTCCCCGACACCGACGCGCAGTTCGCCGGCGCCGACAGCCGCGTGCTGCTGCGCGAGGCCGCGCGCCGCGTGCGCGAGGCGGGCTATGAAATCGGCAATGTCGATGCCACCGTGATCGCGCAGGCGCCCAAGCTGGCGCCGCATATCGGGGCGATGGTGGCGAACCTGGCGGAGGACCTGGGGATTGCGCGCGGGCGTTGCAACGTCAAGGCCAAGACCAACGAGAAGCTGGGCTTCGAAGGGCGCCAGGAGGGCATCGTGGCGCAGGCCGCGGTGCTGCTCTGGCGCGCCTCGGTGGGCGACGCGCAGGACTGATCAGGGGCGCGCCGCGTCTGGCGCCGTGGCGTTTTCCGGCGGGATGGCGTAGGTATAGTCGATCAGGCGGGCCATTGCGCCGGTGCGCGCACCGGCTTCGGTGCGCTTGGTGAAGCCCATCTGCTGGCACAGCCGGATGGCCGATGCCATTTCCGGCATGGTGCGCACCACCAGCGTTGACGCGCCGATATCGCGCGCGCGCTGGATGCAGATCTGCATCAGCGTGCGGCCCAGGCCCAGGCCGCGCGCCTGCGGGCTGACCGACAGCAGCCGGGCTTCCGGCTGGGTCAGGGTGATGGTGCTGCCGTCCAGTGCCGGCAGCGTGGCGCCCGGATGGCAGAACAGCACGGCGCCCATGATGCCGTGATCGGTCTCCGCCACCCACCATTCCATATCCGGATGGCTGGTCGCCAGCACTGCCTGCATGCCGCGCTGGAACGACGCGCGGCAGTCTTCCATGATGGCCAGCTCATATTGCCCGTAGGCTTGTTGCGTGACGGCGGCGATGTCGCCCCAGTCATGCACCGCCGCGAGGCGGTAGTGGAAACGGGGGGAAGTCGGCGAAGGCAGGGTCATGGCAGCCTGAAAGTGCGTGTCCTGCCTGGATTGTAGGCCGATCGCCGCACCTGTGCAGCCCTGGCGCGGGGCGGTTGCAGGATGGGAACAGCCGGCAACTCCTGATGGGAAGCTGCCGGCTGCTGTGCTACGGCGCCCGTGGCAGGGCGCCGCGGAGGGCGCGGGGGCGCGCTGTGGCGGGGCTTATTGCGCGGCGATCACGTTGGCGGCGGCCACGATCACGGCGGCAATGCGGCCGACATCGCGCAGTTGCTGCGCGGTCATGCCCTGTTCATTCTTCAGCAGCTGGTAGTGCGACTTCACGCAGAAGTGGCACTTGCCCACGATCGAGGCGGCCAGTGCGTACATCTCGAAACGGCGCTTGTCCACGCCGCCATGGGTGGCATAGGCGTTCATGCGCAGGCCGGCCGGCTGGCTGGCCAGGTCGGGATCGTCGGCCATTTCGACGTACGGGTACCAGGTGTTGTTCATGCCCATCAGCGCGGCCGCGGTCAGCGCGCCGTTGGTTTCCTCGGGCGACAGCACGCCGGCGTTGCGGATGGCATCCACCAGCACCTTGCTCTGCGCCGCAAATGCCGCCGCCAGTGCCACACCGACCGCATCGTTGCCTTCCAGCGAAGAGCGCGCGATGGTGCCGTCCACGTTCAGGCGGATGTCCTTGGCGTAATCGGGGATGAGATTCTTAATCGTGCTGAGGAATTCCATTTATTTCTCCTATCGATAGGGGCCCAAAAAACCCGCGCAAGCGGGTTTTGATGCGGAGGGCAGCGCCCTCCGCGAATCGCCAAGGTGTGTCTGGCGACTGATAGCAAATTACAGCGTGGCGCCACCAACGGCACGGTTGCACGGGCACAGCTCGTCCGTTTGCAAACCGTCCAGGATACGCAGGACTTCTTCCGGGTTGCGGCCCACGTTCAGGTTGTTCACCGACACATGCTGGATCACGTTGTCCGGGTCGACGATGAAGGTCGCGCGCAGGGCAACGCCGGCAGCGTGGTCACGCACGCCCAGCTGGTCGATCAGCGAACCGGTCACGTCGGCGAACTGCCACTGGTTCAGCTTGTTCAGGTCCTTGTGTTCGCGGCGCCATGCCAGCTTGACGAATTCGTTGTCGGTCGAGCCGCCCAGCACGATCGCGTCGCGGTCGGCGAAGTCGCCGTTCAGCTTGGCGAAGGCAACGATTTCGGTCGGGCAGACGAAGGTGAAGTCCTTCGGGTAGAAGTAGATGATCTTCCACTTGCCTTCGAACGACTTTTCGGTGATGTCTTCGAAAGCCGACTGGCCGTTCTCTTCGTGATTGTTGAAACCCGGCTTGACACCGACGACGTGGAAGGCTTCGAGCTTGTCACCAACGGTCTTCATAGACTATCTCCTGATACGGTTGCAATGAGAGCGGTGCTGCTGCCGCGCGGCTGGCGTGGGCCGGCTACGCGGCTTACCGCGACAAAACGTGATTATGCGTCATCACCAGGTGCCGGGCTAATTGATATTCTCAAAGAGCCCGATAGGCAAGCCATGTGACGCCTGGAGCGAATCCCGGCATGGGAAGCCGCGGCATCAGCCAGGCGGCTTCGATACGGAAGGGCAAGTATGCCATGCGCGCTGGGCCCGCTTATGGCAAGTTGGTGACGATTGCGGCGAGTTCAACCCGCCGTGTTCAGGCCGGACGCATGACGGGCTCCACTCGTTGCGCCCGGAAGATCACCAGCGTGGCAACCAGTCCGCACAGCGCGGCGAACATCAGCCACAGCCCCGGCGCCGCCTTGTTGCCGGTGGCGTGGATCAGCCAGGTCGAGATTGCCGGGGTGAAGCCGCCGAACAGCGCGGTGGCCAGGCTGTAGGCCAGCGAGAAGCCGGTGGTGCGCACCGCGGGCGGCATGATCTCGGTCAGCGCCACCACCATGGCGCCGTTATAACTGCCGTACAGGAACGACAGCCACAGCTCCACCATCAGCAGCCGCGAGAACGACGGCTCGGCCACCAGCCATGACACGGCGGGGTACGCGGTCAGCAGCGTTGCCACGGTGAAGAACACCAGCAGTGGCTTGCGTCCGATGCGGTCCGACAGCGCGCCCATCAGCGGCAGCCAGATGAAGTTGGACAGGCCCACGCACATGGTGACGATCAGGTTGTCGGTGTCGTCCAGCTTCAGCACGGTCTTGCCGAAGGTCGGCGTGTATGCGGTGATCATGTAGAACGACACCGTGGTCATCACCACCATCATGCAGCCGGCCAGGATGATGCGCCAGTTGTCCAGCATCGAGCGGTAGATCTCGTCGATGGCGGGGCGGTGCTTGCGCGCCTTGAAGGCCTCGGTCTCTTCCAGCGAACGGCGGATCAGGAACAGGAACGGCACGATCAGGCAGCCCACCAGGAAGGGAATGCGCCAGCCCCATTCATCCATTTGCGCCGGAGCCAGCGTGGCGTGCAGGATCACGCCCAGCAGGCCGGCGAAGATCACCGCCACCTGCTGGCTGCCCGATTGCCACGCGACATAGAAGCCCTTGCGGCCAGGCCTGGCGATTTCCGACAGGTAGACCGAGACGCCGCCCAGCTCAACACCCGCGGAGAAGCCCTGCAGCAGGCGCCCGGCCAATACCAGCAGCGGCGCGGCCACGCCAATGGTGGCGTAGCCCGGCACGCAGGCAATCGGCAACGTGCCCATGGCCATCAGCGCCAGCGTCATGATCAGGCCCTTGCGGCGGCCATGGCGGTCGATGTAGGCGCCCAGCACGATCGCACCCAGCGGCCGCATCAGGAAACCCGCGCCAAAGGTGGCGAGCGAAAGCATCAGCGAGGCGAACTCGTTGCCGCTGGGAAAGAAGGTCCTGGCGATGGCGGCCGCGTAGAAGCCGTACACCATGAAGTCATACATTTCCAGGAAGTTGCCGCTGACGACGCGGAACACGGTGCGGAACCCGTGCTGCCCGGCGGGGGTAGCTGCGGAGGTATCTGACATGGCTGTCTCTCAGGCACCGCCGGCGGTCCCGGCGGCATGATGGTTCGGAGAAGTCAGCCAGGCGTGCGCGGGTCACGCCGTGTGGGAAGGATTTCGCCGCGCGCCTGATGACGGGCGCCAGTGTGCGCCGCGACCCTGTCATTGCCCTGACGAATGCCTTTCAGAAGGCTATCAAATGCTGTCGAAAACCTGTCAATGCGCCGCGGATGGCGCTCAGGCCGCGCTCAGCTGACGCTCAGGCGCGCCGGAAGCAGGCGCTGACCACCAGCCCCGTGGCCGGGGCGGGGCGGTTGGCCAGCAGCAGCCGGCCGCCGTTGCGCTGCATGATGCGGTTGACGATGGACATGCCCAGCCCGGCGCCCTTGGCCTCGCTGCGCGCGGCGTCGAGCCGGTAGAAGGGCCGCGTCAGCAGCGACAGCTGGCCGTCGGGCACGCCGTTGCCGTGGTCGGCCACGGTCAGCACGGCTTCCTTGTCGTCCACGCGCGTCGAGATCTCGACCACGGCCATGCCGCTTTGCTCGTCCTTGGCATAGCGGCGCGCGTTCTCGACCAGGTTGTCCAGGATGCGCTGCACTTCCATCCGGTTGGCCACGGCCATCACCGGCTCATTGGCGCGCACGTGCACGCGCACGTCGTCGTGCGCGGCGTAGACGCCCACGGCATCATGCACCAGCGCCGACAGGTCAACCGGTTCCACGGTTTCCAGCGGCGGGCGCGCGTAGTTGAGGAACTGTCCGATGATGGCGTCCATCTGCTCGATGTCGGCGATCATGGCGTCGCGCGTGGGGGTGTCCATCGGCGACATCTCGGTTTCCAGGCGCAGGCGCGTCAGCGGCGTGCGCAGGTCGTGCGAGATGCCGGCCAGCATCACCACGCGGTCGTCGTCGAGCTGGCGCAGGTCGCGCACCATCTGGTTGAAGCTGTGGTTGGCCAGCGCCACCTCACTGGCGCCGTGCTCTGGCAGCGGCGGCGGGTCGCCGCCGGCGCCGATCGCGCGGGCGGCGTTGGCCAGCCGCTTGAGCGGGTAGTTGACGCGCGCGGTGATAAAGGCCGCGCCGATGATCGACAGCAGCAGCGCGGCAATACTCCACCACAGCCACTGGATGCCGGGCACGCGCTCGAAGCGCTCGGGGCTGATCGCCACCCAGTAGTCGTCGCCCTCGATCTCGAAGCTGACCCACACGCCGGGAATGTCGTTGACGGTGGTGGCCAGCACCGTGTCCTCGCCCAGGCGGCTGCGGATCTCCTGCTGCACCAGGGTGGTCAGGAACGGGTTGGCGGTGGGCGCGGCGAAGTCGTCGTCCTTCTCGCGCGGATAGACCTTGATGCCTTCGTTCTGCACCAGGTCGAGCAGCAGGAAGCGCCGCCGCGCGGGGTCGGAATAGAGCAGCGCGGCGCGCGTGAGCTTGACCACGCTGACCACCTGCATGGCGATCTGCTGCGCGCGCGGGGCGCGTTCGAACAGCCGGTAGCTCTGGAACCAGATGCCCAGCGAAATCGCCAGCAGCAGGGCGATAAGCATGAAGGTTCGCCAGAACAGCGAACCAAAGAACCGCGTTGCGGTTCTGCCGATAACGGTCGCCACGATGGGAACAGCGGCCGTAATCGGTTACTTCACGCCATCGGGGATGAAGACGTAGCCCAGGCCCCACACCGTCTGGATAAAACGGGGGTTGCTCGGGTCCGGCTCGATCAGCTTGCGCAGGCGCGAGATCTGCACGTCCAGGCTGCGGTCGAAGACTTCATATTCACGGCCGCGCGCCATTTCCATCAGCTTCTCGCGCGACAGCGGCTGGCGCGGATGGCGGGCGAACACCTTGAGGACCGAGAACTCGCCGGTGGTCAGCGTGATTTCCTCGTCGTTCTTGGTCAGCGTGCGCGTGGCCAGGTTCAGCACGAAGTCGCCGAAGGCGAAGGTCTCGGGCGTTTCCGACGGGGCGCCGGGCACTTCGGCCGGGCCCTTGCGGCGCAGCACCGCGTGGATGCGCGCAATCAGTTCGCGCGGGTTGAAGGGTTTGGGCAGGTAGTCGTCGGCGCCCATCTCCAGGCCGACGATGCGGTCCACGTCCTCGCCCTTGGCGGTGAGCATGATGATCGGGGTCTGGTCATTGGCCCCGCGCAGCCGGCGGCAGATCGACAGGCCGTCTTCACCCGGCATCATCAGGTCCAGCACCAGCAGGTCGAAACGCTCGCGCAGCCAGAGCTTGTTCATCGCGGTGGCGTTTTCCGCCACCAGCACGGTGAAACCCTGTTCGCCCAGATAGCGGCGCAGCAAATCGCGCAGACGCGGGTCATCGTCGACGACAAGAATCTTGTGGCTGGTATTTTCCATGGCGGTATCTTAGCGACTATCGCTTTCGCTCAAAATGGCTTAACAAAACGTTACATACTTTACCCCGTGGTATGGCAGTGTGCACCAATCGTGCGATTACACTGCGCAATCCGTCTTTTTGGGCGCCATGCGCGGCAGATTTCCACGCATTTGCACCAGACGAGCCACTGCCTCGCCCAGCCTGCCTCGCCCGCGCTGGCGCGATGCTTGCAGAGGGTGCGGCGCCGGACGGGGTACCGGAATTCCCGGCTTCAGGGCAGTCCGTCCAGTCTGTCCAAAGACTGCTTTTTCCCGAAGCCAAAGATCGCCATTATCAATGAAAGTGAACCGAACCCGGCACGGGCATCCGCAGCATGGTATCGCCGGCGCCTGCCTTGCGCTGGCGCTGGCCGTGCTGGCGCTGTGCATTCCGGCCGGGACGGTGCAGGCGCAATCGGCCGGCATGGCCAACCTGCTCAAGCGCCACCCGTCGACCCAGGCCAGCGATCCCGGCAACAGCCAGCGCGAGGCGCGGGCCCGTGCCGAGCGCCATCGCGCCGAGCAGCGCGACGCCGAGCGCCGGCGCGGTGACGAACGCGGCGGCTCGCGCCTGTCGCCGGACGAGCGCCGCAAGCTGCGCAAGAACCTTTACGACTTCGGGCGCGATATCTACCAGGGCGGCTGATCCGTTCTTATCGTGCCGCGCCCTCCATGGTACGCCACTGTGGCGCTTAGCCGCGCGGCTGGAAGTGCCGCAGGAAATCCACGAAGACCTCCGCCGCCAGCTGGGCATCCTCCGCCGTGATGGTTTCCAGCGGGTTGTGGCTGATGCCGCCGTTGCCGCAACGCACGAACAGCATGGCCACGTCGGTGATGCGCTGCATCATCATGGCGTCGTGGCCGGCGCCGGAGGGCAGCTCGAAGGCCTGCAGCCCGCGCTTCTTCAGCACCGCCCCGAACTGGTCCATCAGCCAGCGCGCGCACGGCGCGTTGTTGACCGGCGGCACGCGCTCCACCTGGGCGGCCAGCCCGCGCCGTTCCGCGATCTGGCCGATGCCGGCCACGATGTCGGCGATGGCGGCCTCGCGGATGCCATCCTCGCCGGCGCGAATATCCATCGAGAAGGTGCAGGCCGCCGGGATGACATTGCTCGACCCGTTGGGCACCTGCAGCTGACCCACCGTGCCGACCAGCGTCGGCGCCGCCGTGCAGCGCTGCTCCACCAGCAGGATCATCTCCGCCGCGCCCGCGGCGGCGTCGCGGCGCATGCCCATCGGCGTGGTGCCGGCGTGGCTGGCCAGGCCTTCGACCCGCACCGCAAAGCGGCTGCTGCCCGCGATCTGGGTGACCACGCCCAGCGGCAGGCCGTGGTGCAGCAGCACCGGGCCCTGCTCGATATGCACTTCGACAAAGCCCAGCAGCGACGCCGGATCGACCGCGGCGGCGCGCAGGGCCTGCAGATCGCCCGCGCCGGGCAGGTCCGATGCCGCCAGCGCCTCGCGCAGCGTGATGCCGTCCGCGTCCTGGCGCTCCAGCAGGGTGGGATCGAAGCGGCCCGCCAACACGCTGCTGGCCAGGAAGCTGGTCTTGAAGCGCAGGCCTTCCTCTTCGGCGAACCCCACCACTTCAAAGTGATAGGGCAGGCGGATGCCGGCCTGGTTGAGCGCGCCGACCACGGCGATCGGCAGCACGATGCCAAGCCGTCCGTCATAGCGCCCGCCATTGCGCACGGTGTCGAAGTGCGAGCCGGTCATCAGCACGCGCGCGTCGGGCACGGCCGGGTCGGCCGCATAGCGGCCGATGACGTTGCCGATGGCGTCGATCCGCACCTGCATGCCGGCCGCCTCCATCCACTGCGCAAGCCGGGCCTGCGCGGCGCGGTGGGCCGGGGTCAGGTAGGCGCAGGTGAGGCCGCCTTCCATGTCGGAGAAACTGGCGAGCTGGTCGGCGTGGGCAAGGATGGTGTCGCCGAGGGAGGCGGATGTCTGCGTCATGGCGGTACGGCTTGGCGGGTCGGACAGAAAAGAGAGCAGGACGCTAGCTGTTGCGCACCCAGGTCTTCCAGGCAATCCACAGCTTGCGCAGCGGGGTCAGCGCGATGCGCTGGTTCAGCACCTGGAACTGGCTGGCTTCCAGTTCGTCGAGCAGCGCGTGGTAGATCGCGCCCATCAGCAGGCCGGCACGCTGGGCGCGGCGGTCCTGCTTCGGCAGCAGCGCCAGTGCCTCATGGTACAGCGCGCGGGCACGGCCGGCGTGGTACTGCATCAGCGCGACAAAGCGCTCGGAATGCTGACCCTTCAGGATCTCGGATGCAGGCACCTGGAACTGCTGCAGGGTATTGACCGGCAGGTAGATGCGCCCGCGCCGGGCGTCCTCGCCGACGTCGCGCAGGATATTGACCAGTTGCAGCGACTGGCCAAGCTTCTCGGCAAACACCAGCGTCCGCGGGTCGGTATAGCCGAACAGCCGCGCGCTGAGCGTGCCGACCACGCCGGCCACGCAATGGCAGTAGCGGGCCAGCCCGGGCTCGTCCAGGTAGCGGGTCTGGGTCAGGTCCATTTCCATGCCTTCCAGCACTTCGGACATCTCGCCCTGGGGCAGGCCGGCGCTGCGCACATGCGGCTGCAGGGCCTTGGTGGTCGGGTGGGTCGGCTCGCCCTCGAACAGGCGGCGCAGTTCGGCGCGCCACCAGTTCAGCTGCTGGTGGGCCAGGCCTGCGTCATGGCTGTCGTCGACCACGTCGTCGACTTCGCGGCACCAGGCGTACAGCGCGGTGATGGCGCGGCGGCGCTCGGCCGGCAGGAACAGGAAGCTGTAATAGAAGCTCGAGCCGCTCTGGGCGACTTTCTCTTGGCAATACTGATCGGGCGTCACGCCGGTCTCGGGTCGAAGATTTGGGGGGAAGCGCCAGCGGCGCGGCGGATTGTAGCATCGCGCCGGGCAGGGTATGGTCGCGCATGCCGAAGCCTGTCGGCGCAGTTCACCAGCCCGGAACGGCAACTGAGTCTTCATTCCAGCGGTTTCGTCGCCTGCCGTTTGACGCACCCGGGGGTCGTCGTTATATTACTGACCGGAAAGTTATTTATTGCCGATGCCGGCTGCGCGCGGCCATTCCGCGCGCCCCGACGACTTCCCGGGCGCAGGGGATTTGCGGTCACCGGCCAGTCTTGTCAGTTGTTCCGTCCGACTCGTTGCCTACCGATGCCAGTGCTTTGCCAAGTGCCGGAAGTTGCGGCTGCAGATTCTCCTGTTGTTACGATGCCGCCGCGCCACCTCGGTCGAGGCGTGACCGTAGCCGCACTTTTGATGGCCAGCCTGCTGGCCCTGACCGGCTGCGGCAAGAAGGCCGAGCCGGCGCCGGAGGTGCGCCCGGTGCGCCTGATGCAGCTGAGCCCGCACAACGGCAAGACCGCCTTCGAGTTCTCCGGCGACGTGCGCCCGCGCGTGGAGTCGCGGCTGGGCTTCCGCGTCGGGGGCAAGATCGCCGCCAGGCTGGTGGATGTGGGCGCGGTGGTCAGCAAGGGCCAGCCGCTGGCGCGCCTGGATCCCACCGACCTGTCGCTGGCCGAGGCCGGCTCGCGCGCCCAGTTCGAGGCCGCGAAGACTGACCGTGACCTGGCCGCCGCCGACCTGAAGCGCTACAACGACCTGTTCGCCAAGGGCTTCATCAGCGCTGCCGAGCAGCACCGGCGCCAGGCCAACTATGACGCCGCCGAATCGCGGCTGCGCCAGGCCCAGGCCGGGCTGCGCAGCCAGTCCAACCAGACCGGCTACTCGGTCCTGCATGCCGATGCCGACGGCGTGGTCACGGCGATCGATGCCGAGGTGGGCCAGGTGGTGACGCCCGGCCAGCCGGTGGTGCGCGTGGCGCAGACGGCAGAGAAGGAAGTCGCGATCGGCCTGCCCGAAGACCAGGTCGACCTGCTGCGCGGCATTACCGACGTGACCATCCATACCTGGGCCGAGCCGCAGCGCACGCTGCCTGGCCGCGTGCGCGAGATTGCCGCGGCGGCCGACCCGGTCACCCGCACCTATGCCACCCGCGTGACGGTGCCGAACCCGCCCGCCGACCTCAAGCTCGGCATGACCGCGGTGGTGACCTTCATGCGCAGCGGCGCCACCGCGGCCATCCGGGTGCCGCTGACCGCGCTGCTGCAGGAGCAGGGCCGCAACCAGGTCTGGATCTATGACGCCGCCGCCGGCACGGTCAAGCCGGTGCCGGTGACGCTGGGCGAGGCCATCGGCAACGAGGTGGAGGTGCGCCAGGGCCTGGCCCCGGGCCAGACCATCGTCACCGCCGGGGTGCACCTGTTGCGCGCGGGCCAGAAGGTGCGCCCGCTGCAGACGGTTGCGCCTGCGGGAGGGCCTGCATCGGCCCCGGCATCGGCACCGGCCGCCACCCCGAAGCAGGGGTGAGCGGATGGATCATTCCCGCTTCAACCTGTCGCGCTGGGCACTCGAGCACCAGCCGCTGACCCGCTACCTGCTGGTGGTGCTGCTGCTTGGCGGCATGCTGGCATTCTTCCAGCTGGGCCAGGACGAGGATCCGCCCTTTACCTTCCGCGTGATGGTGGTGCAGGCCTTCTGGCCCGGCGCCACCGCCGAGCAGATCGCCGTCCAGGTGACCGACAAGATCGAGCGCCAGCTGCAGGAAGTGCCCTATGCGGACAAGATCCGCAGCTTCTCCAAGCCGGGCGAGACCACGGTGATCTTCCAGCTCAAGGACACCTCGCCGGCAAAGGAGACCGCGCAGGTCTGGTACACCGCGCGCAAGAAGATCGGCGATATCCAGCAGACGCTGCCCGCGGGCGTGCGCGGGCCGTTCTTCAATGATGAGTTTGGCGACGTGTACGGCACCATCTACGCGCTCTCGGCCGACGGCTTCAACTACAAGGAGCTGCGCGAGTACGCCGACCTGGTGCGCCAGGAACTGCTGCGCGTGCCGTCGGTGGCCAAGGTGTCGCTGATCGGCCTGCAGGACGAGAAGGTCTTCATCGAGTTCAACCAGGCGCGCTTCGCCCAGCTGGGGCTGGATATCAACGCCATCGCCGACCAGATCTCGCAGCAGAACAACCTGACCGGCAGCGGCGTGCTGGTCACCCCGACCGACAACCTGCAGGTGCGCCTGTCCGGCCAGTTCGCCAGCGTGGAGGACCTGGAGAACCTGGTGCTGCGCGGGCCCAACGGCATCGCCAATATCCGCCTGGGCGACATCGCGCACGTCTACCGCGGCTATGTCGACCCGACCCAGACGCGCATGCGCTTCAACGGCAAGGACGTGATCGGGCTGGGCATTTCGATGCAGAAGGGCGGCGACATCATCGAACTGGGCAAGAACCTGCGCGCCGCGTTCGACCGGCTGCGCACGCAGTTGCCGGTGGGAATCGAGATGGACCAGGTGCAGGACCAGCCGAAGGCGGTCCAGCGTTCGGTGGGCGAGTTCGTGCACGTGCTGATCGAGGCGGTGGTGATCGTGCTGGCGGTCAGTTTCGTCTCGCTGGGGCTGCACACCAAACCGCTGCGGCTGGACGCGCGCCCGGGCCTGGTGGTGGCGCTGACGATCCCGCTGGTGCTGGCGGTGACCTTCCTGTTCATGAATATCTTCGGCATCGGGCTGCACAAGATATCGCTCGGCGCGCTGATCGTGGCGCTTGGGCTGCTGGTGGACGACGCCATCATTGCGGTCGAGATGATGGTGCGCAAGCTGGAAGAGGGCTTTTCCAAGATGGAGGCGGCCACCTTCGCCTATACCTCCACCGCGATGCCGATGCTGACCGGCACGCTGATCACCGCGGCCGGCTTCCTGCCGGTGGGCCTGGCGCGCTCGACGGTGGGCGAATACACCTTCGCGATCTTTGCGGTGACGGCGCTGGCGCTGGTGCTGTCGTGGCTGGCCGCGGTCTATTTCACGCCCTACCTGGGCTACCTGCTGCTCAAGACCCGCGGCCCCGGCGCGGGCGAGGCCCACGAGGTCTTCGACACGCCGTTCTATGCGCGCTTCCGCCGGCTGGTGGACTGGTGCGTGAGCTGGCGCAAGGTGGTGATCGCGATCACGCTGGTGGCCTTCGGGCTGGGCATCTACGCCTTCAAGTTTGTCGAGAAGCAGTTCTTCCCGGACTCCAGCCGCCCCGAGCTGATGGTGGAGCTGTGGATGCCCGAGGGCACCAGCTTTGCCCAGATGGAAACCGAGGCCAAGCGCTTCGAGCAGCTGGTCGGCAAGGACAAGGAAGTCGAGAGCCTGACCACCTTCGTCGGCACCGGCGCGCCGCGCTTCTACCTGCCGCTGGACCAGATCTTCCCGCAGACCAATGTGGCGCAGGTGATCGTGATGCCGGTCAGCACCGAGGTGCGCGATGCGCTGCGCCGCCGCATCATCAAGCTGATGGATGCCGAATTCCCGTACCTGCGAGGCCGCGTCAAGCTGTTGCCCAACGGGCCTCCGGTGGCCTATCCTGTGCAGTTCCGCGTGATCGGGCCGGACGCAGCCGGGGTACGCCAGCTGGCCGACCAGGTCAAGGCCGAGATGCGCGCCAACCCCAATACCGTCGGGGTCAACGACAACTGGAATGAGAACGTCAAGATGCTGCGCCTGGAGATCGACCAGGACAAGGCGCGCGCACTGGGCGTGACCACCAATGCCATCGCCCGCGTCACGCAGACCGTGCTCACCGGCGTGCCGGTGGGCCAGTACCGCGACGGCGACAAGCTGATCGACATCCTGATGCGCACCCCGCGCAATGAGCGCGATGCGATCTCGGACCTGAACAACATGCTGGTGCCGACCAACACCGGGCGCATGGTGCCGCTGACGCAGGTGGCGCGCGTGACGCTGCGCTCGGAACCGGGCGTGGTGTGGCGCGAGAACCGCGACTTCGGCGTGACCGTGCAGGCCGATGTGGTCGACGGCATCCAGGGCCCGACAGTGACCGCGCAGATCAACCCGAAGCTGGACCAGCTGCGCGCGCAGCTGCCGCCGGGCTACCGCATCACCGTGGCCGGCGCGGAGGAAGAGAGCGGCAAGGCGGGCGCCTCCATCGCGGCGCAGTTGCCGCTGTGCATCTTCATCATCTTCACGCTGCTGATGCTGCAGCTGCACAGCTTCTCGCGCGCGACCATGGTGTTCCTGACCGGCCCGCTGGGCCTGATCGGCGCCGCCGCCACGCTGTTGCTGCTGCGCGCGCCGATGGGGTTTGTGGCGCAGCTGGGCATCACCGCGCTGCTGGGCATGATCATCCGCAACTCGGTGATCCTGGTCGACCAGATCGAGCAGGACATCAGCGCCGGCGTGCCGCAGTGGACCGCCATCGTCGAGGCCGCGGTGCGCCGCTTCCGCCCGATCATCCTGACCGCCGCCGCGGCGGTGCTGGCGATGATCCCGCTGTCGCGCTCGATGTTCTGGGGGCCGATGGCGGTGGCGATCATGGGCGGGCTGATCATTGCCACGGTGCTGACGCTGCTGTTCCTGCCGGCGCTGTATGCGGCGTGGTTCCGCGTCAAGCGGCCGGAGAACGGGGTGTCGGCGCTGGCGAGTTGAGGCGCGGCGCGGTTCAGGCTGTGGCTTCGCGGAAGCCGCGGGCCGGTCCTGGCGAAACGATGCCGGCATCGACCTCGCCGTCGGCATGCCGCGTGCCCCTTGCCTTACTGGTTCACGCCTTGTGCGCCATGATCCGCTCCGCCAGTGCCACCAGGCTGCGGTCACTGCCCGCCGGCCCCAGCAGCGAGATGCCGAGCGGTGCGCCGTCGCGGCCGGCCAGCGGCAGGTTCAGCTGCGGGAAGCCGCTCAGCGGCGTCAGGCACAACGTCTGGGCGGCGAGGTTGCGGTAGGTCTCCAGGGACTCGATCGGTTCGGCGCGCAGCGGCGCGATATCGGGCATGGTCGGCAGCACCAGCACGCCGTCCGGCCCCAGCAGGCGGCCCAGGTGCGCGGTGAAGTCGCGGCGTACGGCACTGGCTTCGTCGAACTGGCTGCGGGTGACGGCCTTCGAGAAGGCGAAGCGTGCCGCGACATCGGCACCCAGCTCCAGCCCGTGTTGCTCGATCAGTTCGCCGTCGCTGCGCCACGCCTCCCAGCCCTGCACGTAGCGGAACGCCCACCACAGGTCGGACAGCGGCCGGTCGGCCACGGTGGCAGGCGCGGCCCGGCCCAGCGCGGTTTCGATCCGGGCGACAGCCGGCGCCAGCGCGTCGCGGGCCTCCGGGGTCGGCTGGGCGAACAGGTCGGTGGCAAACAGCAGCCGCGGCGCGGCCGGCAGCGGCGCCGGGTCCGCGCCGAACAGCACCTCGGCCACGCGCGCGAAGGTGCCGATGTCGCGCGCAAAGAAGCCGCAGGTGTCCAGGCTTTCGGACAGCGGCAGGCAGCGTTCCAGCGAAATGCGCCCATGCGTGGGCCGGATGCCGAACAGGCCGCAATGGCTGGCCGGCGCGCGCACCGAGCCGCCGGTGTCGGAGCCCAGCGCAAAGTCGCACAAGCCGTTCGATACCGCCGAGGCCGAGCCCGACGACGAGCCGCCGGTGATGCGCTCCGGTGCCGCGCCGTTGACCGGGCGCCCGTAGTGGGCGTTCTGGCCGTTCATGGAGAAGGCCAGCTCGTCAGTGTGGGTCTTGCCGACGAAGGCGGCGCCGGCGTCCAGCAGCCGCTGCACCGCCGGTGCGGTCGCGGCCTTGATGCCCGAGCGCGCCAGCACGTGCGGATTGCCGCCGCCGGTCGGATAGCCAGCTACGTCGAACAGGTCCTTCACGGCAAAGCTCAGGCCCCGCAGCGGGCCGCTGGCGGCGTGCGGGACGGCGATCTGTGGGTACGGCATGAAGGCACGGGCAGGATGGGTGGCAAGCGTCATGGGTGGCCTGGAATACGTTGGGGTTCTGGGATGGGGGTCATGCCGCGGTGGCGACCGCGGGCTCGGCGGCCAGCACGCAGCTGACGCGGTGCCCGGTGCCGACGGTGACCGCCTGCGGCACCTCGGCCAGGCATTGCGGGCGCGCATGCGGGCAGCGCGGTGCAAAGGTGCAGCCTGGCGGCAGCGCGGCCAGGTCGGGCGGGGCGCCGCCGATGGCCTGCAGCCGCTGGCCGCGGTCCATGCCATGCTGGCGGCTCTGCAGCAGGGCGATGGTGTAGGGGTGGCGCGCCGCGCGCAGCAGGGTGCGGATCGGGCCTTCTTCGACAATGCGCCCGCCGTACATCACCGCGACGCGGTCGGCGATCTCCACCGCGGCGCCGATATCGTGGGTGACGAAGACGATGGACAGCCCCAGTTCGCGCTGCAGCTCGCGCAGCAGGATCAGCACCTGGATCTGCACGGTGGCGTCCAGCGCGGTGGTAGGCTCGTCGGCCAGCAGGATCCTGGGCCGCGCCGACAGTGCCAGCGCGATCATCGCGCGCTGGCGCATGCCGCCCGACAACTCGTGCGGATACGCTGCCATCCGCCGCTCCGGGCTGGGAATGCGCACGGACTCGAGCGCCTGCAGCGCGCGCGAGCGCGCCTCGGCGGCCGAGACCTTGTCGTGGGTGCGGATGCATTCGACGATCTGCTGGCCCACGGTGTAGACCGGGTCCAGCGCCAGCAGCGGCTCCTGGAACACCATCGCCATGGTGCCGCCGCGCAGCCGGGCCAGCGCGCGCTGGTCGAGCGCCATCACGTCGGCGCCGTCGACGCGGATCTGGCCTGCCATGCGGGTGCGGCGCGGCGGGTGCAGACGCATCAGCGCGCGCAGCGTGACGCTCTTGCCGGAGCCGGATTCGCCGATCAGGGCCACGGCCTCGCCGGCGCCCACGTCGAGCGAAACGCCGTTGACGGCGCGGATGGTCTTGCCGCCGCCGGAGAAGGTGACGTGCAGGTCCCGCACCGAGATCATCGGCGCGCCGGGTGTGCCTTGCGGGTTGGTGGACATGGTGGGCTCCTCAGGGTGCGGCGGCCAGCAGGCAGGCGACCGGATGCCCGGCCACCAGGTCGGTCAGCTGCGGCTCGCGCCGCGCGCACACGTCCTGCGCCATGGCGCAGCGCGGATGGAAGCTGCAGCCGGACGGCGGGTTGATCGGGTTGGGCGGGTCGCCCGCCAGCGGCGCGACCGCGGTGCGGCGGTCGGGGTCCATCGACGGCATCGACGTCAGCAGCGCGCGCGTGTACGGGTGCGCCGGGTGCCGATAAAGGGTCTCGGTATCCGCGATCTCCACCACCTTGCCCAGGTACATCACCATCACGCGGTCGCACAGGTAGCGGATCACGTTGAGGTCGTGGCTGATGAAGACGTAGGTCAGGTCGAACTCGGCCTTCAGGTCCAGCAGCAGGTTCAGCACCTGCGCCTCCACCGACTTGTCCAGTGCCGAGACCGCCTCGTCCAGGATCACCAGCCGCGGGCGCAGCGCCAGCGCGCGGGCAATGTTGACGCGCTGGCGCTGCCCGCCCGACAGCTCGTGCGGGTAGCGCCCGGCAAAGCGTGCCGGATCGAGCCCGACGCGCTGCAGCAGGTAGCGGGCGCGCTCGGTGGCTTCGCGCGCCGGCACGCCATGGACGCGTGGCGTGAAAGCGATCGACTCCTCGATGGTCAGGCGCGGGTTCAGCGACGAATAGCTGTCCTGGAACACCATCTGCACCTGGCTGCGGAACTGCTTCATCGGCAGCTGGGCCGAGCCCACGCCCTGCGCGTCGAAGATCAGCTCGCCGCGGTCCTGCTGCGTCAGCTGCATCAGCAGCCGCGCGGTGGTGGACTTGCCGCAGCCGGACTCGCCGACCACGCCCAGGGTCTCGCCCTTGAGCACGTCGAAGCTGACGCCATCGACCGCGCGCACGGACGCGGCGCGCGCGCGCAGGCCGGGCAGGCCGGACTTGATGGGAAAGTGCTTGACCAGCTGGTGGGCAATCACCAGCGGCTGCGCCGGGCCGCCGACATCGCGGCCGGCCTGTGGCGAAGGGGCCTGCATCAGTGC
The DNA here is from genome assembly GCF_058794355.1 of Cupriavidus sp. GW823-FHT07B10. Lineage (NCBI taxonomy): Bacteria > Pseudomonadati > Pseudomonadota > Betaproteobacteria > Burkholderiales > Burkholderiaceae > Cupriavidus > Cupriavidus sp. GW823-FHT07B10. The sequence goes on from NZ_JBXAGS010000009.1 coordinate 53,325, forward strand.
TGGCATGGTTCAGTCCTTGATTTCCATGGCCGAGCGGATGCCGTCGGCCAGCAGGTTGAACGAGACCGAGGTCAGGAAGATCATGGCGCCGGGCAGGGCGGCAACCCACGGCTGGGTGTAGATGGCCGTGCGCAGCGTGTTGAGCATCAGGCCCCACTCCGGCTCCGGCGGCTTGACGCCCAGGCCCAGGAAGGACAGCCCGGAGGCCAGGATCATCGACACCGAGATCAGGCTGGTGGCATAGACGAAGATCGGTCCAAGCACGTTGTTGAGCACATGGGCGCGCACGATGGTCAGCGACGATGCCCCGGAAGCACGCGCCGCATCGACAAACTCGCGGTTGCGCACCTGGGTGGTCACGCTCTCGGCCACGCGCACGATCTGCGGGATAAAGACGATGGTCAGCGACAGCAGCGCATTGCCCACGCCCGCGCCCAGCGTGCCCGACAGCGCGATCGCCAGCAGCACCGACGGGAAGGCGTACAGGATGTCGGTGAGCCGCATGATCACGGTGTTGGTCCAGCCGCCGGCATAGCCTGCGACGATGCCGAGTGCGCTGCCGATGACAAAGGCCAGCAGCACCGGCGTGATGCCCATGAACAGCGACAGCCGCGCGCCCAGCATCAGCCGCGACAGCATGTCGCGTCCCAGCTCGTCGGTGCCGAGCGGGAAGTGCTCGGTGCCGATCGGCTTGAGGCGCTTGAGGATCGATGCCGCGTACGGGTCCGCCGGCATCAGCACCGGGGCGAACAGCGCCATCAGCACCAGCCCCAGCAGCACCAGCGCGGCCAGCATGGCCAGCCGGTTGCGCAGCAGGCGCCGGCCCACCGTGGTCCAGTAGCCGGGCGAGCGCTGCACCGCGGCGGCGGCCGGTGATTGATCGACAGTCATGTCCATGGCGGTCTCCTCAGTTGCGCTGGATGCGCGGGTCGAACAGCGTCTGCAGCGCATCGACCAGCAGGTTGAGCAGCACGAAGAACACGGCCAGCACCAGGATGGTCCCCTGCAGCAGCGGGAAGTCGCGCTGGAAGATGGCGGAGTTGAGCAGGAAGCCGGTGCCGGGCCACGAGAACACGGTCTCGATCAGGATCGAGCCGCCCAGCAGGTAGCCCAGCTGCAGGCCCATCACCGACAGCGCGGTCGGCGCCACGTTCTTGAGCACATGGCGGAACACTGCCAGGTCGGACAGGCCGCGCGCGCGCAGGCCGACGATGAACTCGTTGGCCAGGATCTCGGCCACCAGCGCGCGCACCGTGCGTGCCACGATGCCCATCGGGATCACCGACATGGTCACCGCCGGCAGCAGCATGTACTGCATGTGCTCCCAGTCCCATGCCCAGTCGCCCGAACCGCCCGGCCCGGCGCCGGTAGCCGGCAGCCAGCCCAGCAGCACCGAGAATGCGATCACCAGCACCATGCCGAGCCAGTAGTGCGGGATGCTGACGCCCAGCACCGACAGCAGCGAAGCGGTGCGGTCGGCCACGGAGTCGCGCAGGTAGCCGGCGACAAAGCCGAACAGGCAGCCGAAGCTGAAGCCGATCAGCGTGGCCACGGTGGCCAGGCGCAGGGAATTGACCACGGCGGCGCCGACTTCGGCCATCACCGGGCGGCTGGTGGCGATGGACGTGCCCAGGTCGCCTTGCAGCGCGCGGCCCAGCCAGTGCACGAATTGCTCCAGGAAGGGCTTGTCGAAGCCATAGAGTGCGGTCAGCTGGCGGCGCAGCTCTTCCGAGGCGTCGGGCGGCAGCACCGACACCAGCGGATCGCCGGGGGCGATATGGACCAGCGAGAAGCACAGCAGCGCCACCCCGAGCAGGATGGGGATGGCATAGAGGATGCGGCGGAACAGGTATTGCATGGGAGGATCCGGCAAGTTGGGGCGTGCGTGCGCCGTGCGCGGCACGCGGGGAAGACCGGGCGGGATTGCCGGGCCGCGCGGCGGCGGGGCTGCCGCGCGGCGTCCGTCGGGCGCGGCCGGGATCAGTCCATCGACATCGTCGCGATATCGATAAACCAGCTCTGCGGCTGCACCACGCCCTTGACCTTCTTCGAAATCGCGCGCGGGCCGACGTCGTGCGCGATCAGCACGAACGGCGACTCCTCGACGATGCGGGCATGCAGCCTGGCCAGCGCCGCGTCGCGCGATTTCTCGTCAAACGAGGTGCGCGCGTTCTCGATCAGCTTGTCGAACTCGGCATTGCCGAAGTAGCCCCAGTTGTTCGAGACCGGCGGCTGGGTCTTGGTGCTGACAAAGCGCACCATGGCGAAGAACGGGTCCATTGCCGCAAAGCTGACGTTGATGGCATTGGCGCCGTGCGCGCTGGCGTCCTTGGCGCCGACGCGCCAGTTGGTGAAGAGGGTGTTCCACTCGACCACGTCGAAGTCGACGTCGATAAAGCACTCCTTCAGGTTCTGCTGCACGTATTCGTTCATCGGCAGCGGCTGCATCTGGCCGGAACCCGACGCCGACACCTGCACCTTCACCTTGACCGGTTTGGCGGCGGAGTAGCCGGCCTCCTGCATCAGCTTTTTGGCAGCGGCCGGGTCGTACTTGATATCGAACTTGGGATTGCCCCACCACGGGTTGCCGGCTTCGACGATGCCCTTGGCCTCGGCCATGTAGCCGCCCAGCAGCGTCTTCAGCCCGCTGCGGTTGACGCACAGGTTGGCGGCCTGGCGCACGCGCTTGTCCAGCCATGGCGAGCCGGGCGCGAACGACAGCTGCCACGGCCACATATGCGGCTGCGCATTGGCATAGACCTGGAAGCCGCGGCTCTTGATTTGGGCGATGGCGTCGGGTGCCGGGGCTTCGATCCAGTCGACCTGGCCCGACAGCAGCGCGGCGGTGCGCGCGTTGGCCTCGGGCATCGGCACCATCACCACCTTGTCGATCTTTGGCACGCGCTTCGTGTCCCAGTATTGCGCATTGCGCACCACTTCCAGGCGCTCGCGCGGCACGAAGCGGCTCATCCTGAACGGCCCGGTGCCGGCGGCATCGGCGGCAAACGCGACCCAGGCCTGCTTGGAGCGCTCGACCGGATCGGTGACCGAGGCCGGCACCGCGGCGAATTTCTTCTCCCACTGCGTGGGCGAGGCCATGAACAGGTTGGTCAGGTTGTAGGGCAGGAACGAATCCGGCTCGGAGGTGACCAGCTCCACGGTGAGGTCGTCGATCTTCTTGGCCGTGCGCAGCGTCGGCATGCGCGAGGCGGTCACGCCGACCTGGCTGGGATCGAACTGCCTGGCGGTCTTGTCCAGCACTTTGCCGACGTTCCAGACCACGGCATCGGCGTTGAACGGGGTGCCGTCGTGGAACTTGACGCCGGGGCGCAGCTTGAACACCCATCTGGTCTTGTCGGCGGCGTCGACCTTCCATTCGGTGGCCAGGCCCGGGATCAGCAGGCTGGGGCCGTTGCCCCGGGACAGGTCCCATTGGGTGAGGCCGTCGTACATCGGGATGCCGGAGAAGCGGTTGCCCTCGAAGCCCTGGTCGGGCTGGCCGAGCGTGCGCGGGATGTCGGCGGCGGTCATGCCGATGCGCAGCACCTTGTCGGCATGGGCGGCACCGGGCAGCGCGAGCAGCGACAGCACGGCGGCGCTCATGACCGAGGCAGCTGACTTGAGACCTTTCGCGAGAAGGGAGGGATCGTGGTGCACAGGCTTGCTCCTGGGTTGGCTTGAGGGGACGGATGTCTGCAAAGCAAGTCATGTGCCACGGTGGCAGGGCCGGGAATACGGGCCGAAGTGCCGGCTACGGTGGTCTGCTTCTTGCTGAACCTGCTGCCGTTTCCTCTCCCTCACCCCACCCGCAACCAGACATGGACCAGCTACACCTTCCCCGCATCAATGGCGCCCGCCTGTGGCAATCGCTGATGGACCTCGCCGCGATCGGCGCCACGCCCAGGGGCGGCGTGTGCCGCATCGCGCTGACCGAAGCCGACCGCAAGGGGCGCGACCTGGTGGTGCAGTGGTGCCGCGAGGCCGGGCTCGACGTGCGCGTCGACGAGATCGGCAACGTCTTCGCGCGCCGCGCCGGCAGCGACCCCGACGCGCGCGCCGTGGCCACCGGCAGCCATATCGACACCCAGCCCTCGGGCGGCAAGTTCGACGGCAACTTCGGCGTGCTGGCCGGCCTGGAAGTCATGCGCACGCTCGACGACCTGGGCATCGTCACGCGCGCGCCGCTGGAGGTCGCGTTCTGGACCAACGAGGAGGGCACGCGCTTCACGCCGGTGATGATGGGCTCGGGCGTATTTGCCGGAGAGTTCGACGCGGCTTTTGCGCGCGCCCAGACCGATGTGGATGGCGTCAGCGTGGGCGACGCGCTGGCGGCGATCGGCTACCGCGGCGCGCAGCCGGCGGGCGCGGTGCCGGGCGGCATGTTCGCGGCCTACTTCGAGGCGCATATCGAGCAGGGGCCGGTGCTGGAGGCGGCCGGCCTGCCGATCGGCGTGGTCTCGGGCGCGCTGGGCCAGCAGTGGTACGACGTGACCGTGACCGGCATGGACGCGCACGCCGGCCCGACGCCGCTGGCGCTGCGCCACGACGCGATGCTGGCGGCCGCGCGCATGGTCGAGGCGGTCAACCGGATCGCGCGCGACGAGGCACCGCACGGGCGCGGCACGGTCGGCTATCTGCAGGTCACGCCGAACTCGCGCAACGTGATTCCGGGCCGGGTCGATTTCTCGGTCGACTTCCGCAACCTGTCGCAGGCCGGGCTGGACCGCATGCACGCGGCCATGCAGGCGGCATTCGAAGGCATTGCTGTGGCCGCCGGCGTGGAGGTCGAGATCCGCCAGGTGGTGAAGTTCGAGCCGTGCGTGTTCGCGCCCGAATGCGTTGACAGCGTGCGGCGCGCGGCCACGGCGCTGGGCCTGCCGCATATGGACGTGGTCAGCGGCGCCGGCCACGACGCGGTCTACGTCGCGCGGCGCGCGCCCACCGGCATGATCTTCGTGCCGTGCAAGGACGGCATCAGCCATAACGAGCTGGAAGACGCGCTGCCCGAGCATGTCGAGGCGGGCGCCAACGTGCTGCTGCAGGCCATGCTGGCGCACGCGCGCTAGGCGCCCGCGCCAGATCCAGAGGCTAGTTGCAGATCGTGCCGGGAACCGGCTTGCCCGAGGCGGTCAGCCCCTGGCACGCATCGCCGCTCGCCAGGCTGGTATCCGAGGCCGCGGCCGGTGACAGCTTGAGCTTGCCTGCCACGGTGCAGCACCCGCGGGCTGGCGGCGGCGCTGGCGTGCGCTTGGTCGCCGGCAGCGGCGCCGGCCCACCGGCTTCCGCGGTTTCTTCCGCATCAGGAAAGACGCACTGCCCTTGCTGGCAGATCCGCTCTCCTTTGCACTGCATGTCGTACTGGCATCCGGCAGCATAGGCGAGCGATGACCAGCCAGCGGCCATCGACGCTGCCAACAGCAAGGCAGGGAATTTCATATGCCCTCCGATCAGGGCTGAGGTGAAGATGCCGGAACGGCTCGGTGCCGCTCCGACACCTTCAGCATAGATCGCGGCAAGGGTCCGCGAAAGGCACTGGCACTCAGGTGTTCTACCACCCCTGCGCGAGTTGGCCTGCCTTCGCCGTGCCGGGCCTCAGTGTGCGATCGAACGCGAGATCGCCCGCGCGCATTCCATCACCAGTGGCGCCAGCTTTTTCTGCGCCTCGGCCATGCCCCAGCGGCTGGCCGGCGGCGACACGTGCACCGCGCCGACCGCAACGCCCTGGCTGTTGACGATGGGCGCGGCCAGGCCCATGTCGCCGATGAACAGTTCCTCTTCATTGCTGGCGTAGCCCAGCCGGCGGCACGCCGCCACGCGCTCGAAGATCGCATCCACGCCGGTCAGCGTCGCGGGCGTGCGCGCCACGCGTGCCGACTGCTCCAGCATCGCCAGGACCTGCTCGTCGGGCAGCGTGCTGAGGTAGGCCCGGCCGGAGCTGGTGCAATACATCGGGATGCGCATGCCCACCGGCGTCAGCACCGGCATGTGCTTGGCGGTCATCAGCTGGGCCACGTAGACCATGTCCAGCCCGACCGGCTCGGTCAGGTTGGCGGTCTCGCCGCTGGCCGCGGCCAGCTGCGACAGGTAGGGGCTGGCCACCGGGATCAGCGCATCGGCCGCCAGATAGTTGTAGCCGATCTCCATCACCCGCGGCGTCAACCGGAAGCGCCGCGTCTGCGGGTGCTTGTCGACATAGCCCAGCGCTTCCAGGGTATGGATGGTGCGCTGCGCCGAGCTCTTGTTCATGCCGGTCAGCGCGGCCAGTTCCGACAGGGTCAGCGTACGGTGGACGCCGTTGAAGGCGCGCAGGACTTCGAGGCCTTTTTCGAGCGACTGGTTGAACAGCGGGTTGTCGCGGTCGGGCGCGGGTGGCGGGACGGGTTTTGACGGCATAGTTGCGTCGCGGGCGAAGGGACCGGGCGGCACCATCCACGGGATGGCTGCACCACGATGAGTGAGTATTGCACCAATATACATATGTATCGATTATCGATACGATGGCGAAATGATACCGTCACTGGCGCAGGCTGGAAAGTGCCGCGGCGCGGGGGTGCCTGCCGGAAAAAGCGTGCCGAAGGGGATTGGGAAACGGAAGTTGTCAGCCCGCCACTAGAAGGGCGGGTGGTGCGAGGGAGGGGACTCGAACCCCTACACCATTGCTGGCGTCAGGACCTAAACCTGGTGCGTCTACCAATTTCGCCACCCTCGCGGTCCTTGCGGCGCTGCCCGGGCGGGCGGCCGCGATGCTCGCTGGCTTGCGCCGGACAGGAAAGCAAAAAAGGCGGCTGGAACTGCCCGCCTTTCTTCTGTCCGCTCTGCCGGCTCTGGCCGCCGAACCGTGGTGTCGGCATGGCTTGCGCCTGTAGTGCAACGAGGCTGCGGATTGTAGCGCAAGGCGCGGGGGGAATCCAGCCCCGCCGGGGGCTCCGGTGCCTGCGGCAGGCGGCAGGGATATATTGTCGGCTTTCCAGATGACGCACACATGCCGATGATTGCCGTCCCGACCCTGACCCCGCTGCGCTGGCGCCTGCTGTTCTGGGGCTGCGCGGCCGCGGTGCTGGCGCTGTCGCTGATGCCGCCGACGCAGCCCCTGCCGACCACCGGCTGGGACAAGGCCAACCATATGCTGGCGTTCGCGGTGCTGGGCGTGCTGGGCCGGCGCGCCTACAGCGGCCGTGGCTGGGCCGTCTTGCTGGGGCTGGTGGCGTACGGCGCGCTGATCGAACTGCTGCAGGGGCAGACCGGCTACCGCGAGGCCGACTGGCTCGACCTGCTGGCCGACAGCGTCGGCCTGGCCGCGGGCATGGCGCTGGACTGGCTGGTGCGCCGCCTCAGTTCTCCTCGGCTTCGAGCGTGAACCTTGCGCCATCGTCCTGGCCGAGCAGGTCGGTCAGCACCGGCATGGCCTGCTGCAGCGATTCCTTCAGCCGCCACGGCGGATTGACGATGAACATGCCGCTGCCATGCAGGCCCAGGCCGCCCTCGACCGGATGCCTGACGGTCAGGGTCACGTGCAGCCAGCTTTTGAGCGGCAGGCCCTTGAGCTGCACCGGCAGCTGCGCCGATTCGCGCCGCTGCACCTGCGGGTACCAGACCGCATAGACGCCGGTGGCAAAACGCTCCAGCCCGTCGCGGATGGTCTGCACGGTGCGGGCGTAGTCCTGCTTGTCCTCGTAGGACGGGTCGACCAGCACCAGCGCGCGGCGCGGCGGCGGAGGCAGGATGGCCTTGATGCCGCCGAAGCCGTCGCCGTCGTACAGCATGACGCGGCGCCCGGCGCCGCGGAAGTTGTCGCGCAGCACCTGGATCTCGGTGCTGTGCAGCTCGAACAGCCGCAGCCGGTCGTGCTCGCGCAGCATCTGCCAGGCCAGCCAGGGCGAGCCGGGGTAGTGGCGCAGGTTGCCGTCCGGGTTGAGCGCGCGCACCTGGTCCAGGTATTCGTCCAGCATCGCCGGCAGCTGGGTGCCGCTGGCGGCGGCACGCCACAGCGGTGCGATCCCGGTTTCGAATTCGGCCTTCTTCTGCGCGTAGGCGTGATCCAGCGCGTAAAGGCCGGCACCGGCATGGGTGTCGATATACCAGAACGCCTTGTCCTTCTGCGCCAGGTGCTCAAGCAGTTGCACCACGACGGCGTGTTTGAGGACATCGGCATGGTTGCCGGCGTGGAAGGCGTGACGGTAGCTGAGCATGTGGAGCGGGGCGCCTGGACGGCGCAAATCAAGGGGCAGGGCGATGCGGTCTGCGGGAAGGCCGCTATGCTACCATCCGGCGCGAATTACCAAGCCCGCTCCCACGCCCCGGCGAATCCGCCCGGGCATTTTGCTTTTCGCCGAATTTCCTGTCCCATGCCGCGCGCACTAGAGCCCGCCGAGCCGATCCTTTCTGCCGAAGGCATCCCGTATTCGCCCCGCTACGACGACGTCTACCACAGCACCGAAGGCGGGCTGGCGCAGGCCGCCCATGTCTTCCTGGGTGGCAACGGCCTGCCGCAGGCGTGGGTCGGTCAGCGCCAGTTCGTCATCGTCGAGACCGGCTTCGGCCTGGGGCTGAATTTCCTGGCTACCTGGCAGGCGTGGCGCGATGATCCCCAGCGCTGCGGCACGCTGCATTTCGTCTCGATCGAAAAGCACCCGTTCACCCGCGAAGGGCTGGCGCAGTTGCACGCCGGGCTGGACGGGCTGCAGCCGCTGGCGCAGGCGCTGCAGGCGCAATGGCCGCTGGCGCTGCCGGGCCTGCACCGCCTGGCCTTCGACGGCGGGCGCGTGGTGCTGACGCTGGCACTGGGCGATATCGAGCAGATGCTGCCGCGGCTGGCGGCCGGCGCGGATGCCTTTTACCTGGACGGTTTCGCGCCGGCGCGCAATACGGAGATGTGGTCGCCGCAAGTGTTCCGCGGACTGGCGCGGCTGGCCCGGCCAGGCGCCAGGCTGGCCACGTGGGCGGCCGCGGGCTTTGTGCGGCGCGGGCTCAAGGAGGTCGGTTTCGAAGTCAGCAGGGCGCCCGGCTTTGGCGGCAAGTGGCAAATGACCGTCGCGAGCTTCCGCCCGCAATGGAAAGCGCGCCGCCATGCGCCGCCACTGCCGGCCCAATGGGCCGAGCGCCATGCCATCGTGATCGGCGCCGGCCTGGCCGGCTGCGCCGTGACCGAACGGCTGGCCGCGCGCGGCTGGCGCGTGACGCTGTTCGATGGCCACGACGGGCCGGCGCGGCAGACCTCGGCGCATCGCGCGGCGGCCATGCACGCACATTTGTCCGCCGACGACAGCCTGCTGTCGCGGCTGTCGCGCACCGGCAACCAGTACGCGCTGCGTGCCTGGGCGGAGTTGGCCGAGGCCGGCCATGCGGTCGGCTGGCATGGCTGCGGCGTGCTGCAGATCGGCGAGGACGAAGCCGAGGGCGAGGCCCAGCGCGCCGCGCTGGCGGCGATGCGCTTGCCGGAAGGGTTCGTGCGCTGGATGAGCGCTGAAGAGGCGGCAGCGGCCCACCATGCCGGCGTGCCGCGTGGCGGCCTGTGGTTCCCGCAAGGCGGCTGGGTGGCGCCGCCTGACATCTGCTCGGCGCAGCTGGCGCAAGCGGGCGCTGCGGTGACGGCACGTTTCGGCTGCCGGGTTGCTGCAATCGCGCGCGTCGACGGGCAATGGCAGGCGCTCGGGCAGGACGGCGAAGTGCTGGCATCGGCGCCGGTGCTGGTACTGGCCAACGCGCATGAGGCGCAGCAACTGCTGCCGCAGCAGCACTGGACCATGCGGCGCGTGCGCGGGCAGCTGACCGCGCTGGCATCCGCGCAGGTGGATGCGCTCGGCGGCTGGCCGGATTGCGTGGTGACTGGTGCCGGCTACCTGCTGCCGCGCACCGCGGACGGCGCTGGCCGGGTCGGCTCCAGCTACGACGCCGACGAGGGCCCGCTGGTGGAGCAGCCGGCGGTCCACGCGGCCAACCTGGCGCGCCTGTCCGGCATGCTGCCGCGCCAGGCCGATGCCGTGGCCGCCATCGATCCCGCGACGCTCTCCGGCTATGTCGGCGTGCGCACGGTCACGCACAACCGGCTGCCGCTGGTCGGCCAGGTCCCTGACGAGGCCGCCGCACTGGCGCAGGCCGCATCGCTGCGCGGCGCGCACTTGCGGGACCTGCCGCGCATGCCCGGGCTCTACGCCGCCCTTGCATATGGCTCGCGCGGCCTCACCTGGGCAGCGCTGGGCGCGGAACTGCTGGCCAGCCAGATCGAGGGCGAGCCGCTGCCGCTGGAGTCGGACCTGGCCGATGCGATGGATCCGGCACGCCTGCTGCTGCGCGCGCTGCGTCACGGGCACACGGGATAGCGCCGTGGGTCCGGCGGGCGGTTCCAGGCCCGTTCCGGGCAAAATCTGCCGGAAGCGAATGAAAACCGTGCGATAATCCCCGTTTTCCGTTTGCGCGGAGCTTCCCGTTCGCCGGTGCGCCGCCCGGCCGTCCTGTCGTGACGGCGCCGTGGCGGTAAAGCGGGCGGTACATGCGCAAGCGGTAGCACCTACGAACACAACTACATTTTCTGGATTGGATCTACGACCATGTCGAACGTGATTGAGAACCTCGGCAAGCTGGACCGCAAGGTGACCCTGGCCATCCCCAAGGCCGAAGTGGAGAAGGAAAAGCAGGAGCGCCTGGTTCGCCTGTCGAAGACCGTGAAGATGTCGGGCTTCCGTCCGGGCAAGGTGCCGATGAAGATGGTCGAGAAGCAGTACGGCCAGCAGGTCGAGTTCGAAGTGCGCTTCGACAAGGCCGCGCGCAAGTTCTTCGACATCACCAAGGAACAGGACGTCAAGGTTGCCGGCCAGCCCAAGTTCGAGATCAAGAACGACGGCGTGGGCGAGGACGAAGTCGCCTTCGACGCCACCTTCGAGGTGTACCCGGAAGTGACCATCGGCGACCTGTCGGCTGCCGAAGTCACCCGCACCGGCACTGAAATCACCGATGCCGAAGTCGACAAGACCATCGACATCCTGCGCAAGCAGCGCGTGCACTACCACGCCCGCGGCGAAGCCGGCGAGCATGGCGACGGCGGTGCCGACGTCGCCGCCCAGAACGGCGACCGCGTGACGCTGGACTTCGTCGGCAAGATCGACGGTGAAGAGTTCGCCGGCGGCAAGGCCGAGGACTTCCCGTTCGTGCTGGGCGAAGGCCGCATGCTGCCCGAGTTCGAGCAGGCCGCGCTGGGCCTGAAGGTCGGCGAAAGCAAGACCTTCCCGCTGGCCTTCCCGGAGGACTACCACGGCAAGGAAGTGGCCGGCAAGACCGCCGAGTTCACCGTGACGCTGAAGAAGATCGAGTGGGCGCACCTGCCGGAAGTCAATGATGCCTTCGCCAAGTCGCTGGGCATCGCCGACGGCAGCGTCGAGAAGATGCGCGCCGACATCCGCGAGAACCTCGAGCGCGAAGTGAAGCGCCGCACGCACTCCATGCTGAAGGACCAGGTCATGGAAGCGCTGCTGAAGGCCAGCGAGCTGGACGTGCCCAAGGCCCTGATCGAGCAGGACCAGGAACGCCTGGTGGAAATGGCCCGCCGCGACCTGGAGCAGCGTGGCATGCCCAACGCCAAGGACATGCCGATCCCGGCCGAGATGTTCGCGCAGCAGGCCGAGCGCCGCGTCAAGCTGGGCCTGATCCTGGCCGAGATCGTCAAGGCCAACGGCCTGGAAGCCAAGGCTGACCAGATCAAGGCCGAGATCGAGGACTTCGCCAAGAGCTACGAAGACCCGAAGGAAGTCATGCGCTGGTACTACGGCGACCAGCAGCGCCTGGCCGAAATGGAAGCCTACGTGCTCGAAAACAACGTGGTAAATTTCGTATGCGGCAAGGCCAAGGTCACCGACAAGAAGGTGTCCTTCGAGGAACTCACCGCCGAAGGCAACCAGCAGCAAGCCTGAGGCCGGAAGTGACCCGCAGCCCCGCGCCACGGCGTGGGGCGGGGGCAGCTTCCCGAGTTACCCCGGATTGCCTTGCGATCCGACGAATCCATGGAGAACATGCATGACCCGCAATGATTTGCTTGACCGTCTCGCCACCACGCAGGCTTCGGCACTGGAAACCCAGGGCCTGGGGCTGGTGCCGATGGTCGTCGAGCAGTCCGGCCGGGGCGAGCGCGCTTATGACATCTACTCGCGCCTGCTGAAGGAGCGCGTGGTGTTCATGGTGGGCGAGGTCAACGACCAGACCGCCAACCTGGTGGTGGCCCAGCTGCTGTTCCTCGAGAGCGAGAACCCCGACAAGGACGTGTCGCTGTACATCAACTCGCCGGGCGGTTCCGTATCGGCGGGGCTGGCGATCTACGACACCATGCAGTTCATCAAGCCGGACGTGTCCACGCTGTGCATGGGCATGGCGGCAAGCATGGGCGCGTTCCTGCTGGCGGCTGGCGCCAAGGGCAAGCGTTCGGCGCTGCCCAACTCGCGCATCATGATCCACCAGCCGCTGGGCGGCGCGCGCGGCCAGGCCTCTGACATCGAGATCCAGGCGCGCGAGATCCTGTACCTGCGCGAGCGGCTCAACACCATCCTGTCCGAGGTGACGGGCCAGCCGGTCGAGAAGATTGCGCGCGATACCGATCGCGACAACTTCATGAGCGGCGACCAGGCAGTTGACTACGGCCTGATCGACAAGGTCCTCGCCCGCCGCGGCTGATGCAGCGGGCCGCCGTGGCGCAATCCGCAGCGGCGGCCGGCCAGGCTGGCACGGGCTCAAATGGCGAAGGCTACACCGGAACGAGGCCCCGTGCCTCGTTTTTTGCTTTTGCCCCACAGCCGGGGGGAACCGCCGGTGGTGCCAATTGTTTTGGCGTATGATGCGTTTGAAGCGTATCGCTGGGGAGCCTGTCGCCCCGCGGTGTGCGCCCTGCATAAGTGACTGATTCCTATGGCGGACAAAAAAGGTTCATCCAGCGAAAAGCTTCTGTACTGCTCCTTCTGCGGCAAGAGCCAGCATGAGGTCAAGAAGCTGATTGCCGGCCCGTCGGTGTTCATTTGCGACGAATGCATCGACCTGTGCAATGAGATCATTCGCGACGAGGCCACGGCATCCGAGAAAGACGCCGCCGCGGCCGCGCGCTCGGACCTCCCCACGCCCCACGAGATCCGCGAAAGCCTGGACCAGTATGTGATCGGCCAGGAACAGGCCAAGAAGATCCTGGCCGTGGCGGTCTACAACCACTACAAGCGCCTCAAGCACCTCGGCAAGAAGGACGATGTCGAGCTGTCCAAGAGCAACATCCTGCTGATCGGGCCGACCGGCTCGGGCAAGACGCTGCTCGCGCAGACGCTGGCGCGCCTGCTCAACGTGCCGTTCGTGATCGCCGACGCGACTACGCTGACCGAAGCCGGCTACGTGGGCGAGGACGTCGAGAACATCATCCAGAAGCTGCTGCAGAACTGCAACTACGAAGTCGAGAAGGCGCAGCGCGGCATCGTCTACATCGATGAGATCGACAAGATCTCGCGCAAGTCCGACAACCCGTCGATCACCCGCGACGTGTCGGGCGAGGGCGTGCAGCAGGCACTGCTCAAGCTGATCGAAGGCACCATGGCATCGGTGCCGCCGCAAGGTGGCCGCAAGCATCCGAACCAGGACTTCCTGCAGGTGGACACGACCAATATCCTGTTCATCTGCGGCGGCGCCTTCGATGGCCTGGAGAAGGTCATCATGCAGCGCTCGGACAAGACCGGCATCGGCTTTGCCGCGCAGGTCAAGAGCAAGGAAGAGCGCGACGCCAGCGAAGTGCTGCCGCAGACCGAGCCGGAAGACCTGATCAAGTTCGGCCTGATCCCCGAACTGATCGGCCGCCTGCCGGTGGTCGCCACGCTGTCCAAGCTGGACGAGGCCGCGCTGATGCAGATCCTGGTCGAGCCCAAGAACGCGCTGGTCAAGCAATACCAGAAGCTGCTGGCTATGGAAGGCGTCGAGCTGGAAATCCGCCCGGGTGCGCTGAGCGCCATCGCCCGCAAGGCGATCCGCCGCAAGACCGGCGCCCGTGGCCTGCGTTCGATCCTGGAGCAGTCGCTGATGGACGTCATGTACGACCTGCCCAACTACAAGGGCGTGCAGAAGGTGGTGATCGATGAAAATACGATCAACGGCGATGCACCTCCGCTGCTGATGTACGAAGAGCAGCAGCCCAAGGTGGCGGGGTCCAACTGACGCGAGGGCTGCCAGACGTGGTAAGTGGTCGGGACCACACCGGCAGCCGGGCGAAAAGGCCGTTCGCGTAGAAGCGAGCGGCTTTTTTTGTTTATTTCTACCGACGAGAGGGAGGAAACGCGGGTATGCTGTTTCAGAGGGGCCAGCAAGTGCAGGGAGCGGCATCTGCCTGCCTTGATGAATCGATTGGCACGTATCTTGTAATCGATTCGGGCGGCCCAATTTACGCCTTAAATGACTGACTTGGGGAAAATGATGTCCGGAACACAACTCCTCCCGGCCGAGCCGATTCGCCTCCCACTGTTGCCGCTGCGCGACGTGGTGGTGTTTCCGCACATGGTGATCCCGCTGTTCGTGGGACGCCCGAAGTCCATCAAGGCGCTTGAGACTGCGATGGAGGCGGGCAAGAGCATCATGCTCGTGGCCCAGAAGACGGCGGCCAAGGACGAGCCGACCGCCGACGACCTGTATGAGGTCGGCTGCATCGCCAATATCCTGCAAATGCTGAAACTGCCCGACGGTACCGTGAAGGTGCTGGTCGAGGGTACCCAGCGCGCGAATATCCGCGAGGTGAGCGAGGACGATGCGCACTTTATGTGCGAAGCCGTGCCCGTGCCGCCCGCACCTGGCGAAAGCGCCGAGACCGAGGCCCTGCGCCGCGCGATCGTGTCGCAGTTCGACCAGTACGTGAAGCTCAACAAGAAGATCCCGCCCGAGATCCTGACCTCGCTGTCGGGCATCGACGAGGCAGGCCGCCTGGCGGACACCATCGCCGCGCACCTGCCGATCAAGCTCGAGCAGAAGCAGAAGATCCTGGAGATGGTCAATGTGACCGAACGCCTGGAAAGCCTGCTGTCGCAGCTCGAGGGCGAGATCGACATCCTCCAGGTTGAAAAGCGCATCCGTGGCCGCGTCAAGCGCCAGATGGAGAAGAGCCAGCGCGAGTACTACCTGAACGAGCAGGTCAAGGCCATCCAGAAGGAACTCGGCGAGGGCGAAGAAGGCGCCGACCTGGAAGAACTCGACAAGCGCATCAAGGCTGCGCGGATGCCGAAGGAAGCCAAGAAGAAGGCCGACGCCGAATTCAAGAAGCTCAAGCTGATGTCGCCGATGTCGGCCGAAGCCACCGTCGTGCGCAACTACATCGACACGCTGGTGAACCTGCCGTGGCGCAAGAAGAGCAAGGTCAACAACGACCTCGCCAACGCCGAGCGCGTGCTGGATGAAGACCACTACGGCCTGGAGAAGGTCAAGGAACGCATTCTCGAGTACCTCGCGGTGCAACAGCGCGTGGACAAGGTGAAGGCACCTATCCTCTGCCTGGTCGGGCCTCCCGGCGTGGGCAAGACCTCCCTCGGCCAGTCGGTGGCGCGCGCGACGAACCGCAAGTTCGTGCGCATGGCACTGGGCGGCGTGCGTGACGAGGCCGAAATCCGCGGCCACCGCAGGACCTATATCGGCTCGATGCCGGGCAAGATCCTGCAGAGCCTGTCCAAGGTCGGCGTGCGCAATCCGCTCTTCCTGCTCGACGAGATCGACAAGATGGGCATGGATTTCCGCGGCGATCCGTCGTCGGCGCTGCTCGAGGTGCTGGACCCGGAACAGAACCACACGTTCCAGGACCACTACATCGAAGTGGACTTCGACCTGTCCGACGTGATGTTCGTGGCGACGTCGAACTCGCTCAACATCCCGCCGCCGCTGCTCGACCGTATGGAAGTGATCCGCCTGTCGGGTTACACCGAGGACGAGAAGGTCAATATCGCGCAGCGCTACCTGTTGCCCAAGCAGATCAAGAACAACGGTCTGAAGGCAGGCGAGATCGAGGTTGCCGAAAGCGCGATCCGCGACATCATCCGCTACTACACGCGTGAAGCGGGGGTGCGTTCGCTGGAACGCGAGGTCTCCAAGATCGCGCGCAAGGTGGTCAAGCTGCTGCTGCTGAAGAAGGAGTCGGGCACGATCAAGGTCGATTCCGAGAACCTGGACAAATTCCTCGGCGTGCGCAAGTACGATTTCGGCCTGGCCGGCAAGGAAAACCAGGTTGGCCAGGTCACCGGTCTGGCGTGGACCGAGGTGGGCGGCGATCTGCTGACCATCGAAGCCGCGATCATGCCGGGCAAGGGCAACATCACGCGTACCGGTTCGCTGGGCGATGTGATGAAGGAGTCGGTCGAGGCCGCACGTTCGGTGGTGCGTTCGCGGGCACGCCGCCTGGGTATCACGGATGAGATGTTCGAGAAGCGCGACATCCACATCCACGTGCCTGAAGGCGCCACGCCCAAGGACGGCCCGTCCGCAGGCGGTGCCATGACCACGGCGCTGGTGTCGGTGCTGACCGGCATCCCGGTGCGCGCGGATGTCGCCATGACCGGCGAGATCACGCTGCGCGGCGAGGTGCTGCCGATCGGGGGCCTCAAGGAGAAGCTGCTGGCGGCCCACCGGGGCGGCATCAAGCTGGTGCTGATCCCGGAGGAAAACGTCAAGGATCTGGCCGAGATCCCCGACAACGTGAAGAACGCCATCGAGATCGTGCCGGTCCGCTGGATCGACAAGGTGCTGGAACTGGCGCTCGAGCGCAAGCCCGAGGCGTTGCCTGAAGAAGATGCCAAGCCCGCCGAAGTGGCGGACAAGGCCACGGCCAAGGTTGAGCGTCTGCATCACTGACACAGCTTTGGCCGCATGAACGAAACGCCGCGGGGCAGCGATGCCCGGCGGCGTTTTTTTTGCGCGCACAGGTCTTGGCAAACTGAAATCACCTGTATTACACTTGCGCCCTCGCAACGCAAACCACGGCAACTGCCGCGAGGTGTGGAGCGATCAGCAAGTTGCAGGCAGCCAGCCTGTGATGGTCGAGCGGGTGCTTAGCTCAGTTGGTAGAGCGGCGCCCTTACAAGGCGTAGGTCGGGGGTTCGAACCCCTCAGCACCCACCACGCTTGACTAACAAAATCAAGGGCTTAGAGCGATCTAAGTCCTTTTTTGTTGGTATTTTCATCTCCCTCCGGCCGAGCCGCGCGCTAAATTGCTGTTCCGCCGTTGCTCGGCATGGCGCTCCCGGCCGGTGTTTTCCGGCGTCCCACAGATAAGCGCTATTCGCTCCCGATGTTGCGCGCGCTCTGCGCAGTTTTTTCAGGCCTGGCCCGGCACTGCACGTACGATTTCCCCGCATTCCCGCGCGAATGAGCGCATATGGGACGTGCACGGCAGCACGGCCCAGTGTCGTGAGCCTGGCGCGGAACTTGCGGAACCAGTCAGAAAATCGACTGCGGACGCCGACATGGACAGCGTGGAAGTGATCGTCGATGCGATGCGCAAGCTCGTGGGCGAAGGTGACGACCTGGCGTGGTGGCAAGGCGCCGTGCGTGCCGCCATCATCTTCGTCGGCACCTGGGCGATGCTGCGGTTGGCCGGCAGGCGGGCCTTCGCGCAAAAGACATCGTTCGACCTGTGCATCATGTTGCTGCTGGGCGCGGTGCTGTCGCGCGCCGTGGTCGGGGCCACTTCGTTCGCGGTGGCGTTTTCCGCCGGGCTGGCATTGGTGCTTCTGCACCGGGTGGTGGGCTGGCTGTCGAGCCGTTCTCCGGCATTCGACCGCGCCACTGGCGGCCACGCGCTGGACCTGCTGCGCGAGGGGGAACTGGACCGGGAGCGCGTGAGCCACGCAATGCTGACCGAGGAAGACCTCAAGGCCAACCTGCGTGCGACACTTCAGACCGACAGCTTCGACGACCTTACCCGGGTGGTGCTGGAGCGCGACGGCAAGGTGACGTTCGTGAAGGGCCGCGGCGGCGACGGCCGCGTACCCGCAGCACCGGCCACGCATGCTGTCTCGCGCAGCAACGGAGTGTCTGTGCAGGCGTCGGAGGCGCAGCGATGACGCTTGGGGAAAACGGCAGCGACAACGGCAGCATTGCGCGCTATTTGCTGCGCCACCATTTGCATGTGGTCACGGCGGAGTCCTGTACCGCGGGGCTGATCGCCTCGCGCATCGCCGAGGTGCCGGGTTGCGGAGATGTCTTGTACTGCGCCATCGTGGCGTATTCGCCCTCGGCCAAGGAACAGTTGCTGCACGTGCCGCCTGAGACCATCAGGCAACACGGACTGACCAGCGAGGCGGTCTCGCTGGCGATGGCGCTGGGCGCCATGGAGATGACCGGCGCCGACCTCGCGATCGCCAACACCGGCGTCGCCGATGATGGCGGCGATGGTGATATCCCGGCGGGTACGCAGTGCTTTGCCTGGGTGTTCCGCCGCCACGGCCATGCGGCGCGTGATGTGCTGCGGAGCACCGGGGGTATTGCCGCGTTCACGGAAACGCGGCGCTTTCCGGGGACGCGTAACGCCGTACGCGAAGCCGCTGCCGACTGGGCGCTGGCTCGCATTTGCCATTACCACGAACAGGCGCAGCGCGGGCAAGGCCACTGTGGCCCGCGCGCATGAAGCGCCTGAAGACCCGGACGGCGCGCTGGCAGCCCCGGAAAGAGACCCAGCCTTGGATAGTGCCCTCCCGACTAATGGTGCCGACAAAGCGTTGCGTACGGTATTGCGCGAGGCCGGGTTGCGTTATGTCGATGACAGTATGCCGGGCATCGGGCGCCGCCGTCAGGGCGGCGGCTTTGCCTACATCGACGCCAACGGCAAGCGCGTGGACGATGCCGCCACGCTGGCACGCATTGCTGCGCTGGCGATTCCTCCTGCCTACGAGGAAGTGTGGATCTGTGCGAACCCTGCGGGCCACCTGCAGGCGACCGGGCGCGATGCGCGCGGCCGCAAGCAGTATGTCTACCACCCTGAGTGGAGCGCGCAGCGCGATTCGGACAAATACGCGCGGTTGCCGGCCTTCGGCAGCGTACTGCCCCGCTTGCGGGCGCGCGTCGCGCGCGACCTGCGCCGCAACGGCATGCCGCGCGAAAAAGTGGTCGCGGCGGTGGTGCAACTGCTCGACGCCACGCTTGTGCGCGTGGGTAGTCCGCAATATGCGAGGCAGAACCGCACCTACGGCCTCACCACGCTGCGCCGCCGCCATGTCACCGTGCGCGGCAGCCGGCTGCGTTTCCAGTTCACTGGCAAGAGCGGCATCACCCACGACGTATCGGTCAACGATCCGCGCCTGGCCCGCATCGTGCGCAATTGTGCCGACCTGCCAGGCCAGTGCCTGTTCAAGTATCGCGACAGCGACGGCGAGATCCGCGAGGTCGGATCCGCCGACGTCAACGCCTACCTGCAACAGGCGACCGGCGGCGACTTCACTGCCAAGGACTTCCGCACCTGGGCGGGCAACGTGCATGCGCTCGCGCTGCTGCGCGCGGCCGGCGCGGACGGCGAAGCAGCGCGCAGGAAGTGCGTGGCCGGGGTCATCAAGTCAGTGGCCCAGCGCCTGCGCAACACCGTGGCGGTGTGCCGCAAGTGCTATGTCCATCCGGCGGTGATCGAGGCCTTCATCGACGACGGATTGCAGGACTGCGCGCGCGTCGCCATCGTCAGCCGCCTGCGTGCCGACGAAGCACGGCTGCTGAAGCTGCTTGCAGAACGGGCCAGGACTGCATAGGGCGTCCCGCGGTGAGCCTCGAGCGTCGAAAGGCAGACGGAAGAACCAGGGCTGGACGTCCGGCCGGAGGATGGCGACCCAGTATGAGAACGGCCCAGCAGCCACAGGGCAGGGCGCTCCGATTCAGCGCTGCGAAGGAATGTTGCCGCCGTCGACGATGAGCTCGGTGCCGGTGACGTAGCTGGCCTCGTCCGACAGAAGGAAACGGACCACTCGCCCGATCTCCGCGGGGGTGCCGAGGCGGCCCAGCTGGATGCGTCGTTCGAAGGTGCCTTCGGGCAGGGCATCGATGGCAGGTTGAAGCATCGGTGTGTGGATCTGTCCGGGAGAGACGGCGTTGATGCGGATGCCGTCGCGGCCCAGGCTGTCCGCGAGCGAGCGCACCAGCGAGAGCAGGCCGCCCTTGGAGGCGGAGTAAGCCGGAATCAGGGCGTTGCCCAGCGTGGCATTGATCGACGCGATGCCGACGACTGCCGCGCCAGGTTGCGCGCGCAGGTCAGGCAGCATGGCTTGCACCAGCAGGGCCATGGCGCGCAGGTTGACATCAAGCACCGCGTCCCAGCGCGCCTGTGTAAGGCCGTCGATCCCGCTCTGGTCCACCACGCCGGCAGCATGCACCATGCCGCCCAGCACCGGCAGGGCGGCGCGGGTGCGGACCAGCGCGTCTTCCAGGCCGGCGGGGGCGCGCAGGTCGATGCCGAGCCCGAAGGTGGGCACGTCATAACGTTCGGCGAGCGCCGCGGCGACGGCACGCGCCTTGTCCTCCTGGATATCCCAGATGGCGACCGGCCGGTTTACCGCGGCCAAGGCCGCCGCGCAAGCCTCGCCAATGCCGGACGCGCCACCGGTAACCACGACCGCACTGGCCGGCGTGTTGAGGGCCACGCGAAAATCGCCGGTGGCAGGGTGTTGGATCGTCACTGGATGTCTCTCCCGGATGTCATGTTGTTGGCGCAGCCGCGGTAGACGCGGCTGATATGCGCATTGTTTCCTGTCACGCAGGATGCGACATAGTCCAAATGGACCAAAACAACCGCGCCCGAGACGATTTTCCGCCATGGCACCCTGCGGCCGGGGCGATGCGTCTGCTCATCGTGCCGTCAGCTCGCTGAGTGGCGTCGGCACGTCGTATTCACCTCAATCGAGCGGAATGATGCTGTGCAGGACGGTTTGTACCAGCGCCGCCTGGCGGGTCACCCCAGTCTTGGAGAACACGGCACGCAAATGCGCGCGCGCGGTATTGCGGCGGATGTCGAGTTCCTGCGCCGCTTCGTCCAGTGACAGGCCCTGGGTCAGCAACAGTACGAGCGACGCCTCCGTCCGGGTGAAATCGAACATATTGCGCAGTAGTTCGGCCGACCCCAGTGCCTTTTGATCGGGGTCGCGGATAAAGACAGCCACCGCGGGCTGGCGCGGACGCTCGGACCACTTCTGCGAGGCGATGGAACGCACCAGCAGTCCCAGCCGGGCGCGGTCGCTCTTGCGCGGCACCGACAGCCCGAGCGGGATGCCGGGCTGCTCCGAGTCTCGCAAGGCGATGGCCTGGCGGACCAGGGCCTGCAGCTTGCGGTTTTCCTGCGCCGAGTCGGCCATCAACTGGCCGTTGCAAATCACCAGACCATCCTTTTCCGCCAGCAAGGCGTCGGCCATGCCATTTGTGGTAAGGACCTGGCCGGTGTCGTCCAGGATCACCGAGCCGATCAGCAACCTGTCTACCGTGCCGGCGTAGAAGCGCCGCTCCGACTCGGTCGTGTTGAGGTTGGCGTGGATACGTACCGCGCGCTCCAGGTGCGGCACGATGCGCCGGCACAGCGCCTTGTCGGCCTCGGAGAAGCGGTCGCTGCCATGTGGGCGGCAGATTCGCAAGCGGCACTCCACACCATGCTCGGCGCGGATGTCTACGCCCATGATTTCAAGCACGTCGTAGGGCTTGTTGAAGAATCGATAGATCTCGCTCTCTAACCACCTGGCCTCGCCAATCAATTCATGCACGGTCAGGACTTGTGCGTTGGGCAGGTTGACGAAAGGGTCGATGGCATAGAAGTGCTGTGCGTAGGCGCCCGTTCCGACGGTGGTATCCACCGCGCTGGAAGTGATCATCAGCCCCGGCGACGTACTGGACGGCGGGCGTAGCACCAGGGTCACGTAGTTGGCGGCCAGCAGGTGTCGCAGCGCATCCAGCAGCGACTGCCATGGGATATCAAGCAGTGGGCCGTCGTACACCAGCCCGATCAGATCGCTGATCTCGTCAATGCCGAGTGCGGGCCGGCCAGGTAGCTGTGCGTCGATCCATTGAAGGCTTGTCATCGGTGCTCTCTCAAATCTGCGGCGCAATGCGGCCGGGGCATTGCGCCAGCCCGGCCGTCGGCGACCGGCGATCGGCTGGAGATAGTATCTGCTTCTCCATGCGCTGGTAGTGGGTGTTTTCCCCGGGCGCCGTGCGGGGGACGCCTGTCGTGCGGAGGGAAATAGTCCCAACAGACTAGATTCGCGCACGGACGCTCCATGTCGCTCCAGAAACGGTTGAATCTAGTCCGTCAGGACCATGCCCGTGAAGTGGCCCGGCCAGAAGAATAAGGCCATGAGCAAACAGTCACCACGGAGGAGACATGGAAGCGCAGCAGTTCCTGCAGACAGCCCCGCAGCCCACCCGCTACGCCCGCGGTTGGCATTGCCTTGGGCAAGCTTCGGACTACAAGGACGGCAAGCCACATCGGCTCGACATCTTCGGTACGCGCCTGGTCGCGTTCACCGGCGAGGACGGGGGCATCCGCATCCTCGATGCGTGGTGCCCGCACATGGGCGCGGACCTGGCTCTCGGCGAAGTGAAGGGCAACGCCATCGTGTGCCGCTTTCATGGCTGGCACTGGAATGGCGACGGCGCGTGCGAGCATGTGCCGTGCGCCAGCCGCATTCCGCCCAAGGCGCGCACACGTGCGTGGTCTGTCTGCGAGCAGAACCACCTGCTGTTCATCTGGCACGATCCCGAGAGCGCGCCGCCGCCGCCCGCGGTGGCGGTACCGCGCATCAGCGCGTGCTTCACCGGTGAGTGGACCGGGTGGACGATCCGCAAGATGGTGATCGGCACCCATTGCCGGGAGCTTGTCGATAACCTGGCGGACGTCGCCCATTTCGGGCCGGTGCACGGCTCACCAGCCGTCTATTTCTGCAATACGTTCGACCGCCACATCGGCTACCAGATGTTCCGCGGCGAGGAGAGCGAGTTACTTGGCCGGGGTCTGGTTGCGGACAGCGCGTACTTCGGGCCCGCCTACCACGTAACGCGCATGACGGCGGAGGTGGACGGCAAGCCCCTTGACACCATCCTGCTCAATTGCCACGTGCCGATCGACTCGCAGAGCTTTGAGCTGCGCTACGGCGTCATGGTCAAGAAGGTGCCGGGGCAGTCGGAGGAACAGAACCAGGAGATGGCGCAGGCGTATGTAGAGCAGGCGCAAGCCTCCTTCTTCCAGGACGTGGAGATCTGGCACAACAAGATCCGCGTCGACCGGCCCGTGCTCAGCGACGCCGATGGTCCGGTCTATCAGCTACGCGAGTGGTACCGCCAGTTCTACACCGATGTAGCCGACCTGCCCGCTGACCTTGACCGCAAGAAGGTCTTCGAGCGGCGCGACGGCGCCTGGCGCACGCTCGATGCCGTGCCGCCGGAGGCGGCGAGCAAGCTGCACCTGATCTGATGAAGGAGAGCGTCATGCGACTGGAAGGAAAAGTGGCACTGGTCACCGGCGCCGGGTCCGGCATGGGGCGGGCCATGGCCGAGCGCTTTGCGGCCGAGGGTGCGGCGGTGGTCGTGGTGGACCGCGACGACGGCGCCGCGCAAGCGACGCTCGACACGATCGGCGGCGAGGCGCACGGCATGGCGCGTGGCTGCGACGTCGCGGACAGTGCGGCGGTGGGGCGGCTGCACGAGGAGGTCGCGATGCGCTGGGGGCGGCTCGACATCCTGGTCAACAACGCAGGCATCGGCCAGGTGCCGGGAGACGGCTTCGAGCACTACCAGGTGCGCGCGGCCGAGCGCGGGCGGCAGCTGGCAGCCGGCGAGACGCCCACGGTCTATACCGACATGATCGTCGACCTCAACGATGCCGGCTGGCAGCGCGTGGTGGATGTAAATCTCAACGGCACGTTTTACTGCTCGCGCGAGGCGGTGCGGCTGATGACGCGCGCGGGGGTGGGCGGCGCCATTGTCAATATCGCCAGCGTCTCGGCGCTGAGCGGCGAAGGGCCTCTCAGCTATTGCGCGTCAAAGGCGGCCGTGCTCGGCCTCACCCGCTGCCTGGCGCGCGACCTGGGCCCGCGTGGCATCCGCGTCAACGCGATCTGCCCGGGGCCCACGCGCACGCCGATGATGCAGTCCATCAGCGAGGAATGGGCACGCAGCCTGGAGCGCGCGATCCCGCTGGGGCGCATGGCCGAGCCGGAAGAGATCGCGGCGGCGGCACTGTTCCTGGTGAGCGGAGACGGCATGCAGATGACGGGCCAGACGCTGTCAGTCAGCGGCGGCATGGCAATGATTTAACGGCGCAGGCGCGACGGCGACGCGTTCGGGTCGTTGTCCTGCCTCGATGGAAGGACAAGAGGGAGAGCAGCATGCGAGTAACGGGACGTTTGCAAGACAAGGTGGCGCTGATCAGTGGCGCTGGCACGGGGATCGGCGCTGCCACGGCTGCGCGCTTCGCGGCCGAAGGGGCGAGGGTGATGCTGTGCGGGCGGCGCGAGGCGCCGCTGCGCGCCGTGGCCGAGGAGATCCGGTCGCGCGGCGGCGAGGCCGCGTGGATCCGGGCCGATGTCACCAACGAGGCGGATGTGGAGCGGGCGGTGGCCCAGACCGTCGCACAGTTCGGCGGCCTGCATGTCATGGTCAATAACGCGGTCAACTATACCTGGGGCGTGCTCGACGAGGTCAGCACGCAAGCCTGGCGGCAATGCCTGATCGGTAGCCTGGACGTCGCCTTCTTCGGCACGCGCGCGGCGCTGCGCGTGATGAAGGCGGCCGGCGGCGGCGCCATCGTCAACCTGGGTTCGGTGGCGGGCCTGCTTGGCAGTCCGGGGCTGTCGGCCTATGGCGCGGCCAAGGCGGGCGTGCTCAACTTCAGCCGCGCCGTGGCGCTCGAGGGCGCAGCCCGCAACGTGCGCGTCAACGTGGTGATTCCCGGTGTGGTCTGGAGCGAGGGCACGCGCGAAGCGCTTGCCAGCGAGGAGGTCGCCCGCGGTACCGCACGCGCGGTGCCGCTGGGGCGCGTGGGCGAACCGCACGAGGTGGCTGGCGCCATCCTGTTCCTGGCGTCGGACGAGGCTTCGTATATCACCGGGCAGAGCCTGGTAGTCGATGGCGGCAAGACCTGCCGGCTCGACGTGGGCGCAACCGACTACGTGTCGGAGACGTCAGCCGAGCGGCGCGCCGCGCCGCAGGCAAGCTGAGCGCACCCTACTGAATGAGCAAGGAGAGGCAAATGACAGCAGACATGGAATCGATGCAGGCCCGACTCGATCGACTCGAGTCGGTCAACGAAATCCGCATGCTGCCGGCCAAGTATGCGCTGGCGCTCGACATGCGCGACCTCGATGCCTGGACCAGCCTGTTTCCCGAGGACGTGGCGGTGGGCAAGGACCAGGTGGGCCGCGAGCACTTGCGGCGCTGGATAGACGAGACCCTGCGCAACCAGTTCACGGTGACCTCGCACCATATCGGCGGACACATCATCGAGTTCCAGGATGCGGACCATGCGAGCGGCGTGGTGTATTCGAAGAACGAGCATGAGACCGGCCCCGAATGGGTCATCATGCAAATGCTCTACTGGGACGACTACGAGCGCATTGACGGCCGCTGGTATTTCCGGCGCCGCCTTCCATGTTATCTGTATGCGAGCGACCTGAACAAGCCGCCTATCGGCGACAAGAAGATGCGCTGGCCGGGCCGTGAGCCCTACGAGGGTTCCTGGCATGCACTGTGGCCCTCGTGGAAAGCGTTCTGGAACGCCAAGCCGAATGAGGCGCTGCCCGGCGTCGCCGAGCCGGTACCGCTGGATCGCTTTCTCGAGACGATGCGTCGCGGTTCGGCACTTCCCAAGGTCCGCACGCGCTGACGCCATGCCGAAACCGATCAAGGGATCATCAAGATGAGCGCAAGCCTGTTTGAGCCACTGCAGCTCGGCGACATTGCACTCGCCAATCGCATCGTGATGGCGCCGATGACGCGCAGCCGCGCCGGCGCGGGCGACCTGCCCACCGGCCTGCACCAGGCGTACTACGCGCAGCGCGCGGGCGCCGGGCTGATTATCGCGGAGGGCACTTACCCTAGCCGGCATGGCAAAGGGTACTGCCGCACGCCGGGCATCGAGACCACCGCGCAGATCGACGCCTGGCGCGACGTGTCAGGTTCCGTGCGCAGCCAGGGCGCGGCGATGGTGCTGCAGCTGATGCACGTCGGGCGCGTGGCGACGCGCCATAACAAGGCGCCAGACGCCCGGACGGTGGCCCCGTCGGCGATCCGCGCGCGCGGCACCATCTATGCCGACGGCCACGGCCTGGTCGGGATGGAGGTGCCCCGCGCGCTGGCCGCACATGAAGTCACGGCCGTGATCGAGGAGTACCGCCAGGCCGCCGTCAATGCGCTGGCCGCCGGATTTGACGGCGTCGAGCTGCATTGCAGCAGCGGCTACCTGCCGATGCAATTCCTGCTTCCTTGCACCAATCAGCGCACCGACGGCTACGGCGGCTCGCTGATGGCGCGGCTGCGCTTCGTCGTGGAGACGCTCGAGGCCATCGCTGAAGCGATCGGGACCGGGCGCGTGGGCCTGCGTATCTGTCCCGGCAACCCGTATAACGACATGCACGATGACGATCCCACCGCCACGTACAGCGCGCTGCTCGATGCCGTGGCGCCGATCGGGCTGGCCTACCTGCACGTGAGCCGCTCGCCGGATCCTGCGCTCGATGCATTTGCGCTGGCCCGTCGGCATTTCGGCGGTGCGGTCATCGTCAATGACGGTTTCGACGGCGCGAGCGCCGTGCGTGCAGTGGCCGGCGGCGTCGGCGAGGCGGTCTCGTTCGCCCGCCATTTCATCGCCAATCCCGACCTGCCTGCGCGCCTGCGGCACGGTGCGCCGCTGGCCGCGTTCGACCGCACGCTGCTGTATACGCCGGGAGCGCGTGGCTACACCGACTACCCGGCCGCCGCGGAGCTTGCCGCGAGTGGCCAGATCGTTCCCCAGGGAGGCTTGCAACCGTGAGCGACTGCCTCGCACCGATTTCAACCATACCCAATGCCGTGGCACACGCGGCGCGGCTGCGCGCGGATGCGGTGGCCATCCAGGAAGACGGCCTGTCCTTGCGCTATGGCGCGCTGCACGAGACGGCGCGAGTCGCAGGGCGTGCGTTGATGGCGCTGGGCGTAGCGCCCGGCGAGCGAGTTGCCGTCTGGGCGCCTAACCTGCACGAGTGGATCGTCGCTGCGCTCGGCATCCAGATGGCCGGCGGCGTGCTGGTACCGCTTAACACCCGGCTCAAGGGCGGGGAGGCCGCAGACATTCTCGGGCGTAGCGGTGCGCGGGCGCTGATCTGCATCGGCGAATTCCTTGGCGTCGACTATCCCGAGATGCTGCGTGGGCTTGCGCTGCCGGCCTTGCGCCACCGCGTCATTCTGCGCGGCGAACGCGAAGGCGCTTTGTCTTGGGAGGCTTTCCTCGCCCGCGCCGAAGACACACCCGAGGCCATGCTTGACGCGCGCATCGGCGCGCTGACACCGGACAGTCCGTCCGACCTGCTTTACACCTCCGGCACCACGGGGCGGCCCAAGGGCGTGATCACCACGCACGGGCAGAATCTGCGTGCCTTCTCCGACTGGTCGGACATCGTCGGCTTGCGCGCCGGCGACCGTTACCTGATCATCAATCCCTTCTTCCATGCCTTCGGCTACAAGGCCGGCTGGCTCGCGGCCCTGCTTCGCGGCGCCACCATCCTGCCGCTGGCGCAGTTCGACGCCGAAACCGTGCTCGCTCGCATCGAGCGGTACCGCGTCAGCTTCCTGCCGGGCTCGCCCACGCTCTACCTGAGCTTGCTTGCCCATCCGCGGCTGGATGCATACGACTTGTCATCGCTGCGCGTGGCGGTCACGGGGGCGGCGTCGATCGCGCCAGAGCTGATCCGGCGCATGCGCAAGGTGCTCGGTTTTGACGTGGTGCTCACTGCTTACGGACTGACCGAGTGCTGCGGCCTGGCGACGGTCTGCCGGCTCAGCGACGCGCTGCAGACTATCGCCAACACGAGCGGGCGTGCGCTCGCCGGCGTGGAGATTCGCTGCGTAGACGCTGAAGGAAACGACGTCGCCGCCGGTGAGCCAGGCGAAGTGTGGATCCGCGGCTACAACGTCATGCGTGGGTACTTCGACGACGAGGCCGCCACACGCGAGGCCATCGACGACGCGGGGTGGCTGCATACAGGCGACATCGGCAGCCTCGACGCCGCCGGAAACCTGTGTATCACCGGCCGGCTCAAGGAAATGTTCATCGTCGGCGGCTTCAACTGCTATCCCGCGGAAATCGAGCACCTGATTGGCACGCATCCAGCGGTGGCGCAGGTCGCGGTGGTCGGCGTACCCGATGCGCGCCTGGGCGAGGTTGGCCGCGCCTTCGTGGTGTTGCGCGACGGCGAGAGCATGAGCGGGGAGGCATTGCTGGAATGGTGCAAAGCCCGCCTGGCAAACTATAAGGTGCCGCGTTCCGTGGCCTTCATGGCGGCCCTGCCGACCAATGCCACGGGCAAGGTCGTCAAGCACGAACTGATGGCGCTCCAGGCGCGCATGTGCGCCTGAGCGTGCAGGGCGGAATTGGCAGCCGAGGGTACAAGATTGAGTCATCCGGGTATTGCGCAGATGATGAACACAAGCTATAGTTCGGCCTCTTGCAGCAGGGCACGGTCGGCAAGGGAAGGTTGGCAGGCGTTGTAGGCTTATGATTTGTAAGGAAATTTGATTCCCTTGCAAGGCGTCCTCAGCACCCACCACTCTCCATCGCAAGGACATGTGCATTGCCGGCAGCAAGCACCGACACAGGAGTGGTAGTTCAGTCGGTTAGAATACCGGCCTGTCACGCCGGGGGTCGCGGGTTCGAGTCCCGTCCACTCCGCCAGTTTTAAGGAAACGCCCGCATTAGCGGGCGTTTTTCATTGATGCGGAGTGGAGGAAGCCGCCTGCGCGGCTTCCGGCGGGAATCGAAGGGCTGCGCTTGCAAGCGCAGCAGCGGCCCGCGGGACGTGGGCGAGTCCTGTCCACTCCGCCAGTTTTATTGAAAACGCCCGCATCAGCGGGGCGTTTTCATTTGTTCCCTCATGTTTCCCACCCTGCACAAGGGTGCGTGCCCAGCGGCTCCTGATAGAATTGTGGAGTTTGTCTTTCGTGCCAATCCACTACCCGAATCCGCATGCTTGATTTCGTACGCAACAACCGGCGCCTGATGCTCTTGCTGCTGCTGGTGCTTGTTTTCCCGTCGTTCGTGTTCTTCGGCGTGGAAAGCTATTCGCGCTTCATGGACAGCTCGCACGATGCCGCCAAGGTCGACGGCCGCGCCATCAGCGTGCAGGAGATCGATAACGTCGTGCGCGACCAGAGCGAACGCGCGCGCCAGGTCCTGGGCGCCAGCTATGACCCGCGCCAGTTCGAAGGCCCGGACGCCCGCAGGGCCGTGCTGGACCAGCTGATCCTGCAGCGCGTGATGGCCAGTGCCGTTGCGCGTGAGCACCTGACCGTGTCCGACGCCAAGCTGCTCGAGGAAATCAGCAACCTGCCGGCGATCGCGCAGTTGCCGCGCACCAAGGACGGCAAGGTCGACGACAAGGCCTACCTGCAGCTGCTGCAGTCGCAGGGCATGACGCCCGAGCAGTTCGATGCCCGCATGCGCTTCGAGCTGGCCACGCAGCAGCTGGGCGCATCGGTCGCCGCGACGGCATTCGTGCCCAAGTCGCTGCTCGATCGCCTGATCGCCGTGCGCGATCAGCAGCGCGATGTGCAGGCGCTGCTGTTCAAGCCGGCCGGCTACACCGCCAAGGTGCAGCCTGATGCAGCCGCGCTGAAGGCCTACTACGACAGCCACCAGCAGGCCTTCTCGGTGCCGGAACAAGCCAAGGTCGAGTACCTGCTGCTGTCGGGCGAGGCCCTGGCCGCGACGCAGCCGGTCACGCCCGAAGAGCTGAAGTCCTACTACGACAGCAATATCGCGCGCTTCCGCATCGACGAGCAGCGCCGCGCCAGCCATATCCTGATCAGCGCGCCGAAGGATGCGCCGGCCGCCCAGCGCCAGGCCGCGAAGGACAAGGCCACCAAGCTGCTGGAGGACCTGCGCAAGCACCCTGACACCTTCGCCGACGTGGCGCGCAAGAACTCGCAGGACCCGGGCTCGGCCGAGAAGGGCGGCGACCTGGGCTTCATGGGCCGCGGCGCGCTGGTCAAGCCGTTCGAGGACGCCATGTACGCGCTCAAGGATGGCCAGGTCAGCGACGTGGTGGAAACCGACTACGGCTATCACATCATCAAGCTGACTGGCATCAAGCCCGCCGAGACCAAGCCGCTGGAAGCCGTGCGCACGGAACTCGAAGCTGAGCTGCGCAAGCAGTTCGCCGACAAGAAGTTTGCCGAGCAGGCCGATGCCTTCGGCAACACCGTCTATGAGCAGGCTGACAGCCTCAAGCCCGCCGCCGACAAGTTCAAGCTGACCATCCAGACCGCCGACAACGTCACGCGCCAGCCGAACCCGGCGCTGGGCGCGCAGAGCCCGCTCAACAACGACAAGCTGCTCAAGGCGCTGTTCAGCGACGACGCGATCAAGAATAAGCGCAACACCGAGGCCGTCCAGGTGGCCCCGAACACGCTGGTGGCCGCGCGCATCGTCGAGTACCGCCCGGCGGCCGTGCGCAAGTTCGAGGAAGTCGAAGCCAAGGTGCGCGAGGGCTATATCGCCCAGCAGGCGGCCGAACTGGCGCGCAAGGACGGCGAGGCCCGGCTTGCCGCACTGAAGAAGGCAGACAGCGCCGACGGCTTTGGCGCGGTGCAGACCGTGTCGCGCGCCAAGGCCGAGGGTATGCCGCCGAAGGCGGTCGAAGCGGTGCTGCGCGCCGATGCGAACAAGCTGCCCTCGGTGGTGGGTGTCGACCTGGGGGCCGAAGGCTACGCGGTCTACCGTATCACCAAGGTCAGCCAGCCGACGCAGGCCAACCCGGCGCAACGCCAGGCCGAAGCGCAGCAGCTGTCGCAGCTCGCCGGCCAGACCGACCTGCAGGCATTCTATGAAAGCCTGAAGGCACGCTCGAAGGTCAAGATGCTGACGCCGGTGGGTGCCACGCAGCCGCAAGGCGCCGAGTAAGCGCCAGATCAGCCGCGGCAGCCCCGCTGCCAGCAAGGACCCCTGCCAGGCGGCAGGGGTTTTTTTATTCTTACTTCGCGCCGCTGCGCCTGAGCATCGGCTTGAGCTGCGGCCACACCGTATCGAGCAGCGCTGGCTGTGCCGCGGCGGTCGGGTGGATGCGGTCGGGCTGGAACCAGTCCTGCCGCGCGATGACATTGTCGAGGAAGAACGGCACCAGCCGCACCTTGTACTCGCCGGCCAGCTTCGGATACAGCGAGACGAACTTCTCGGTGTAGTCCTGCCCGTAGTTGGGCGGGATGCGCATGCCGATCAGCAGCACGCCCGCGCCGGCCTTCTGTGCCATGCTGACGATGTTGCGCAGGTTGGCCTCAGTGGTCTGCAGCGGCAATCCGCGCAGCGCGTCGTTGGCGCCAAGCTCCACCACCACGATGGCCGGGCGGTGCCGCGACAGCAGCTCCGGCAGCCGCGTCTTGCCGCCGATGGTGGTCTCGCCGCTGATGCTGGCATTGACAACGCTATAATCGAAGCGCTCCTGCCGCAGGCGGTCCTGCAGCAGCGTGACCCAGCCCGCGCCGCGCGCGATGCCGTACTCGGCGGAGAGGCTGTCGCCAAGCACCAGCAGTGCCGGCGCCGCAGCCTGGGCTGAGGCCCCGGCCGATATCGTCAGTGCCATGCCGGTTGCCAGCAGCAGCCGGCGCCATTTGCCTCGGATCCCAATATCCATGTCTTCTTCCATTCTCGCTGTCGAGTCCCTCGGAAAGACCGTTGCCGACACGACCGGTTCGCTGACGATTTTGCACGACGTGACCTTTTCCGTCACGCCGGGCGAAACGCTCGCCATCGTGGGGGCGTCCGGATCGGGCAAGTCGACGCTGCTCGGGCTGCTGGCGGGGCTGGACCTGCCCAGCACGGGCACGGTACGGCTGCAGGGCCAGGACCTGTTCGCGCTGGACGAGGACCAGCGCGCCGCCGTGCGGGGCCGCCATGTCGGCTTTGTGTTCCAGTCGTTCCAGCTGGTCGGCCACCTGACCGCGCTGGAAAACGTGATGCTGCCGCTGGAGCTGCGCGGCGAAACGTCGCAGGTGCGCGAGCGCGCCCTGGACATGCTGCTGCGCGTGGGCCTGGGCGCGCGGCTGGGGCACTATCCGCGCACGCTGTCGGGCGGCGAGCAGCAGCGCGTGGCGCTGGCGCGCGCGTTCGTGGCGCGCCCGGACATCCTGTTTGCCGACGAGCCCACCGGCAGCCTCGATACCGCCACTGGCGAAGCCGTGATCGCGCTGATGTTCGAGCTTAACCGCGATGCCGGCTCAACGCTGGTGCTGGTAACGCATGACCGCTCGGTGGCGGCGCGCTGTGGCCGTATCCTGACCATCGACGCCGGCCGCGTGGCCAGCGATGAATGGATGGGCGCGGAGGTCTAGCTGGCGGCGCCCGCCTTCAGCACCGCGCGGGCGCGCTCGATCAGCGACGTGGTGGAGGCATCGTGCTGGCCGACGGCATTCCCGGTCAGCTCGGCCTCGATCGGACGGGCCAGGATCTTGCCCAGCTCGACGCCCCACTGGTCGAAGGAATTGATCTTCCAGACCACGCCCTGCACGAAGGTGCGGTGCTCATACAGCGCAATCAGCGCACCCAGCACATGCGGCGTCAGGTTTTCCATCAGCAAGGTGTTGCTGGGGCGATTGCCCTCGAACACCATATGGGCGATACGGACTTCGTCCTTCAGGCCGGCGGCACGCAGCTCATCGGCGCTGCGCCCGCGCATCAGCGCCTCGGCCTGCGCAAAGCAGTTGGCCAGCAGCTTGGCGTGATGGCCTGCCAGCCGGCGCGGCGGCACCAGCGGCGCGACAAAATCCACCGGCACCACCTGCGAGCCCTGGTGGATCTGCTGGAAATAGGCATGCTGCCCGTTGGTGCCGGCCGTGCCCCACACCACCGGCGAGGTATGCGTGCGCACGGGCTGCCCGTCAAGCTGCACCGACTTGCCGTTGCTCTCCATCTCCAGCTGCTGCAGGAAGGCGGGAAACAGCTCCAGCGAGGTGGAGTAGGGCGCCATGCAGCTGGTGGGCAAATGCCAGAAATTGCGGTACCAGATGCCCAGCATGCCCAGGACCACCGGCATGTTGCGTTCCAGCGGCGCGGTGCGGAAATGCTCGTCCATGGCGCGCGCGCCGGCCAGCAAGTCGGCGAAGGCGTTGAAGCCCACGGCCAGCGTGATCGACAGGCCGACCGACGACCACAGCGAGAAGCGTCCGCCGATCCAGTCCCAGAACTCGAACATATTGGCCGGGTCGATGCCGAACTCGCGCACCGCTTCGGTATTGGTCGAGACTGCGACGAAATGCTTGGCAAGGTCATGCTCGGCCACGCCGTTGGCGACAAACCAGGCGCGCGCGCTGCGCGCGTTGGCCATGGTTTCCAGCGTGGTGAAGGTCTTGGAGCAGACGATCACCAGCGTCCGTTGCGGGTCGAGCCGCACCAGCGTCTCGGCCAGGTCGGTGCCGTCGACATTGGAAACAAAGTGCATGCGCGGCGCGGCATTGCCATCGGCATCGGCCAGGTGCGACAGCGCGCGGCACACCATGCGCGGCCCCAGGTCGGAGCCGCCGATGCCGATATTGATGACATCGGTGATGCGCTCGCCGGTGGCACCCTTCCAGGCGCCGCTGCGCACGCGTTCCGAGAAATCGCGCATGCGTACCAGCACCTTCTGGATTGCCGGCATGACCTGCTCGCCGTCGACCTTGTAGCCGGCGCCGGCAGTCGCGCGCAGCGCTACGTGCAGTGCCGCGCGGTCTTCAGTCGTATTGATATGCTCGCCCGTGAACATCGCGTCGCGGCGTCTGGTCACGCCGGCCTCGGCTGCCAGCTGTACCAGCAGGCGCATGGTTTCGGGCGTGATCCGGTTCTTCGAATAGTCGAGATAGAGCCCGGCGGCTTCCAGCGAGAATTGTGCGACGCGCTGCGCGCCTTCGCGATCGAACCCGTCGCGCATCTGGGCGTCGCGAAGGGTGTCGTGGTGCCGCAGCAGGGCGTTCCAGGCGTGAAGGTCAGTGGGCATGCAGGACAATCGAGGTTGCGCGAGCCGCGTGGCGTTGCCGGCTCACAAGACAGAGATGCAAGTATATCGTCAGCGCTGCCGGGATCCGGCCTGGCAGCGGCGTCATATCGTTACCACTTGCAACATACCACCGTGGGCGCAGGCTAAGTATCGGACATTGTCTGACGGCGCGCGCCGCCGAGCCGGGCCGCGATGGCGCGTAGCACGGGTTCTCCCCCAGCGACGCACAAGCCTCCCAGACAGATGATGCCGATGCCGATTGCGGTGGTCCAGTCGGGCAACTGGCCGAAGGCCAGGTAGCCGATCACCGTCGCGGACAGGATCTGCAGGTAGAGGAAGGGGCTCAGGAACGAGGCATCCGCGTACTGGAAGGCCCGGATGACGAAATAATGGCCAAGTGATCCGGTGATCCCCGCGGACAACAGCAGCGCACATTGCATCGGCGTAGGCCAGGCGCTGAACCAGAAGAAGGGCACGATCAGCGTGGTCAGGCAGGCGCCGGTTACGCCGCTCTGGATCAGCGTGGTCATCGGTGTGTCGTGCGCGGCAATGCGGCGTGTCAGCATCTGCATCAGCGCGAACACCAGCGCCGACACCAGGCCCAGGCCGACACCGAGCGGACTGAGCTGCCCCCCCGGGCGCACCACCACCAGCATGCCGGCAAAGCCGACCACCACACCGGTCCAGCGCATCCAGCGGGCATGGCGCCCGGGGCGCTCGCCCAGCAGCCACGGCGATAGTGCCACCACGAACAGCGGCGCGCAGAAATTCAGCGCCGTGGCCTGCGCCAGCGGCATCAGCATCAGCACGCTGAAGAACACCAGCGTCGAGACCAGCATCAGCGCGCCCCGCAGCCACTGCAGCCCTGGCCTTGCCGGCCGCCACTGGCGCCGCCAGCCGGCGGGGCCGAGCAGCAGGAAGATCGCGACCACATGGCCGACATAGCGCACCCATGCCACGGCCACCAGCGGCAGTCCTTGCTGCGTCAGGGTCTTGCTGGTGGCATCGAGCAGGCTGAGGATCCATTGCCCGATGACCAGCAGGGCGATGCCGGTGAGCAGGTGGCGGCGGTCGGCGGGATCGCGCAGCATCGCGCCGCGCGTCATGCGCGGTCCCCGGCCAGCAACTGGTTGAAGATGGTGCGCGCGGGCGCGTACAGTTCGCTTGCGGTGACGCCGGCCGGCCCGGTGCCCTGGGCGACAAGGGCATCGGCGGCACGTCCGTGGATCCACACCGCCGCCCGGGCCGCGGCCAGCGGCGCCATGCCTTGCGCCAGCAGCGCCCCCAGCATGCCGGCCAGCACGTCGCCGGTGCCGGCGCTGGCAAGTGCGGCATTGCCGCTCGGGTTGAGCGTGCATGGACTGCCGTCAGGCGCCGCGATCACTGTGCCCGATCCCTTCAGCACGACCACGGCCTGCCATTGCGCAGCCAGTGCTGCGGCAGCAGCGGGCCGGTCGCGCTGCACCTCGGCGACGGGAACGCCCATCAGCCGGGCGGCTTCGAGCGGGTGCGGCGTTATCACGCAGGCCGCGCCGCTGGCGGCCAGTGCCCCGGCCAGCGCCGGATCGGCAGCCAGCAGGTTCAGGGCATCGGCATCCAGCACAAGCGGCAGCGGCGCGGCTTGCAGCAGCCGCGCAAACTGCTTGTGTGCGTTGGCGTCCGTGCCCATGCCAGGACCGATCACCAGCGCCGACATGGCAGCGAGGGCCAGTGCGTCCACGGCATGCAGCATCAGCTCCGGATGCAGCGGATCGAACAGCGGTGCGGGCTGTGCCAGGAAGCCGATATGCACCTTGCCCGCGCCGAGGAACTGCGCGGCCCTGGCGCCCAGCAGCGGCGCCCCGGTCATGCCCAGGTTGCCGCCGATGAGCGCCAGCGAGCCATGCGTGCCCTTGTTGCTGGCATGGTGGCGGCGCGGCAGCGCCGTGCTGAACAGCGCCGGGCCGTTTACCAGGCAATGGGGCGTTTCGTCCGGCGGATAGTCAAGGCCGATCGGCGCGATATCGACCTCGCCGGCGCAGTCGCGCCCGTCGAGCATCAGCAGCCCGGGCTTGGCGGCGATAAAGGTCAGCGTGCGCTGCGCGCGCACGGCCGGCGCGCCCGCGCCGGTGTCGGCGAACAGGCCGCTGGGGATGTCCAGCGCAAACACCGGCAGCGCGCTGCGGTTGATTTGTCCGATCCACCACGCCATGGTGCCGTCGGCGGGGCGGTTCAGGCCGATGCCGAGCAGGCCGTCGACGAGCGCAGCGGTGCCCGCGGGCCAGTCCGCGTCATGCGAGGCAGCGATGCCTGCGACCACGCTGACCGGGACGCCGGCTGCGTGCGCTTGCTGCCAGGCGGTCGCGGCGTCGGCGGGCAGGTGCTGCGGGTCCGCCGTCAGCCATACCTGCACGGCACGGCCGGCGCTGTGCAATTGCGTGGCGGCCACCAGCGCATCGCCGCCGTTATTGCCGGGGCCGGCCAGGAACAGCAGCGGGCCGGCGGGTGCATGGCAGGCCAGCCAGCGCGCGGCCGCGGCGCCGGCGCGCGACATCAGCGTAAAGGCGGGCAGTTGCGTGAAGGCGGCGTTCTCGATGCGGCGGATGGCGGCGACGTCGTACAGCGGAACCGGTGCGGAGGCAGCGGCATCGAGTGCAAACCAGCCGTCGCCGTTTGCGTGCGAGGTGGCGGTAGAGGCAGAGGGTGTCATGTGTGGTTATCTGGCGGGCCCCAGGCCGTAGCGGTCGGGCAGCAGGCCCTCCATGTCGATGTCCGGGCCGCCATGGGTGCCGGCGCTGGCGGCGATCTGGTCAGCCGCAATCTTGCCCGATCCGCAGCTCATCGCCCAGCCCGTCGAGCCATGGCCGAGGTTGAGGAACAGGCCGGGCACGGCTGTTGGGCCGATCAGCGGCGGCCCGTCCGGCAGCATCGGCCGCGCGCCCACCCATTGCGTGGCTTCCTGGTAGTTGCCTGCCACCGGGAACCAGTCGCGCGCGACCTTGACCAGGGTGTTCAGGGCGGCCGGCCGCAGATCAAGCTTGCGTGAGCCCAGCTCGGCCGTACCCGCCACGCGCAGGCGGTTGCCCATGCGCGTGATCGCGACCTTGTAGGACTCATCCATCAGCGCGCCCAGCGGCGCCTGCAGTTCGTCGCGGACCATCACCGTCACCGAGTAGCCCTTGACCGGATACAGCGGCATGCGCAGGCCCAGCGGGCGCAGCAGCGCGGTGCTGTCGGCGCCGGCCGCGACCAGCACGCGGTCGGCGCTCAGCACCTGGCCAGGGCGCTTCTTGTCGGAGTGCTGCAGCTCGACCTGCAGCTTGCCCGCGTTGTCGGGCCTGACGCGCGCCACCCGGGTGTCGAAGCGGAACGATACGCCTGCGGCCTCGGCATGCCGGTGCAGCGCGCGCACGAACATCGGGCAGTTGCCGGACTCGTCTTCCGGCAGGTGCAGCCCGCCAGCCAGCGGCGTGTCGGCCGCCAGGCCCGGTTCGATACGGCGGCATTCCTGCGCGCTGACCAGCCGGTGCGGCACGTTGTTCTCGCGCAGCAGGGCCACGGCGGGCGCGGCCAGGTCGAGGTCGCGCGCGGTGCGGAACAGCTGCAGGTAGCCTTGCGACTGCTCGTAGTCGATCTCCAGCTCGCTACGCAGCCGGTGCAGGCACCCGCGGCTGTAGAACGCCAGCCGCTGCATGCGCAGCTTGTTGGCGCGGTAGCGCTCCAGCCGGCATTCGCGCAGCCAGCGCACGATCCAGCGCCACATGGCCGGGTCGGCGGAAGGGCGGAACAGGACCGGCGCCTCGCGCGCAAAGAGCGTGCGCAGGATCTTGCCGGGCATTCCCGGCGCCGCCCATGGCGTGACATAGCCGGGCGCGATCACGCCGGCATTGCCGAAGCTGGCTTCCTGCGCCGGCGCGGCGCGGCGTTCGAGCACGGTCACGTCGAAACCGGCCTGCCGCAGGTACCAGGCGGAACTGACGCCGATCGCGCCGGCGCCGATGACGATCACATGCATCGGACTGGGACCCTCCATATTGCCGGGCCGGCGGCAAATGGCCGGGCGGGGCCGGCCAATGCTATTTGACTTCCTGCTGCATGACAATGTCCGGCAGCCAGGTGACCACGCCCGGCCAGATCGTGACGATGGCGATCGCCACCACCATCATCATGAAAAAGGGCAGCGAGACCCTTGCTATGTAATTGCTGTCCTTGCCTGTCATGCTCTGCAGCACGAACAGGTTGAAGCCCACGGGCGGCGTCACCTCGGCGATCTCCACCAGCAGCACGATGAAGATGCCGAACCAGACCAGGTCGAAGCCGGCCGCCTGCACCATCGGCAGCACCGTCGCGGTGGTCAGCGCGATCATCGAGATGCCGTCCAGCGCCGTGCCCAGCACGATGTAGATCACTGTCAGCACGGCGATCAGCGCCCACGGCGACAGGTGCATCGCCGCCACCCATTCCGCCAGCGCGCGCGGGATGCCGGTAAAGCTCATGGTAACCGACAGGAACGAGGTCGCGCCCAGCACGAACATGATCATCGCGGTCAGCCGCGTGGCCGACATCAGGCTGTCCCAGAACGCCGCGCGCGTGAGCGAGCCGCCCGCCCACGCCAGCGCCAGCGAAGCCACCACGCCATAGGCTGCGGCCTCGGTCGCGGTGGAGTAGCCGGTCACCATGATCACGGTGATAAAGGCGATCAGCACGATGCACGGCAGCAGCTGGCGGATCGATGCCAGCCGCGCACGCCAGTTGAAGTGCTCCGACGGCGGGGTTTTGTCCGGGTTGGCCAGTGCCCAAACCACGATATAGCCGGAGAACAGCAGCATCAGCAGCAGGCCGGGTATGAAGCCCGCCAGGAACACGCGGATGATCGACACGTCCGCCGACACCGCGTACACCACCATCGTGATCGACGGCGGGATCAGGATGCCGAGCGTGCCGGCGCAGGACAGCGAGCCGAGCGTAGTGCGCTCGTCGTAGCCGCGCCGCGTGAGTTCCGGCAGCGCCGATTTGGCGATGGTGGCGCAGGTGGCCGCCGACGACCCCGACACCGAGCCAAAAATGCCGCAGCCCAGGATATTGACGTGCATCAGCCGCCCGGGCAGCCAGCTCAGCCACGGCGACAGCCCGCTGAACATCTGCTCGGACAGCTTGGTGCGGAACAGGATCTCGCCCATCCAGACAAAGAGGGGCAGCGATGCCAGCGTGTATGAGGCGCTCGACGACCACCATGCGTTGGCCAGGCTGACCAGCGCCTCGCGGTCCGAGAACACCACCAGACCGACCCATGAGGTGACCGCAATGGCCACGGGGATCCACGCGCCGATCGCCAGGAAGACGATCATCACCAGCAGCAGGATCAGTGCAACCACGACTGTGCTCATCAGACCGTCTCCCCGAAATCGCCGGCGGCGAGCTTTTCTTCATGGGCCACCTGGTAGCGCGGCTTGTGTCCGCGCACCACGCGCAGCCATTCATCGGCGACCGCCAGCAGGAAGCCGACGCAGCCAAGCACCGCGAAGCTCTGCGGAATCCACAGCGGGATCACGATCTGGCCCTGGGAGACATCGCCGATTTCCCAGCTCTGCCACGCAAAGGTGCCAAGCGCCCAGGCCGCGTAGGCGGCAAACGCCAGGCAGACGGTCAGCGAGACCAGCTCCAGCACCCGGCGCCGGCGCGGGCCCACGGCCCCCAGCAGCATCTCGACGCGCACGATGCCGCCATGCTGGAAGGTCTGGCCAAGGATCAGGAAGGCGGACGCCGCGCACAGCCAGGCGACGATGTCATCGCCACCCTTGAAGATCACCGAGGTCTCCCGCGACAGCGACATCAGGATCATGATCACGCAGACGGCGAGGATGCACAGCGCGCCGAGCACGGCAAAGAGGTCAAGCAGGCGGTCGAGCCAGCGCTTGGAGGAGGGGGCAGTTGGCATGATGGGCAGCAGTTGAGGCAAGCGGGCAGCAGGCTTGCTGACGAACATCGATCAGGCAGGTTTGCTCCCCTCTCCCGCTGAGGGGAGAGGGAGCGCACATCAGCCTACTTGCGGTAGGCGTCCAGGATAGCCTTGCCGTCCTCGCCCGC
Source organism: Cupriavidus sp. GW823-FHT07B10 (assembly GCF_058794355.1). Classification (NCBI taxonomy): domain Bacteria; kingdom Pseudomonadati; phylum Pseudomonadota; class Betaproteobacteria; order Burkholderiales; family Burkholderiaceae; genus Cupriavidus; species Cupriavidus sp. GW823-FHT07B10. The sequence goes on from NZ_JBXAGS010000009.1 coordinate 93,545, forward strand.
GCCCTTGGCCCAGTCATCCACCATGACCTTGCCCACCTTCTGCATGTCGGCCTTGAGCTGCGGCGAAGGCGGCTGCACCGTCATGCCGTTGCGCGACAGGGTGGCCAGGTACTCCTTGGTCTTTTGCTCCGAGACCTGCCAGCCGCGCTTCTCGGCGTCGGCGACGGCCTTGAGCAGGGCCTCCTGGGTCGGCTTGTCCAGTGCCGCGAACGCTTTCTTGCTGACCACCAGCATGTTCTTGGGCAGCCAGGCGTCCACCGTGTAGAAGTACTTCACGCTCTCCCACACCTTGGTGTCGACGCCGGTTGCGCCCGACGACATGAAGGAGTTGACCGTGCCAGTGGCCAGCGCCTGTGCCAGGTCGGCAGCCTGGATGGTCACCGGCTGGGCGCTGACCAGCTCGGCGATGCGCGAGGTGGCCGGGTTGTACGCGCGCCATTTCAGGCCCTTCATGTCCGCGGCGGAATTGATCGGCTTGTTGGCATAGATGCCCTGCGGCGGCCAGGCCACCGCGTACAGCAGCTTCATGCCCTGCTTGTCGAGCACCTTCTCGGTGACCGGGCGCGAGGCCTGCCACAGCTTGTAGGCGTCGGCATAGCTGGTGGCCAGGAACGGCACCGCATCGACGCCGAACACCGGATTCTCGTTGGCCAGCAAGGACATCAGGATCTCGCCCATCTGCACCTGGCCGGTCTGCACGCCGCGCTTGATCTCGTTGGCCTTGAGCAGCGAGCCATTGGGGTGCAGCACGATCTTGAGCTTGCCGCCGGTGGCCTTGTCCACGTCGTTGGCCATCTGTTGCAGATTCTCGGTGTGCAGGTTGCTGGCCGGATAACCGGTCGGCAGGTCCCACTTGGTATCCGCCTGTGCCGCCACGGCGGCCAGCATCAGGCCGGCCGCAACGATTGCCTTGACTCGCATCTCGATCTCTCCTGGTGTGCGCGCGGGGGCGCGGTGGTACTGCTGGTTGCGTACTACCTGGTGCCGGTCGTGCCCGCATTGGCGGGCACGCCGGCGCAAGATCAACGGCGCGGCGGCAGGGCTCAGTCGTCGCGCTGTGAAGGTTGCACGATGCGTTCCAACGCAAGGGCCGTGCCCAGCAGGCCGGCATCGCGCATCGGGCCGTGCGACAGCATCAGGCCCACGGGCAGCTCGTCCGGCGCGTGGCAGGGCAGCGAGATCGAGCAGCCGTCAAGGAAATTGAAGGCCGAGGTATTGCGCAGCAGCAGGGCATTGACGCGGAAGAACTGCGCATCATCGGTGCGCAGCGGCGCAATCTCGGGCGCGACCATCGGCACGGTCGGGCAGACCACGGCGTCGAAGCGGGCCAGGCGCGCTTCCATGCGGGCGATCCAGTCCAGCCGGGCGCGGCCCAGGTCGATATAGTCGGCGGCGCTGACATTGGCGCCGCGGTCGATGCGCGAGGCCACGCGCGGGTCGTACAGGTCGCGCCGGGCGGCCAGCAGGTGGCGGTGGATGGCAAAGGCTTCGGCCGAGCTGAAGCCGCCCTGGGCGTTCAGGCCCGCCAGTTCGCCGAGCTCGGGCAGGTCGACATGCTCCAGTTGCACGCCGGCGGCCGACAGCCGGCCCAGCGCGCGGTCAAAGGCGCGCGCCACCACCGGGTCGAGGTCGTCCAGCAGGACCTGGCGCGGGATCGCCAGCCGCGTCGCGGCGGGGTTGGTGACGCGCGGGATCACTGCGCTGTCCGCGATCACGCTGTCCACGGCAATGCAGTCGCTGACCGTGCGCGCCATCGCGCAGGCGGTGTCGAGCGTGTAGGACAGCGGAAAGGCCCCCGTCAGCGGCACGCGCCGCGCGGTGGGCTTGAAGCCGGTGATGCCGCATAGCGCGGCGGGGATGCGGATGGAGCCGCCGGTGTCGCTGCCAAGCGCCGCGACCGCCAGCCCCAGCGCCACCGAAACGGCCGCACCCGACGACGAGCCGCCCGGGATGCGCGCCACGCCATCGGTGCCGGCTGGGTTGGCCGGCGTGCCGTAGTGGGGATTGATGCCCACGCCCGAGAACGCGAACTCCGTCATGTTGGTGCGCCCGACCAGGGCTGCCCCTGCAGCGCGCAGGCGGGCGACCACGGTGGCGTCCGCCGTGGCCGGCGCGGCATCCTTGCGCACCAGCGAGGCTGCGCTGGTGACTTCGCCGGCCACGTCGTAAAGGTCCTTGACTGAAACCGGCAGCCCCGCCAGCGGATGCAGCGCCTTGCCGGCGCGGCCGGCGGCATCGGCAGCGCGCGCGACCTGGGCCGCGGCCTCGAAGGTGCTGTGCAGGAACACGGCCTCGGCAGCCGGCGCGGCGGCAAGCGCGGCCGCCTGCTCGATGATCTGCGCACGGCTGGTGGCGCCGTCGCGCAGGCGGGTGTTCAGGGTATCGAGGTCGGGAAGCATGGATGGCATGGGGTCTGCAAACGGGGTGCGAGGGCGGGGCGGGCACCGCCATGGTGGCGGCCGCCTGCCGGCACGGGGAAGGGCGCGGTGCACATGCGCAGGGCCAGTCGTGGCCGGCGTCCTCCCTCATGCTTTACCTGTATTTATTAGGTGTTCATGCTCATAATTCGCCAATAAACTGTCAAGCTAAAATTGCCGGGGCGCGCTCCGGGCTTATACCTAGCACGCCAGCGCCGTCCCATCGAAAGGAGTCTCCCGCATGCCACGCAAGCCAGCCGAGAGCGGGCATACCGCCGCCGCCGTGGCCGATAAGGCAAGGCCGGCCACCGCGCTGTCGCGCGCGGCCGGGGCCAATATCGTGTCGTCCTCGCACCTGGTGTCGGTGCGCAGCCCCGAGCTGTCCGAGTTCGAGTTCGGGCTGAACACCGCCTACAATGCCTACAGCCGCTGGGTGGTGCGCTGCATGGGGGCGGCGGGGGTGCGCGACCTGACCTTCCTGGACGTGCTGGTGCTGCATCACGTGAACCATCGCGGCCGGCCCAAGCGGCTGGCCGATATCTGCTTCGTGCTGAACGTGGAAGACACCCACCTGGTGACCTACGCATTGAAGAAGCTGCAGGGGCTGGGGCTGGTGAGCGGGGAGCGGGTCGGCAAGGAGGCCACTTATTCGACCACCCCGGCCGGTGCCGAGGCCTGCGCACGCTATCGCGAGATCCGCGAACAATGCCTGACCAGCAACTTCACCGAAGGCAGCGAAGAGAATGCCGAGATCGGGGAGCTCGCCCGGCTGATGCGGGTGCTGACCGGCCTGTACGAGCAGGCCGCGCGCTCGGCGACGTCACTCTGAGCCGTCCATTCGGTAAAAGTGACGCATAAGCATTATCAGGATGGGCGGTAACACGGCCCCGTCGTGATGTCGCAGTGCAAAATCCGGGTGCCGGCAAGGTACAATAGCGGTTTCCCGCCAGTTGGCACCCCATGCAGCGGTGCCGGCTAAGCAGCAGCCCCTACCTCACCGCCTCCCGACCGCTACGATCATGGCGCATTTCTCGTGCTTCCCCGGCGCTTTGGCGCTTTCCGCCTTCCGTCAGCAACGCCTGCTCACCGCCCTGCGGCAGATCGACGCCGATATTGAATCGGTGCATGGCCAGTTCCTGCACTTTGTCGACGCACAGACGCCGCTGTCGGCCGAAGAGCAGTCCCGCGTGGCGGCGCTGCTGACCTACGGCGCACCATTCGCCGATCAGCCCGACGGCGACCGCTTCGTGGTGATCCCGCGCTTCGGCACGATCTCGCCGTGGGCCAGCAAGGCCACCGACATCGCCCATAACTGCGGCCTCACGCATATCCACCGCATCGAGCGCGGTATCGAAATCACGGTCATCTGCAAGAAGGGCCTGCTACGCGGCCGCAAGACGCTGGACGCGGATACCCGCGCCGCCGTCGCCGCGCACCTGTTCGACCGCATGACCGAGACCGTGGTCGCCTCGCGTGACGATGCCGCCGGCCTGTTCCAGGAACTGCCGGCCAAGCCGCTGCGCTTTATCGACATCTCGGCCGGACGCAGCGCGCTGGCCGCGGCCAACGTCGAGATGGGCCTGGCGCTGTCCGAGGACGAGATCGACTACCTGGTCGATGCCTACGGCAAGCTGGAGCGCAACCCGACCGACGTCGAGCTGATGATGTTCGCGCAGGCCAACAGCGAGCACTGCCGCCACAAGATCTTCAACGCCACCTGGACCATCGACGGCGTGCAGCAGGACAAGTCGCTGTTCGCGATGATCCGCAATACGCACCAGCTCAATCCGCAAGGCTCGATCGTGGCCTACTCGGACAACTCGGCGGTGATGGAAGGGGACGTGGCCGAGCGCTGGTTCCCGCGCGGCGATGACCACAAGTACGGCCGCCACGAGGCGCTGACCCACACGCTGATGAAGGTGGAGACGCACAACCACCCGACCGCGATCTCGCCGTTCCCGGGTGCCTCCACCGGCGCCGGCGGTGAAATCCGCGACGAGGGCGCGACCGGCCGCGGCGCCAAGCCCAAGGCCGGCCTGACCGGCTTCACGGTGTCCAACCTGATGCTGCCCGAGGCCGTCGAGTCCTGGGAAAACGACCGCGACGCCGCCCAGCCGGTGGCGCACCGCAACCCGGAAGACAAGCCCGGCGTGACCGGCAAGCCGGACCGCATCGCCTCGCCGCTGCAGATCATGATCGACGGCCCGCTCGGCGGCGCCGCCTTCAACAACGAATTCGGCCGTGCCAACCTGGGCGGCTATTTCCGCGTCTACGAGCAGAACGTCGGCGGCACCGTGCGCGGCTACCACAAGCCGATCATGATCGCGGGCGGGATCGGCAATATCGACGCCGCGCACACGCACAAGAACCCGCTGCCGGCCGGCACGCTGCTGATCCAGCTGGGCGGCCCGGGCATGCGCATCGGCATGGGCGGCGGCGCCGCCAGCTCGATGGCGACCGGCACCAACACCGCCGATCTGGACTTCGATTCGGTCCAGCGCGGCAACCCCGAGATGGAGCGCCGCGCGCAGGAAGTGATCAACGCCTGCTGGCAGCTCGGCGACGCCAACCCGATCCTGTCGATCCATGACGTCGGCGCGGGCGGCATCTCCAACGCCTTCCCCGAACTGGTGGACGGCGCCGACCGCGGGGCACGCTTCGACCTGCGCCAGGTGCACCTGGAAGAGTCCGGCCTGTCGCCGGCCGAGATCTGGTGCAACGAGTCGCAGGAACGCTATGTGCTGGCGATCGCGCCGGACAGCTTCCCGCAATTCCAGGCCATGTGCCAGCGCGAGCGCTCGCCGTTCGCGGTGGTTGGCATTGCCACGGAAGAAAAGCAGCTGCAACTGGTCGACGCCAGCGTCGACGCCGCGCTCAAGGAGCACTACGCCGTCGACATGCCGATGGACGTGCTGCTGGGCAAGCCGCCGCGCATGCATCGCGACGTCAAGCGCGTCGAGCAGGAACTGCCGGCGGTGGACGTGACCGGCATCAGTCTGGAGCAGGCGGTGCGCGACGTGCTGCGCCATCCGACCGTGGCCAACAAGTCGTTCCTGATCAGCATTGGCGACCGTACCGTGGGCGGCATGAACGCGCGCGACCAGATGGTCGGCCCGTGGCAGGTGCCGGTTGCCGACGTGGCCGTGACCACGCTCGACTACCAGGGCAAGGCCGGCGAAGCGATGACCATGGGCGAGCGCACCCCGCTGGCCGTGATCAATGCGCCGGCCTCCGGCCGCATGGCGATCGGCGAGGCGCTGACCAACCTGGCCGCCGCGCCGGTCAAGGACCTGGGCAAGGTCAAGCTGTCGGCCAACTGGATGGCGGCCTGCGGCGTGGAAGGCGAAGACGCGAAGCTGTATGACACCGTGCACGCCGTCGGCATGGAACTGTGCCCGGCGCTTGGCATCAGCATCCCGGTGGGCAAGGATTCGCTGTCGATGCGCACCAAGTGGCAGGACGACGGCGTCAACAAGGAAGTGGTCGCGCCGGTGTCGCTGATCATCTCGGCCTTTGCCGCGGTGGACGACGTCAACCGCACGCTGACGCCGCAACTGCGCACCGACGCCGGCGACACCGTGCTGATCGCCGTCGACCTGGGCCGCGGCAAGAACCGCATGGCCGGCAGCATCCTGGCGCAGGTGACGCAGCAGGTCGGCGACAGCGCCCCCGACGTCGATAACGCCGATGACCTGAAGAACTTCTTCAACGTGATCCAGCGCCTGAACCGCGAAGGCAAGCTGCTGGCCTATCACGACCGCTCGGATGGCGGCTTCATGGCCGCGCTGGCGGAAATGGCCTTTGCCGGCCACTGCGGCATCTCGCTCAACGTCGACATGCTGGCGCTGGACCCGCAGCAGGAGCAGGACTACGGCGACGCCAAGAACTGGGCGCAGCAGATCGCCGAGCGCCGCAACGACCAGACCTTGCGCGCGCTGTTCTCGGAAGAGCTCGGCGCGGTGGTGCAGGTGCGCATGGAAGACCGCGACACGGTCTTTGCCGTGCTGCGCGAAGCCGGCCTGTCGGCCTGCAGCCATGTGGTGGGCAAGCCCAACGCGACCGACCAGATCGAGGTCTATCGCGACGCCAGGAAGGTCTTCGGCGCCTCGCGCACCGACCTGCAGCGCAACTGGAGCGAAGTCAGCTGGCGCATCGCGCGCCTGCGCGACAACCCGGCCTGCGCCGACAGCGAATACGACCGCCTGCTCGACGCCGCCGACCCCGGCATCAGCCCGGTGCTGACCTTCGATGCGGCCGAAGACATCGCCGCGCCGTTCATCGCCACCGGCGCCCGCCCGCGCGTGGCGATCCTGCGCGAGCAGGGCGTCAACTCGCAGATCGAGATGGCGTACAGCATGGATCGCGCCGGCTTCGATACGCACGACGTGCACATGAGCGACCTGATCGCAGGCCGCGCCAATCTGGCCGACTTCAGCGGCTTTGTCGCGTGCGGCGGCTTCAGCTACGGCGACGTGCTGGGCGCGGGCGAGGGCTGGGCCAAGACCATCCTGTTCAACGCGCAGATGGCCGAGCAGTTCGCTGCCTTCTTCAACCGCCAGGACACTTTTGCGCTGGGCGTTTGCAACGGCTGCCAGATGATGAGCAACCTGGCCCCGATCATCCCGGGCGCAGGCGCCTGGCCGAAGTTCACGCGCAATCAGTCGGAGCAGTACGAGGCGCGCTTTGTCACGGTCGAGGTGCAGTCGTCGCCGTCGATCTTCTTCGCCGGCATGGAAGGCAGCCGCATTCCGATCGTGGTTGCCCACGGCGAAGGGTTTGCCGACTTCTCGCAGCAGGGCAATATCGACCAGGCCCACGTGGCGCTGCGCTTTGTCGACAACTACGGCGCGGTCACGCAGACCTATCCGCTCAACCCGAACGGCTCGCCCGACGGCATCACCTCGGTGACCACCGTCGATGGCCGCTTCACCGTGCTGATGCCGCACCCGGAGCGTGTGTTCCGTGCCGCGACCATGAGCTGGGCCCCGGACGCGTGGAAGCAGGTTGCCGACGGCGGCAGCCCGTGGATGCGGATGTTCCGCAATGCGCGGAAGTGGGTGGGGTAAGTATCAGCCCAGGGCCTGCGCCCTTCGTCCCAACCAAGAGCCACCGGCAGCGCCGGTGGCTCTTTAGTTTTTCGCTGCGCCGGTAAAGGCAGGGTTCAGCCGGCAAGCGGAGGGTGCAAGCGCGAGCTCCACGACGCATAGGCATAAGTCAGCATCCGCCCGGCTTCAAAGCCAGGGGGCGGCCTGATCTCGCCGCGAGCCTCCTTGTAAGCCACCACGGCGTGCAGGATCTTCTCGGGCGCGTAACGGTCACGCAACGGGAGATAGGGGTGGAGCCGGCGCCAGCCGGGGGCGGCGCCGTCCAGGGTCGCCCAGGCCAGTGCACAATAGCACATGCCCCGGGACGAGAGATGCCAGAGTTGCCAGTAGCGGCCAGTCGACTCCACGCGCTGCATCCTTGAATCTTGCAGGACCGGCGGGGGCGACCGGACCGTGCCTTACTGGATCTTGGCCTTGTCCTTGAGTGACTTCATCATGGCCTGGAACTGCTCGCGCTGCCAGTTCTGGTCCCCCATCAGCATCTGCGTGAGCTGCGGTTTGACCTCTTCGAACGACGGGATCTTGGCGTCGCGCACGTCGACCAGTTCGATGATATGCCAGCCGAACTGGGTCTTGACCGGGGTATCGGTCAGCTGGCCCTTTTTCAGGCCGGTCATGGCAGCCGAGAACTCAGGGACGTAGCTGCTGCTGTTGGCCCAGTCCAGGTCGCCGCCGTTGGCGGCCGAGCCCGGGTCCTTGGACGAGGCCTTGGCCATGTCCTCGAACTTGGCGCCGCCCTTGATCTTGGCGATGATCGCCTTGGCGTCGGCTTCCTTTTCCACCAGGATATGGCGGGCGTGGTATTCCTTGCTGTTGCCGAACTGCGACTTGATCTTGTCGTACTGCTTGCGCAGCTCGGCGTCGCTGGCGCCGTGGGTCTTAACGTAGTCTTCGAACACTGCGCCGGCCAGCACGTTCAGGCGGGCCTGTTCCAGTTGTTCCTGCACGTCGTCGCGCTGGGTCAGGCCGCGCTTGTTGGCTTCCTGCACGAGCAGTTCGCGGTCGATCAGCATGTTGCGCGCGCGCGAGCGCAGCTCCGGGTTGTCGGGCTGGCCGGTGCCGGCGATCAACTTGTCCAGCTTTGCCGATGAAATGGCCTTGCCATTCACGACGGCGGCATTCTGGGCGATGGCCGGCAGGCTGCCGGCAGCAAGCACAGCCGCCAGGCTGAACGAGAGGACGGTGGTCTTCATGGAATCAGGTCTGAGAGTTGCTGGAAGAATCGCGTGATGATGCGCGGGATTGGTACTCTTGGTCGGTGAACGCAGTCACGGCAAGTGCGTGGATCTGCGCGGGGAACAGACCGCGCAGCGCATCATACACCATGCGGTGTCGCGCAACCCGGCTGTGACCCGTAAAGCGCTCGCTGACGATTGTCACGTCGTAATGTCCGCCGCCGGATGCGGCGCCGGCATGTCCGGCGTGCAGCGCGCTGTCGTCGCGCACGGCCAGGTGGCTGGGGGCGAGCGCTTCGCGCAGCATCGCCTCGATAGTGGCGGGATCGGCTGCCATCAATGGTTTCCTTCGGTTCGGGGGTGCGGGGGCGGGGCCGTCAGTCCTGGCTGTTCTCGGGCATGTGGCGCGACAGCCAGACACTCTGGGCGACGATGAACACCAGCATCAGCCCCATGCTGCCGAACAGCTTGAAGTTGACCCAGGCCTCGGTCGAGAACTGGTAGGCCACGTACAGGTTCAGCACGCCCATGGCGGCAAAGAAGCCGGCCCAGGCGGCGTTCAGGCGCGCCCACACCGGGTCGGGCAGGGTCACCTGTTTTTCCATCATGGCGCGGATCAGGTTCTTGCGCCAGCCGATCACCGAGCCCAGCAGCCCCACCGCGAACATCCAGTAGAGCACGGTCGGCTTCCACTTGATGAAGGTCTCGTTGTGCAGCACCAGCGTGGCACCGCCGAACACCGCGATGATCAGCAGGCTGACCCACTGCATCGGCTCGACCTTGCGGTGGCGGAACCAGACCCAGCCGATCTGCAGCACGGTGGCGCCAATGGCCACGGCGGTGGCGGTGTAGATGTCAGCCAGCTTGAAGGCGGCAAAAAACAGGATGACCGGGAACAGGTCGAACAGGAATTTCATGCGGTACCAGGTTGTGTCCGGCGTGCTTGCCGGAGCATTCAGCGCTGCGGGTCGCGCCGGGGGTTGTCGTCGCTGCCGGCGGCGTGGGCATCATCCGCCGCACGCTGTGCCGGGTCGCGATCATCGAATTTTAGCGCAGCCGAGTTGATGCAATAGCGCAGGCCGGTCGGGGCGGGGCCATCCTCGAAGACATGGCCGAGATGGCTGCCGCATTCCTTGCAGCGTACCTCCACCCGCGTCATGCCGTGGCTGTGGTCGACGTGCTCGGCAATCACCTCGCCGTTGATGGCGCGGAAATAGCTGGGCCAGCCGCAGCCGGCATCGAACTTGGTGGCGGATTCGAACAGCGGCGTGCCGCAGCCCACGCAGTGGTAGATGCCGTTGTCCCAGTGGTCCCAGTAGCGGCCGGTGAACGGGCGCTCGGTGGCGGCCTCGCGGGTCACGCGGTATTCGATGTCGGAGAGTTGTTCACGCCACTCGGCGTCGGTCTTGGTGGTGGTCATGGTCTTGTCCTCGCAGGGCTTCCTCGGATGGGTTCCTCAGTTAAGGCATTGGTCGTGCGAACTGCGCGAACCTTACACCGGCAGGCGCCGGCGTGCAGGGCACGGATCACATGACGTCACGACGAGCAACTGACTTCCAGGCCGGAGGCCCAGTCCGGCGGCAGCGCCGCGTAGTGCTCTGCTTCCGGCTGCTCGTCGAAGGGGCGCGACAGCACTGCCAGCAGGCGGTCCACTTCGGTGAAGTCCTTCTCGCGTGCGTGCCGGATCGCGGTTTCGGCCAGGTGGTTGCGCAGCACGTACTTGGGGTTGACTGCCAGCATTTCCAGTTCGCGCGCGGCATCGTGCGACTGTTCGGCGCGCAGGCGCACGCGATAGTCGGCCACCCATGCGTCGAAGGCGGCGCGGTCCAGGAACAGGTCGCGCACCGGCGCGTCGCGCGAGGCATCGGTGGACGAAATGCCGCACAGCTTGCGCCAGAACAGCGTGTAGTCCACGCGCTGGCCGTGCAGCAGCTGGAACAGGCTGGTCAGCAGCGGCTCATCGCTCTTGTCATCGCCGCCGGCGGGCGGGCGCAGGCCCAGCTTGGCGCGGTAGTGGCGGAAGAATGCCGCAGCATAGCGGTCGCGGAACGGGTCCAGCGCCGCGCGCGCGGCTGCCACGGCAGCGTCGCGCGCGCCTTCCTGGTCGGCATCCTCTGGCGGCAGCCACAGCGGCAGCAGCGCCTGCGCCAGGCAGTGCAGGTTCCAGAATGCCACCTGCGGCTGCTGGCTGTAGGCGTAGCGGCCCTGCGTGTCGGAGTGGTTGCAGATATGGTTGGCGTCGAACGCGTCGAGGAAGCCAAATGGGCCGTAGTCGATGGTCAGGCCCAGGATCGACATATTGTCGGTGTTCATCACGCCGTGGCAGAAGCCCACCGCCTGCCAGTGCGCGATCAGGTCGGCGGTGCGCAGCGAGACCTCGTGCAGCAGCGCCCGGTAGGGCTGGGCGTCGTCGCGGCACGCGGGCATGAAGTTGTCGATGACGAAATCCGCCAGCTTGCGCAGCGCGGCGACGTCGTCGTGCGCGGCGAAATGCTCGAAGTGCCCGAAGCGGATAAAGGTCGGCGACAGCCTGGTCACCACCGCGGAGGTTTCGATGGTCTCGCGCCGCACCGGCGCGTCCGAGCCCATGATAGACAGCGCGCGCGTGGTCGGCACGCCCAGTGCGGCCATGGCTTCGGAGCAGAGGTACTCGCGGATCGACGAGCGCAGCACCGCGCGGCCATCGGCCATGCGCGAGTAGGGCGTCAGGCCCGCGCCCTTGAGCTGGATTTCCCACGGGCCGGTGGCGGTCTCGGCCTGCGCCAGGCGGATGGCGCGGCCGTCGCCGAGCTGGCCAGCCCATACCCCGAACTGGTGCCCGGAATAGACCGTGGCGAGCGGGTCGGCCCAGTCCGGCACCTGGTTGCCGATAAAGGTCTCGATGAAGTCCTGCTGGCTGCCGATGCCGGCATCCCAGCCGAGCAGGGCCGCAGCGGCCGGCGCCACCCCCACCAGGTAGGGCGCTGGCAGCGGCGTCGGGCGCAGCCGCGTGAAGAACTGCGCGCCGAGTTCGGCAAAGCCGGGCGCGGTGCGCCAGGGCGCGGACAGCGTTGCCGGCGTGGCTGCGTCGGAGGGCTGCGGAGCTTGTGACTGGGGCGTGTCTGGCATCGCGTAGGGGCGCCTCGGGGCGCAAGGGGCGGTGCGAATTCCGTGCGCTCGTCCATGTGCGGCGAACCGCGTAAAAGGCGGTGCGGCGCGGCATGCCGGGGGCACGAAAATGCGGTGGTGGCTAGGGAAAACGACATGTTGAGGTGCAACATGCCACGCAGTATTGTACGTCCTCAACGGCACTCGACCGCTCGACCGAGTTAATGCCGCCATGCACCGCACGGATATTTTCCTCCTTCAGTGCGCACATGAATCCGGTGCATGGGCTTTTCGCAGAATTGCGGCCCCGAATTCGATGGCAATGCCGGCGGCAACCCCGACGGCAATACACAACAACAGTACGGCAGTGCACAACGAGATCGGCCGGACGCCGATTTGGTGCATGGAAACGACCGACAAAAAATAGTACGGTTGTTCGTTTTCAGGCGAATCACACAAGACTTTCAGGAGGCAGGTTCATGGCATTGATGGGTCAAATGATGAGCGCGCCGCTGCTCATTTCCTCCATCATCAAACACGCCGCGCGTTATTACGGCAGCACCGAGATCGTCTCGCGGCGTACGGAGGGCGACCTGCATCGCTACACGTACCGCGATTGCGAACTGCGCGCCCGCAAGCTGGCGCAGGCGCTCGGCGCACTGGGCGTGAAGCAGGGCGAGCGCGTCGGCACGCTGGCCTGGAACGGCTACCGCCACCTCGAGATCTACTACGGCGTGTCCGGCATGGGCGCCGTCTGCCATACCATCAACCCGCGCCTGTTTCCCGAGCAGATTGCCTATATCGTCAACCATGCGGAGGACGGCTATGTCTTCTTCGACCTGACCTTCCTGCCGCTGGTGGAAGGCGTGGCGCCGCATTGCCCCAACGTCAGGGGCTGGGTGGCGATGACCGACCGCGCGCATATGCCGGCCGAATCCAAGGTGCCGCTGCTGTGCTACGAGGAGCTGGTCGACGCGCAGGACGGCGACTACGAATGGCCGCAGTTCGACGAGAATCTGGCGTCGAGCCTGTGCTACACCTCGGGCACCACCGGCAACCCCAAGGGCGCGCTGTACTCGCACCGCTCGACGGTGCTGCACTCGTACGCGTCGGCACTGCCCGACGCGCTGGGCTGCTCCGCCAGCGACGTGATCCTGCCCGTGGTGCCGATGTTCCACGTCAATGCCTGGGGCCTGCCGTACTCGGTGCCGCTGGTCGGCGCCAAGCTGGTGCTGCCCGGTGCCAAGCTGGACGGGGCCTCGATCTATGAACTGTTCGAGCAGGAGAAGGTGACCTTCTCCGCCGGCGTGCCGACGGTGTGGCTCGGCCTGCTCCAGCATGTGCAGTCGAACAAGCTGAAGTTCTCCAGCTTCCGTCGCACCGTGATCGGCGGCTCGGCCGTGCCGCCCGCGATGACCCGTGCGTTCGAGGCGCTGAACGTCGAAGTGATCCATGCCTGGGGCATGACCGAGATGTCACCACTTGGCACGGCGTGCAAGCTGCTAGCCAGGCACGAAGCTCTCTCTGACGCGGATCGCCACAAAATCCAGGAAAAGCAGGGCCGCGTGATCTTCGGTGTGGACATGAAGATTGTCGACGGCGAAGGCAAGGAGCTGCCATGGGACGGCAAGGCCTTCGGCGACCTGATGGTGCGCGGCCCATGGGTCATCGAGCAGTATTACCGCAATGGCACCAGCCCCCTGGCCGACGGCTGGTTCCCGACCGGCGACGTGGCCACCATCGACGCCGATGGCTTCATGCAGATCACCGACCGCAGCAAGGACGTGATCAAGTCCGGCGGCGAATGGATCTCGTCGATCGATATCGAGAACGTCGCCGCCGCGCACCCCGCGGTGCATATGGCGGCCTGCATCTCGGCCTACCACCCCAAGTGGGATGAACGCCCGCTGCTGGTGGTGGTGAAGAAGCCCGGCGCCGAAGTCACCCGCGAAGAACTGCTGCAGTTCTTCGATGGCAAGGTCGCCAAGTGGTGGATCCCGGACGACGTGGCCTTTGTCACCGAGATCCCGCTGACCGCCACCGGCAAGATGCAGAAGCTCAAGCTGCGCGAGCAGTTCAAGGACTACAAGCTGCCGACCGCCTGACGCCGGCACGCGCTTTCCGGTGCGCCATGCCTGCTTGCGGCATGGCGTGTTCGGGGCGGCTGCAAGGCGTGGCATGGAGGACGCAGCGCAGCCAGCCAAGTTCGACGACAAGCCAACGACAAGAGTGAAGGAGACAGGTATGACCAAAATGCGTCCGCTGGTGGCCGGTGTGGCCGTGTTTGCCGCACTGGGTTCTGCGCTGGTTTCAGGTACCGCACTCGCGGATACGGTGAAGATTGCCTTCATTGACCCGCTATCGGGGCTGATGGCTCCCGTTGGGCAGAACCAGCTCAAGAGCTGGCAGTATGTCGCCGACATCGCCAACCAGAAGAACTGGGCCGGCGCGCACAAGTTCGAGGTGGTGGGTTTCGACAACAAGCTGTCGCCGCAGGAAAGCCTGACCATCCTCAAGCAGGCGGTCGACCAGGGCATCCGCTATATCGTGCAGGGCAACGGCTCGTCGGTCGGGCTGGCGCTGCAGGACGCGGTGGCCAAGCACAACGAGCGCAATCCGGGCAAGGAAATCGTCTACCTGAACTACGCCGCGGTGGACCCGGACATGACCAATTCCAAATGCAACTTCTGGCATTTCCGGCTCGACGCCAACTCGGACATGAAGATGGAGGCGCTGACCACCTTCCTGGCCAAGGACCCGAACGTCAAGAAGGTCTACCTGATCAACCAGAACTACTCGTTCGGCCACCAGGTGGCGCGTGCCGCCAAGGACTACCTGAAGCGCAAGCGCCCGGACATCCAGATCGTCGGTGAAGACCTGCACCCGCTGGCCCAGGTCAAGGACTTTGCCCCGTACGCGGCCAAGATCAAGGCCTCCGGCGCCGATACCGTGATCACCGGCAACTGGGGCAGCGACCTGGCGCTGCTGATCAAGGCGGGCAAGGATGCCGGCCTGACCACCAACTACTACACCTACTACGCCGGCACCACCGGCGTGCCCACGGCGATGGGCGCCACCGGCGCCGAGCACGTCAAGTATGTCGGCTACTACAACCCCAACAACAAGGGGTTCAAGGGGGCTGATGTCATCGAGGGCTTCAAGAAGAAGTACAACGACGACTTCTACGTGATGGCCTCCTACACCGGCATTGCCATGCTGTCCAAGGCCTTCAAGGACACCGGCTCGACCGATCCGATCAAGGTCGCCAAGGCGCTCGAGGGCATCAAGGTCGACAGCATGAACGGCACGGTCGAGATGCGCAACTCGGACCACCAGGCGCAGCAGCCGCTGGTGGTCGCCACCTGGACCAAGGTGGATGGCAAGGAAATCAAGTACGACCAGGAGAACACCGGCTACGGCTGGAAGACCAACGCGCTGATGGACCAGTACGTGTCGGCCCAGCCGACCTCCTGCCAGATGAAGCGGCCGGGCTGATCCTGTCCGTGACGGGCCGGCCACGCTGACAAAGTGGCCGCCCGATCCTGCATACTTTCAGTCTTTTTCGGTCGATACCGGGGAGCGTCCGGGGCGGGCAACCGCCCCCGGAGGGGGACGCTCACCCTCAATCCAACCGGACGGACGCCGGCATGCCCACGCATGGCGGCGCCAGCTTGAAGGACACGCTGTGGAATTCTTCGTCATCTCACTGCTGAACGGCATCAGCTACGGGCTGCTGCTGTTCATGCTGTCATCGGGCCTTACGCTGATCTTCAGCATGATGGGCGTGCTCAACTTTGCCCATGCCAGCTTCTACATGCTGGGCGCCTACTTCGCCTACACCATCGCCAGCAAGGTCGGGTTCTGGCCGGCGCTGATCTTCGCGCCGCTGCTGGTGGCCGGCGCGGGCGCGCTGGTGGAGCGCTTCGGCCTGCGCACGGTGCACAAGTACGGCCACGTGGCCGAGCTGCTGTTCACCTTCGGCCTGGCCTACCTGATGGAAGAGGGCGTCAAGCTGGTGTGGGGCCTGGCGGCGGTGCCGTACCGGATCCCCGCGGAGCTGGACGGGCCGCTGTTCACGGTGTTCACCTCGTCCTTCCCCAAGTACCGCGCCTTCATGATGCTGGTGTCGCTGGGCATGCTGGTGGCGATCTACCTGGTGCTGACGCGTACCCGCATCGGGCTGGTGATCCAGGCCGCGCTGACGCACCCGGAAATGGTCGAGGCGCTGGGCCACAACGTGCCGCGCGTGTTCATGATGGTGTTTGGCGGCGGCGCCGCGCTGGCCGGGCTGGCGGGAGTGATCGGCGGCAATGCCTTTGTCACCGAGCCATCGATGGCCGCGGCGGTCGGGTCGATCGTGTTCGTGGTGGCGGTGGTGGGCGGCATGGGATCGCTGGTGGGCGCCTTCATTGCGTCGATCCTGATCGGCGTGCTGCAGACCTTCGCGGTCACCATCGACGCCTCGCTGGCGGGCCTGATGACCAGCCTGGGGCTGGCGGTCAGCGAAGCCACGCCGTTCTATTCCTTGTGGAAGCTCACGGTGGCCCAGGTGGCGCCGGTGCTGCCGTACCTGCTGCTGGTGGTGATGCTGATCTTCCGCCCGCGTGGACTGATGGGAACCCGGGAGAGCTGACACCATGGAGCAAGCGATGCAACAACCCCGCGAGCCGGTGGTGACCGGCCGCACCCTGCGCTACCGCCCGCTGAACCTGGCGCGCTGGATCATCTGGAGCCTGACCGTGCTGGTCATGCTGGTGCTGCCGCTGATCTTCACCGGGGGCTTCGCCATCACGCTGATGTCGCAGATGGGCATCATGATCATTTTTGCGCTGTCGTACAACATGCTGCTCGGGCAGACCGGCATGCTGTCGTTCGGCCACGCGGTCTACTCCGGCCTGGGCGCGTTTATCGCCGTGCATGTGCTGAATATGGTCGGGGCGGGCAAGGTCTGGCTGCCGGTGTCGATGCTGCCGCTGGTGGGCGGCCTGGCCGGCGCCTTCTTCGGCGTGATCTTCGGCTACGTCACCACCAAGAAGTCCGGCACCACCTTTGCCATGATCACCATGGGCATCGGCGAGATGGTGTTCGCCAGCTCGCTGATGTTTCCGGAGTTCTTCGGCGGCGAGGGTGGCATCTCCACCAACCGCGTGGTCGGCGATCCGTTCCTGGGCATCACCTTCGGGCCCGGGCGCCAGGTCTACTACCTGATCGCGGCGTGGTGCCTGCTGTCGATGGTGGCGATGTACGCCTGGACGCAGACGCCGCTGGGCCGCATCGCCAACGCCGTGCGCGACAACCCCGAGCGGGTCGAGTTCATCGGCTACAACACCCAGCGCGTGCGCTACCTGGTGCTGATCCTGTCGGCGTTCTTCGCCGGTATCGCCGGGGCGCTGGGCGCCATCAACTTCGAGATCGTCTCGGCCGAGAACGTCAGCGCGGTGCGCTCCGGCGGCGTGCTGCTGGCGGTGTTCATCGGTGGCGCGGGCGTGTTCTTCGGGCCCATCATCGGCGCGGTGGTGTTCGTGCTGTTCGCGGTGGCGCTGTCGGACCTGACCAAGGCCTGGCTGCTGTACCTGGGCCTGTTCTTCGTGCTGATGGTGATGTTCGTGCCGGGCGGGCTGGCCAGCCTGCTGCTGATGCAGGTGCCGCTGCTGGGCAAGGGCAAGCTGGGCCGCATGCTGCCGTCCTACGCGCGTGCCGGCGGCGCCGCCGTGGTGCTGCTGCTGGCCATGATCCTGACGGTCGAGCTGGTCTACAAGGTGCAGGTCGACAGCGCCAACGGCACCACGATGTCGCTGTTCGGCGTCGGCTTCGATGCCGCAACCTGGACGCCATGGCTGGCGGCGGCCGCGCTGTGGGCGGCTGGCCTGTTCGCGTGGCGCCTGGCGGCGGCGCGGGTGCGCAGCGCGTGGGACAAGGTACAGATGGAAATCGCAGGAGGCAGGCCATGACAGCGGCACTGGAACTGACCGATGTACGCAAGAAGTTCGGCCAGACGGAAATCATCCGCGGCGTGAACCTGAGCATCCCGAAGGGCGAGCGCCATGCGCTGATCGGGCCCAATGGCGCAGGGAAGTCGACGACCTTCAACCTGATTTCCGGCCGGTTTGCGCCGAGCAGCGGGACCGTGCGGCTCAATGGCGCGGAGATCGGCGGGCTGCAGCCGTTCGTGATCAACCGCATGGGGCTGTCGCGCAGCTTCCAGATCACCAACATCTTCCATCGGCTGTCGGTGTTCGAGAACCTGCGCTGCGCGGTGCTGTGGTCGCTCGGCTACAAGTATTCGTTCTGGCACCGGCTCAAGGGCCTGCGCGACACGCGCGAGCGCGCGGAGGAGGTGCTGGAGCTGATCGGCATGCAGCACCGCCGCGACAGCCAGGCGGGCCTGCTGACCTATGCCGAGCAGCGTGCGCTGGAGATCGGCATCACCATCGCCGGCGGCGCCGAGGTGATCCTGCTGGACGAGCCCACCGCGGGCATGAGCCGCTCCGAGTCCGATCACGCGGTGGAGCTGATCCGCAAGGTCACCGTCGGCAAGACGCTGGTGATGGTGGAGCACGACATGAGCGTGGTGTTCGGCCTGGCCGACCGCATCTCTGTGCTGGTCTACGGCGAAGTGATCGCCACGGACACCCCGCAGGCCATCCGCAACAACCGCAAGGTCAAGGAAGCCTACCTGGGCACAACCCTCGACGAGGAAGCCACCGAAGGAGCGCACTGATGGGCAAGCGCATGCTGAACGTCCAGGGCCTGCACGCCTACTACGGCAAGAGCCATATCCTCCACGGCGTGGACGCGCATATCGACGAAGGCGAGATCGTCGCGCTGCTGGGCCGCAACGGGGTGGGGCGCTCGACCATGGCCAAGGCCATCCTCGGCATGGTCAAGGCCGAGGGCTCGGTGCGGTTTCGCGACGAAGAGATCCTGGGGCGGCGCACCTTCGAGATCGCGCACCTCGGGATCGGCTATGTGCCGGAGAACCGGGATATCTTTCCGACGCTGACCGTGCGGCAGAACCTGCTGCTGGGCGAGAAGCGCAACCCACGGCAGGCCAGGCCGCGCTGGACCGTCGAGGACATGTTCAACATGTTCCCGCGGCTGAAGGAGCGCGAGAACACCTCGGCCGGCGTGCTCTCCGGCGGCGAGCAGCAGATGCTGACGTTGTGCCGCACGCTGATGGGCGACCCCGACCTGGTGCTGATCGACGAACCGACCGAAGGCCTGGCGCCGATGATCGTGGCCCTGGTCGGGGACTACCTGAAGACGCTGAAGGAGCGGGGTATTTCCGTGCTGCTGATCGAGCAGAAGCTGGCGATCGCGCTGGATATTTCCCAGCGCGTCTACGTGATGGGGCACGGGCATATTGTGTTCGAGGGGACGCCCGCGGAACTGAAGGCCAACTCGCAGATCAGGAAGGAGTGGCTGGAGGTTTGACTTCGGCCACTGTGCGCTCCCCTTGCCAACTGTGTGCTCCCTCTCCCGCTTGCGGGAGAGGGCCGAAAACTGCCGGCTTTGGCAAGTCAAACGGCATATCCTCATAGTCGATCAGCCGCGACTTCTTCACCGCCCGGTACCCCCACCACAGCGCCAGGAACGCCGGCACGCCGATATAGGTCGCCACGATCTCCGGCCACCGGTTCGGAATATCCGCAAACGCCTGGTAGTTCTGCCCGGCCACGATCACCACGCACAGCACCACGGTAAAAATGGGGCCGAAGGGATAGAGCGGCGAGCGGTAGGCCAGCATGCCAACGTCATAGCCCTGGTGCACCAGCCCGCGACGGAAGCGGTAATGGCTGATGGCAATGCCCAGCCAGGCAAAGAAGCCGGTCATGGCCGAGGTGTTGAGCAGCCACAGGTAGACCGCCTTGTCCCCGAACAGCGAACTGAAGAAACACAGCGCGCCCACGGCGGTGGTGGCCAGCAGCGCATTGAACGGCACGCCGCTCACGGTCAGCTTGCCGAACGCGCGCGGCGCGCGGCCGCTGACGGCGAGGCCGTAGAGGATCCGGGTCGATACATACATGCTGGAGGTGCCGGCCGAGAGCAGCGCGGTCAGCACCACCGCGTTCATCAGCCCCGCAGCAAAGGCCAGGCCGGCGTGGCGGAACACCAGTGCAAACGGACTCACGCCCACGTCGGTGACGTCGTTGCGCAGCAGGCTGGGATCGGTATAGGGAATCAGCACCCCGATGATCAGGATCGCGACCACATAGAACAGCAGGATGCGCCAGAAGGTCTGCCGGATCGCGCGCGGGATGGTCCTGGCCGGGTTCTCCGCTTCGCCGGCGGCCACGCCCACCGTTTCCGTGCCCTGGAAGGAGAAGCCCGCGATCATCGCCACGCCGATCATGGCCGGGATGCCGCCGACAAAGGGCGCGTCACCCATGGTGAAGTTGTGCCAGCCAGACTGCGGGCCGCCTTTCATGATGCCGAAGATCATCAGCAGGCCCACGCCCAGGAACACGATCACGGTCACCACCTTGATCAGCGCGAACCAGTACTCGGCCTCGCCGAAGCCGCGCACCGAGAACGCATTGAGCCCGAACATCAGCAGCAGGAACGCGGCGCTCCAGACCACGCCGGGCATTTCGGGGAACCAGTACTGCATCACCAGCTGCGCCGCGGTCAGTTCCACGGCGATGGTCACCGCCAGGCTGAACCAGTAGTTCCAGCCCAGCGCGAAGCCGAAGCCTTCGTCGACATAGAGCGCGCTGTAGGTGACGAAGGAGCCGGCCACCGGCATATGCACCGCCAGCTCGCCCAGGCTGGTCATCAGGCAATAGACCATCAGCCCGAGCAGCATATACATCAGCAGCGCGCCGCCGGGGCCGGCCTGCGCGATCGAGGCGCCCGAGGCCACGAACAGCCCGGTGCCGACCGCGCCGCCGATGGCAATCATGCTCAGGTGGCGGGCCTTGAGCCTGCGCTTGAGGTGGTCGTGCTCGACCACCGGGTGCTGGTGCTCGTGGGCGTGGGAATGTGAGGGGGAAGACATCAGGGTCGCTGGACCTTCCGCCGATCCGGCATCTTGTGGAACCCGGACGGCAAAAAACGAAAAGCCGCGAGTTTACAGGGTCGGCCCGCGCGATTTGTCCGTGTCGGCCAAATAAAGTCCGATACTGGTTTAGAGGCGGCACTCAGTCGCACTCGGCAAGTGCTTTATCCGCCATGGCGGGACGATTTAGCACCGCGTCAGGCGCCCCGCCATGCATCGCGGTCAGGGGCGGCATTAGCGCCGCGCATGTCGCCGGAAAAGTCCGAAAATTAAAATTGAACGACCGTGCTATTTTGTGTATGCTTGTTTCGCCCAGGCGCCGGAAGGCGTTGCGGGACGCGGGAAAGCGGCAGGTCGGGCGGAGGGTTTACCCGCTCATGACGGCAGCCTCCCGCAACAGTCGCCGGCCGCTGCCGGCCGCGCCGTGCAGTAAAAATTGAATTCGAGAATTCGAATCCCGAGACAACTTTTGACACCAAAGGAACCAGCATGACAGCGCAGTATCAGGTTCAGGACGGCGTAGCCGTCATCACGCTCGACAATCCCCCTGTCAACGGCCTGGGTCACAGCACCCGGCTTGGCATCGTCGAAGGCATGACCCGTGCGCTGGACGATGCCGCCGTCAAGGCCATCGTCATCACCGGCGCTGGCAAGGCTTTCTCGGGCGGCGCCGACATCCGTGAATTCAATACGCCCAAGGCCATGCAGGAGCCGACGCTGCACTCGGTGATCCGCGTGCTGGAAGGCTCGTCCAAGCCGGTCGTGGCCGCCGTGCACTCGGTCGCCATGGGTGGCGGCCTGGAGCTGGCGCTGGGCTGCAACTACCGCGTGGCGTCCAAGGGCGCCCAGATCGCGCTGCCGGAAGTGAAGCTGGGCCTGCTGCCGGGCGCCGGCGGCACGCAGCGCCTGCCGCGCGTGATCGGCCTGGAGGCCGCGGCCAACATGATCGTGTCGGGCACCCCGGTGCTGTCCGAGAAGTTTGCCGGCACCAAGCTGTTCGATGAAATCGTCGACGGTGACGTGCTGCCCGCCGCGGTCAAGTTCGCGCAGAACGTTGGCGCCGCCACCGGCCCGCATCCGAAGGTGCGCGACCTGAAGGTGCGCCACGAGAACCCCGAAGGCTACCTGGGCTTTGCCCGCAATACCGTGGCCGCGATGGCCAAGAACTTCCCGGCGCCGCTGAAGTGCCTGGAAGCGGTGGCCGGCTCGCTCAAGCCGTTCGAACAGGGCCTGAAGCAAGAGCGCGAGGGCTTCCTCTACCTGGTCACCACGCCGGAATCGCGCGCGCTGCGCCACGCCTTCTTTGGCGAGCGTGCCGCCAGCAAGATCCCCGATGTGCCCGAAGGCACGCCGACCCGCAAGATCGAGAAGGTCGCCGTGATCGGCGCCGGCACCATGGGCGGCGGCATCAGCATGAACTTCCTCAACGCGGGCATCCCGGTCACCATCCTGGAAACCAAGCAGGAAGCGCTCGACCGCGGCGTCGGCATCATCCGCAAGAACTACGAGAACAGCGCCAAGAAGGGCAAGCTCACGCAAGAGAAGGTCGAGCAGCGCATGGGCCTGCTCAGTACCACGCTGTCCTATGACGACCTCAAGGACGCCGACCTGATCATCGAGGCCGTGTTCGAAGAGATGGGCGTCAAGGAGACCGTGTTCAAGAAGCTGGATGAAGTCGCCAAGCAAGGCGCGATCCTGGCCTCGAACACCTCCACGCTGGACGTCAACAAGATCGCCTCGTTCACCAAGCGTCCGCAGGACGTGGTCGGCATGCATTTCTTCAGCCCGGCCAATGTGATGAAGCTGCTGGAAGTGGTGCGCGGCGAGAAGACCGGCAAGGACGTGCTGGCCACGGTCATGCAGGTCGGCAAGAAGATCAAGAAGACCGCGGTGGTGTCGGGCGTTTGCGACGGCTTTATCGGCAACCGCATGATCGAGCAGTACAGCCGCCAGGCTGGCTACCTGCTGGACGAAGGCGCGCTGCCGGAGCAGGTCGACAAGGCCATCGAGAAGTTCGGCTTTGCCATGGGCCCGTTCCGCATGGGCGACCTGGCCGGCAACGACATCGGCTGGGCCATCCGCAAGCGCCGCGCGGTGGACAAGCCGGAGATCCAGTATTCCAAGACCGCCGACCTGCTGTGCGAGATGGGCCGCTTCGGCCAGAAGACCGGCGCGGGCTGGTACGACTACAAGGCGGGCGACCGCAAGCCGTACCCGAACCAGCAGGTCAACGACATGATCGTGCAGCACTCGAAGGACCTGGGCATCACGCGCCGCAAGATCTCTGACGAAGAGATCGTCGAGCGCCTGGTGTTCGCGCTGGTCAACGAAGGCGCCAGGATCCTGGAGGAAGGCATTGCTTCCAAGGCCTCGGATATCGACATGGTGTACCTGACCGGCTACGGCTTCCCGCTGTTCCGCGGCGGCCCGATGCTGTACGCGGACCAGGTCGGCCTGTACAACGTGGCGCTGTCGATGAAGCGCTACGCCAAGGGCTACCACGGTGAAGCGTGGCAGGTCGCGCCGCTGCTGCAGAAGCTGGCGGACGAAGGCAAGGGCTTCAACGGTTAATACCGCCACATGGTTCAGCCTGGAGCTGAGATGAACACCACCATCGGACCGGACGATTGCCTGCTGGTGATCGACGTGCAGAACGACTTCATGCCGGGCGGCGCGCTTGCCGTGCCCCACGGCGATGAAGTGGTGCCCGTCATCAACCGGCTGGCTCGTGCGTTCGGTCATGTGGTGCTGACGCAGGACTGGCATCCCGTCAGCCACGTCTCGTTCGCGGCCAACCATGCGGGCACGCAGCCGTTCCAGACGCTGGCGCTGCCGTATGGCGAGCAGGTGCTGTGGCCGGTGCACTGCGTGCAGGGCACGCCCGGCGCTGCGCTGCATGCGGGCTTGCACGTGCCGCATGCGCGGCTGGTGATCCGCAAGGGCCACCATGCCGACGTGGATAGCTACTCCGCCTTCCTGGAGGCGGACCGCACCACGCGCACCGGGCTGGCCGGCTACCTGCGCGAGCATGGCGTCAGGCGCGTGTTCTGCGCGGGTCTGGCGACGGACTACTGCGTGGCCTGGAGCGCGCTCGATGCACGCGCCGCGGGCTTCGCGGCCGCGGTGATCGAGGATGCCTGCCGCGCCATCGACCTGGAAGGGTCGCTGGCCAAAGCATGGCAGGACCTCGGCGCCGCCGGCGTTGCGCGCGTCACGTCCGCTGAACTGCTCAAGGGCCAGGGCTGAACCGAACCACCGAACTGAACGACACAAGAGATTCCGAGGAGCAAGACATGAACGAAGCAGTCATCGTATCCACCGCGCGGACCCCGCTGGCCAAGAGCTGGAAGGGCGCCTTCAACATGACCCACGGCGCCACGCTCGGCGGTCATGCCGTCCAGCACGCCATTGCCCGCGCCAAGATCGAGGCCGCCGAAGTGGAAGACGTGCTGATGGGCTGCGCCAACCCGGAAGGTGCCACCGGCGCCAACATCGCACGCCAGATCGCACTGCGCGCCGGCTGCCCGGTGACCGTGCCCGGCGCCACCGTCAACCGCTTCTGCTCGTCCGGCCTGCAGACCATCGCCATGGCCGCGCAGCGCGTGATCGCTGATGAGGGCGACATCTTCGTCGCCGGCGGCGTGGAAAGCATCTCGTGCGTGCAGCAGGAGATGAACCGCCATATGGTCCAGGAAAGCTGGCTGCTGAAGAACAAGCCGGAAATCTACTGGAACATGCTGCAGACCGCCGAGAACGTGGCCAAGCGCTACAACATCTCGAAGGAGCGCCAGGACGAGTACGGCGTGCGCAGCCAGCAACGCGCCGCCGCCGGGCAGGAAGCCGGCAAGTTCAAGGACGAGATCGTGCCGATGACGGTGCTGGCGGGCGTGGCCGACAAATCGACCGGCCAGCTGGTGACCAAGGAAGTCACCGTCTCCGCCGACGAGGGCATCCGCGCCGATACCACGCTGGAAGGCGTGTCCAAGATCCGCAGCGCGGTGCCGGGTGGCGTGATCACCGCCGGCAATGCCTCGCAGTTCTCGGACGGCGCTTCGGCAGCGGTGGTGATGAATGCGCGCGTCGCCGAGGCCCGCGGCCTGCAGCCGCTGGGCGTGTTCCGCGGCTTTGCCGTGGCTGGCTGCGAGCCGGACGAGATGGGTATCGGCCCGGTCTTTGCTGTGCCCAAGCTGCTGAAGAAGGCCGGCCTGAAGGTCGACGACATCGGCCTGTGGGAGCTGAACGAAGCCTTCGCCGTGCAGGTGCTGTACTGCGCCGACACGCTCGGCATCCCGATGGACCGGCTGAACGTCAACGGCGGCGCCATCGCCGTGGGCCACCCCTACGGTGTGTCGGGCGCGCGCCTGGTCGGCCATGCGCTGATCGAAGGCAAGCGCCGCGGCGTCAAGTACGTGGTGGTGACCATGTGCATCGGCGGCGGCCAGGGCGCGGCCGGCCTGTTCGAAGTGCTCTGATGTCGGCTGCGGGCACCGCGCGGGCCACGCCCGCCGACATGCTCGCCTGGGGCCGGGAGGTGCTGGCCAGCCAGCCCTTCTCGGTCCTGGTCGGCACCGAACTGGCGGCGTTGTCGCCGGGCAAGGCTGAGTTGCGCCTGCCGATCCGTCAGGACCTGCGGCAGCAGCACGGCTTCCTGCACGGCGGCGTGGTCAGCTACCTGGCCGACAATGCGCTGACCTACGCGGGCGGCGCGGCCATGGCGGTGCCGGTCGTGACATCCGAGTACAAGATCAACTACGTGCGCCCGGCGATCGGCGAGCTGCTGGTCGCCCGCGCCGAATGCGTCAGCGCCGGCCGCCAGCAGGCGGTGGTGCGCTGCGACGTGTACGTCGTCAGGGATGGCGAGGAGAGGCTCTGCGCGGTGGCGCAGGGAACGATCGCGCGCCTTGGCGAAGGCGCCTGAGCGGCACGCAGGGAAGGGCGCGGCAGCGCCCTTTTTTGACCGCGCCCGGCGCCTCCCATGCTAGCAAAAAGAACTCGCGGCACGCCACGCAGTGCGCCGCATGGAGACACCATGTCGATGATCCTATCCCGCCGCGACCTGAATTTCGTGCTGTACGAATGGCTCAAGGTCGACGAGCTCACGCGCATCCCGCGCTATGCCGACCACTCGCGCGAGACTTTCGACGCCGCGCTGGACACCTGCGAGAAAATCGCCACCGACCTGTTCGCGCCGCACAACAAGAAGAACGACCAGCAAGAGCCGCATTTCGACGGCGAGACCGTCAGCATCATCCCCGAGGTCAGCACCGCGCTGAAGGCCTTCTGCGAGGCCGGCTTGATGGCCGCCGGCCAGGACTATGAACTGGGCGGCATGCAACTGCCGGTGGTGGTCGAGAAGGCTGGCTTTGCCTACTTCAAGGGTGCCAACGTCGGCACCAGCTCGTACCCGTTCCTGACCATCGGCAACGCCAACCTGCTGCTGACGCACGGCACGCCGGCGCAGGTCGAGACCTTCGTCAAGCCGGAGATGGACGGTCGCTTCTTCGGCACCATGTGCCTGTCCGAGCCGCAGGCGGGCTCGTCGCTGTCGGACATCACCACGCGCGCCGAGTACGAGGGCGAATCGCCGCTGGGCGCGCAGTACCGGCTGCGCGGCAACAAGATGTGGATCTCTGCCGGCGAGCACGAGCTGTCGGAAAATATCGTCCACCTGGTGCTGGCCAAGATCCCCGGCCCGGACGGCAAGCTGATCCCGGGCGTGAAGGGCATCTCGCTCTTCATCGTGCCCAAGTACCTGGTCAATGAAGACGGCTCGCTGGGCGAGCACAACGACGTGGTGCTGGCCGGCCTGAACCACAAGATGGGCTACCGCGGCACCACCAACTGCCTGCTCAACTTCGGCGAAGGCATGAAGTACCGGCCGGGCGGCAAGGCCGGCGCGATCGGCTACCTGGTGGGCGAGCCGCACAAGGGCCTGGCCTGCATGTTCCACATGATGAACGAGGCGCGCATCGGCGTGGGCCTGGGCGCGGTGATGCTGGGCTATACCGGCTACCTGCACGCGCTGGACTACGCGCGCAACCGCCCGCAAGGCCGCGCGGTCGGCCCCGGCGGCAAGGATGCGGCCAGCCCGCAGGTGAAGCTGGTCGAGCACGCCGATATCCGCCGCATGCTGCTGGCGCAGAAGAGCTATGTCGAAGGCGGCCTGGCGCTGAACCTCTATTGCGCGCGCCTGGTCGACGAGGAAGAGGCCGCTGCGGCCGCCGGCGACCAAGCCGCGCATGCGCGCCTGGCGCTATTGCTCGATATCCTGACCCCGATCGCCAAGAGCTGGCCGTCGCAATGGTGCCTGGAGGCCAACAACCTGGCGATCCAGGTGCATGGCGGCTACGGCTATACGCGCGAGTACAACGTCGAGCAGTTCTACCGCGACAACCGCCTCAACCCGATCCACGAAGGCACGCACGGCATCCAGGGCCTGGACCTGCTGGGCCGCAAGGTGGTGATGAAGGACGGCGCCGCCTTCAAGCTGCTGGGCGAGCGCGTGCAGGACACCATCACCCGCGCGCTCGCCGCCGGCAATGCCGAGTTGTCGCAGCAGGCAGGCGCCCTCGGCACCGCCACCAAGCGCCTGGCCGAGGTCACGCAGGCGCTGTGGAGCGCGGGCGACCCCAACGTGACGCTGGCCAATGCCTCGGTCTACCTGGAGGCCTTCGGGCACGTGGTGGTGGCGTGGATCTGGCTGGAACAGGCACTGCTGGCGCAAGCCGCGCTGCCGCGCGCGAACGGCAAGGAAGACGAGGACTTCTACCGCGGCAAGCTGGCCGCGGCGGCCTACTTCTTCCGCTGGGAGCTGCCCAAGGTCGGCCCGCAGCTGGCGCTGCTCGAGTCGCTCGACCGCACCACGCTCGACATGCAGGACGCGTGGTTCTGAGCGGCGCTTGCCCATCCCCGAACACTACAGAACGAAGGAAGACAATATGCGTACCATCCAGCAACTGTTTGACCTGAAGGGCAAGACCGCGCTGATCACCGGCGGCTCGCGCGGGCTTGGCCTGCAGATTGCCGAGGCGCTGGGCGAGCAGGGCGCGCGCCTGGTGCTGTCGGCGCGCAAGGCCGACGAGCTGCAGGCGGCGCAGGCGCACCTGAAGTCGCTCGGCATCGAGGCCGACTGGATCGCCGCCGACGGCTCGCAGGAGTCGGAGATCGCGCGCCTGGCCGACGAGGCCATCGCGAAGCTGGGCCACGTCGACATCCTGGTCAACAACGCCGGCGCCACCTGGGGCGCCCCGGCCGAAGACCATCCGGTCGAAGCCTGGGACAAGGTGATGAACCTGAACATCCGCGGCCTGTTCCTGCTGAGCCAGCGCATCGGCAAGCTGTCGATGATCCCGCGCCGCTACGGCCGCATCATCAACGTGGCGTCGATCGCGGGGCTGGCCGGCAACCCGCCGGGCAGCATGGAGACCATTGCCTACAACACCTCCAAGGGTGCGGTGGTCAACTTCACGCGCACGCTGGCGGCCGAGTGGGGCGAGCACAACATCACCGTCAACGCGCTCGCGCCGGGCTTCTTCCCGTCGAAGATGACCAAGGGCTCGCTCGAGCGCATGGGCGTTGAGGCCATGTGCGCCGGCGTGCCGCTGCACCGCCTGGGCGACGACGAGGACCTGAAGGGCGCCGCGCTGCTGTTTGCCAGCGACGCCGGCAAACACATCACCGGCCAGATCCTGGCGGTGGACGGCGGCGTCAGCGCGGTCTGAGCCGGGCAGGGCGCATTCCGGGCAAGCCGCACCGTGCGGCTTGGCGGAATCCCGGATTGCCCTCAAACTTGGGGCCGGCGCGAGGCCTCGGCCTCGCCGGCACCTAATTCTCGGACTCGCAATTGCCATGAACCAGTTCAAAGGCCCCCTGACCCACATTCCCTTCCTCGCCGACCTCGGCGTGACCTGCAACCTCGCCGAAGGCGGCCGCAGCGAGATCGCGCTGCCGATCGAGAAGCGCCACCAGAACAGCTGGGACATGGCCCACGGCGGCGTAATCATGACGCTGCTCGACGTGGCCATGGCGGTGGCCGGCCGCAGCAGCGACGCGGATGGCCGGGGCGTGGTCACCATCGAGATGAAGACCAGCTTCATGGCGCCGGGGCGCGGCGCGTTGACCGCGCGCGGCACCACCGTGCACCGCACCACCACCATGGTGTTCTGCGAAGCCGAGATCGTCGACGCCGACGGCAAGACCGTGGCGCGCGGATCGGGCACCTTCAAGTACATCCGGCGCATGCCGCCGCAGCGCCCGGGTGAGACCGATACCGGTGCCGACGGCTGAGCGCCGGCACCGATGCAGCAGACGGGGCAGCGCGGCTGTCCCTTCCCGACGCAGTATTCAAGCCGTTCCATATATTCCTACTGAAAGGAATCGACCATGTCCAAAACGTTCAAGCGCATCGTCCTGGCCTCGCGTCCCGAAGGCGCGGTGACGCCGGCCAATTTCCGCCTGGAAGAAGTGCCCGTGCCGCAGATCGCCGACGGCCAGGTGCTGGTGCGCAACCACTACCTGTCGCTGGACCCGTACATGCGCGGCCGCATGAACGACAGCAAGTCCTACGCCGCGCCGCAGCCGCTCGATGAGGTCATGATCGGCGGCACCGTGGGCGAAGTGGTGGAAAGCAGGAACAGCAAGTTCAAGCCAGGCGACAAGGTGGTCGGCATGTTCGGCTGGCAGGAGATGGGCGTCAGCGACGGCACCGGCCTGCAGCCGGTCGACACCACGCATATCCCGCTGTCGGCCTACCTCGGTTCGGTCGGCATGCCGGGCGTGACCGCCTGGTATGGCCTGAACAAGATCATCCTGCCCAAGCCGGGCAAGACCATCGCGGTCAGCGCTGCCTCCGGCGCAGTGGGCAGCGTGGTCGGGCAGCTGGCCAAGCTGGCCGGCTGCCGCGCGGTCGGCTTTGCCGGCGGCAAGGACAAGTGCGACTACGTGGTCAATGAGCTGGGCTTCGATGCCTGCATCGACTACAAGGCGGCCAAGGATCCCAAGGAGCTCTACAAGATGCTCAAGGAAGCCACCCCGGACGGCATCGACGGCTATTTCGAGAATGTCGGCGGCGATATCCTGGACGCCGTGCTGACGCGCATGAACGCCTTCGGCCGCATCGCCATGTGCGGCATGATCGCGGGCTATGACGGCCAGCCGCTGCCGCTGAAGAACCCGCAGCTGATCCTGGTGTCGCGCCTGACCATCGAAGGCTTTATCGTCTCCGAGCATATGGAGGTCTGGCCGCAGGCGCTGAAGGAACTGGGCACCGCCGTCGCCCAGGGCAAGCTCAAGTTCCGCGAGAGCATTGCCGAAGGCCTGGCCAGCGCGCCTGAAGCCTTTATCGGCCTGCTCAAGGGCAAGAACTTCGGCAAGCAGCTGGTCAAGCTGGTCTGACCGGCGCATGCAGGGCCGCGGCGCGCCTGCCGGGCGCGCCGCGGGCAACGGATTTCACCAAAAAGATGGAGACACCGATGAATGCCCCGCAAGCCCCGCAAATCCAGAGCGGCGACGAGATCGGCGCCGGCCTGCCCGAAGAGGTCAAGGCCCGCTACCGCAACCTGCCGCGCCCGCCGCAGTTCGCCACCGCCGCCGCAGAGCGCCTGCACCGCAAGCAGCGCCTGGCCGCGGCCTTCCGGCTGTTTTCCAGGTTCGGTTTCGACGAAGGCGTGGCCGGCCATATCACCGCGCGCGACCCGGAGTTTCCCGATACCTTCTGGGTCAATCCCTTCGGCGTCCATTTCAGCCAGGTCAAGGTCTCCAACCTGATCCGCTGCGACCACCACGGCGACGTGGTCGAGGGCGACTACCCGGTCAATGCCGCGGCCTTCGCCATCCATTCGCGCGTGCACCAGACCCGCTCCGACGCGGTCGCGGCAGCGCATTCGCACAGCACCCATGGCCGCGCGTGGTCCACGCTGGGCCGCCCGCTCGATCCGCTCACGCAGGACGTGTGCGCGTTCTACCAGGATCATGCGGTCTATGACGATTTCGGCGGCGTGGTGGTGGAGCTCGACGAAGGCCAGCGCATCGCCAATGCGCTGGGCCAGAACAAGGCCGCGATCCTGCAGAACCATGGCCTGCTGACGGTCGGCAAGACCGTGGACGAAGCCGCCTGGTGGTTCATCACCATGGAGCGCTCCTGCCAGGTCCAGCTGCTGGCCGAAGCCGCCGCGGCGCGCACCCAGGCGCCGCTCAAGCTGATCTCCGATGCGGCCGCGCGCCAGGCCTATTCGATCGTCGGCACAGCGCAGGCGGGCTGGTTCCAGTTCCAGCCGCTCTATGCCCGCATCGTCAAGGAGCAGCCGGACCTGCTGGACTGAACCGCACGGCACCCGCTGGCAAACATGGAGTTGGATCGCATGGCCGACATCATTCTTCACCAGTACGCAACTTCGCCATTCTCCGAGAAGGTCCGCCTGCTGCTGGGCGCCAAGGGACTGGCCTGGCACGCGGTGGAAATCCCCGCCATCCTGCCCAAGCCTGACCTGCTGGCGCTGACCGGCGGCTACCGCCGCACGCCGGTGCTGCAGGTCGGTGCCGATATCTACTGCGATACCGCGCTGATCTGCGAGGTGCTGGACGCGCTGGCGCCCGCGCCGGCGCTGTATCCGCCGGCCCAGGCCGCGGCGGCGCGGGTCGCGGCAGCCTGGTTCGATGCGGCGCTGTTCACGGCATCGGTGACCTATGTGTTCCAGCCGGCCGGCGTTGCCAGCATGCTGGGCCACCTGTCGCCGGCGCAGGTCCAGGCCTTCAGCGCGGACCGCAAGGCCATGCGTGGCGACACCAATGCGCTGCGCATGCCGTTGCCCGAAGCCACCGCGCTGCTGCATGAAACGTTCGGCCAACTGGAAACGCAGTTCGCTGCCGGGATCGGGCATGTGGCCGGGCCGGCGCTGTCGGTTGCCGATTTCTCGCTGTACCACAACCTCTGGTTTATCCGCCGCGCCGGCGCGCTGGCGCAGCTGCTGGAGGCTTATCCGCGCTTGCAGGCCTGGTATGCGCGCATGAACACCTTCGGCCATGGCCGGCCGCGCGTGATCGACAGCGAGGACGCGATCGGCGCCGCGCGCAGTGCCGATCCGCTGGCGCTGGATGAGGGCGTGGTCGTGGATGCCGGCCTGCAGGCCGGCGACGCCGTCACCGTCACGCCGACCGACTATGCGCGCGACCCGGTGGCCGGCGTGCTGCTGGCGCTGAGCGCGCGCCGCGTCACGCTGCGCCGCCAGGACCCGCGCGCCGGCGCGCTCAATGTGCATTTCCCGCGGCAGGGCTACCAGGTGCAGCGCGCCGCCTGAGCGCGCATGGCACACGGCCCGCCGTTTCCCAAAACGAATCACGCGACAGGACAGACGATATGAAGGACTTCTCCAACAAGGTGGCTGTCATTACCGGCGGCGCCTCGGGTTTCGGCAAGGAGTTTGCCCACATTGCCGCCGACCTCGGCATGAAGCTGGTGCTGGCGGATGTGCAGGAAGACGCGCTGGACGCGACCGTGGCGGAATTCAAGGCACGCAATGTGCCGGTGATCGGGTTGCGCACGGACGTCTCGCGTGCCGACCAGGTGCAGGCGCTGGCCGATGCCGCCATCGAGGCCTTCGGCCAGGTCAACCTGCTGTTCAATAACGCCGGCGTGGGCGCGGGCGGCCTGATCTGGGAGAACTCCGAGAAGGACTGGGAGTGGGTGCTGGGCGTCAACCTGTACGGCGTCGTGCACGGCGTGCGCATCTTCACGCCGCTGATGCTGGCCGCGGCGGAGAAGGATCCGGCCTACCAGGGCCATATCGTCAACACGGCGTCGATGGCGGGCTTGCTGAACCCGCCGGCAATGGGCGTGTACAACGTGTCCAAGCACGCGGTGGTGGCGTTGACCGAAACCCTGTACCAGGACCTGGGCCTGGTGACGGAGCAGGTGCGCTGCTCGGTGCTGTGCCCGTACTTTGTGCCCACCGGCATCAACCAGTCCCAGCGCAACCGGCCCGCCGACCTGGCCAACCAGGCGCCGCCGACGCGTTCGCAGCTGGTGTCGCAGGCCTTGTCGGACAAGGCCGTCGGCTCCGGCAAGGTGACCGCCGCCGAGGTCGCGCAGCTGACCTTCGATGCCATCCGCGACGAAAGCTTCTATATTTATTCCCACCCCCAGGCGCTCGCCCCCGTGCGCCAGCGCTTCGAGGACATCGTCGGGCAGCGCAATCCCGGCGATCCGTTTGCCGACAAGCCCGAGGTCCGCGCGGGCCTCGTTGCCGCGCTGCGCGGCTGACGCCAGCACAACGCCACAACGAGGAGGACCGCATATGGAGAACAACATGGCTGCCCCCGCCGCCGTGATCCGCCACCTGCAGTACGCCACGCTGCCCAACGGCACCCGCCTGCACTACGCCAGCGCGGGCGAGCGCGGCAAGCCGCTGATGCTGTTCGTGCACGGCTTTCCTGAATTCTGGTTCGAATGGGAGGCCCAGCTGGCCGAGTTCGGACGCACGCATTTTGCCGTGGCGCCGGACCTGCGCGGCTACAACCTGTCGAGCAAGCCCGCCGAGGTCGAGGCCTACCGGCCGCGCCATATCGTCGAAGACCTGGTGCAGCTGGTCAGCGCGCTGGGCTATGACCAGGCCGTGGTGGTGGCGCACGACTGGGGCGGGGCGATCTGCTGGAACCTGGCGATCCAGTTCCCGCAGCTGGTGCGCCAGCTCGTCATCGTCAACTCGCCGCATCCGTACCTGTTTGCGCGCGCGCTGGCCACCGATCCCGAGCAGCAGGCCGCTTCCGCCTACATGAACTGGCTGCGCAAGCCGGGCTCGGAAAAGGCGCTGGCCGCCAACGACTTCGCGCTGCTGGACCGGATGCTTGCCGATGCCGACGGCAAGCCGGCGGCATGGTACACGCCGGAGACGCGCGCCAGGTACCACGCGGCATGGTCCCAGCCGGGCGAAGGCCAGGACGCCGGCGTCCATCCGCTCACCGGCGGCGTCAATTTCTACCGCGCCTCGCCCATGCACCCGCCGGGCGAGGGCGAGCCGCCGCCCGATATCTCGCGCCTGGATCCGGCCGCGTTTGTGGTCAAGGTCCCCACGCTGGTGATCTGGGGCGAACGCGACCGCGCGCTGCCGAAGTCGCTGGTGGACGGGCTGGGCGACTTCGTGCCTGACCTGCGCCTGGAACGCATCCCCGAGGGCACGCACTGGGTGATCCATGAGCAGCCGGAACGCGTCAACCTGCTGATCCGGAGTGCGCTGCCGGGGTAGCTGCCAGATGTCGTTCGGGCCGCCAACGAAACCCCAGTCAGCAGCTTTCAGCCCCGCCTTGATGGCGGGGCTTTTTGTTGGTGCGCCATGCCTGGCGCTGTCCGGCTCGCGCTGGTGTTTCCGGAACGTCTGAAGCATTTACTGAGTAATCCGGACGACCCCTGACTTTTTATTAAGGGCTGGCTTTCATTCCATGTCTCACTGGGGAAAATATCTACGATGTCCTATTAATTGTCCTATTGAAGCGACAATAATACTGATATATCTTTCGGTCCATGCTTCAGAGCCGATATTCCCTTGACTAATTGGCCTGAACGGGAAGTATCCGATGTCGGTGAACCGATAAATTTCAACGGGTCGAAAGATAGCAGCCGCCATTTATGGGAAACCAAAATTCGCCGATGCCGCGGTATCACCGCATTTACCTGGTGCTGCGGCAGAAAATCCTGAACGGGTTATACGACGAGAGCGGGCTGCCGGCCGAGTTCCGCTTGATGGAGCAGTATCGCGTGGCGCGGGTGACGGTGCGGCGGGCGTTAGCCGAGCTGCTCCAGGAAGGCCTGATCTACCGGCGGCCCGGGCAGGGGACATTCGTCAATATCGAGCAGGTTCGGCTGAACAGGCCACCAGCGCAGATGTGCGGCCTGCTCGACAGCCTGCTCGAAGTCGTCGCCGGCACCTCGGTGCGGGTGGTCGATTTCGGCATGCGGAGCTGCCCCACGCACGTCCGGGAGGCGCTGCGGCTGGCGGAGCGGGACGAAGCCCTGCACGTGATGCGCGTGCGCCTGCACCGGGACGAACCGGTCTCGCTGATCACGACATGGTCGCCGCCGCACGTGGCGCTGTTGCTGACACCGGGCGCGCTGCAGCAGCAGCCCATGCTGGCGCTGCTGGAAGACGGCGGGGTTCGCATCGGCCACGCCGACCAGACGCTGTCCTGCTGCCTGGCCGACGCGCAGGCCGCGGCGCTGCTGGACGAGCCGGTGGGTGCGGCGCTGCTGTCGGTGGTGCGCGTGGTGCGCGATGTCGACGGCAACCCGGTCCAGTGGCTCAGCGGCCTGTATCGCCCGCAATGCTACGACTACCGCATGGCGCTGACGCGCGCTGGCGAAGACAAGGCGCGTATCTGGCTTGCGCGCGACCTATCCACCGCGACGCGGTGATCCAAGAAATCGGGAGGAGACAGAAATGACCAAGACTTATCCGGCAAGACGCCGGTTCCTGGGCCAGGCCGCGCTGCTTGGCGCCGGTGCGCTGGCGCCGCAGATCGGACGGGCCCAGCCCAGGCCGGTGCGCATCGGCGTGCTGCATCCGGTCACCGGAGCGCTGGCGTTTTCCGGCACGCAATGCCGTGCCGGCGCGCTGCTGGCGATCGCCGACATCAACGCCGCCGGCGGTATCAAGTCGCTGGGCGGCGCCAGGCTGGAAGCGGTGCTGGGCGATGCCCAGTCGCAGCCGGAGATCGGCGCGGCCGAAGTCGAGAAGATGAACGAGGCCGGCGTCAGCGCCGTGGTCGGCGCCTATGCCAGCGCGATCTGCCTGGCCACCACGCAGGCGGCGGCGCGGCATGGCCTGGCGCATGTGGTCGACGTGGGCGTGGCCGATGCCATCGTCGAGCGCGGCCTGACCAACACGTTCCGCTTCGGCCCCGGCTACAAGGTCGCCACCGAAACCGCGATGAGCAACCTGCGCACGCTCAACCAGCTCAGCGGCAACCGCGCGCGCACGGCGATGATCATCCACGAGGAATCGCTGTTCGGCAGTGGCACGGCCAAGCTGCTGAGCCAGCGCCTGCCGGAGTTCGGTTTCGAGGTGAAGGAGGTGGTCAAGCACGCCAACCCGACGCGCGACTTCAGCAATATCGTGCTACGCATGAAGGCGGCCAATCCGGACATCGTGATCGCGGCCAACTACTACAACGAGTACGCCCTGCTGATGCGCACCATGCAGCAGCAGAAGTTCCGGCCCAAGGCGGTCTACTCGGTGCTGGGCGGCGCGGCGTCGAGCTTCAAGTTCATCAAGGAGTTCCCGGCGGCGGCGCAGCATGTGCTGGACTGCAACCACTGGTACAACCCCAGGGATCCTCGCGCCATTGCGCTGCGCAAGCGCGTTGAGGCCAGCGGCCTGTTCTTTACCTACGAGGTTTTCTGCACCTATGCGTCCACCATGCTGCTGGCCGACAGCATTGAGCGCGCCGGCTCGGCGCAGCGCGAGCGCGTGATCGAAGCGCTCGCCAGCAGCAGCTTCAGCAGCCACTTCATGCCGTACGGGCCGACGCGCTTCGTCAACGGCCAGAACACCGGCGCGCAGCCGCTGCTGACGCAGGTGGTGGATGGCGACATCAAGGTGGTCTTCCCCAACGCCTACCGGCAGGTCGACGCGGTGTTCCCGCTGCCGGCCAGCTAAGCGCTTCACGCCGGTCGCGCCGGTACGCCGTTTATCCCTAGTCGCTACGGTCGGGAAGCCCGCTTCCCGACCGCTGGACTCCTGTTGCCGCGAGGAACGCATTACATGTTCGATATCCCGATACTCTGGGCCTCCTGGCTCAACGGCCTGACCACCGGGGCGATCTATGCCCTGGTCGCGCTGGGCCTGACGCTGATCTACGGCGTGCTCCATATCGTCAACTTCGCCCACGGCGCCGCGCTGATGGCGGCGCTGTATGGCGTCTATTTCCTCTTTACCCGGCTCCATGTCGATCCCTACGCGGCGCTGCTGGTGATGCTGCCGGCCATGTTCGCCGCGGGCTACCTGCTGCAGCGCCACCTGATCGCGCGGGCAAGTCGCGGCAACGAGCAGAACGTGCTGCTGGTCACGCTGGGCATCTCGATCGTGCTGGAGAACCTGGCGCTGTACCTGTTCCGCTCCGACACCTACACCATCGACACGCCCTATGCGCTGTCCACCGTCGAGCTGCTGGGTGCATCGATCGCGCTGCCCAAGGTGATCGCCTTCGCCGGCGCACTGTTGGCCTGCGGCCTGCTGATGCTGATGATCCGGCGCACCACGCTGGGCCGCGCCATCCGCGCGGTGGCCAGGGAAAAGCAGGGCGCGCGCGTGGTCGGCATCGATGTCGAGCGCGTCTATGCGCTCAGTTTCGGCATCGGCCTGGCCTGCCTGGGCGCGGCCGCCTGCTTCCTGCTGCCGGCCTACTACGTCAATCCGCGCGTCGGCGACGGCTTCGTGCTGATCGCCTTCACCGTGGTCGTGCTGGGTGGCATGGGCAGCTTCGCCGGGGCGCTGTGGGGCGGCCTGCTGATCGGCGTGGTCGAGTCACTGGGCGGCCTGTGGCTGGGCGACAGCCTGGGCCAGGTCGGCATTTTCCTGATCTTCATCCTGGTGCTGCTGTTCCGTCCGCAGGGCCTGTTCGGCGCGAAGGCGTGACTCGAGGAGCCTGACATGAATCGAATTTCTTCTCTTCCCACGCTCGGCTGGATCGCCATCGTTCTGGCCGGCTTTGCCGCGGCGCCGCTGTGGCTGTCCTCCGGCTTCGCGCTGAACCTGCTGGTGATGGTGCTGCTGATGACGCTGATGGCGCAGTCGTGGAACATCCTCGGCGGCTTTGGCGGGCAGTTCTCGTTCGGCCACGCGGCGTTCTTCGGCACCGGCGCCTATGCCATGGCGATCTTGCAGGTCGCGTTCGGCATGAATGCGTGGCTGGCGCTGGTGCTGGCGACCGGCGTCGGCGCGCTCGCCGGCGTCGGCGTGGGCGTGCTGTCGTTCCGCTACGGGCTCAAGGGTTCGTACTTCTCGCTGGCGACGCTGGCGGTGGCCGAGGTGCTGCGCATCGTGGCCAATGCGGTCGGTTTTACCGGTGCCGGCGCAGGCATGCAGTTGCCGTTGCAGCCCGGTGCCTTGCATCTCCAGTTTGCCGGCAAGGCTGGCTACCTCTGGTTCATCCTGACGTTCGTCGCCGCGGGCCTTCTCCTCTCGTGGTGGCTGCGCAGGTCGCGCTTCGGTGCCTGCCTGATGGCGGTGCGGGACAGTGAGGACGCGGCGAAGGCACTCGGCATCGACGTGCTGCGCGTCAAGTTGGTAGCCATTGCCATGTCCGCGGCGCTGATGGCGGCGGCCGGCGTTTTTTATACGCAGTACCTGCAATACCTCGATCCGCATATCGCCTACGGTCCGGCCTTTTCGGTGGCCGCGCTGGTGGGGGCGGTGATCGGCGGCACCGCCACGGTGTTCGGCCCGCTGCTCGGCGCGCTGGCGCTGCAGCTGCTCAACGAGCTGACGCGCAATGCGCTGGGCGATGTGCCGGGCGTGAGCCTGGTGATCTACGGCGCGCTGCTGGTGCTGATGGTGATGTTCCTGCCGCAGGGCCTGGCCGGGGCGGCCGGATCGGTGCGCAAGGCGAGGACATAAGGCAAGGGAAATGACGATGCGGACCATACTTTCGACCCACGGACTGTCGATCCGCTTCGGCGGCCTGGCGGCGGTGCAGGACGTGAACCTGTCCATTGCGCGCGGCCGCATCACCGGCCTGATCGGCCCCAACGGCGCCGGCAAGTCGACCATGTTCGGCATGCTGTCCGGCTTCCTCGCGCCCACGCAGGGCACGGTGGAGCTGGAAGGCCGCACCCTCAACGGGCTCGCGCCTCATGTCATCTGCCGGCTCGGGCTGGCGCGCACCTTCCAGATCGTGCAGCCGTTTGCCGGGCAGACCGTGCGCGAGAACATCGCGGTCGGCGCGCACCTGCATGTGCGCGGCCGCAATGTGGCGCTGGCACAGGCCGATGAAGTGGCCCGCCGGGTCGGGCTGGAAGACCAGCTGCACAAGAGCGCTTCGAGCCTGACCGTGGCCGGGCGCAAGCGCCTGGAGCTGGCGCGCGCACTGGCCACGCGGCCGCGCGTGCTGCTGCTGGACGAGGTGCTGGCCGGGCTCAACCCCGGCGAAATCGCCGCGATGATCCCGGTGGTGCGCGGCATCTGCGACGACGGCGTGACCGTCGTGATGATCGAGCACGTGATGCAGGCGGTGATGAACCTGGCGCAGGACGTATTCGTGCTGGCCGGCGGCCGGCTGATCGCGCAGGGTTCGCCCGCGCAGGTGACGCGCGACCCGCAGGTGATCGAGGCCTACCTGGGCCACGGCATGGCGCAGCGCATCGGCGCGCAGCAGGAGGCGGCCGCCCATGCCTGAGACCCTGTTGTCGGTGCAAGGGCTGCACAGCGGCTACGGCGAGGTGCAGGTGCTGCACGGCGTCAGCGTGGAGGTGAATCGCGGCGAGATCGTGGCCCTGCTGGGCGCCAACGGCGCCGGCAAATCGACGCTGATCAACACGGCCTGCCGCCTGGTGTCCGGCACCTCCGGCACGGTCCGCTTCGACGGGCGGGACGTCAGCCGGGCCCGGCCGCAGGACATCGTCGGCGCCGGACTGATCCAGGTGCCCGAAGGGCGCTGCATCTTCCCCAACCTGACCGTGCTGGAGAACCTGGAGCTGGGCGCCTGCCGCCGCGCCACGCGCCAGCTCAAGGCCAACCTGGAATGGGTGCTCGATACCTTCCCGCGCCTGCGCGAACGGCTGGGCCAGCGCGCCGGCACCATGTCCGGCGGCGAGCAGCAGATGCTGGCCATCGGCCGCGGCCTGATGGGCGATCCGCGCCTGCTGATCCTGGACGAGCCCTCGCTCGGGCTGTCGCCGCTGATGGTCGAGGAGATGTTCGGCCTGGTCCGCCGCCTGCACAAGGAAGGACTGTCGATCCTGCTGGTCGAGCAGAACGTGGCGCTGTCGCTGGAAATCGCCTCGCGGGCCTACGTGCTGGAAAACGGCGAAGTCAGGTTCTCCGGTACGCCCGGGACGCTGCTGGCAGCCCCTGAACTGCGGGCCGCTTACCTGGGCGTGTGAGCGCGCCCATCCAGCAATCAGAGAAGCAAAGAACGGAGTCAAACCGATGGAATTGTCAGACAAGACCGCGCGCCAGATCTGGCAGGAGGTCAGGGCCAACCCCAGCCGGGCGCGCTTCGGCTTCGGGCGCAAGGCGGTGCTGGTCAATATCGACCTGCAGAACGCCTACACCTGCACCGACCGCTTCAAGACCGCGTACGAGACCGATCCCGCGCAGCTGGCGCATATCAACGGGCTGGCGCGGCGCTTCCGGGCGCTGGGCTGGCCGGTGGTGTGGACGCGGGTGGCGTACATGGCGTCCGGCGAGGATGCGGGCATCTGGGGCACCCGCACCGATACGCCGGATTCGCTGCAGAACATCAAGCATGGGTCGGAGCGCGCGCAGTTCGACAGCCGCGTCGACGTCGATCCGGTGCGCGACGTGGTCTATTGCAAGAAGATGCCGTCGGCGTTCTTCGAGACCCAGCTGCAGTCGTTGCTGGTGTGGCACCAGGTGGATACCGTGGTCATCACCGGCGGCTCCACCTCGGGCTGCGTGCGCGCCACGGCGGTGGATTCGCTGTCACGCGGGTATCGCACCATCGTGCCGGAGCAGTGCGTGGCCGACAAGCATGAGAGCTACCACTTCGCCAACCTGACCGACCTGATGCTGAAATACGCCGACGTGCTCGACGTGCTCGAGGTGCAGAACTGGCTCGAAGACCAGCATGCCATGCTGCACACCGCGAAGGGGGACTGACATGCGTGAAAGCCCCGGCTACTACGACTACTGGCCCTACCAGGACCGCCCCAGGATCAGCTGGCCGGGCGGGGCACGGCTGGCCTTCTGGGTCGCGCCCAACATCGAGTTCTACGAACTCGACCCGCCAGGCAATCCGCACCGGCGCGCATGGCCCCATCCGTACCCCGCGGTGCCGGGCTACTCGATCCGCGACTACGGCAACCGCGTCGGCCATCAGCGCCAGATGCGGCTGCTGGACAAGTACGGCATCCGCGGCTCGGTGTCGCTGTCGGCGGCGCTGTGCGTGCATCACCCCGAGATCGTGGCGATGTGCATGGAGCGCGAGTGGGAGTTCTTCTCGCACGGCATCTACAACACGCGCTACACCTACGGCATGTCCGAGGAACAGGAGCGCGAGATGATCCGCGAGTCGATGCAGATCATCGAGGACTGCACCGGCAGCAAGCCGGCCGGCTACCTGGCGCCAACGCTGTCGCACAGCGAATCGACTCTGGACTTGTTCGCCGAACTGGGCGGCCGCTATACCTGCGACCTGTTCCATGACGACCAGCCCACGCCGGTGCGCGTGCGCGGCGGCCAGCGCTTTATCTCGCTGCCGTACTCGCTGGAGATGAACGACACCATCGCCTACGTGGTGAACAAGGCCGAGCCGCGCCGCTACGGGCAGATGCTGAAGGACTGCTTCGACCGGCTCTATGCGGAAGGGGCCGAGTCCGGCACCGTGATGTGCATCCCGACCCATAACTACCAGGTCAGCTGCCCGCACCGGCTGCGCGCCTTCGAGGAAGCGCTGGAATACATCACTGGCCACGCGGATGTCTGGGTCACCACCGGCCGCGAGATCGCCGATTACTACCTCGAACATTGCTACGACACGGCCGCGGCTGCGATTGCCGCAGCCAACCCGGTGCGGAGGGCGTGCTGATGCCACGCGACCATCAAGCCCCGCAATACCCGCACCGCCGCGCCGGCATGGACCACGACCGCTATGACTGGTCGATGCTGGCAAGCCGCGCGCCGGTGCGCTGGCCAGGCGGCAAGACGCTGGCCCTGTGGGTCAACGTCAGCCTGCAGTTCTTCCCGCTGAACCCGACCGGCAAACCGGTGGCGGTGCCGGGCAACATGACCATGCCGTATCCGGACCTGCGCCACTACACGCTGCGCGACTACGGCAACCGCATCGGCATCCACCGGATGCTGCGCGGCTTCGACCGCTACGGCGTGCGCCCGACCTTTGCCATCAATGCGCGGCTGGCCGAGCTGTATCCGTCGCTGCTCGCCACGGTGAGCGAGCGCGGCGACGAGATCATCGGCCATTCATGGAGCATGGACACCGCACACGCCGGCGGCCTGGATGAAGCCGTCGAGGCGGAAGTCGTCCGGCGTTCGCTGGACCGGCTGCGTACGCTCAGCGGGCAAGACGTCCGCGGCTGGCTCAGCCCCGGCAAGCTGCAGAGCGCCAATACGCCGGAGCTGCTGCGCGCCAACGGCATCGAGTACCTGTGCGACTGGGTCAACGACGACATGCCTTACCCGTTCCGCACGCGCCACGGCAAGTTGTGGGCGATGCCGCTGTCGACCGAGCTGGAGGACCGCTTCGTGCTGATGGAGAACCTGCACCCGGAAGCATCGTGGGCGCGGCAGGTGAAAGACGCCTGCGACCTGCTGCTCGACGAAGCGCGCGAACAGGGCGGGCGCATCCTCGCGCTGTCCGTGCACCCGTGGGTGCTGGGGCAGCCGCACCGGATCCGCTACCTGGAAGCCGCGCTCGAATACGTGATGGCAAGACCTGAAGTCTGGAGCGCGGGCGCGGGCGAGATTCTCGCGGCGTTCGCGGCACAGGATTCCCAACCACAGGAAAACCCATGACAGCAAACATGCAGAACATCGACGTACTGGTCAGCGAAGTCGGCCCGCGCGACGGCCTGCAGATGACCCGGCGCGTGATGGCGACCGCGGCCAAGAAGGCCTGGATCAGCGCGGAAGCCGCCGCCGGCGTGCGCGAGATCGAGGTCGGCTCGTTCGTTCCGGCCACGGTGCTGCCGCAGATGGCGGACACGGCCGAGGTGGTGGCGCACGCGCTCGGCATCGGCGGGCTCACGGTGGCGGCACTGGTGCCCAACTACGTGGGCGCCGAGCGCGCCATCGGCGCCGGCGTGCACAAGCTCACCATCCCGGTGTCGGTCAGCGAGACGCACAGCCTGCGCAACGTCAACCGCACCCATGAGCAGATGCTGCGCGAGGTCCGGCGGATTGCCGAACGCATCCGCGCCTTGCCGGCCCATGCGCGGCCGCGCTTCGAGGCGGGGCTGTCGACCGCATTCGGCTGCACGCTGGAAGGCCCGGTCGCCGAGGCGCGCGTGGTCGGGCTGGCCGAAGCGCTAATGGACGCGGGCTGCGACGAAGTCGGCTTGTCCGACACCACCGGCTACGGCAATCCGCGCCAGGTGCGCAGCCTGACGCTGGCGGTATGGCGCGCGATCGGGCAGCAGCACCTGAGCGGCATCCACCTGCACAACACGCGCGGGCAGGGGCTGGCCAATGTGCTGGCGGCGATCGACGTGGGCCTGACCACGGTCGATGCCTCGCTGGGCGGGCTCGGCGGCTGTCCGTTCGCGCCCGGCGCGAGCGGCAATGTGGTGACGGAGGACCTGGTGTTCCTGCTCGAGTCGATGGGGCTGCGCACCGGCATCGACCT
This sequence comes from Cupriavidus sp. GW823-FHT07B10, assembly GCF_058794355.1. Taxonomy (NCBI): domain Bacteria; kingdom Pseudomonadati; phylum Pseudomonadota; class Betaproteobacteria; order Burkholderiales; family Burkholderiaceae; genus Cupriavidus; species Cupriavidus sp. GW823-FHT07B10. The sequence continues at coordinate 136,854 of NZ_JBXAGS010000009.1, forward strand.
GGAGGCGCTGTTCCGCGTGCGCGACATCGTCAGGGCCAACCTGGCGGACGAACCGCTTTACGGGCACACGCCGGAGGCCGGCCTGCCCAAGGGCTTCGTGCCTGCCGTCCTGGCGGCGTGGCAATGATCAGCAGGAGCGACGGATGACAACAATGGACAGGCCGCTGGTTGGCCTGAAGGTAGTCGAATTCACCCACATGGTGATGGGGCCGGCGATCGGCATGATCCTCGCCGACATGGGCGCGGAGGTGACCAAGGTCGAGCCGCCCGGCGGCGACAACACGCGCCGGCTGGGGGGCTCGGGCGCGGGCTACTTCGCCATGTACAACCGCAACAAGCAGAGCCTGTGCGCGGACCTGAAGTCGGCAGCGGGCAGGGACGCCGTGCGCAGGCTGGTGGACAGCGCCGACGTGGTGATCGAGAACTTCCGTGCCGGGGCGATGGACGAGAACGGCTTCGGCTACGGCGTGCTGGCGGCGCACAACCCCGGCCTGATCTACTGCTCGGCCAAGGGCTTTCTTGCCGGCCCCTACGACCGGCGCGTGGCACTGGACGAAGTCACCCAGATGATGGGCGGGCTGGCCTATATGACGGGCCTGCCGGGCAAGCCGATGCGCGCCGGCGCCTCGGTGATCGACGTCACCGGCGCGATGTTCGGCGTGATCGCCATTCTCGGCGCGCTGCAGGAACGGCACCGGACCGGACGCGGGCAGCATGTGTGCAGCTCGCTGTTCGAGACCACGGCCTTCCTGGTCGGCCAGCACATGGCACAGCAGGCCGTGACGGGCACGCCCGCTCCGCCGATGACGGTGCGCAGTTCGGCGTGGGGGGTCTATGACACCTTCGAGACCATGGAAGGAACCCCGGTCTTTGTCGGCATCGTCAGCGACACGCAGTGGCGCAAGTTCTGCGAGGCGTTTGCACTGGCCGACTTCATCGGCGACCCCACCCTGGACGACGGACGCGTGCGGCAGCGGCCGCGCGTGCTGGGCGCGCTGGCGCCGATGTTCCGCAGCTTCGGCAAGCAGGAACTGATGGCGAAGCTGGAAGCGTGTGGCCTGCCGTTCGCGCCGATTTCCCGGCCCGAAGACCTGTTCGACGATCCGCACCTGAACGCGGGCGGCGGGCTGGTGCCGGTGACGCTGCCCTCGGGCCAGCAGGTGCGGCTGCCGGCGCTGCCGATTGCGATGGACGGGCGGCGCTTCGACGTCTACCGCGACCTGCCGCGCGCCGGCGAGCATTCGCGCACGGCACTGCTGGCCGCGGGCATGAGCGGCGACGCCATCGACACGCTGGAGAGTGAGCGCGCGATCGGAGCGCAGCGATGAGCGCCATGTCCCAGGGCCGGACCCTGTTCGACAAGATTTGGCAGGCGCATGCCATTGCCGAACTGGACGGCGCCAGCCTGCTGCATATAGACCGCGTCTTCCTGCACGAGCGCACCGGCAGCATCGCGCTGAGCTCGCTGCGCGCGGCCGGGCGGCGCGTGCGCGCGCCGGCGCTGGCGTTCTGCACCATGGACCATATCGTCGATACGCGGCCCGGGCGCAACGACAGCACGCTGATGCCGGGCGGCGAGGCCTTTATCACCAGCACGCGCGACAGCGCCAGGCGCGAGGCCATCCGGCTGTTCGATATCGGCGATCCCGGCCAGGGCATCGTCCATGTGGTGTCGCCGGAACAGGGCATTGCCTTGCCCGGCACCACCGTGGTCTGTCCCGACAGCCATACCTGCACGCAGGGCGGCCTGGGCGCGCTGGCCTGGGGCATCGGCTCGTCCGAGGCGGAACATGCGCTGGCGACGCAGACGCTGCGCGTGACGCGGCCGCGCACCATGCGGGTGTCGTTCGACGGCGCGCTGCCAGCGGGCGTCGGCGCCAAGGACCTGATGCTGTGGCTGATCGCACGCTACTCGGCGGCGGGCGCCGGCGGCCATATGCTCGAATTCGGCGGCAGCGCGGTGCGCAGCCTGCCGGTCGAGGCGCGCCTGACGCTGTGCAACCTGGCGGTGGAGTTCTCGGCGTTCTCGGGCATTGTCGCGCCCGACGACACGGTCTTCGAATACCTCGCCGGCCGGCCGTATGCGCCCGCCGGTGCGCAGTGGGAACCAGCGCTGTGGCACTGGCGCAGCCTGTACAGCGACGCCGACGCCGTGTTCGACCGCGAGCTGTCGGTGGATTGCAGGCAGCTGGCGCCGATGGTGACCTGGGGCACCAGCCCGCAGCACGGCGTGGCCGTCGACGGCGCCGTGCCCAACCCCGCCATGGCGATCGATGCCGATACGCGCCAGGCCATGGAGCGCGCACTGTCCTACATGGACCTGCGTCCCGGGCAGCGGATGGCGGACATCGCCATCGATGCCGCATTTATCGGCTCCTGCACCAACAGCCGGCTGTCGGACCTGCGCAGCGCGGCCGGTGTGCTGGCCGGACGCAAGGTGGCGCCCGGCGTGACGGCCATCTGCGTGCCGGGTTCCAGCGCCGTCAAGCGCGCCGCCGAGGCCGAAGGGCTGGATCGCGTGTTCCGTGAAGCGGGATTCGAGTGGCGTGAATCGGGTTGCTCGATGTGCTTCTACGCCGGCGGCGAAAGCTTCGGCCACCGGCAGCGCGTGATCAGCAGCACCAACCGCAATTTTGAAAGCCGCCAGGGCCCGCAGACCCGCACCCACCTTGCCAGCCCGGCCACCGTGGCGGCATCGGCCGTGCTGGGGCGCATCGCCGACCCGCGCCGGCTGCCGGGAGCCTGAGATGGAGCCATTTACCATGCATCGCGGCGTGGCCGCGCCGCTGCTGCGCATCAACATCGACACCGACGCCATCATCCCGTCGCGGGAAATGAAGCGCGTCTCCAGGCACGGGCTGGCCGAGGGCCTGTTCGCCGGCTGGCGCTACCTGGCGGGGACGGACCGCAGCCCCGATCCCTTGTTCGTGCTGAACCAGCCGGAGTACACCGGGGCGTCGATCCTGCTGGCCGGAAGCAATTTTGGCTGCGGCTCCTCGCGCGAGCATGCGGTGTGGGCGCTGAAGGAGTTCGGCATCCGCGCCATCGTTGCGCCCGGCTTCGGTGCCATCTTCCACAACAACTGCGTGCGCAACGGCCTGCTTCCGGTGGTGCTGCCGATGGCAACGGTGCAGGCACTCGCCGACGACTGCGCCGCAGCGCCGGCCACGCGGCAGGTGACGGTCGACCTCCGGCAGCTGGAAGTGGTGTCGCCGGCGGGCGCGCGGTACGGCTTCACGCTGGGCAGCGAGCAGCGGCAGATGCTGCTTGAAGGGCTGGACCCGATCGCGCTGACGCTGAAGCTGGCGTCAAGCATCGACGCGTTCCAGGGCGCGGACCGGTTGCGCCGGCCCTGGATCCATTTCGATGGCTAAGGCGCGGCGGCTGCCGGGCGGGACGGCCTGACGCGCATTCCTGCCTGCGTCTCGTCGTTTTCAAAACGCGCGGCGGTTCTTGGTTCTGATTTTTCCAGGGGTGGATGTTCGGCTTTGCGCCAGCGGCGCAAAGCCGTGCTCACGGCGTGAGCGGCTTTGTCACGCCCATCGCCAGCGAAACGCGGGCGGAATCCCTCAGCAGGTGTCGTTGCAGTGGTTTTCGAAGGCAGTTCCGGGAGGGCCCGCACCCAGTCGGCGCATATGCGAGGGACGCGAATCAACAGGTGCGGCAACAAATTCATAGACGGAGGAAACAGAATGAAAAAGCAGCTTGCAGGTTTTGCATTGATCGGCGGATTCGCGCAGATGGCTTGCGCACAGGGCAGCGTGACCCTCTATGGCGTCGTCGATGAAGGCCTGACCTACAACAACAACGCCGGTGGCCATCACCAGTTTAGCCTGGTCAGCGGCGTGATCCAGGCCAGCCGCTTCGGCCTGCGCGGCAGTGAGGACCTGGGCGGTGGCATGAAGGCGCTGTTCGTGCTGGAAAACGGCTTCGACGCCAGCAGCGGCAAGCTGGGGCAGGGCGGCCTGATATTCGGGCGCCAGGCGTACGTCGGCCTGTCCGGCAACTACGGCACGGTGACCATGGGCCGCCAGTACGACTCGGTGGTGGATTTTGTCGGTCCGCTCAACATCGGCGCGCAATGGGGCGGCTTCTACAACGCCCACCCCGGCGATATCGACAACCTGAACAACTCCGCCCGGGTCAACAACGCCATCAAGTTCCGCAGCCAGAACTACGGCGGCCTGAGTTTTGGCGGGGTCTACAGCCTGGGCGGCGTGGCGGGCAGCCCGGCGCGCAACCAGATCTGGTCGCTGGGCGCGGGCTATGGCAGCGGGCCGTTGCTGCTCGGCATCGGCTACCTGAACGTCAGGAACCCCAATACCTCGTTCTACGGCACCGGTGTCACGGCCAACACCACCGGCTCGGCACCGTTGAACACGCTGACCAATATCGGCTCGCCGGTGCAGTCGGGCTACGCGTCGGCGCGCTCGCAGGAAGTCTTTGCCGCGGGCGCAGCGTACAGCTTCGGCGCGGCCACGGTCGGGACCACGTACTCCAACACGCGCTTCAAGGACCTGGGAGACCTGTCGTCCGGCCCGAATCCGTTCGGCTATCGCGGCACCGCGACCTTCAACAATGTGGAAGTCAGCTTCAAGTACCAGGTGACGCCGGCATTGCTGATGGGCGTGGCCGCGGACTATGCCAGGGGCAGCGGCATCAATGACGCCAGCTACCGGCAGTTCGTGCTGGGGGCGGACTACAGCCTGTCCAGGCGCACCGATGTCTACGCGATGGCGATCTACCAGAAGGCCTCGGGGATCGATTCCACCGGCAAGCGCGCGGTGGCCGCGATCAACGGCGTGCGTCCGTCGGCCGATGACAGCCAGGCGGTGTTGCGCGTGGGCCTGCGCCACAAGTTCTGACGCAGGCGGTGGAGATCGCGGGGCATGCCCCGCGATCCGTCTCAGGACAAGCGCTCGCGGTACAGGCGGTAGTTCTCGTCGTCGAAGCAGACGAAGGTGACCTGCTCGATCTCCGGCGCCGCGGCCAGCGCCTCGCGCACCGCGGCGATGGCGATATCCGCCGCGCGCTCGCGCGGGAAGGCGTAGATGCCGGTGCTGATATTGGGAAAGGCCAGCCTGCGCAGGTGGTGCTGCGCCGCCAGCCGGATGCTGTTGCGGTAGGCGTTGGCGAGCAGTTCGTCCTCGCCCTGGTCGCCGCCTTGCCAGACCGGCCCGACCGCGTGGATCACGTATGGCGCCGGCAGGTGGCCGCCGGTAGTGATCACCGCCTCGCCGGTGGGGCAGCCGCCCTGCGTGTCGCGGATCGCGCGGCAGGCCTCCTTGATCGCGGAGCCGCCTGCCCCGTGGATGGCCCCGTCGACGCCGCCGCCGCCCAACAGGCCGCTATTGGCCGCGTTGACGATGGCATCGACTTCCATCCGGGTGATATCGCCATGGACTACCTGCAAGTGCTCGCCGCTCATGTTGTCTCCTGCGCTGTGGAGGGAGGGCCGCCGGACAGCCGCTTGGTCGGTCTGACCGGCGGGAAGCCGCTGTGTGCTACATGGACTGCTCAAGCATACGCCGATAATCCGCGGCGCTGGCTTCTTTCGGGTTGGTCTTGTGGCAATGGTCGACCAGCGCACCGGCAATCACCTTGTCGAACATGTCCTCGGTGACACCCATCTGACGCAGCCCGGTGGGCAGGCCCAGGCGCACGGTCATGTCGTGCACGGCCTGCGCGATATCGGCGCCGTCGGGCAGGTGCATGGCGCGGCGCAGGCGTGCGTAGCGGTCGTCGCGCACCACCGTGGGCGCATCGGCGTTGAAGCGCAGCACCGCCGGCATCACCACCGCGTTGAGCGTGCCGTGGTGCAGGCCGGTGCGGCCGTCGATCTTCAGCCCGCCCAGCGGGTGCGACAGCGAATGCACGCAGCCCAGCCCCTTCTGGAACGCCATTGCGCCCTGCATCGACGCGCTCATCATGTTCAGGCGTGCGTCGCGGTCCTGGCCGTCGCGGGTGGCGCGTTCGATATGGCCCCAGCCGCGCTCCAGCCCGTCCAGCGCAATGCCGTCCGCGGGCGGGTTGAAGGCGGGGGCCAGGAAGGTCTCGATGCAGTGCGCGATCGCATCCATGCCGGTGGCCGCGGTCAGCCCGGCCGGCAGCCCCAGCGTCAGTTCCGGGTCGCAGACGGCGGACTTGGGCAGCAAATGCCAGGAATGGAAGCCCAGCTTGCGGCCGTCGTCCAGGATGATGATGGCGCCGCGCGCCACCTCGCTGCCGGTGCCCGAGGTGGTGGGCACCGCGATCAGCGGCGCCGCGTTGTCGGTGATCCTGGCGCTGCCGCCTTCGATGGTGGCATAAGTGGTCAGCTCGCCCTCATGCGTGGCCAGGATGGCGATGCCCTTGGCGAGGTCGATCGACGAGCCGCCGCCCACTGCCACCAGCCCGTCGCAGCCGGCTTCGCGGTATTGTGCGGCGGCCTTGTGCACCATGGCCTCGGTCGGGTTCGACGGGGTTTCATCGAATACCGCAACCTGCAGGCCCTGCATCGCATCGATGGCACGCTGCGCCACTCCCGCGGCGACCACGCCCTTGTCGGTCACCAGCAACGGGCGGCGGATGCCGATGCGCTCGCATTCGGACTTGAGCAGGCTTACCGCGCCGAAATCCAGGTGGATGTGGGTCAGATAGTAGATAAACGCCATGTTTGCTTGTCTCCTGCCGGGATCTGCCGCCAAATTGTCTTTTGCACGGGCCTGGAGCGGATGCTCGCCAGGCCCGCTGTCTTGGGTTTCAATGGACCTGCACTACTGCGTTTCCGGAGCCCTCGGGACCGCTTCAGCCGATCATCGCGCAAAAACTTGCCGCGTGGCAGGCTGACAGCGACTTTTCGGGGTTATCTCGTACTGCCGGGCACCTGGAACATCTGGCATCATACTAAAATCGAACGATCGTTCACAATTCGAACTTGTCCCGATGCGGGCGACGCGCAGAACTTCTGCACGCCGCTGGCACCGGCTCCGGATCCGCGTCATTCCCTATGTCCGCCGCACCGTCTTCCAGCCCTGATGCGCCCGCCACGCCCGGCCTGCCGTCCAGCCCGCTCGACCCGCAGGTGGCCGCGCTGCTGGAGCTGATCGCGCGCGCCAAGCGGCCGCCGATCCACGCGATGGAGCCCGAGGACGCCAAGATCGCCTACGAGAAAAGCGCGCCGATCCTCGATATCAACCCGCCGCCCGTGTATATGGCGGAAGACCTGCTGGCGCCGGCGCGCGACGGCCACGCCATCCCGCTCAGGCTGTACACCCCGCGCGAGGCCAGCTGGACCGAGCCGCTGCCCTTGCTGGTGTATTTCCATGGCGGCGGCTTCACGGTCGGCAGCGTCGATTCGCACGATCCGCTGTGCCGGCTGCTGTGTGGCCAGGCGGACTGCATGGTGCTGTCGGTGGACTACCGGCTCGGGCCGCAATGGCGTTTCCCGACGGCGGCCAACGACGCCTTCGATGTGCTGCACTGGGTCTTCGCCGAAGCCGGCCGGCTGGGTGCCGACCCGGCGCGCATCGCCGTGGGTGGCGACAGCGCCGGCGGCACGCTGGCCGCGGCGTGTGCCGTGGAGGCCCGCAATGCGGGCCTGGCGCCCGTGCTGCAGTTGCTGATCTATCCCGGCACCTGTGCACGCCAGGACACGCCGTCGCACCGCGCGCTGGCCGATGGCTACCTGCTGACGGCGGACATGATCCGCTGGTTCTTTGCCCAGTACCTGGACCAGGAAGCCAGCCGCGACGACTGGCGTTTCGCCCCGCTGGATGGCGGCGGCGCCGGCGCCGAGGTGCGCGGCACATGCCCGGCCTGGATCGCCGTGGCCGGCTACGATCCGCTGCATGACGAGGGTGTGGCCTACGCGGAGAAGCTGCGCGCCGCCGGCGTGGCCGCCACGCTGGCGGACTACCCCGGCATGATCCATGATTTCTTCAAGCTGGGCCGGTTCGTGCCGGCGGTGGCGCAGGCACATGCCGAGGCCGTTGCCGCGCTGCGCGCCGCGTTCGGCACACCGCACAACTAGACCAGCAGCCACGGTCAGGGCCGCACCGGCCCTGGCCTTCCATTTTCAGCAGTGACTTGCAGCACAAGGAGACATAGTCAAATGCAACGCCGCCACTTCATCGCCCGCGCGGGCATCGCCGCCGCCACCGCGGCACTGGGCCTTGCCGCCATGCCCGCCCAGGCACAGGCCGACAAGTTCCCGCAGCGCCCGATCCGCCTGGTGATCGGCTACACCGCCGGCGGCTCCACGGATATCCCGTTCCGCGTGCTCGCCGACAACGCCTCCAAGATCCTGGGCCAGCCCGTGATCGTCGAGAACAAGCCCGGCGCGGGTGGCGTGCTGCCCGCGCAGATGATGCAGTCCACCGCGCCGGACGGCTACACGCTGGCCCAGGTCGCCATGCCGGTCTACCGCCTGCCGTACACCACCAAGATCAACTGGGACCCGGTCAAGGACCTGAACTACATCATCAACCTCGCCGGCTATTCGTTCGGCCTGGTGGTGCCGGCCGATTCGCCGATCAAGACGATGCAGGAGTACATTGCCTACGCCAAGGCCAATCCGGGCAAGCTGACCTACGGTTCGCCGGGCTCGATGACCACGCTGCACCTGACCATGGAAGAGCTGGCGATGAAGCAGGGCGTGCAGTTCTCGCACATCCCCTACAAGGGCAATTCCGAGTCGATGCAGGCGCTGCTGGGCGGCCACGTGATGTCGGTGGCCGACACGCCGGCATGGGCACCGTACGTTGAGCAGGGCAAGCTGCGCCTGCTGTCGACCTGGGGCGAGAAGCGCTCGGCGCGCTTCCCCAACGTGCCGACGCTGAAGGAACTGGGCATCGGCATCGTGCAGACCTCGCCGTTCGGCCTGGTCGCGCCCAAGGGCACCGATCCGAAGATCGTGCAGAAGCTGCATGACGCCTTCAAGAAGGCCATGGACATGCCCAACTACCGCGAATCGCTGGCCAAGTTCGACATGGAGCCGTACTACATGAACAGCCAGCAATACGCGCAGTTTGCGGCCGAGACCGTCAAGAAGGAAAAGGCGATCATCGAGAAGCTGGGGCTGGCCAAGGCACAGTAAGCGCAATCAGCCTGCCGCCGCCATCATCGATCCAGGCCGCCGCGCCTGCCGGTCCTGTCCGGCGGGCCGGCGGCCTGGTGCTTTGACAAGCCACGACAAACAAGGAGACCAGGCCGATGGCCAAAGAGGATTTTCGCCACAGCATCCCGCTGCGCGTGCGCTGGGCCGAAGTCGATCCGCAGTCGATCGTCTTCAACGCGCACTACCTGACGTACTGCGATATCTGCGTGACCGAGTACTGGCGTGCGCTGGGCATCCGCTATCCGGAAGATGTGCTGCACGCGCATGGCGTGGACATCTTCGTGGTCAAGTCCACGCTGGAATACCACGCCTCGGCGCGCTTTGACGACGAGCTGGAAATCCGCGGCCGCATGTCGCGCCTGGGGCGCTCGAGCATGCTGTTCCGGGTGGAGATGTTCCGCGGCGACGAACACCTGATTACCGGTGAGATCGTCTATGTGTGCGCGGACCCGGCCACGCAGAAATCGGCGGCGATTCCGGGGCCGGTGCGGGAGATTATCGAGGGGTATGAGGTGGTGAAGCCGGCGGGGTGATTCCGTGCCGACGAGTCTTCAAATCCCGCTTGTTTGCTCCCCTCTCCCGCAAGCGGGAGAGGGGAGCGGGAGCGGCTCTCAGCAAATATTAGGGCCGTCGCAGCAGGGAGGCGAGATTCGCTTACTTGGCCAGCCCCGCATCTTCCATATAGGCGCGAATCACCTCATCAAAGCTCGCGTCGCTCTGGAACCCCAGCGCCAGCGCACGCTCCGCGTTCCACGCCGCCGGCCAGGTGCCGACGATGTTCTCCACGCGCGCTTCGCGCTCCCACGTCACGCGGTCCGCCACGGCATTGCCCGCCACGCGGCGCAGGGCTTCGATCATGCCGGCAGCCGTGACCGACAACCCCGGCAAGTTCACCACGCGGCGGTTGCCCAGCCGTTCGCCGGCCAGTTCGATGCCATTGACCAGTGCCGCGACGGCCGCTCGCGGCGACAGCAGCCACAGCGGCGTTTCCGGTGCCACCGGGCAGTTGGCAGCAACACCAGACAGCGGCTCACGGATGATGCCGCTGGCGAACGACGAGGCCGCCGCATTGGGTTTGCCGGGGCGCACGCTGATGGTCGGCAGGCGCAGCACGCGGCCGTCGACAAAGCCGCGGCGGCTGTAGTCCGACAGCAGCAGCTCGCCGATGGCCTTCTGCACGCCGTATGACGATTGCGGGTTCAGCGCGGTATCGTCCTGCACCACCGGCGGCAACTGGCCCCCGTAGACCGCGACCGAGCTGGTGAACAGCACGCGCGGCTGGTGGCCCAGCTCGCGGCAGGTTTCCAGCAGCGCGCGCGAGGCGTCCAGGTTGACGCGCATGCCCAGGTCGAAGTCGGCCTCGGCCTGGCCGCTGACCACGGCCGCCAGGTGGAACACGGCGCCAGTGTCGGTGTCGATGGCCTGGCGCAGCACGGCCGGGTCGGACAGGTCGCCGGTGACCACGCGCACGCGCGCATCGTCCAGGCCTTGCGGCGCTACCACGTCCAGCAGCGTCAGGCGCTTGATGGCCACGGGCTGGCCGTCCAGGTTCAGGGTGCCGCGTTGCAGCAGCAGGCGGGCGAGTTGCAGGCCGAGGAAGCCGGCGCCGCCGGTAATCAGTACGTTCATGGCAGGATGGGAGCGGTTGTTCTTGGGGTTGGTCGCGATCAGCGGCCCAGGTAGGGCTTGAGCCAGCCCAGGCCGGCCGAGGTGCCGGCGCGCGGGCGGTATTCGCAGCCGATCCAGCCGTCGTAGCCGAGCGTGTCCATGACCTCGAACAGGTAGGGATAGTTCAGCTCGCCCACGTCCGGCTCATGGCGCTCGGGCACGCCGGCGATCTGGATATGGCCGATGCCCGCGATGTCGCGCTTGAGCTTCATCGCGACATCGCCTTCGACGATCTGGCAGTGGTAGCAGTCGAACTGCACCTTCAGGTTGGCCGCGCCGACTTCCTTGCAGATAGCCTGGCCGTCGTCCTGGCGGTTCAGGAAATAGCCCGGCATGTCGCGCGTGTTGATCGGCTCGATCAGCACGGTCACGCCCTGGGCGGCGGCAGCGTTGGCAGCAAAGGCGAGGTTCTCGAGGTATGTGGCGCGGCAGCGCGCGCGGTCGGCATCGGCAGGGATCAGGCCCGCCATCACGTGGATGCGGTCATTGCCGATCACGCCGGCGTATTCCAGCGCGCGGCCGATGGTGCCGCGGAAATCCGCCTCGCGCCCGGGCAGGGCGGCCAGGCCGCGTTCGCCTGCTGCCCAGTCGCCCGGCGCCGCGTTGAACAGTGCCTGTGTGAGGCCGTTCGCGTCCAGGCGCGCGCGCAGCTCGGCGGCGGCGTGCTCGTACGGGAACAGGAACTCCACCGCCCGGAAGCCGTCGGCCGCGGCTGCGGCAAAGCGGTCCAGGAAGGCGTGCTCGTTGTACATCATCGAGAGGTTTGCGGCGAAGCGCGGCATTCGGAACTCCAAAGCGGTGGTACGGATCCGGCCCGATCGAGACTACGTCGAAAGCGGGCCGGCCAGGATCAGCGGTTGACCAGTTTAGCGGGCGTCAGCCACACCAGCACGGCGCCGACGACCAGGATCGCGGACAGCACGTACATGGGCAGCTGCGTACTTTGCGTCATGTCCTTCAGCGCGCCGACCATGTACGGCGACACGAAACCGGCCAGGTTGCCGACGGAATTCACCACGGCAATACCGGAAGCGGCGGCAATGCCCGACAGGAACGAGGTCGGCAGCGACCAGAACAGCGGCGCGCAGGTCAGCACCCCGGCGGCGGCCAGCGACAGCGCGGCGATGGCCACCGTTGTATTGTTGGTGAACGAGGCCGCAATGGCAAAGCCCGTGGCACCCATCAGCGCCGGCACGATCAGGTGCCAGCGGCGCTCGCGGCGTGCGTCGGCGCTGTGGCCCAGGATGTTCATGACGATCACGGCGCAGATGAACGGGATCGCCGACAGCAGGCCGATGTTCAGGTTGCCGGTCACGCCGCTGGCCTTCACCAGCGTCGGCATCCAGAAGGTCAGCGCGTACTGGCCGGTGACGAAGCAGAAGTAGATCAGGCACATCCACCACACGCGGCGGTCGGAGAACACCGCGCCCAGCGAGTGGCCGTGGGCCTTGCCGGCGGCGCTGGCGGCGTTATGGGCGCCGCGCTGGTCTTCCTCGATATTGCGCTTGAGCACGCGCTTTTCATCGGCGTCGAGCCACGGCGCCTTGTCGATGCCGTCGCGCAGCACGAACACCGTCACCACGCCGATCACAAGCGCGGGCAGGGCCTCGAGCAGGAACATCCATTGCCAGCCGCGCATGCCGTGCGTGCCATTGAACGCGTCCATGATCCAGCCCGACAGCGGATTGCCGAACATGCCCGCGATGGGGATGCCCGACATGAACAGCGCGATCATCTTGCCGCGGCGGTTGGCCGGGAACCAGTAGGTCAGGTACAGGATCACGCCGGGATAGAAACCCGCTTCGGCGAGGCCGAGCAGGAAGCGCATCACGTAGAACTGGGTCGGCGTCTTCACGAACAGGAACAGCGCCGAGATGATGCCCCACGTGATCATGATGCGCGCGATCCAGATGCGCGCGCCGATACGATGCATCAGCAGGTTGCTGGGCACCTCGAACAGGAAGTAGCCGATAAAGAACAGGCCGGCGCCGAGGCCGAACACGGTTTCGGAGAAGGCCAGGTCCTGGCCCATCTGCAGCTTGGCGAAGCCGACATTGACGCGGTCCAGGTAGGCGACCACGTAGCACAGCATCAGGAACGGCATGACGCGCCAGAACACCTTGCTGTAGGCGCGTTTTTCGATCTGGGCTTCGGTGTCCAGCCGGGCGTTGCCGCCCAGGCTGTCAAGGGCGGGCACGCTTGCCGCCGGTTGGTTTGGATTCACGGTGGTCTCCGGGTATGGTGGTGGGTCTAATGCGGCGGCGCGCGGACTGCAGGCATGCGCGTCCCCCGCACGGTGGCCGCAAGGCAACCGCGCCGGGTGAAGCCGTCGTTTATCGGGGAAAAGCGGTTGTTACCAGCGCGCCTGGAAGGCGTCGCGCAGCTCAGTCAGTGCGCCGTCGGGCAGCGCAGCGCGGGCGGCGAAGCCCGGCGTGTCTTTCATCGTCATCCATAGCTTGGCGGTTTCCTCCAGTTCTTCCAGCGCGAACGCGGCGCGCGAGACGCTGGATTCCCACACTACCGGACCAAGGCGCTCCAGCAGCACGCCACGCACCTGCGCGGCCAGCGTGGCCACGCGCGCGGCCACGGCCGGATCGCCGGGGCGATGGTAGGGAATCAGCGGGATATGGCCGACCTTCATCACGTAGTAGGGCGTGAGCGGCGGCAGTACGTCGTCCGGTTGCCAGACACCGGCCAGCGTCAGGGCCACGAGGTGCGTCGAGTGCGTATGCACCACGGCGTGCGCCTCGCGGTTGTTGTCGTAGATCGCGCGATGCAGCATCAGCGTCTTGGACGGCTTGTCGCCGGAGACCCAGCTGCCATCGGTGGCCACCTTGGCGACCGCGGCCGGGTCCATCATCCCCAGGCAGGCATCGGTCGGCGTGATCAGCCAGCCGTCGTCCAGCCGCGCGCTGATATTGCCGGCCGAGCCCACGGTATAGCCGCGCTGGTACAGGCTGGCGCCGATGCGGCAGATCTCTTCGCGCAGCTTGCTTTCGGTGCTCATCAGTGACCTCCAAGCTGGCGCAGCGCTTCGTCAAAGAAATCCGGGCCGCCGAAGTTGCCCGACTTGAGCGCCAGTGCCAGCGGCTTGGCATCCAGCGTGACGGTGGCCGGCACGCCCGGTGCAATCTGCGCGCCGATACGCAAGGCGCGCACGCCCAGCGCCTGCACCACCGCGCCGGAGGTTTCGCCGCCGGCCACGACGAAGCGGCGCGTGCCGCGTGCCAGCAGCCCGGCGGCAACCGTGGCCAGGCACTGTTCGACCAGGTGTCCGGCGCGCTCGACGCCCAGTTCGGCCTGCACGGCCTTGACTTCGTCGGGGCTGGAGGTGGCGTAGATCAGCACCGGTTCGCCATGACCGTCGGCAAAGGCCAGCGCCGCGTCGGCAACGGCTTCGCCGCGTGCCAGCGCGAGCGGGTCGATGCGCAGCGCCGGGCGGCCTTGCTCCAGCCAGCGTGCTACCTGGCCATTGGTCGCGCGCGAGGCGCTGCCGGCCAGCACCACGCCCGGGCCGTCGATGGCCGGCACCGAGGCCGCGTCACCGCGCTGCGGTAGCAGGCCGGCGCGGCGGAAATTCTCGGGCAGTCCCAGCGCGATGCCGGAGCCGCCGGTGATCAGCGGCAGGTTGGCGCAGGCCTCGCCCAGCGTGAACAGGTCCGCGTCGGACACCGCATCGGCAATCGCCATGCGCACGCCGTCGCTGCGCAGCGCAGCGATGCGCTCGGCGGTGGCATGCGCGCCGCGCGCAACCGCGTCGTAGCGCAGCAGCCCGACCTTGTTCTTGCTCTGGCGCTGCAGTACGCGCACCAGGCTGGCATCGGTCATCGGCGTCAGCGGATGGTGCTCCATGCCCGATTCATTGAGCAGCGCATCGCCCACGAACAGGTGGCCGCGAAAGATGGTGCGGCCGTTTTCGGGGAAGGCCGGGCAGGCGATGGTGAAGTCGCTGTCCAGTGCCGCCAGCAGCGCCTCGGCCACCGGGCCGATATTGCCGGCATCGGTCGAGTCGAAGGTGGAGCAGTACTTGAATACGAACTGGCGGCAGCCCTGCGCGCGCAGCCATTGCAGCGCGGCCAGCGACTGGGCCACGGCCTCGACGGCCGGGATGGTGCGGGACTTGAGCGCCACCACCAGCGCATCGGCTTCGCCAATGTCCTGCACGGCGCCCACGTCGGGCAGGCCGATGGTCTGCACGGTGCGCATGCCATTGCGCACCAGCGTGTTGGCGAGGTCGGTGGCGCCGGTGAAATCGTCGGCGATGCAGCCCAACAGCGGGCGATGGGCGAGGGTGCCTGCGGTCATCTTCGCTTCTCCCTTATTCAGCCTTGCCCGGCAGTTCGATGCCCGGGAAGATCTTGATCACGGCCGAGTCGTCCTCGCCGCCATGGCCGGCGGTCGACGCCATCATGAACATCTGGTGCGCGGCGGCCGACAGCGGCAGCGGGAATTTGCTGTGGCGCGCGGTGTCGAGCACCATGCCCAGGTCCTTGACGAAGATGTCGACCGCCGACAGCGGCGTGTAGTCGCCCTTCAGGATATGGGGCACGCGGTTCTCGAACATCCACGAGTTGCCCGCGCTGTGCGTGATCACGTCATAGAGCGCATCGGGGTCCACGCCTTCGCGCAGGCCCAGCGCCATCGCTTCGGCGGCCGCGGCGATATGCACGCCGGCCAGCAGCTGGTTGATGATCTTGACCTTGGAGCCCGCGCCATGCGCGGCACCCAGGCGATACACCTTGCCGGCGATGGCGGCCAGCACGTCCTCGGCCAGCGAGTAGGCTTCGGCCGGGCCGGAAGTCATCATGGTCATTTCGCCGCTGGCGGCGCGCGCGGCGCCGCCGGAGACCGGTGCGTCCAGCATCAGCAGGCCCTGTTCCGCCAGCCGGCGGCCTAGCGCCTCGGCAAAGCCCGGCGGCACGGTGGCGCTGGCGATCACCAGCTTGCCCGGCTGCATCGCGGCCGCGGCACCGTTGGCGCCGAACAGCACGGCCTCGGTCTGCTGCGCGTTGACCACCAGCGTCAGCACCACGTCGCAACGGCTGCCCAGCTCGGCGGGCGAGGCGCACGGCACGCCGCCGGCATCGGCAAAGCGCTGCAGCACTTCGGGGCGCAGGTCGCACGCGTGCACGTTGAAGCCGGCACGCAGCAGCGACTGCGCGACACCAAAGCCCATGGCACCAAGGCCGATGACGCCGATATTCCTGGACATGAAGGGACTCCTGAAACAGATACGGATAATTCGATGGTTCGGGCTTGCGCGCGCGTCAGTTGGCGGCGCCGTGCGCTTCGCCGCTCTCGTCCGCACCCAGCTGGGCGAGACGGTGCGCGGCGTTGTACATATGGTTCTGCGCGGCATTGCGCGCGGCCAACGGGTCGCCGGCGCGGATGGCGGCGACGATGGCCTGGTGTTCTTCACGCACCTGGCGCGAAAAGTCCGCGCGGCGCGCCTCGTTGGTGCGGGTCACGCGCGTGGCCGCTTCCAGGTACTGGCTGAGGAAGGCCAGCGTCTTCAGGAAATACGGGTTGCCGGTGGCCTCGGCGATGGCGCGGTGGAAGGCCACGTCTTCGGCCACGCCGTCGCCGCCTTGCGCAACCTCTTCGTCGAGCCGGGCCAGTGCGGCGTCGATGGCCGCCATCGACGCATCGGTGCGGCGGCGGGCGGCCTGCGCGGCCACCTCGGCCTCGATCGCGCGGCGCAGTTCGACGATCTGCAGCACCGATTCCAGCGTGCCGGTTTCGGTGTAGTCGATGCGCAGCGGCCGGATGCCGGCCTGTAGCGTCACGAACACGCCGCTGCCCTGGCGCGACTCCACCACGCCTTCGTACTTGAGCCGGGAGATGGCTTCGCGCACCACGGTGCGGCTGACGCCGAATTCCCCGGACAGCACCGCCTCGGTCGGCAGCTTGTCGCCGCGGGCAAAGGCGCCGCTCTGGATCTTGTCCAGCAGTTGTTCGGCGACATTGTCGGTGAGGGCGCGGGCAGGGACTTTCTGGAACACGGCAGCTTCCCGGGTTATTCGGTAATCAGGTCATCATACAAATTTGCTAGGACGCTGCCGACCCCGGGCAAACCCTGATATGGTGCAACTTCAAGAGCGGAGATGCGGCGAGTGATCCGCTTTGGTGCATCGACGGTCACTGCGACACTGGCGTATCATGGGCGCCCGTCCGCATCCCCTGCCCGACGCAATCGTTCTCCAAGCGCCTGATTCCACACGCCATGTCCATCACTGTCCTGATCTGCCCCTGGTCCGAAGCGCGCGAACGCGCGCGCGCCATCCGTTACACCGTCTTCGTCGAAGAGCAATGCGTGCCGGTGGAACTGGAATGGGATGAGTGGGACGAGCCGAGCTGGCACGCGCTGGCGCTGGCCGAGGATGGCACGCCGGTGGCCACCGGACGGCTGCTGCCGGATGGCCATATCGGGCGCATGGCGGTGCTGCAGTCCGTGCGTGGCACCGGTGTCGGTGCAATGGTGCTGGACGCGCTGATGCGCAAGGCTGAAGCGCTTGGCTACCCGGAACTGGTGCTCAATGCGCAGACGCACGCGGCGCCATTCTATGCGCGCGTGGGCTTTGCGCAGGTGGGGCCGGAATTCGAAGAGGCGGGCATCCCGCACGTGGAGATGCGCAAGCGGCTGGCCGGCTGAGCGCCGGAATCCTCGGTTCCAGCGGGCCTCAGCGCGGCGCTGGCACGATGCCGGTGTCGCGTTGCAGGTTCAGCTTGCCGTGGAAGTTGACGTCGCCGATGCGGCCGTCGGCGTCGAAGCTGCGCTCGCTCAGGTCGAAACGGCCATCGTGGCGCACGCGCAGCACCGTGCTGGCGCGCGTGCCGTACAGCGGCGAGCGGATGAAGGCCGACGACAGCAGCTTTTCCCATTCCGGTGCCACGCCCGTGGCAGGCAGTTCGAAATCCGCCGCCTGGCGCTCGTCGGCGAGCATTTGCAGGTAGGGCTCGGCGCTGGCGTTGGCCTGGCCGCTGTCGGCGGCCAGCACTTCGGCCAGCGCGCCCACGCGGCTGCGCACCTTGGGCCAGGGCGTGTCGAGCAGGGCGTTGGACAGGCCGTACAGCCCCGGGCGCAGCCGTTGCGGCTGGCGCGAGGCGGCGCGGTTGCTGTACCACCAGAGTTCACGCAGGTCGCTCGCCAGCAGGTTGAAGCCGTTGTAGCGGCCGTCTTCGCCGGCGAGGCCGTCCAGGTAGTCGAACGGCGCCTCGCGTCCGCGCAGGAAACCGGCCACCAGCTCGCCGCGCGAGCGCGCGTCGGTGCGTTTTTCGGACGGGGCGCGGTAGTTGGTCAGTGCCGCGAAGCGGCCGTCGGCGTTGACGCCCATCCAGGTGCCGGGCTCGCCGATGACTTCCGCCAGGTCGCGCCCGGCCAGCACCTGCGGTGCATCCTGCCACCAGTGCGCGGCCGCCGCGGGGCGGACATAGAATTCATCGCGGTTGCCGGCGACGACCAGGGCATAGTCGGGGTGGGATTGCCAGGCAACCAGGATCAGACACATCGCTTTGCTTCCTTTGCCGCCGGGGTGGCTGCAGTGGCACCCGGCGTACTTCAGTCCAACGGCATCCTGGACGCCTACAGCACGTCCAGGTCGACAAAGTGCTCGGCCCGCCGCTCGCCATCGACCCATTGGTCCAGCCCGCTCTGCCGCCACAGGCCTTCCAGCGTGGCATCGAACGCGGGCGGCACGTCGGGATAGCACTCCATCCAGGTCTGCACGCCGGCGCGGGTTTCCGGCCTGCGCATCAGCGTACCACCAATTCCGGTTGCTTCGGCGACAGTCTCCATCCAGCGGTGCCAGTGCGGCAGCGCCTCGGCGGCAACGGCTTCCGGGACGCGGAAATAGACGTAGAGGTGATCGCTCATGGCAGGTCCTGTGGGTTTCAGCCAGCGGCCTGGGCGGCCTCGCCCAGCGGCACCTCGTAGGGCAGGGTGGCCGTAGCCACTGCCGCGCCCTCGGCGCTGCCCAGGCGCAGCGCACTGGCGGCGGCATCGATCTTCAGCTCGGCCAGCCCGGCCCAGCCGCCCTGGGGCGCCGGTGCGGCGTTGACGATCATGCCGCACGGCTGGCCCGGATCTTCCGGACGGTAGATTTCAGCCGCGGGCGCCGGCACTTCGCCTTCACCCTGCACCAGCCACATGCGGCGCTTGAGCGTGCCGCGGTACTGGCTGCGCGCCACGATTTCCTGGCCGGGATAGCAGCCCTTGCGGAAATTGACCCCGCCCACCAGTTCGAAATTGATCATCTGCGGCACGAACTGCTCCTGCGTGGCCGCGACGATGCGCGGCAGGCCCGACTGCACTTCCAGCCAGTCCCACAGCGCGGGCGTCGCATCCTGCAGCGAGGCGGCAAGTGCCGCGCGCACCGCCTCGGCGCGCTCGGCCGGCAGCACCAGCTGCCAGCGCGGCTGGCCGGCGCCATCCGGCAGGCGGATCACGGTGATGCCGTCGGCTTCGGCCACGGCAAAGGCGACCTCCGGCACGGGCAGGCCCGCAGCGGCCAGGGCCTTGGCAGCGCCGGCCCCGGCGAGGCCGAGGATCGCATGGGTGGGGGTGATGTCGGACAATTTGGCCTTGGCGCGCAGCACGAACATCGACAGGCGCTTCTGCACCGGGGCCTGGATGTCGGCCGACAGCTGCAGCACGATGCCTTCGACATCGCGCCACATCAGGAAGGTGGCGAGCAGGCGCCCCTTGGGTGAGCAATAGCCCGCCAGGCGGGCCGCGCCGGCCTTCAGGTCTTCGACCGCATTGGTCAGCTGGGTGTGCAGGAAGCTGCCGGCATCGTCGCCGGCCACACGGACCAGGCCAAGCCCGGGCGGGCTGCAGACGATGCCGCTGCCGCTCAAGGCTTCAAGGTTTGCGGCGAGTTCCTGGGCTTGGGCATTCATCACTGGCATTGCGTGGCAATCGTTGAGGCAATTCGGGAGAGGGAAGGTGCCGGTCGTGCGCCGTGCCGGGCGGGCCGTCAAGCGGCGCCGGCGCCGCGGCGCATGGTCGGTGCGAGGCTGCCGGTTATTATATGGGGCTATGAGATTTTCGGCCGGCGCCGGCAGCACGTGGCGGCAAGCGGTGGCGCGCAAGCCCTCCGACGGATCCGGTCAGCCGCCCCTATCCCTGATACATGAAACGATTTTTCCTTAGTCTTGGCCTGGCCATCCTGGTGTTCGCGCTGGCGGCCGCGGGCGCGTTCGCGTGGTGGGCCAATCAGCCGCTGCCCCTCAGCAAGTCACCCGTGGAAGTGGTGATCAAGCCCAATTCCGGCGTCGCCAGCGTCGGCCGCCAGATCCAGCGCGGCGGCGTCGGCATGGACCCGCGGCTGTTCATGCTGCTGGTGCGCCTGACCGGCCACGGGCCTGACCTGAAGGCCGGCGGCTATGAATTCGCGACCGGCGCCACGCCGCTGTCGATCATCGGCAAGCTGGCGCGCGGCGAGGTCACGCACTATGTGGTCACGGTGATCGAGGGCTGGGAATTCCGCAAGATGCGCGCCGCCGTGGACGCCAGCCCGGCGCTGCGGCACGACACCCGGGACATGTCCGATGCGGACCTGATGAAGGCAATCGGCGCGGCCGAGACCTCGCCCGAAGGCATGTTCTTCCCGGACACCTACCTGTTCGCGCGCGGCAGCAGCGATATCGACCTGTACAAGCACGCCTACCGTGCCATGCAGCGGCGCCTGAACGAGGCCTGGAACGCACGCTCGCCCGACCTGCCGTACAAGACCCCGTACGAGGCCCTGGTGATGGCATCGATCGTCGAGAAAGAAACCGGCCAGGCCGCCGAACGCCCGATGATCGCCGCCGTGTTCATCAACCGGCTGCGCAAGAACATGATGCTGCAGACCGACCCGACCGTGATCTACGGCCTGGGCGATGGCTTCGACGGCGACCTGCGCAAACGCGACCTGCAGGCCGACAACCCGTACAATACCTACACCCGTACCGGCCTGCCGCCCACGCCGATTGCGCTGCCGGGGCTGGCCTCGCTGGCGGCGGCCACCACGCCGGCGCCATCCGACGCACTGTACTTCGTCGCCCGCGGCGACGGCAGCAGCCATTTCTCCAACTCGCTTCCCGAACACAACCGCGCGGTCGACAAGTACCAGCGCGGCAAATAGGCATTCCATGCGCGGAAAATTCATCACGTTTGAAGGCATCGACGGCGCCGGCAAGAGCACCCATATCGACTGGGTCGCCGACCGCCTGCGCGCACGCAGCGACATTGCCGGCGTCGTCACCACCCGCGAGCCCGGCGGCACCTCGCTGGGCGAAGACCTGCGCCAGATCCTGCTGCATCGCAAGATGCACCTGGAAACCGAGGCGCTGCTGATGTTCGCGGCCCGGCGCGAACATATCGCCGAGGTCATCGCACCCGCGCTGGAGCGCGGCAAGTGGGTGATTTCCGACCGCTTCACCGACGCCACCTTCGCCTACCAGGGCGGGGGCAGGGGCCTGGCCACCGAGCGCCTGGAAGTGCTGGAAGACTGGGTGCAGGGCGGCCTGCAGCCGGATCTGACGCTGCTGTTCGACGTGCCGCTGGAAACCGCCAGCGAGCGCCTGGCCGGCGCACGCGCGCCTGACAGGTTCGAATCCGAATCGCGCGCGTTCTTCCAGCGCACCCGCGATGAATACCTGCGCCGCGCGGCCCAGTCGCCGCAGCGCTTCCGGGTGATCGACGCCACGCGCAGCATTGCCGACATTCGCGATGAACTTGAAAAAATCATCGCAACTATCTGATTTTTGGCCGATATATGGCTGACGTGATAGGTGTGAATGCCGCGCCATTGCGCAATTCGCAATCGCACGGCTATCACAGGTAAAACTTGAAGTTAGATCGCTAACCCACTGATTCACATGCTATATCCCTGGCAGAAGGAAGACTGGCAACGGCTTGGCGCGCTGCGTGAACGGCTGCCGCATGCCTTGCTGATCCATGGCCAGCAAGGCATCGGCAAGCGCGACCTGGCCCTGCATTTCGCGCAGGGGCTGTTGTGCGAGGCGCCGCTGCCGGACGGCCAGCCCTGCGGCCAGTGCGCCGCCTGCCACTGGTTCAGCCAGGGCAACCACCCGGACTTCACCGTGGTGCGGCCCGAGGCGCTGGACGCCGCGGCCGAGGCCGAGACCGACGAGGGCGGCAAGAAGAAGGCGCCCAGCAAGATCATCCGCATGGAGCAGGTGCGCGCGCTGATCGAGGCCGTGGGCGTGGGCACGCACCGGGCCGGGCTGCGCGTGGTGGTGGTCTATCCGCTCGATGCGCTGCAGACCGAGGGCGCCAACGCACTGCTGAAGACGCTGGAAGAGCCGCCGCCGTCCACCGTATTCCTGCTGGTGACCGACCGCCTCGACCGCATCCTGCCGACTATCCTGTCGCGCTGCCGCCAGTTCTCGGCCCAGCGCCCGACGCCGGAGGCCGCGCTGGCCTGGCTGCGCGGCCAGGGCGTGGCCGATGCCGAGGCCCAGCTGGCGCTGGCCGGCGGCTCGCCGCTGACCGCGCTGCATGCGGCCGAGGCCGAGGAGCAGCCGCTGCAGCGCTGGCTGGTCGGCCAGCTCGGCGCCGCCGCCGCCTTCGACGCTTCCGCGGCGGCCGAGCAACTGCAGAAGCTGCCGGTGCCTGCCGTGCTTGGCATCGTGCAGCGCTGGACGTACGATCTGCTGACGCTGCGCCTGGACGGCAGCGCCACGCCGCGGTACCTGCCCAAGGAACGGGCGGTGCTGGCGCGCTGCGCCGGGGCCACCGACGCGCACCGTCTGCAGGCCTTTGCCACCCGGTTGACCGCGCATCGCCGCAGCGAGAACCATCCGCTGGCGGCCCGGCTGGTGATGGAAGCGGTATTCCTGGAATACCGCCAGCTGTTCCGGTAGTACGCCTGGCAGTCAAAATAGGCCATAACAACAAGCAGCACCGTCATTCAGGGGGTCAACCATGAACACAGCAGTCGCCGGCGCACCGCCCGCTGCGCCAACCGGCAGCGGGGCGGCATCGCGCCCCAATGTGCTGTCCTTGTCGATCAAGGACCAGGCCGGGCTGTATGCGGCCTATATGCCGTTCCTGGCGCGCGGCGGCATCTTCGTGCCGTCGAACCGGCCGTTCCGACTGGGCGAGCAGGTGTTCCTGGTGCTGTCGCTGCTGGACCGGCCGCAGAAATACCAGATCGCGGGCCATGTGGCCTGGATCACCCCGGCGGGCACGCCGATGAAGACCCCCGGCGTCGGCGTGCATTTCCCCGACGACGACAACGGGCGCAACCTGCGCCGCGCGGTGGAGGAGATCCTGGGCAAGATGCTGGAGTCCGGGCGCCCCACGCAAACTTTATGAACGTTGTGAGGTTGTTCTCACAATATTTTGATTTTCAATGAATTTTTCACTTCGCATTGCCGAGCCCCGCGACCTGCCGGGCATCGTCGCCATCTATAACGGCACCGTGCCCTCGCGCATGGTCACCGCCGATACCGAACCGGTCACCGTGGCCTCGCGCCAGGCCTGGTTCGATTCCCACCAGCCTGAACGCCGCCCGCTGTGGGTGTGCGAGGATGCCGACGGCCGCATGGCCGGCTGGATGAGCTTTTCAGACTTCTACGGCCGCCCGGCCTACGGCGCCACCGCCGAGGTGTCGATCTACCTGGACGCGCAGCGCCGCGGCCAGGGGCTGGGCCGCTACCTGCTGCAACAGGCCATCGACCATGCGCCCAGGGTCGGGGTGAACACGCTGCTCGGCTTTATCTTCGGCCACAATGCGCCCAGCCTGGGCCTGTTCGCGTCGCTGGGCTTTACGCGCTGGGGCGACCTGCCGCGCGTTGCCGTGCTCGACGGTGTCGAGCGCGACCTGATCATCGTCGGCCGCCGCGTGGACTGAGCCACCCGCCAACAGAGATTCCCCATGTTTGTCGATTCCCACTGCCATATCGATTTCCCCGAGTTGGCCGCGCGCCTGCCGGAACTGCTGGAGAACATGCGCGCCAACCAGGTCACGCATGCGCTGTGCATCTCGGTCACGCTGGAAGACTTCCCGCGCGTGCTGGCGCTGGCCGAGCAGCATCCCAACCTGTACGCCTCGGTCGGCGTGCACCCGGACTACGAAGAGGGCGAGGAACCCACGCTGGAGCGCCTGGTGGAGCTGTCCGCCCACCCGCGCGTGGTCGGCACCGGCGAGACCGGGCTGGACTACTACCGCCTGAACGGCCGCAGCATCGCCGACATGGAATGGCAGCGCGAGCGCTTCCGCACCCATATCCGCGCCGCGCGCCAGACCGGCAAGCCGCTGATCATCCATACCCGCTCGTCCGCCGACGACACGCTGCGCCTGATGCGCGAAGAGAACGCGCGCGAGGCCGGCGGTGTGATGCACTGCTTCACCGAGACCTGGGACGTCGCCCGCCAGGCACTGGATGAGGGTTTCCATATCTCGTTCTCGGGCATCGTCACCTTCAAGAGCGCGGCCGACCTGCAGGAAACCGCGCGCAAGGTGCCGCTGGAGCGCATGCTGATCGAGACCGATTCGCCCTACCTGGCGCCGGTGCCATACCGCGGCAAGACCAACGAACCTGCCTGGGTGCGCCATGTGGGCGAGTTCATCGCGCAGCTGCGCGGGGTCCCTGTGGAACAGGTCGCGGAACAGACGACGGAAAATTTCTTCAAGCTATTCAAGCATATTGACAGGGAATCGCATGTTTGACATGAAGTTTGCCCGACGCGCTGCCGGCGCCCTTGCGCTGGCCGCCGCCACGCTGGCGCAGGCCGCGCCTGCCGACGACATGCGCAAGGCCGTCGAATTCGACGACGCCAACACCGTCAAGAAGCTGCTGGCCAAGGGCGTCGATCCCAATCTGGTGGACAGCCGCGGCAACCCGGCGCTGGTGCTGGCGCTGCGCGAGAAGTCGCTGAAGGCGGCCACGGTGCTGATCCGCGCCAAGGACATCGATTTCGACAAGGCCAACCCGGCCGGCGAGACCCCGCTGATGATGGCCGCGCTGCAGGGTGAGCTGGACATGGTCAAGCTGATGGTCGACGAGATGGAGGCCGAGATCAACAAGACCGGCTGGACCCCGCTGCACTATGCGGCCACCAATGGCCACAACGACGTAGTCAAGTACCTGGTCGACCATGCCGCCTATATCGACGCCGAAAGCCCCAACGGCACCACGCCGCTGATGATGGCCGCGCGCGGCGGCCATATCGAGACCGTCAAGCTGCTGCTGGACGAGGGCGCCGACATGCGCCTGAAGAACCAGCAGGGCATGACCGTGATCGACTTTGCCGAGCGCTACAACCAGGCCGAGATCGCCAAGGGCCTGAAGGCGCGCTGGCAGAAGCTGTACCCGCAGACGCCGATCGCGGCGGCGCCGCCGCTGAAGGCGCCCACCGGCGAGCCGGGCGGGCAGCGGCCTGCGGCCCAGCAACCCGCGGCGCAGCAGCCCAAGACCAAGGGCTGGTAAGCGCTGATGCCGGCGATGGCCGTCGGCGCACGCCTGCGCCAGTGGGCGCGCGGGCTCAAGGCGAGCCTGCTGATGCTGTGGTTCTGCAGCCGCCACCCCGGCACGCCGTGGAGCGCGCGGCTGCTGGCCGCGCTGGTGGTGGCCTATGCCTTCAGCCCGATCGACCTGATCCCCGATTTCATCCCGGTGCTGGGCTATGTCGATGACGTGCTGCTGGTGCCGCTGGGTATCTGGCTGACGCTGCGGATGATTCCGTCGGCGGTAAAGGATGAATGCCGCGGCCGGGCCCAGGCGTGGCAGGCCACGCATGCAAAACGGCCGCGCAATCGCGCGGCCGCCGTGGTCATCGTGCTGGTGTGGGTGCTGCTGGCCTGGCTGGCGTGGCGCTGGCTGGCGCCGGGCTAGACATCGTCCGCCAGCCGCACCCCGGTGAACTGCCAGCGCTGGTGCGGATAGAAGAAGTTGCGGTACGTCGCCCGGATATGCGATTCGGGCGTGACGCAAGACCCGCCGCGCAGCACCATCTGGCCGCTCATGAACTTGCCGTTGTACTCGCCCACCGCACCGCCGTTCGGGCGGAAGCCCGGATACGGCAGGAAGGCGCTGCCGGTCCATTCCCACACATCGCCGAACATCTGGCGCAGCACGCCCGAGGTGTTCTGCCGGTCCGGCAACGGCCGCAGCGCGCGGCCTTCAACAAAATTCCCGGTGGCCGGCAGGCTGCGCGCCGCGTGCTCCCATTCGGCCTCGGTCGGCAGCCGGCGTTCGGCCCAGCGCGCGAATGCCTCGGCCTCATAGAAGCTGACGTGGGTGACGGGGCTGTCCGGGTCGACCGGATGCATCCCGCGCAGCGTCATCTGCCACCACGTGCCTTCGCGTTCTTCCCAGTAGAGCGGGGCCAGGATGCCTTGCTCGCACACCCAGCGCCAGCCGTCGGACAACCACAGCCCCGCCGTCTGGTAGCCGCCATCCTCGATGAATTCAAACCATTGCCGGTTGCTGACCGGGTGCGAGCACAGCGTGAACGGTGCCAGGTAGGCCTTGTGCCGCGGGCTTTCACAGTCAAAGGCAAAGGTCTCGCCGCGGTGGCCGATCTCCACCAGGCCGCCGTCAAAGCCGATCCAGTCCGGCGCGGGCCGAGGGTCGGCGATCACCGGCTCGGGCAGTTCCGGGGCAAAGGCGGGGCGCAGCGGGTTCTGCGCGAACAGATGCAGGATGTCGGCCAGCAGCAGTTCCTGGTGCTGCTGTTCATGCTGCAGGCCAAGCATGATCAGCGCTGCCTCGTCATCGGTCTGGGCGCTGCCCAGCAGCGTCAGCATCGATTCGTCCACGGCCTCGCGGTAGGCCAGCACCTCGTCCAGCGAGGGGCGGGTCAGCAGCCCGCGCTGCGGCCGCGGGTGGCGCGGTCCGACCGCTTCGTAGTACGAGTTGAAGAGGTAGCGGTAGTCCGGGTCCACCAGCTCGTAGTCCGGGATCCGCGCAGCCAGCACGAATTCCTCGAAGAACCATGTGGTGTGCGCCAGGTGCCATTTTGCCGGGCTGGCGTCGTCCATGGACTGCACGGTGGCATCGGCATCGGACAGGTCGGCCACCAGGGTCTCGGTGGCCGTGCGTACGTGGCGATACTGTGAAAGCAGGGCGGGTTCGTGCGGCGGATGGAGGGCGGCGGCTGGCAACAGGGCTGAAGTCATGCGGGCTCCCGGGAGTGGATCGGTCGATGACTGCAGGCGGCACGACAGCCGCGGGCAAATAGCCGGGGCCGGCGCGCCGCCCATGGCACGCGGGGCGCCATAGCGCCCCGATCCATCATAGACCCGATCCGTCCGCGGGGCGAGCCGGCGCCGTCCTGCAGCGCCGGCCGTCCACAGGACTTCAGGCGGCCAGGCGGCTGGCGTCGTTCAGCGCCGCGATTTCGGTGCGGGCGCTGGCCAGGCCGGCTTCGCGGAACTGCGGACCCATGGCCAGGCCGTGGGCACGCACGTAGGTGATGTCGGTGATGCCCAGGAAGCGGAACACGATGTCGACGGTCTTTTCGTGCAGGTCCAGTTCATTGGCATCCTGGCGCACGCCGCCGCGCGACGACACCACGATCACGCGCTTGCCGCCGGCCAGGCCCACCGGGCCGTTCTCGGTGTACTTGAAGGTGCGGCCAGCCTGCGCGATGCGGTCGATCCAGGCCTTGAGCTGGCTGGGGATGCTGAAGTTGTACTGAGGCACGCCCACCACCAGCACGTCGGCGGCCAGGAATTCGGCCAGCCATTGCTCGGTGCGCTGCAGCTCGGCTTCCTGGATGGCGCTCAGGCCTTCCTTCGGGCCGCCCAGCACGGGCAGCAGGTTGCCGGACAGGTGCGCCGGAGCGTCCTGGTCCAGATCGCGCACGGTGACCTTGGCGTCCGGGGTGGCGGCGACCAGGTCGGCCACCACGCTGGCGGTCAGGCTGCGCGAAACGGAGTTGTCGCCAAGTACGCTGGAATCGATCTGCAGGATGTTCATGTCTATCTCCACAAGGTGTGCGGTTGCGATGGATGAAAGATAGCGGCTGGCCATTGGTATCGGTAGTGAGGCAAAATGCAAATGATTGTTCTGCCGGCGCAACGCCAGCCTGGCGGCCGCACGTGATCCCGGAGCCATCCATGCAAGACCTCAACGACTTGTCCCTGTTTGCCCAGGTGGTCGAACACGGCAGTTTTTCCGCGGCCAGCCGCGCCTCAGGCGTGCCCAAGTCGCGCCTGAGCCGGCGCATCGCCCAGCTGGAACGCGACCTGGGCGTGCAGCTGCTGCGCCGCACGACACGGCAGGTGCGCGTTACGCCGCTTGGCGAATCCTTCTACGAACGCTGCCGCGCCATGCTCAATGAGGCCAAGGCGGCCCGCGAGGTCATCGAGCAGGCGCGCGAGCAGCCTGGCGGCACGCTGCGCGTGAGCTGCCCGATCGCCATCGCCCAGATCCTGCTGGCGCCGGCCATCGGCCATTTCATGCGCGCCAACCCGGCCGTGCGGATCGAGCTGGAGACCACCAACCGGCGCGTGGACGTGATCGGCGAAGGCTTCGACCTGGCCCTGCGCGTGCGCGAGTCCATGGAGGACTCCAGCCTGGCCGTGCGCACCTTCGGTGAAAGCCAGCTGATGCTGGTGGCCAGCCCCGCGCTGCTGGACAGCATCGGCCGCCCGCGCACACCGCAGGCGCTGGATGGCATGCCCGGCGTGGGCCAGCCGCCGCACGACGGCAAGCATGTCTGGACCCTGCGCTGCAAGACCAACGACTCGATCCAGATTGCCTATGAACCGCGCCTGGTCACCGAAGACTTCGTGCTGCTGCGCGAGGCGGCGATCGCCGGCGCGGGCGTGGCCATGCTGCCGCGGATGTATTGCCGCGATGCGCTGGAAAGCGGCGAGCTGGAACTGGTGTTGCCGCAGTACGACATGCCGGTCGGCACGCTGCACGCGGTGTTCCCCTCCCGCAAGGGCGTGACGCCTGCCACCCGGCGCTTTCTCGACTTCCTGGGCGAGGTCCTGCCCGAATGCGCATACAAGGTCGGCATGCTTGAGCCGCGGCAGCCAGCGATGCACCGGGTGGTGTAGCGCAGGCCTTCCGGATACGGCATGGCGGGATTGGCGAGGTGGTGTGCCGGTCGCATCCCGGCCAGCAGGCAGTCTCGTATTTGCGGCTTTACCTTCACGCCGCCTCGCACTAAGGTACAGGGGCGAGCCTTGCGCGTGAGGGTAAAGGCGCTTGGCTTCGACAACCAACTCGACAGACAACGGCAAGGAGAACGGCCATGGGTGGCTCTCAGGGTTCCCAGGACTTGGGCAAGGCGCTGCTGCGCATCGTGCTTGGCGTGTTGATCCTGATGCACGGCATCGCCAAGCTGACCGGTGCGTCCGGCATGGGCTTTGTGGGGAAGGTGGTCGCCGACGCCGGCTTGCCGGCATGGCTGGCCTACGGCGTCTACATTGGGGAAGTCGTGGCCCCGATCCTGCTGATCATCGGGCTGTGGAGCCGGCTGGCGGCGCTGATCGTTGCCATCAACATGGTGTTTGCGGTGGCGCTGGTGCATACCAAGCAGCTCGGCATGCTGTCCGATACCGGCGGCTGGGCGCTTGAGTTGCAGGGGATGTTCCTGGCCGCGGCGCTGGCGGTGGCCCTGCTGGGGGCGGGCCGGTTCAGCGTGGGCGGCATCAATGGCAAGCTGAACTAGTGCCCTGTTCCGCAAATACCTTGCCATGAAATCGCCCAGTTGGCCGCCATGCGTCGTTGCTCGTCGTTGCCATAGCTACGGCTATGGCGCCTCCTCGCGTTTAGCCTGACGACCAACTGGACGATTTCATTTTGGCAAGCCATCTGCGGAACAGGACACTAGCCCATCGGGTCAGATGGCGTACGGTGCGCCGGCGTTCCGGCGCCGGTGGCGCTTGCGCGTGGCTGCATGTGCGCGCTGCCGCGGACATCATGGAGATGTATCGTGAAACCCTTCCGGCAGCTCTTTCCCGTCGTGGCTGCGGCGCTGGTCCTGTCAGGCTGCGCCAGCGTGCCCGACATCAAGACTGACTACAATCGCAGCACTGACTTCAGTGCCTACCGCAGCTTTGGCTTCGTCGAGCATCTCGGCACCGACCGCCAGGGCTATGAAAGCCTGACCACCCAGTACTTCAAGTCTGCCGTGCAGCGGGAACTGACCGCGCGCGGCTACCGCTATGCGGCGCAGTCGCCGGACTTGCTGGTCAACTTCAATGCCCGGCTGCAGGAGAAGGTCCAGGTCAGCCCGGCGCCGACGCCGATGATGGGGTATTACGGTTATCGCGGCGGGCTGTATGCGCCGTGGCCGGGCTACGGCTTCTATAACGACGTCTATACCTACACCGAAGGCACGGTCAACATCGACCTGGTCGACCGGCGCCAGATGAAGCTGGTCTGGGAAGGCGTGGCGGTGGGCAGCGTGGACACCAGCGACAAGGCCAGCGCCCAGCAGCGCATCGACAAGACCGTGGCGCAGATCTTTGCCAAGTATCCGTTCCGGGCCGCGCAGTAGGGCCAGCTCACGCCGCCGGCGTGACTGCCGCCCGGTCGATGGCATCCGCGACGAAGACCTCGGCCGGCTTGGGCGCGGACCACAGGTAGCCCTGGCCCAGCGGGCAGCGCAGCGCCAGCAGCGCTGCGCGCTGGGCGTCGGTCTCGACGCCTTCGGCCACGCACTCCAGGCCCAGCTCGCGCGCCAGGTTGATCATGTTGCGGCAGATCGCGGCACGCTGGCCATGCCCGTCGACCTCGACAACGAACGAGCGGTCGAGCTTCAACTGCGTGAAAGGCAGGTCCGCCAGCAGCCTGAGCGTGGCGATGCCAACGCCGAAATCGTCGATCGCCACGCCGTAGCCGAGCAGCCGCAAGCGGTTCAGCGCGACCGACAGCGCCAGCGTATCGGGCACCGGATAGCCCTCGGTCAATTCCACCGTCAGCGCGTGCCGCGGCACGCCGCTGGCGGTCACCAGGGCATTGAACGTCTCCAGCACACCGGGCCGGCACAGGGTTTGCGCCGAGGCATTGATGCCCAGCGTGATGTGGATGCCCGCCGCGCGCAGCCGCTGCTGCGCTGCCAGGCACTGGCGGGCCACGAAGAAGAACACCGGGTCGGCCGCGTCGAGCGCTTCGAGCCGTGGGATAAAGAGGTCGGGCTGCACCAGACCGTGTTCGGGATGGCGCCAGCGCACCAGTGCCTCGGCACCGGCCAGCCGGCCACTGGCAATCTCGTGCTGGGGCTGCAGCATGACCAGCAGGTCCGTGCCCGAGCGGGTGGCGGGGACCAGTTCTGCGTCGTCGGGCGACCACGCCGGCGTGGTGGATTCGCTAACAGGCTGGCGCACCAGCGCATCGGCCAGGATCTCTTCCACCGCATCGCGCGACAGCGGCTTGCGCAGCGCGTGCACGCGCGGGATGCCGGCGGCGTGCGCCAGGCCGCGGTTTGAATCCAGGATGTCCTCCGCCAGCGCCGTCACCCAGACCCATACCGGCGCCGTCCCGGCAAAGGCATGCTGCCCGCGCCGGTGCAGTTCGGCAATCAGCTCGGGGCCGTTGCCGCCAGGCATTTCGATGTCGCAGAACACGATGTCGAACGGTTCGCGTGCAAGGATCTCGGCCGCCTGCGTGCCGTTTTCAGCTGAAACCAGGGTCTGCACGCCCAGATACCGCAGCAGCCCCTCGGCCGCGACGCGCTGGAACGGATGGTCTTCGACGACAAGAATGCGCAGCCTGGCGTAGCGGATCGGCATGGGGGAGGGGAAGGCGGCGGGCCGCCGGAGTGCAATTCGATTGGGGGTTGCCGCATGGTAGCGCGGCGCCGCTGCGCCAACCACCGGATGGCGCAAAGTCTGGCGCCGCTGGCATGCGGAATCGCACAGGGGATCGTTGCGCAATCGCCCCGGAAACGCGCTGCGTTACGAATATTTGCGCTTTCCGATTCAATCGCCGCCTGCCATAACCGCTACAATCGCTGCCCGTAGTTTTGAACATGGCATGTCGATAATGGGTTTTGGCTGGTTCGGATTTTCGACTTTCTGGATAGTGCCGCTGGTCTGGCGGCTGGTGACGCGCTGGCTCGCCGGCGAGCGCCGGCTGGCAGGGCCCGGCTCATTGCGCGTCTGGCTCGGCACGCTCGCCGTGCTGTGCGCGAGCGCCTGCCTCGAAGCGCTGACCAGCGGCACCGATCCGGAATCGAGCGCTGGCGGTTCGGCCGGCCGCGCGCTGGCCGGCATGATGGGCAACCTGTTCGGCTGGACCGGTGCCTTGCTGTTGATGCTGGGCGTGCTGGCGCTGGCCGCGCCGATGGTGTTCGGTGAAACCTGGCGCAGCCTGTTCTCGCGCAAGCCGCGCCGCGCCGCCGCGCCTGACGCGGCGCCGGAAGAGCCGCCGGTTTCCTTTGCTGCCACCCAGCCGATGCGCGACGCAGAGCGCCGCGATGCGCCGGCGGCAGGCACCCCCGGCTGGACCGCGCCCGCCACGCGCCATCGCAGCTTTGAGGCAGTCTCGGCGCGCCGCCAGCCCGCCTGGCAACCGCCGCGCCGCACGCGTGAATCCCCGCCGCAGCCGGGCGAGATCTGGCTGCACCACGCCGAGTCGCCGGGCGCGGTCAAGCCGGCGCGCGCCGCGCCGCCCGCACCCGTGGCGGCGGCACCGGCGCCGCGTCCGGCCCAGCCGGCGGCGCGCAGGCCGGCCCCGACGGCAGCCCCTTCACCGGCTCCGGCGCCGCGGCCGGCGCAGTCCCTGCGCGGCACGGTCGTCAGCAGCCCGTTCCGCCAGCCGCAGCCGCTGGTGCGTTCGGCGATTACGACGCTGCCCGAGGCTTCCGGCAAGAGCATCGCCGCGGCCGCTGCTTCAGTCACCGTAGCTGCCGCCGTATCCGCGCCGGCCGAAGCCGAAGCCGAAGCCGCCGCCGCTGCGCCGGCGCCCACTGGCGCCACGCAAGCCGTGGCCGCTCCCGCGCAGCCGGTTACCAGCCCGGAACCTGAGGTAGTGGCAGTGCCCGAAGCGCCTGCCATGGAACCAGTGTCCGCAGACACCGATATCGTTGGCGATATTGCGCCGGAAGCCGTGCCGGCCGAAGCCGACGAAGCCACGCTTGCCGCGATCCGGCAGGAAGCCCTTGACCTGCTGGCCGAGTTGCAGGCGCTGGCCGGCAAGCCGGTAGTGCCGCAAGCGGCTGCGCCGCAACCGCAACAACTGGACGCGGCTGTGCCGGATTCGGCGCCGGACATTGCCGGCGACGCAGAACCGCAAGCACTGGCTACCGTCACCCTGCCAGCCGAAGCCGAAGCCGAAGCCGAAGCCGAAGCCGAAGCCGAAGCCGAAGCCGAAGCCGAAGCCGAAGCCGAAGCCGAAGCGAGGAGCGGAGATCACGCCGTTGTCATTGGGGAACCCGAAGCGCTGGCAGCAGCCGGGCCCGCACTGGATATCACCGGCGCCGAGGCAGTAGCCCAGGCCGTGGCAAGCTCCGCGATGGAAGAGGGCAGCGCTCTCGATGCCAGCACCCCGGCACCCGCGGAGGACAGCGAACCGGACGGATTGATGGACGGCAACGGCCTGATCGCCGAGGAGGCGGAACCCGATGCGGCCGAGCCTGCCGAGGCAGCAGCACTGCCTGAAGCGACCGAGGCCCCGGAAGTCCCTGAGCCCGCTGAGGCGCCTGCACTGAACCAGGCGCCGGTCCCGGCCGCCAAGCCGCGCATCGTGCTGCCCGCCGTGGTCGGCCGCACCGTGCCGCTGGCTACCGCCCAGCCTGCGCCCGTGCCGGTGCCGGTCGCGCCGCCGCCGCCGCGCCCCATCGTTGACTACCGCCTGCCACCGGCCGACCTGCTGGAGACCGGGGTGGACAGCGCCGAACAGGTATCGGAAGAACGCCTGCGCGAAACCGGCGAGCTGATCGCCCAGCGGCTGGCCGAGTTCAAGGTGCCAGTCGCCGTGGTCGGCGCCGGCGCCGGCCCGGTGATCACCCGCTTCGAGGTCGAGCCCGCCATGGGCGTGCGCGGCGCCCAGGTGGTCGGGCTGATGAAGGACCTGGCGCGCGCGCTGGGCGTGACCTCGATCCGCGTGGTCGAGACCATTCCCGGCAAGACCTGCATGGGGCTGGAGCTGCCCAATGCGCGCCGGCAGATGATCCGGCTGTCGGAGATCGTCAACGCGGCCTCGTTCCAGGCGCACCATTCGCGGCTGGTGCTGGCCATGGGCAAGGACATCACCGGCAATCCGGTGGTGACCGACCTGGCCCGCGCACCGCACCTGCTGGTGGCCGGCACCACCGGCTCGGGCAAGTCGGTGGCGGTCAACGCCATGATCCTGTCGATGCTGTACAAGGCCACGCCCGAAGACGTGCGCCTGATCATGATCGACCCCAAGATGCTGGAACTGTCGGTCTATGAGGGCATCCCCCACCTGCTGGCGCCGGTGGTCACCGACATGAAGCAGGCCGCGCACGCGCTCAACTGGTGCGTCGGCGAGATGGAAAAGCGCTACAAGCTGATGTCGGCTCTGGGCGTGCGCAACCTGGCCGGCTACAACCAGAAGATCCGCGCCGCGGAGGCCGCCGAGCGCAAAGTGCCGAACCCGTTCTCGCTGACGCCGGACGCGCCCGAGCCGCTGTCGCGCCTGCCGATGATCGTGGTGGTGATCGACGAACTGGCCGACCTGATGATGGTCGCCGGCAAGAAGATCGAGGAACTGATCGCGCGCCTGGCGCAGAAGGCGCGCGCCGCCGGCATCCACCTGATCCTGGCCACGCAGCGCCCCTCGGTGGACGTGATCACCGGCCTGATCAAGGCCAATATCCCGACGCGCGTGGCGTTCCAGGTCTCGTCCAAGATCGATTCGCGCACCATCCTTGACCAGATGGGCGCCGAGAGCCTGCTCGGCCAGGGCGACATGCTGTTCCTGCCGCCTGGCACCGGCTATCCGCAGCGCGTGCATGGCGCTTTTGTTGCCGACGACGAAGTGCACCGCGTGGTGGAACACTGGAAGCAGTTCGGCGAGCCGGACTACGATGAAACCATCCTTGCCGGCGACCCGGCCGAGGCCGGCAGCACCGACCTGTTCGGCGACAGCGGCGGCGACGGCGAGGCCGACCCGCTCTACGACGAAGCCGCCAGCTTTGTGCTGACCAGCCGCCGCGCCTCGATCTCCGCCGTGCAGCGCCAGCTGCGCATCGGCTACAACCGCGCGGCACGCCTGATCGAGCAGATGGAGGTGGCCGGATTGGTGTCGCCGATGGGCCGCAACGGCGCGCGCGACGTACTGGCGCCGGGGCCGGGTAACTGACCGGGGTCGGCAACCACGACTTCCCTTCCAGGAGGCAGCATGCAGCCTGAACACGGAAACCTGCTGGCGGACGTCCCGGCCGGCGCGGCGCAGGAACTTTTCCAGCCGCTGCTGGAACGGCCCGGGCTGCGGATCGAGCGCATCGTCTCCAACGGGCAGGCCAGTCCTGAGGGCTTCTGGTACGACAGCGCAGAGGCGGAATGGGTGCTGCTGGTCAGCGGCAGCGCCGCCATCGAGATCGAAGGCCAGTCCGGCTTGTATCCCATGAAGCCGGGGGATTGGCTGCATCTTCCGGCCCACTGCCGCCACCGGGTGGCGTGGACCGATGCCAGCCAGCCCAGTGTCTGGCTGGCGGTGCATCACAGCGCGGGCTGAGCGCCCGCGCGCATTGCGGCTGGCGCCTGACGGCTTACTCCCCGGATTGCTCCGGAAACACCGGCTCGCCCAGGTTCAGCATCAGCCGGTTCGCCCAGGCAAAGATGGCGATCGAGTGGATCAGGTCCAGGATTTCCGCATCCGTGACGCCCGCTTCCCGCAACGGCTTGAGCTGCTCGGCAGTGACTTCGGCGGGCCGCTCGGTCAGTTCGATCGAGAACTTCGCGATTGCCTGTTCGCGCGCAGTCGTGCCGGCGGTATGGGGATCGTCGAACACCTGGCGGATCACGTCGTTGCGCTTGGCCAGTTGTTCGAAGCGCTGCGCATGCACCGATGCGCAGTAGACGCAGCCATTGATGCGCGATACCACCGTGGTGGAGAGCTCGCGTTCGGCACGCGGCATGCCGCCGGGGGCGTACATGATGGCGTTGAAGGCGGTGGAGCGCTGGCGCAGGATTTCGGGCTGGTGCACCAGGAAGCGGTAGTAATCCTGGACCTTGGCCTTGGGGTGGCTCTCTTCGAGTACGGCGACCTGCTCGGGCGTGGCCTGGTCGAGTTCGACCACGTCCAGCCAGGCCTTCCAGTCGAGGACTTCATTGGTGAAGCCGTGGGATTTGATGATCTCGCTCATGCCTGGGCTCCTGCGGCGTTGTCGTTCAGTGCTTTCAGCGCATCCAAGCCGGCCACCAGCCGGACCTGGTACGACAGGAAGGCGATCAGTTGCGCCAGCGTGACCACTGCCGGGGTGCTCAGGCCGGCGGCGGGCAGGGCCTGCAGCGCGGCCTTGTCGCCCTCAACGGGCTTTTCGATCAGCTTGCGGGTGAACTCCAGCATGGCGTGCAGGCGCGTGTCGGCAATATCCTCCGGCTGGCCTTCGGCCGCGGCGCGGACCTGGCTGACATCTGCGCCGGCCTGCTCAAGGCGCGCGCGATAGTGTGCCGCCAGCGCCGTCGACGGCGTCAGGCGTGCCGCGTACAACGCAACCAGCAGGCGCTCTGCCAGCGACAGGCCAGGCAGGGCGGGGTCGAACAGGGCGTCGTAGCTGCCTTGCGTGGCGGCCACGACCTTGTTGCGCTGGTGGCGCAGCGCGTGTGTCGCGCTACCCGGCGCGAGGCCGGTGAGCTGGTCGATCAGGTCGACCGTGGAAGTCGGGGGCTGGGTCATCGGACTCTCCAGGTTCAGGTCGGGGTGGGATTCAGGCCTTGGCTGCGCGCAGCGCCGGCGGCGGGGCCGGCACCCATTCGTCGCCGAAGACTTCGGGTTCGGCATAGGCCTGCAGCGCGGCGTAGTGCAGCTCAACGTCTTCCCGGTACAGCAGCGCGGCAATGCCCTGGCCGAGCCGGCGTGCGCCGTCGCTGATCGCCGGGATGTCGCCGGACACGGTGCCGTGCGACAGCGCCGCCGGATAGCAGAAGCAGTGGATGCGCGTGACGCCGGGGCAGGCGCCGGGCGTTTTCTCCTGGAATTCGAAGGCTGCGCCGAGATCGGGAGAGTCGGACAGCTCGCGGTCTTCCTGGCCCGCGGGCGGCGCATGGCGGTCGCGCCAGAAGCGGATATGCGGGGCGAAGGCGGCGAACTCCGGCCGTGTTTCCAGCGCGATGCGGAAGCCCGTCGAGAAGATCAGGAAGTCCAGCTCGAACGTGCCCTGCGGTGTCTGCACGTGCAGGACATCGCCTTGCGCCTCGATCGCTTCCAGCGCTGCGCCCAGGTTGAAGTAGGCATTGGCATGGCGCGACACGCGCAGCGTGCTGCCGCGCGGCGGCGGCACCTGCTGGGTGTTGATGTAATGGCGCAGCCGCCATTTCCAGGCATCGGGCAGCCCGTAGTGGCCGAAGGTCAGGCCAGGGTTGCCGGCGCCCTTGCTCTTGTTGACGCGCGGAATGTCCGGGCGGCGGATCAGCATTTCGACGCTGGCGGCGCCCGCCTCCAGCGCGGTCGCGGCGCTGTCCATGCCCGAGGCGCCTGCGCCGACCACGCCCACGCGCTTGCCGCGCAGCTTGGCGTAGTCCATCTCGTCCGACGAGTGCGCCCACAGGTGGCGCGGCAGCGTGTCCGCGACCGGCGGCACGTAGGCACCGCCCAGGCCGTCACGGCCGGTGGCCAGCACCACGCGGCGCGCCAGCACGGTGTGCGGGCCGTCCGGGGTCTGCATCGACAGCGCCACCAGGCCGTCCGCGCGCGGCACGATGGCGTCGACCTGGTGCTGGTTGCGGATATCCAGCGCCAGCACCTGGCGGTACCAGCGCAGGTAGTCCATCCATTGCAGGCGCGGGATCTTGTCCAGCGTTTGCCAGGCGGCCTCGCCGAACTGCGCCTCGAACCAGGCGCGGAAGGTCAGGGCCGGCAGGCCCAGCGCGGGGCCGGTCAGCTGCTTGGGCGAGCGCAGCGTCTCCATGCGCGCGGTGGTGGCCCACGGGCCTTCGAAGCCCGCCGGGGCGCGGTCAAAGGCGCGCACGCGGATGCCCAGGTGCGTCAGCGTGGCGCAGGCTGCGAGTCCCGCCATGCCGCCGCCGATGACGGCGACGTCGAGCACGTCCTGGCCATCGTGGCTGCGCGGCATGGTCCAGGCCTTGGCGGGCAGGTCCAGCCAGGACAGGTCCTGGCGCAGGCGCGCTTCAAGCGCGGCCAGGCCGGCGGCGGGGGTAAGGGCGGGGGCGGATAGGTCAGTCAT
Source organism: Cupriavidus sp. GW823-FHT07B10 (assembly GCF_058794355.1). NCBI lineage: Bacteria > Pseudomonadati > Pseudomonadota > Betaproteobacteria > Burkholderiales > Burkholderiaceae > Cupriavidus > Cupriavidus sp. GW823-FHT07B10. Next base: position 174,905 of record NZ_JBXAGS010000009.1, read on the forward strand.
GGCTTGGAAGTCCGGCATCTTGCGTGAGCGTGTCAGCGTCGTCGCTGGCATCGCCATAGAGCGATTGCAGCAGCGCGCCGTGTTCGGCGGGATCGCGCCGCACAAGGTCGGGCAACAGCGCGGCGGCGGCGTCGGCCACGGCCTGCACCAGCCCCAGCACCGCCGTGCTGGCCGGGCGGGCCTGTGGCGTGATCACGCCGAAGTAGAAAGGGATATCGGCATCGATGGGCCGCACGGCGATATCGGCCAGCGGCAGGCCGCGGGCGGTCACCGGCTCCAGCACGGCGATGCCCAGCCCGGCGCGCACCAGGGTCAGCGCGCTGATCGAGGTGTTGGTGTCGATCACGCCCGCTTCGGGCACGCCGGCGCCAGCCAGGGCCCGGTCGACGCGGCGGCGCAGCCGGTACGGGTTCTGCATGGTCACGATGCGGCGCCCGCGGCAGTCCTGCAGCGCGATCGCAGGCTGTGCGGCCAGTGCGTCGTCGGCACGCACGGCTGCGACGCACGCGGACTGGCCGATCCAGTGCACGGTCACGCCGCGATGTTCCAGCGGCAGGCTGTTCAGACCGATGTCGGCGGCGCCGGTCAGCACCGCGTGCACCACCTGTTCGGGCGACACACTCTGCACCGCGACGCGTTCCGGCGCGCACAGCCCGCGCTCAAAGGCCAGCGCCAGCGCCGGCGGCAGCAGGCCGGCCGCCAGCGCCGGGGTCGCGGCAATGCGCAGGGGCCGGCCATCGCCGCGCGCCAGCGCCGCGGCGCGGGTGCGGATCTGCTGCATGCCGGCCAGCGTCTGCTCGACTTCGTCATAGAGCAGGAAGCCTTGCTCGGTCGGGCTGACGCGCGGGCCGCTGCGGGTGAACAGGGCAAAGCCCAGCTCGGCCTCCAGCTCCTGGATCAGCCGCGTGATGGCCGGCTGCGAGCGGCCGAGCAGGCGCCCGGCGGCGGTGACGCTGCCGGTCGTGACGACTGCGGCGAAGGCTTCCAGTTGCCGGATTTCCATGGCGGGCTGGGTCTCGGGATTAATGTATGTGTAATCCGGATTCTGATGCCTTCATCATGCAAATAGCAAATACTATTTCGGGATAAGGACATGCGGCAGCTATGATGTAGCGATGCCGGGCGCACACCGGCCCCATATCGGGACAGACGTTTTGGCTTGGATCCGCGGCAGTCGGGAGATCGGGAGAACAGGGCGCGCGTTGTGGCGGGCAGTGGCCTGGGTGCTGGCTGCCGCACTCGCGGGCGCGATGCCGGCGCGCGCGGCAGATCCGCTGCGTATCGGCTCCAAGCGCTTCACCGAGTCGTACATCCTTGGCGAACTGCTGACCCAGGCCGCGGGGCCGCCCGGCGCCGCGCAGCACCAGCCAGGGCTGGGCAATACCGCGATCGTCTTCGAGGCGCTGAAGGCCGGCGGCATCGACCTCTATCCCGACTACACCGGCACGCTCGCCGCCGAAATCCTCAAACTGCCCCCGGGGGCCGGCCTCGATGCCATCCAGCGGGCACTGGCGCCGATGGGGCTGGGCGCGGCAATTCCGCTTGGTTTCGAGAACACCTACGCGCTGGCCGTGTCCGATGCCCGCGCCGGCGCGCTGCGCCGGCTGAGCGACCTCGCCGCGCAGCCGCAGTTCAGGCTCGGCCTGTCCCACGAGTTCCTGGGGCGCGCCGACGGCTGGCCGGGGCTGGCCAGCCGCTATGGACTGCCGCAACGCCCGGTCGGGCTGGACCATGGCGTCGCCTACGAGGCCTTGGCCGCGGGGCAGGTCGATGCCATCGACATCTATTCCACCGACGCCAAGATCCGCAAGTACAAGCTGCGCGTGCTGGAAGACGACCGGCACTACTTCCCGCGCTACGACGCAGTAGTGGTCTACCGCCTTGACGTACCGCAGCGCTTCCCGCAGGCCTGGCAGGCATTGGAGCGGCTGGCCGGGCGCGTTAGCGCCGACGACATGATCGCCATGAATGCGGCGGCGGAGATCGATGGCCAGTCATTCGATGCAATCGCGCGCGCGTTCCTCGCCGGCACTGCGGGGCAAAAGGCAACGCATGACGGTGCCGAACCGCGCGGCAACGCTGGTCGGCGTGCCGCTGGGGATGCTGGCGGCGCGGCGGCGGCGCACCGGACAGGCTGTGCTGGGCGTGGTCAACGTGCTGCAGACGGTGCCGTCGCTGGCATTGCTGGCGATGCTGATCCCGCTGCTGGGCCGCATCGGCGTCTGGCCGGCCATGGTGGCGCTGTTTCTCTATGCCTTGCTGCCGATCGTGCGCAATACCGCGACCGGGCTGGAGCAGGTGCCGCAGGGCATGCGCGATGCGGGGCGGGCGCTCGGGCTGCGCGGCGGACAGGTGCTGCGCTATGTAGAACTGCCGCTGGCCTTGCCGGTGCTGCTGGCCGGGGTCAAGACCGCGGCCATCATCAGCGTCGGCACGGCCACAATCGCGGCCTTTGTCGGCGCCGGTGGTTTCGGCGAGCGCATTGCCACCGGGCTGGCGCTCAACGACACAGCGCTGCTGCTGGCCGGCGCAATCCCGGCGGCCGTGCTGGCACTGGTGGTACAGGCAGCGTTCGAGACCCTGGAGTGGGCGCTGCGCCGCCATCGCGATGCGCGCTAGCTGCCTTGCTGCTGCGCGATGAGCCGGCCGAGGGTGGCTACCGCGGCCTCGGCCTCATCGCTCCACAGGTGCCCGTAGTTGAGCCGGATGCAGTTGCGGTAACCCTGCCGCGCCGAGAAGATCGGACCCGGCGCCAGCCCGATGCCTGCCTCCAGTGCGGCATGGTGCAATGCCAATGCATCGAAGCCGGGCGCAAACTCGACCCACAGGAAATACCCGCCCTCCGGCCGGGACACGCGCACATCTTCCGGAAAGTGCTGGCCGATGGCATCGATCATGCGCCCCTGCTGCATCTCCAGCACATGGCGCAGCTTGCGCAGGTGCTTGTCGTAGCCGCCGTGCTGCAGGTATTCGGCCAGCGCCACCTGCGTGGGCACACCGGCAGACAGCGTGGTCATCAGCTTGAGCCGCTGGATGGCTTCGCCAAAGCGGCCCGGCGCCACCCAGCCGATGCGGAAGCCCGGCGCCAGCGTCTTCGAGAACGAACTGCAGTGCATCACCAGCCCCTGCGTATCGAAGGCCTTGGCCGGCAGCGGGCAGCGGTTGCCGAAGTAGAGCTCGCCATAGACATCGTCCTCGATCAGCGGCACCTGGTGGCGCGCCAGCAAGGCCACCAGCGCCTTCTTCTTGTCTTCCGACATGCTGGCGCCGAGCGGATTCTGGAACTGCGTCATGAACCAGCACGCCTTGACCGGGTGCCGTGACAGTGCGGTGTCGAGCGCGCCCAGGTCGATGCCTTCGGCGGGGTCGACCGGGATCTCAACGGCCTTGAGCCGCAGCCGCTCCAGTGCCTGCAGCGAGGCATAGAAGCCGGGCGATTCGATTGCCACCACGTCGCCCGGCTGCGTCACCGCCATCAGGCACAGGTTGAGCGCCTCGAGCGCGCCGTTGGTGACGATCAGGTCCTCGGCCGGCTGCGGCGCGCCCGCGCCCAGGTAGCGCAGCGCGATCTGGCGGCGCAGCGCGGTATTGCCCGGCGGCAGGTCGTTGACCGAGTACCACGGGTCGAGCGCGCGGCCGGCGCGCGCCAGCGACTTGCCCAGCCGCTCCCACGGGAACAGCTCGGGCGAGGGAAAGGCCGAGCCGAACTGCACCAGCTCGCGGTCACGCGCGCCTTCCAGCACGGCGAAGACCAGCTTGGAGATGTCGACCTGCGTCGACACCTGGCGCGACGGCCGCGCCTGCGGCTGGGGCAGCTCGCGCCGCGCAGGTCCCGCCACGTAGTAGCCGGAGCGCTCGCGCGCCCGCACCAGCCCGCGCTCTTCCAGCCGGTAATAGGCCTGGAAGGCGGTCGACGGGCTGACGCCATACTGGGCCACGGTCTTGCGGATCGACGGCAGGCGCGTGCCCGGCGGCAGGCTGCCGTTGCGGATATCGGCAGCCAGGGTCTCGGCAAGGGCTTCGTAGCGTTTCATGGCGGGCGGGGGCGGGGCGGGTGAGCGCATTATCTCCCGGACAGGCAAACTGATACGTAAAATTTCCTGTTATCTGATGCTGTTATGGATGGCACGGACGACCCATAATCGGCACTCGTACACAAAGGCGTTGTGCAAGGAGATGCCATGAACCCGTTGAGGCTGTTGCGGACCGTGCTGTGGGGCTTCTTTGGCCTGCGCCAGGGGCAGGAGCACCAGCGCGACCTGGACACCTTGCGCCCGGTACCGCTGATCCTGACTGGCGTGGCCGTGGCCGCCGGGCTGGTGGTGTGCCTGGTGCTTGCGGCAAACTGGGCGGTATCGGCTGCCTGACCTGAAACTGCTCCCATGCATTTCCTGCCCCAAGGACCTGGTATCGCCACAGCCCGTGCGCTGCGCAAGCTGGCCTGCCTGACGCTGGCGGTGCTGCTGCCCGTGGGCATGGCGCTGGCCGCCACCGACACGCAACAGATCGAACGCGGCCGCTACCTGGCGCGCATCGCCAACTGCGCCGCGTGCCATACCAGCGAAGGCGGCAAGCCGTTTGCCGGCGGGCTGCCGATCCGCACGGCGGTCGGCACGGTTCATTCGACCAATATCACGCCCGATGCCGGCAGCGGCATCGGCGCCTATACGCTGGCCGAGTTCGACCGCGCCTTGCGGCACGGCGTGGCGCGCGATGGCAAGCGGCTCTATCCGGCGATGCCGTATCCCTCGTACGCGCGCATGCGTGCCGAGGACGTGGCGGCGCTGTACGCCTACCTGCGTGCCGAGGTGGCGCCGGTCACGCAGCGCAACCCCGCGCCGCAGATGCGTTGGCCGTTCAGCATGCGCAGCCTGCTGGCCGCGTGGAACGTCCTGTTCGTCGATGACGACCCGGTCCGCACCGACCCCGCGCGCGGCGCAGCCTGGAACCGCGGTGCCTACCTGGTGCAGGCGGTGGCGCACTGTGGCGCCTGCCATACGCCGCGCGGCAACCTGTTCGCCGAGAAGGGGCTGGACGAGCGCAGCCGCCATTTCCTGTCCGGGGCGAGCGTGGAGGGCTGGTCCGCCACCAACCTGACCAGTGACCAGGTCACCGGCCTGGGCGCGTGGTCGCGCGCGGATATCGCCGAGTTCCTGCGCACCGGGCGCAACGGGCACGCGACCTCGTTCGGGCCGATGTCCACGGTGATCTCCACCGCCACCCAGTACATGAGCGCGCCCGACCTCGATGCCGTGGCCGCCTACCTGAAATCCCTGCCCGGCGCGCGCGGCGAGGACAAGCCGTTCCGGCATGATGCCGCCACCGCGCAGCAACTGCGGCAGGGCCGCTTCGATGTGCCCGGTGCGCGCCAGTACGCGGTGTTCTGCATGCCTTGCCACGGCGCCGACGGCAAGGGCTTTGCCCGCGTGTTCCCGCCGCTGGCCGGCAACCCCACCGTGGCCGATCCCGACCCGGCCTCGCTGGTGAACCTGCTGCTCGACGGCGCCGTGACCGCGCGCGTGGGCACCGCGCCGGCGGATTACCACATGCCCGGCTATGGCTGGACGCTGGACGACCAGGAACTGGCCAATGTGCTGACCTTTATCCGCGGCAGCTGGGGCAACCGCGCGGCGCCGGTGCCGGAAGCCGCCGTGGCGGCCCGGCGCAAAGAGCTGGCCGCGCAGCACCCGGCCGCGGCAGGCGACGCATCCCGATGAGCACCCGATGACGATTACGCGCAGAGACTTCCTCAACGGAACCGCCCTGACCATTGCCGCCGGCCTTGCGCCGGTGCAGTTGCTGCACGCGCAGCAGGGCGGGGCAGGCGTGGCGTATCCGCCCGCGCTGACCGGTCTGCGCGGCAACCATGCCGGCACCTACACGCTGGCGCACAGCCTGGCGCGCGAGGGCGCGAAATACCCGGTCGTGCTGGCGCGCGAGGCTTTCGACCTGGTGGTGGTCGGCGGCGGCCTGAGCGGCCTGGCGGCGGCGTGGTTCTACCGGCGCCGTTTCGGCGCCAACCGGCGCATCCTGATCCTGGACAACCACGACGACTTCGGCGGTCATGCCAAGCGCAACGAGTTCACGGTGCGCGGCAAGCGGCTGGTGACCTATGGCGGCAGTGCAGAAATGCCGGCAGGCGCTGCCAGCGACGCCGCGGTGCGCGAACTGCTGGCGGGGATCGGGCTCGATGCCACGCGCCCGCCTGGCACTGTGCCTGCGGATCCCTATGCCGCGCTCGGCATGGGCCGCGCCGTGTTCTTCGATGCCGAGCATTTCGGGCGCGACCAGTGGGTGGCTGGCGATCCGTTCGGCGAGCTGATCGATGTTCGCAGCGGGCAGCAGGCCGGTGCCCCGGACGCGGCTGCCCTGTCGCGCTTCCTGGACAACACGCCTTTGCCTGTGGCGGACCGCGCCGCGCTGGCGCGGCTGGCCGCCGGCACCACCGATTACCTGCCGGCGCTGTCCGGCACCGAGCGCGCGGCAGCGCTGCGCTCCATGCGTTACGCCAGCTTCCTGCGTGACAAGGCCGGCATCGGCCTGGCCGGGCAGCGCTTCCTGCGCAGCCGCAGCAACGATGCCTATGCGCTCGATGCCGATGGGATTTCGGTTGCCGACGCCATCGCCATCGGCCTGCCTGCAGGCGCCAACATGCCCGCGCCGGCGGGCAATGCGCGGCTTGGCAAGTCGCCGGCATCGCGCCTGTGGTTTCCGGATGGCAATGCCTCGCTGGCACGGCTGCTGGTGCAGAGCCTGATCCCGGGCGTGGCGTCGATCGCCCGGCCGGCCGATGTGGTGTCGGCCGCGTTCGACTACAGCCGGCTGGACCGCGACGGGCAGCCGGTGCGCCTGCGCCTGAACAGCACCGCGATCGCGGTCGAGCCCGACGGCAATATCACGCGCGTGACCTACGGGTTCAGCGGCAACCTGCATCGCGTCGAGGCGCGCCACGTGGTGCTGGCCGGCTACAACATGATGATCCCGTACCTGCTGCCGTCGCTGCCGGCCAAGCAGAAAGAGGTGCTGCACAACGAGGCCAAGGCGCCGCTGGTCTACACCAAGGTGGCGCTCGACCACTGGCAGGCGTTCGCCGCGCTGCGCACGCGCCGCATCCACGCGCCGGCCATGGCCTATACCGACCTGTGGCTGGAACCGCCGGCGGGCAGGCAGCCCTCCGATCCGGCCGTGCTGCACATGCTCTATGTGCCGACCGTGCCTGACAGCGGCATGCAGGCGCGCGACCGCTTCCGCGCGGGCCGCGCCTTGCTGCTGGGCACGCCGTTCGACACGCTGGAGCGCGACATCCGCGCGCAGCTTGACCGCATGCTCGGGCACAAGGGCTTTGCTTCGAAGGACGTGATCCGCGGCATCACCGTCAACCGCTGGGCGCATGGCTACAGCTATATGCCCGACAGCCTGGCCGCTGAGAACGTGGCGCCCGACGCGGTGTGGCCCGGGCTGGCCGGCGTCGGCAATATCAGCATCGCCAACAGCGACAATGCCGGCAGCCCTTCGCTGACCGCGGCGGTGGGACAGGGGAAGCGGGCAGTCGAGCGGCTGCCCGGGTAGCAGGGCTTCAGCCTTCGCGCGGCGGCGTCAGCGCATCGATCTCGGCGTCCTTGGCTTCCCACTGGCGTGCCAGCCAGTTGTGGAATTCCGTGCGGAAGGCCTTGTCGCTGCCGTAGTCGGCCTCGCAGAAGGCCGGCGGCACCGGCAACTGCCGCATGCGCACCAGCACCGGGCCGGCGCGTCCGCAGGCCAGGTCCCAGAAGCCTGGCGCGCCTTCCGGGTACACGATGGTGACGTCGAGCAGGGAGCGGAACTTGTTGCCCATCGCATTCAGTGCCACCGCCAGCCCGCCGGCCTTGGGCTTGAGCAGATGGCGGTACGGTGAGTCCTGGGCCGCGCGCTTGGCCTCGGTGAAGCGGGTACCTTCGGCAAACACCATCACGCTGGTCGGCACCAGCGAAAACTTCGCGCAGGCGCGCTTGGCCGTTTCCTGGTCCTGGCGCCGCAACGCCGGATTGCGCCGCAGCTGCGCCTTGCCGTGTCGCTTCATGAACGGAAAGTCCAGCGCCCACCACGCCAGCCCGATAACCGGCACATAGATCAGCTGCTGCTTCAGGAAAAACTTCAGCAGCGGGATACGCCGGTTCAGCGAGCGCTGCAGCACGAAGATATCGGCCCACGACTGGTGGTTGCAGTTGACCAGGTACCAGTCGGCATAGCGCAGTCCCTCATTGCCCTGGACGTCCCACGGCTCACGCTGGATCCACGCGAACCAGCCGGTGTTGCCGGAGATCCAGGCGGTGGCGATGCCGTTGAGCATCGGATCGATGCGCCGCCTGGCGGGGGCAAACGGCAGCACCAGCTTGAGCAGCGCGAGCGGAAACAGCAGCGCGCACCAGAACAGCGTGCTGGCAATCAGAAGCGTCCAGCTCAGGATACCAGTCAGCCACGCGAAACGGCCCCGCGGCACAAGAGCCGGGCGGCGTGCAGCCACGGAGGGGGGCGGGGGCTTGGGTTGGCCCGCGTCAGCGGCGACGGGCGGAGAAGAGGGCAGTGTGGTCATGGGCGCCAGTGTGCAGGCTTGTAATGGATCGGGGCTTGAGCCTGATCAACGCGGACGTTGGCGCGTGGATCCCTCAAGTTGACGCTGCTACCCCGTTCGGGTGACGCAGCAGGCTTAATACAGCCTACCAAATGTTTCACTGGTGCGCAGATTGCCGGTTCCCGAGAATGCAACAAAAATCCTACAAAGGAGATCACTGTGCGAGTTCCGGGACCAGGCATGCAGCACGGTGCCATCATCAAGCGGCGACGCAACCACGCCCTGCGGCCGATTGCCGCGCTGATCGCTTACTGGCTTGCGCCGGCCGGAACCATGGCCCTGGCAACGCTCGAAGTCCGCGCACAGACCGCCTGCGGCACGATTGCCAGCGGCACTTATACGGCACTGTCCTGTACGCCTGCATCGGGCAACGCCGAGATGGAGACCGTGTCAGGCACCACCTTCAATACGAGTACAGGCGCGAGCCTGCGCGCGCTCGCGAGGGGGGCGAATGCCTCGGTGACCCTGACCGGGACCACCATCACGAATACCACCGCCACGGCTGCCAGTGGCGTCGCGTCACAAGTCATCACCAACCCGGGCGATGCCAGCGTGACGTTCAATGGCGGCACCAGCGCCATCACGATGCAAGGGGCCGGCATGGACGGCGTTGCCGTCACCAACAGCACGGCCGGCGGGTCGGCTATCACCGTCAATGCGGGCACGACGCTGAACCTCAACAACCTGGTTGGCGGCAACGAGCGCGACGGGTTCGATATCAATGCCACCGGGGGCGGCAACGCCAGTGCAGGACAAGCCGCGCAGCGGCTGGCTGCGCGCAGTGGGCAAGTGGGAGGGCAGCCGCAGCAAGGACGGCAACTTCCGCACCCGCACCGACAGCTTCCTGCTGCACGGCGGCGCCGAGCTGGCCAGGTGGCGTGTCGCCAGCGAGACCGACCGCCTGCATGTCGGCGTAATGGGCAGCTATGGCAACGCCAGCACCGACGCGGATGCCGCCGGCAACCCCGCGCGGGCCAGGGGCAAAGTGGAAGGGTGGGCTGCGGGTGTCTACGGCACCTGGTACCAGAACGACGAGAACAAGCTGGGCGCCTATGTCGATGCCTGGTTCCAGTATGGCTGGTTCACCAAGCGCGTTGAAGGCGACCAGTTGCCGACGGTGCGATACCACGCGCAGGGACTAGGGCTGTCGGGGGAAGTCGGCTATGCCATCCCACTGCCGCGCGACTGGGTGATTGAGCCGCAGGCGCAGCTCATCTATGTCAACTACAGCGAGGACGACATTGCCGAGCCCAACGGCACGCGCGTCAGCGGGGCGGATTCCAGCGGGATCATCGCGCGGCTGGGCGTACGCACGCATCGGACCTTCGTGCGCGAGGACGGCCGCAAGCTGCAGCCGTATGCGACGGTGAACTGGTGGTATTCCGATACCGACACCAATATCTCGTTCAACCAGTTGCCGATCGGCGGGCTGTATCCGCATAACCGCTTCGAACTGAAGCTGGGGCTGAACGCCGATCTCGGCAAGCGCTGGACCGGCTGGACCAATGTGTCGGGTTCCTGGGGCCAGCAATCCTTTTACCAGTGCGCGCTGAGGGCAGGGGTGAAGTACACGTGGTGAGCGGGCTCACCGCGCGCGCGGCCATCAGAACACGACAGTCGCTGTCCCCATGAACGTGTTCGTGCTCTTCAGGCGGTTCTTGCCGGCAACGGTCGGCACCCAGCGCAAGCCCAGCGACAGCAGGCTCTTCGCGCCGATCTTGGTGTCGTAGGTGACGATCGGGCCCACCGCCCAGTCATGGCCGCGGAAGCCGTTCAGGCGGTCGGCCAGCGGGCCGCTGTCGTCGCCGAGCTGCTGCGTCGTGCCCGCGATCAACCCGAGGCCCGCGCCGTTGGCAAAGCGCTTGAGCAGCATGGTGTCGAGCGTGAACAGCGGTGCGTTCTGGTAGTCGGTGGCGTTGTTGCGGGTGTAGAACTGGACCCCGGCGACGGCATCGAACTCGAGCCCGTGTTCGGGGAACAGCTTGGTGTAGGCCACTTGCGGAATAAACGTCCAGTTGTTCAGGCTGGGGTTGGCCAGTGCGTTGGGATCGTACTTGCCGGTCGGCGCCCACACATTCAGGCTCAGAGCCACATGCTCGGTCTTTGAGAAATGGTAGCCCGCGATGATCGGCGCGAAGGTGATGTCGAACAGGTTCGATGCGGTGTCCTGGGTGCTGGCGCCCCGGCCGCCGGCGCTGATGTTGGCCGTGACCTTGGTCCAGACATAGGGCAGCGTGAAGCTGGAGGCAAAGTTCCAGGGGCCGGTATCGGTGTCCCATACCTTCATCACCGTTGCCAGGGTGAACGCGACCTTGCCGTCCACGCCCAGCGCCGTCTTGCCTGCGATGGGCACGTTTCGGCTGCCGCCGATCGAGCCATCCAGGTAGATCTCGCCGACGTTCACGATGAGCGCGGGTTCCGGCGACACGATCCCTACATTGGGGAGCACGCTGGTGCCGGTCACGGGTCGCCCCAGGGCGCCTTCAGTCGCGTTCGCACCTGCACAGGCAAAGAGGAAGGAAGCAGCAATGGCCAGCCGGTTTGCGATGGTCGTTGACATATTCAAGGAACAAGGAATGCAAGGCCGGCCAGGCGCTTGCCGGAATGCCGGCCTCTGGCGCATGCCTGCCCGCGCCAGCTATAGTGAAATTACACAGTAAGGCAATGCCCCACCCTCATATTTTCGTGACATTGCATACTACCAGCAAAGACCCCTGTCACTGCCAGCGCGCAAGCCGACGAAAATCTTCATCACGGCATCGCAAATATTTACTTCACAGGCCTTGAGGCGGTCTGCGATGATGGAAGCGCCATATTCAATCGGCGGGCGTTACCAATTTCATTCAGGGCAACGATTCCAAATGAATTCAGTCATGCAGGGATTAAGGCTTGCTGCGGGCAGCGTGGCAGCAACATTGCCGGCGCTTGCCTGTGCGGCAGGGCCCTCGACGGATGACATGAATGCGTCAAATAATCCGCTGAGCCCGACCATTACCCTGAATCTGCAGGACCAGTACGTGGGACGCTATTACGGACTCGGCGACGAGGACGGAAACAGCGTCCTGCTGCGCGGCACCATTCCGCACAAGCTGTTCGGGTTGCCGCAGATCGTCCGGTTCACGATGCCCGTCGTCACCACGCCGAATGTCGCGCCGGATGGCAGCAAGACCGGACTGGGCGACCTGAACCTGTTCAACCTGGTGTTGCTCAAGGGCCTGGGCATGGAATGGGGCATTGGCCCCCAACTCACCATTCCCACGGCATCGCGCGACCAGACCGGCACCGGGAAGTGGCAGGCCGGCCTGGCCGGCGTGGGTATTTCCCCGCAGAAATGGGGCATGATCGGCGGGCTCGTGACCTGGCAGCATTCATTTGCCGGGGAAAGCGACCGGCCCACCCAGGACAACCTGACCGCGCAGCCGTTCGTGATCTATAACCTGCCGCAAGGCAGGTACCTGCGCAGCACCGCAACCTGGAATTTCGACCTCAAGCGTGGGAATTACTACATCCCCCTCGGTATCGGCGCGGGCAAGATCTGGAAAATCGGCAAGGAAATCTACAACCTGTTTGCCGAGCCGCAATGGACGGTGGGGCACGAGGGAGTCGGGGTGCCCAAATTCCAGGTGTTCATGGGCTTGAATATCCAGTTCCCGCTGTAGCCATAAGCAGGGACCTTTCATAACTTGCCGATGACCCGCTCCCAGGCAAGCCAGCGCATTGCATCGCTGCTAAGCGCACTGGCCTTGCTCTGGTGCGACGCCGCCTTCGGCCAGGCTGAAGTGCCGGCTGAAAAGAAACCGCTGTCGTTCTTCGATCCTGAGGACGGCAAGCTGGACATGAGCGACTTCCTGCTCAATCACAAGGGCGCGCTGCCGGTGCCGGTCGTTATCACGGAACCAGCCGTTGGCTACGGCGGCGGGCTGGGGCTGATGTTCTTCTCGGAATCCATGGCGGATGCGGCGGCCAGCGCCAAGGCCAGTGGAAAGGGGCCCGCACCGCCGAACATTACAGCCATCGGCGGTGCGTATACGGAAAACGGCACCTGGTGGCGCAGGCGTGGCGCACTTCCACACGTGGGACGGCGACCGCTACCGTTATCTTGGGGGCATCGCCAAGGTCAATGCAAACCTGGACTACTTCGGCTTGCTGAACCAGCCCCGTGCCTACGAACTCAGAGGCGTGGCATTGGTGCAGCAACTGCTCGTGCGGGTTGCCGATACGCGTTGGTACGTGGGGCCGCGCTACGTGTATTTCGATTCGACCGCGACCTTCAAGGTTGGCGATGCGGGTGAACTCGGCAGCTTCGACAAGACCCAGCGCATCGGCAAGGCCGGGTTGGTGGTCGACTACGACTCGCGCGACAACATCTTCTATCCCAGCCGCGGCAGCTATGCCGAGCTGGAGGCGCAGTTCGCGCGCGGCGGCTTCGGCAGCACGCAGTCATTCAATATGTATAACGCGCGCGGCTTCACCTGGCTGCCGCTGGCGCGCACCGTGATCCTGGGGCTGCGCGCCGATACGCGCTTTTCCACCGGCGACGTGCCGTTCTACGCGCAGCCGTTCGTGGACCTGCGCGGGGTACAGAAGGGGCGCTGCCAGGACCGCAATGCGCTGGCGGCAGAAATGGAGCTGCGCTGGGACGTGACGCCGCGCTGGTCGCTGCTGGGCTTCACCGGCCTGGGCAAGGCATATGGGCGCTGGCATGATTTTTCCGATGCATCGACCATCTACAGCGTAGGCGCGGGCTTTCGCTACATGATTGCGCGCAAGCTGGGGGTGTCGATCGGTCTCGATGTGGCCCACAGCAAGGGCCAGAACGCCTTCTATATCCAGGTGGGGAGCGCATGGCACTGAGTAGCGAGGTCCGCTCGATGTGCCGGTAGGCTGTCCTGGCGCCCACGCGCCCAACCTGCTCGCTACGCTATGGCAATCAAGAAGATCAAGGACAGGCGGGGCATGATGGCCAGGCTGTCCGCCTCCGATGAGACGTCCAGCCGGAACTACCTGCGCGAAGCGGTGCTGCTGTGCGAAACGCATCTGGCCGGGCTGCCGGATGTCTCCAAGCCTTACTTCGGCGGGCACTTCGTCTGGCAAAACCGCGTTCACTACTATGTGGCAGGCCAGGAGAACGGCGGCCGCAGCCGCTTGATCGAGGTGTTCGTGATCGACGCTGGCGAAAACCTGGAGCCGCTGCACGCCTTTCAGTATCCGCCACCGCTGGCAGCGCTGTTTCCGGCGGACTACGGCATCCTCAATGAGGGTGAGGAAGATCCGGCGGCCCTGACGAAGATGGTGCCAAGGGCAGATAGCGAGCGATGAGCAGGGCGCCAGTGGCAGTGCGCGCAAGAAAAACTTAATTCACTTGGCCCCCGAACGAGAAAAAGCTGACTTCTGATAACCGTAGCCATCTGAGATCATGATTTGCGCTGAATCAGCATGATTCTTGTATACAAAGAGGCGGAGTGAATGAGCGGACGACGTAAAGGCAGCAATCCCGGCGCGGGCGCGGGGCGTTCCGGCTCGGTTGCGCTTGCCGCGGGACGGCGCAGCGGGCAGAGGGCACTGATCCTGGTGCTGCTGGGTCTCGGGGTCGCAGCAGGCCTCGGCGCCAGCTACTGGTACATGAAGGGGCGGACGCCAACGGCGCCCGCCATCGTCATCGGCGATGGCAAGCGCGGACCCGCTGGCATGGTGCGCGTGCCCGGCGGTGAGTTCCTGATGGGCAGCGACAGCAAGATGGCGCAGCCCAACGAAAAGCCGGCCCACAAGGTGCGCGTGCACGCCTTCTGGATGGACCAGCACCACGTCACCAACGCGGAATTCCGCAAGTTCGTCGAAGCCACGGGCTACGTCTCGACCGCGGAACGGGCACCTGACTGGGAAACCCTGCGGGTCCAGCTGCCGCCCGGCACGCCGCGCCCGCCCGACAGCGCCATGGTGGCCGGCGGCATGGTCTTCGTGGGCACGCCGCGGCCGGTGCCGCTGCAGGACTACTCGCGCTGGTGGCGTTATGTGCCCGGTGCCGACTGGCGCCATCCGACCGGCCCTGGCAGCTCGATCGAAGGCAAGGACAACCACCCGGTGGTCCAGGTCTCGTATGAAGACGCGCAGGCCTACGCCAAGTGGGCCGGCAAGCGCCTGCCCACCGAGGCGGAATGGGAGTTTGCCGCGCGCGGCGGGCTGGAGCAGGCCAACTATGCCTGGGGCGAGCAGTTCGCCCCCGACGGCAAGCAGATGGCCAATGTCTGGCAGGGCCAGCAGAACCAGCCGTTCCCGGTGGTCAGCCCCAAGGCGGGCGGGGCGCTCGGCACCAGCCCGGTTGGCACTTTCCCGCCCAACGGCTATGGCCTGGCCGACATGACCGGCAATGCCTGGCAGTGGGTGTCCGACTGGTATCGGGCCGACCAGTTCCGGCGCGAGGCCGGCAAGGCCCAGCCGATCGAAAACCCGGTCGGCCCGATGGCCTCGTGGGATCCGGCCGAGCCCGGCGTCCCGGTGAATGCGCCCAAGCGCGTCACGCGCGGCGGCTCCTTCCTCTGCAACGAGGATTTCTGCCTCAGTTACCGCCCCAGCGCGCGGCGCGGGACCGACCCGTACAACAGCATGTCGCACCTCGGTTTCCGGCTGGTGATGGACGAGGGCCGCTGGGCGGAACGGCAACGGCAGGCGCCGGTGGCCTTGGCCGGCCAGTCCGGGCAGGCGGCTCGATAGCGCTGCGCCCGTGCGAACCAAAGCACAACGACGAGCACGACAGCACGCGACAGGAGTGAACCATATGGACATCGCTGCCACCCGCGGATTCCTAGCCAGCCCCTCGCGCAGGGCCATTGCCGCGCTGGTGCTGGCCGGCCTTGCGCTTGCGGGCTGTTCGACGCCCGCCACGGCGCCCGAGTCTCAGGCCGCCGTCACCCAGGCGGCGCAGCCGGCCGCGCAGGCTTTGGCGTCGTGGCGCGACGGTGCGGCACGGCAGGCACTGCTGAAGTTTGTTGCCGACGTGACGCGCAAGGGCTCGCCGACATTCGTGCCGCCCGAGGAGCGCGTCGCAGTGTTCGACAACGACGGCACGCTGTGGAGCGAGCAGCCGCTGTACTTCCAGTTCTTCTTCCTGCTCGACCAGATCCGCGCCGCCGCGCCGCAACACCCGGAGTGGCGCAACAACCCCGCCTTCAAGGCGCTGATGGCCAACGACATGGAGGGCCTGATGCGCAACGAGAAGCAGCTGGCCGGCCTGGTCGTCACGGCCAACAGCGGCATGACCACGGACGAGTATGACCGCACCATCCGCGACTGGCTGGCGAAATCGCGGCATCCCAGGTTCAACCGGCCCTATACCGAGCTGGTCTATCAACCGCAGCTGGAACTGCTGTCCTACCTGCGCGCCAACGGCTTCAAGACCTACATCGTCTCCGGCGGCACCATCGAGTTCATGCGCCCCTGGAGCCAGGCTGTCTATGGCATTCCGCCCGAGCAGGTGATCGGCTCCTCGCAGGCCGTGCGCTACCTGGTGCGCGACGGCAAGCCGGTGCTGGTGCGCGACCCCAAGCTGGAATTCGTGGATGACGGGCCGGGCAAGCCGGTCGGCATCTACCGCCATATCGGCCGCCGGCCGATCCTCGCCGTGGGCAACTCCGACGGCGACCTGCAGATGCTGGAGTACACCACCGGCGGCGACGGTCCGCGCATGGGCGTGCTGGTGCATCACGACGATGCCGAGCGCGAGTTCGCCTATGACCGCCAGTCAAAGGTGGGCAAGCTCGACAAGGCACTGGACGCTGCCCGCGCCAAGGGCTGGACGGTGGTCAGCATGAAGCAGGACTGGCAGCAGGTTTACCCCACGGCTGGTGCGAAGTAGGCAGAAGAGGGAGCCGGCATGCCAGGCGTGCCGGACGCAGGTTGAAGCTGTTTGACTATCGGGAGCAGCAATGCAACGAATGACAGAGTCCACCCCGGCAAGGCGCGGCGCGCGCTTTGCCATGGCCGCAATGGCGATCGCCATCGCGGCGATCGCCGGCTGCAAGAAGGCAGACGAGCCCAAACAGCAGGCGCCTGCCGCGCAGCAGCCGGCGACCCCGGCCCCGGCTGCGGCGGCGCCGGACACGTCCGCGACGCCGGCACAGCCGCCGGCGCAGTCCAACCTGCCGGTTGCACCTGAAGCCGCTTCCGCGCCAGTGGCTGTCAATACGTCGGGCAAGAAGCCCAACATCCTGGTGATCTTCGGCGACGACATCGGCCAGACCAACATCAGCGCCTACAGCATGGGCGTGGTGGGCCATCGCACGCCGAACATCGACCGCATCGCCCGTGAGGGGATGATCTTCACCGACTACTACGCCGAGAACAGCTGCACGGCGGGCCGCTCGTCGTTCATCACGGGCCAGTCGCCGCTGCGCACCGGCCTGTCGAAGGTAGGCGCGCCGGGGGCGACCGTGGGCTTGCAAGCCCGCGATGTGACCATTGCCGAGGCCCTCAAGCCGCTCGGCTACGCCACCGGCCAGTTCGGCAAGAACCACCTGGGCGACCGCGACGAGTACCTGCCGACCAAGCACGGTTTCGACGAATTCTACGGCAACCTCTATCACCTGAATGCCGAAGAAGAACCGCAGCGCCCGTACTGGCCGAAGGACAAGAACGATCCATTCGTGAAGAACTTCTCGCCGCGTGGCGTGCTGCACTCCACGGCCGACGGCAAGATCGAGGATACCGGTGCACTGACTACCAAGCGCATGGAGACCATCGACGACGAGACCACCGACGCGGCGCAGAAGTTCATTACCAAGCAGGTCCAGGCCGACAAGCCGTTCTTTGTCTGGATGAACACAACCCGCATGCACGCGTTCACCCATGTGCGTCAGTCCATGCAGGGCCAGAGCGGCATGCCCGGCAACGATTACGCCGACGGCATGATCGAGCACGACGGCGACGTCGGCAAGCTGCTCAAGACGCTCGATGACCTGAAGATCGCGGACAACACCATCGTCATCTACACCACCGACAACGGCCCCAACCAGTGGTCCTGGCCTGATGCGGCAAGCACGCCGTTCCGCAGCGAGAAAAACACCAACTGGGAAGGCGCGTTCCGCGTACCGGCGATGATCCGCTGGCCGGGCAAGATCAAGGCGGGCACCGTCAGCAACGAGATGTTCTCCGGGCTTGACTGGTTCCCGACGCTGCTGGCTGCCGTTGGCGACGGCGATATCAAGGAGCGGCTGCTAAAGGGTACGTCGCTTGGCAGCAAGAACGCCAAGGTACACCTCGACGGCTACAACCAGTTGGCGTACCTGACGGGGCAGACCAACAAGGGCGCGCGCAAGGAGTTCTATTACTTCAACGACGACGGCGTGCTCGTGGCGATGCGCTATGACGACTGGAAGGTCGTCTTCTGCGAGCAGACTACACCGGGCGGGTTCCAGGTCTGGCAGGATCCGTTCAAGTGCCTGCGGGTGCCGAAGATCTTCAACCTGCGCATGGATCCGTATGAACGCGCAGACATCGTTTCTGACCAGTACAACGACTGGCTGGGCAAGAACGCGTACCTGACCGAGATCGGGACGATGAAGGCTGCGGCGTTCCTCCAGACCTTCGTCAACTACCCGCCGAGCCAGCGCCCGGCCAGCTTCAGCATCGACCAGGTGCGCGAGCAGGTCGACAAGAGGATTGAAGAATCGATGAAGAAGAAGTAATGCAGTCAGTCATCAGCGCCGTCCGCCTGTGACGGCAGTTGAAACCGGCGAAGGCCCGCGTACGCGCGGGCCTTCGCGCCAACGGTCCAGTTCATGATCGAATCTCATGCCGCCCCGGGCGGCAATGGTGGCAAGGACGGGCGCCGGGCGCGCTCCGTGAAGACCGAATATTCCGCATCCGCCTTGGCGCTGCGGGGCAACACGGCCGACCAGACGTGGCTTTGGGCGGCCGTGTTGCTGTTCATATCCGGCACGGCCGGACTGGTTTACCAGATCGTCTGGATCCGCCAGCTGTCGCTGGTGGTGGGCGTCGACGTGCACGCGGTCACCACCGCGGTCAGCGCCTTTTTTGGCGGGCTGGCCCTGGGCGGCTGGCTGTTCGGCCGCGTGGCCGACCGCCACGGCAATCCGCTGCGCCTGTATGCGTGGCTCGAAATCGGCGTCCTGGTGCTGGGCATCGGCGCCACCGTGGCGCTGGCGCATGCGGCAGCGCCGTTCGCCTGGCTGGAGCAGCGCACCGGATGGCTGGCGTGGGCCTTGCCCTTTGTGCTGGTGATCCTGCCTGCAGCCGCCATGGGCGGCACCTTGCCGGTGCTGATGCGCGTGCTGACGCCAGGCGCCGGCCGTGTGGGCGTGCATGGCGGGCGGCTGTATGCCGCCAATACGGCCGGCGCCATCGCCGGCACGCTGCTGGCTGGATTCGTGCTGGTGCCGCTGCTGGGCATCCTGGGCAGTGCGGTCACGGCAGGCATGCTCAATGGCGCCGCGGCGCTGGTGGCCTGGCTGCTGGCTGCGCGCACGCAAGCTGCGGCCGAGCCGGTTGCCGCCGCTGCCGGGCAAGGCGCCGCTGCCGGCGGCGATGCCGCCAACGGCCGGCTGGCGCTGGTGCTGTATGCCGCTGCCGGCGGCATTGCCCTCGGCTACGAAGTGGTCTGGTCGCAGGCCATCGTGCAGTTCCTCAGCACGCGTACCTTCGCTTTTACCGTGGTGTTGGCAACGTACCTTGCCGGCCTGGCTATCGGCAGCGCGCTGGCTGCGCGCCATGCCGACCGGGTGCGCGACCCCTGGGGCGCCTTCGGTCTGCTGGTGACGGGGGCGGGGCTGGTGGCGTTGCTTGAATTCGTGCTGCTGGGCGAATGGCTGCTGCGGGCGCAGGGCAGCCTGTCCGCCTGGGTGCAGGGGCTGACGTCCAGCCCGCTGGTGGCGGCCTGTGCCAGCTTTGCGCTGGCGGCGCTGTCGGTCGTGTTCGTGCCCACGCTGTTGCTGGGCGCGGCGTTCCCCTTCGTGCTCCGCGTGAGCGTCGATAGCCGGCACGTCGGCGCCGGCGTCGGCAGCGTGGTGGCGCTCAATACTCTGGGCGGCATCGCCGGCACGGCGCTGGCCGGCTTTGTGCTGGTGCCATACCTGGGGCTGGTGCATACGCTGTCTCTGCTGGCAGTGAGCGCTGGCGTGGTCGGCGTGGTGGCGGTGGCGCTGGGTAGTGGTGTGCGCCGCGTAGCGCGCTGGGCGGTGCCGATGGTCAGTGTGCTGGCCGTGATCGCCGCCGCGCTGGCGCCTGCGGACCGGCTCGCCACGCTGCTGGCGCGCGCCCGCGGCGGCGACCTGGTGTTCTACGAGGAGGGCCGCGGCGCGACCGTGGCCGTGGTGGAGCAGACCTCGTCCAGCAACCGCTTCCGACGCCTGTATATCCAGGGCGTCTCCAATTCGGGCGATGCCATGACCTCGCAGCGCTATATGCGGCTGCAGGCGCTGCTGCCGTTGATCGTGCACAACGGCACGCCCAAATCCACCCTGGTCATCGGCCTTGGCACCGGTATCACGGCCGGCGCCACGCTGGCCTGGCCTGGCCTTGAACACCGCGTGGTGGCGGAACTGCTGCCGCCGGTGGCGCGCGCCGTGCCCAACTTCGAGGGCAATTTCGGCGTGGCCACCGACAAGCGCATGGACATCCGCCTGCGCGACGGCCGGCGTGAACTGCTGCAAAGCACGCAGCAGTACGACCTGATCACCCTGGAGCCGCCGCCTCCGTCGGCGGCCGGCGTGGTCAACCTGTATTCGACCGATTTCTACCGCCTCGCGGCAGCGCGGCTGCAACCCGGCGGGCTGGTGGCGCAGTGGCTGCCGCTGCCGACGCAGAACGACGAAGACACCCGCATGCTGGTGCGCAGCTTCCTGGACGTGTTCCCGCACGCCATGCTGTGGACCACCGAGCTGCACGAGATGATGCTGGTGGGTTCGCTGTCGCCGCTGGCGCTGGATGCCGCGCGCATCCGCACGCGCTTTGAACAGCCGGAAGTTGCTGCCGCGCTGCAGGCCGTGGGCGTGCGCTCGCCGGCGGCGCTGATGGCGACCTGGGTCACCGACCGCGCCGGCCTGGACTGGTATGCGGCCGATGCGCCGGCCGTCACCGATGACCGCCCGCGCATCGAATACGCCGGCTGGGTCCGCCGCGACGCCTTCCCGGAAACCTTGTCCAGGCTGCTGTCGCTGCAAAGCGAACCCCCGCTGGCGGGCGCCGATGACGCATTCTGGCGCGACTTGCGCCGCGAGCGCGAAGTGCTGCACACCTTCTACCGCGCCGGCCTCGATGCCTACCGCGGTGACCGCGAAGCCTGGGCCAGCCATATCACGCAGGCCATGCGCGCCGATCCCGACAATCCCTACTACGCCTGGTTCGTCGGCGGCCAGTCAGCTCGCCCCGCCCGCCGCGCACCTGCTGAACCAAGGAACACGCCATGAGCGCACGCGACGACGTCCTGGCCCTGCAGCAGCGCATGGGCGAATCGATTGTGGGGCAGCAGCGCATGATCGAACGCTTGCTGCTTGGCCTGTTGGCCGATGGCCACCTGCTGGTGGAAGGGTTGCCGGGGCTGGCCAAGACGCGGGCCATCAAGATGCTGGCGCGCAACCTGGATGCGCGGCTGTCGCGGATCCAGTTCACGCCGGACCTGCTGCCCGCCGACATCACGGGTTCAGAGGTGTACTTCACCGAAGGCGGCAAGGGCGAGTTCCGATTCCAGGCCGGCCCGGTGTTCGCCAACCTGGTGCTGGCGGACGAGGTCAACCGCTCGCCGGCCAAGGTGCAGGCGGCTCTGCTGGAAGCCATGGAGGAGCGCCAGGTCACCGTCGGCGGCACCACCCACAAGCTGGAGCCGCTGTTCCTGGTGATGGCCACGCAGAACCCGATCGAGCAGGAGGGCACCTATCCGCTGCCCGAGGCCCAGATGGATCGCTTCCTGATGCATGTCAGCGTGGGCTATCCCGAGGCGGACGCCGAGGCCGACATCGTCAAGCTGGCCCGCGAGGAAGAGGCCGGCGGCGGGGCGGGGGGCGGGGCGCAGGCAGTGCGGCTGGCTCCCGAAGCGATCTTCGCCGCGCGGGCGGAGATCCATGGCATCCATGTCAGCGATGCGGTGGAGCGCTACATCGTGACGCTGGTGCAAGCCACGCGCGCCCCCAAGCCCGTGGACGACGACCTCGACAAGTGGATCCAGATCGGCGTGAGCCCGCGCGGCTCGATCGGGCTGGACAAGGTGGCGCGCGCGCACGCCTGGCTGCATGGGCGCGATTTCGTCACGCCCGAGGATGTGCAGGCGGTGGTGCACGACGTGTTCCGCCACCGGCTGATCCTGTCGTACGAGGCGCATGCGGCCGGCATCGGTGCCGATGCCGCAATCGACCGCCTGGTGCAGCGGGTGGCGGTGGCTTGACGGCGCGCGAGGGCTAGCCGATGCGTCTGCCGTTCCGCGCCATGGCCCGCGCCGCGCCATCTGCGGTGCAGGCGCCGGCTGCCGCGACCGTTGCCGGCGTCAGCGTGGACGCGGCGGCGCTGGCCGCGCTGGAAGTGGCCGCGCGCGACTTCCACTTCCTGCCGCGCCAGCCGGTGCACAGCGTGCTGGCCGGCCGCCACGCCTCCAAGGTGCGCGGACGCGGACTGACCTTCGAGGAACTGCGCCTGTATCTGCCCGGCGACGATATCCGCAGCATGGACTGGCGCGTGACCGCGCGCACCGGCAAGCCGCACGTGCGCGTCTACACCGAGGAAAAGGACCGTCCCGTGCTGCTGGTGGTGGACCAGCGCATCAATATGTTCTTCGGCAGCCGGCGCGCGATGAAGTCGGTCAGCGCGGCCGAGGCGGCAGCGCTGGCCGCCTGGCGCGTGCTGGCCGAAGGCGACCGCGTCGGCGGCGTGGTGTTCGGCGATGCGAAGGCCGAGGAGTTCACCCCGCGCCGCAGCCGCGAAGCCGTGCAGCAGCTGCTGGGCGCCATCGCGCGCTTCAACCAGGCCTTGCGCGCCGATGCGCCGGCGCGGCGCGCCGCGGGGCAGCTGAACGCGGCGCTGGAGCGCGCCGCGCGCATGGCGCGCCATGACTGCCTGGTTATCGTCATCAGCGATTTCGACGGCCATGACGATCGCACCCGCGACCTGATGCTGGAAATGGCGGCGCGCAACGACGTGCTGACCATCTTGGTCCACGATCCCTTCCTGAGCGAGTTGCCGGAGTCCGGCCAACTGGTGGTCAGCGACGGCGAACTGCAGGTGGAGCTGGGCTTCGGCCACGCGGCCACGCGGCGCAGCATTGCGGAGTTTGTCGATACGCACGCCAAGGCGCTGCTGGACTGGCACCACGCCATCGGCGTGCCGCTGCTGCCGCTGTCGGCGGCAGAGGAAACGGCGCTGCAGCTGCGCCGGCTGCTGGGCCGCCCGCTGCAGCAGACGCCGGTGCGGCAACGCGCAGGAGCGGCGCGATGAGCCTCACGCACAGCACCGCAGCGGGCGTCGAAGACAGCACGGGCGTGGCTACGCTGGCCACCCTTGCCGACGTAGCCGTGCCGCCGCCCCCTTCCTGGGCGCCGCAGACCATCGGCTGGCCGATCGCCGGCGCCTTGCTGCTGCTGGCCCTGGCCTGGGCAGGCTGGCGCGCGTGGCGGCGCTACCGCGCCAACCGCTACCGGCGCGAGGCGCTGGCCGAACTGGCAGGACTGCCGCTGGGCGCTGACCCCGCGCACCGCGTCGCCGCGCTGCGGCAGATGGCGGCGCTGCTCAAGCGCACGGCGCTGGCCGCGTGGCCGCGCGCCCAGGTTGCCAGCCTGGCCGGCGCCGGCTGGGCCGAATTCCTGCAGGCACACGCCGGGCGCGCACAAGACGCCGCGCCGCTGCTGGCTGCGCTGGTGCAGGACGCCGAATACCGCGACGACGCGGTGCTGGCGCAATGGCCCGAGACGCAGGTGCAGGCGGTGGCCGGCGCGTGCCGGCGCTGGATCGCGGAGCACCATGTACCAGTTTGAATACCCCTGGCTCTTCGTGCTGCTGCCGCTGCCGTTGCTGCTGTGGTGGTGGCTGCCGCCGTACCGCGAGGAAAGCCCGTCGGTGCGCCTGCCGTTCTTTGGCGAGGTGGCCAGCGCCGCCGGCCTGACCCCGGCCACCGGGGCCGTGGTGTCGCGCCGCAACCGGCTGCAATGGGTGCTGGCGCCGCTGGCGTGGGCGCTGGTGGTGACGGCGCTGGCGCGGCCGCAGTTCCTGGAGGCACCGTTCCAGAAGGTGCAGCCGGCGCGCGACCTGCTGATCGCGCTGGACTTGTCGCAGTCGATGGACACACGCGACTTCCGCGACCCGTCCGGCGCGCTGATCCCGCGCGTGCAGGCGGTGCGGCAGGTGGTGAGCGGTTTTGTCGCCAGGCGCCCGGGCGACCGCATCGGCCTGATCGTGTTTGGCGACGCGCCGTACCCGCTGGCACCGTTCACGCTGGATCACCAGTTGGTGCAGACGCTGATCACCGGCCTGCTGCCGGGCATGGCCGGGCCGAGCACGGCGCTGGGCGATGCCATCGGGCTCGGCATCAAGATGTTCGAGCACAGCGAAGCGCCCGAGAAAGTGCTGATCGTGCTGACCGACGGCAACGACACCGCCAGCCGGATGCCGCCCGAGCGCGCGGGGGGGATCGCCAAGGAGCGCAAGGTGGTGGTACATACCATCGGCATCGGCGATCCCAATGCTTCGGGCGAGGAGAAGGTCGATCTCGGCGTACTGCAGCGGCTGGCCGCGCAGACCGGGGGGCGCTACTTCTTCGGCGCCGACCAGGCCGGGCTGGAGACCATCTACGCGACGCTGGACCGGATCACGCCGCACAACCAGAAGACCTTGTCATGGCGGCCGCGGCGCGAGCTGTTCATGTGGCCGCTGGGGGCGGCGCTGGCGCTGGTGCTGGCGTACCAGCTGCTGATGTTCGGCTACTCGGCGTGGTTGTCGCGCCGGCGTGGCACGGCCAAAGGAGCTGACGAGATCGCGAATGCCGCCGGGGAGGGGCGCTGATGCAGGCCCTCGACACGCTTGCGCACTTCCATTTCCTGCGCCCGTGGTGGCTGCTGGTGCTGGTGCCGGCCGCGCTGCTGGTGTGGGCGGTGCAGCGCCGCGGCGATGTGCGGCGGCGCTGGCGCCAGACCATCGCGCCGCACCTGCTCGACGCGCTGGTGAT
Source organism: Cupriavidus sp. GW823-FHT07B10 (assembly GCF_058794355.1). Lineage (NCBI taxonomy): Bacteria > Pseudomonadati > Pseudomonadota > Betaproteobacteria > Burkholderiales > Burkholderiaceae > Cupriavidus > Cupriavidus sp. GW823-FHT07B10. The sequence continues at coordinate 199,672 of NZ_JBXAGS010000009.1, forward strand.
CGGCGAACGCCGCCGCGTGGCGCTGCGCCCGGTGCACCTGACCGCGCTGCTGCTGGCACTCGGCGCCATCGCGCTGGCAGGGCCGAGCTGGCGGCAGGAGCGCCCGCCGTTCCTGGATGACAAGGTACCGCTGGCGATCGCCGTGGACCTGTCGCCCACCATGGACGCGGTGGACGTCACGCCCACGCGGCTGGAGCGCGCCAAGCTCAAGATCAAGGCGCTGCTGGCGCGCCGCGACGGCGGCCGCACGGCGATCTATGCCTATGCCGGCTCCACCCACCTGGTGCTGCCGCTGACGGACGACACCAACCTGCTGCAGACCTTTGTCGATGCGCTGCAGACCCGCATCATGCCGGTGCCGGGGCGCGACATGGCACAGGCGCTGCGCATCATTGACGCCGACCTGGCGCGTGAGCCGGTGCCCGGCACCATCCTGTTCCTGACCGACGGCGTGGACCCCGCCGCCGCCAGGGCCTTCCGCGCGCAGGCGGACAGCGGCCGCAGCCAGCCGGTGGTGCTGGCCATCGGCACGGAACAGGGCGGGCCGCTGCGCAATGCAGCGGGCGGCTATGTCGAACAGGACGGCGCACGTGTGTTCGCGCGGCTGGATGTGGCGGCGTTCAAGCGCTTCGGCGACGACAGCGGCACACCGCTCGCCACCTTCACGCCCGGCAGCGACGACGACGTGGCGTGGGTGCAGCGCCATGTGCAGTCGCACCTCGAACAGATGCAGGCTGGCGACCGCACGCGCTGGAAGGATGAAGGCTGGTGGCTGGTGCTGCCGGTCACGCTGCTGGCCATGCTGTGGTTCCGCAAGGGCTGGACCGTGCGCTGGACCGCCGGCCTGCTGCTGGCGCTGGCGTTCGCTGCGCCGCAACCGGGCTTGCGCGCACAGCAGGCCGATGCCGCGCGCCCGTGGCGCTTTGCCGACCTGTGGCTGACGCATGACCAGCAAGGCCGCCGCGCCTTCGAACAGGGCGACTTCGCGCGCGCCGCGACCCTGTTCGACGATGCGATGTGGCGCGGCGTCGCCCAGTATCGCGCCGGCCAGTACGCGCAGGCGGTGCAGAGCTTCGCGCTGGTCGATTCACCGCAGGCCGACTACAACCAGGGCAATGCGCTGGCGCGGCAGGGTCAGTACCAGCAAGCCGCCGCGCGCTACCGCCAGGCGCTCAGGCGCCAGCCGCAATGGCCGGCGGCCACGGCCAACCTGGCGCTGATGGAAAAGCTGCTGGCGCAGCAGAAGCCAAAAGACAAGCCAGACCCCGACGACCAGGAAGAGCCCCCCGACGTGCCGCCGGATGAAATCAAGTACGACGCCGCGAGGCCGCCGGAGCAGGGCGGCCAGTCCATGCATATCGGCCTGACGCAGGACGCCGAGATGTGGATGCGCGCGATCCAGACCACGCCGACCGACCTGTTGCAGCGCAAGTTCGCGCTGCAGCGCGGGCAGGCCGCACCGCAGCAGGGGCAGCGATGAGCGGCCGCGCCGTGTGTCAGCGCGGGTGGCTGCGGCAGCTTGCGCCGCTGGTCATCTTGCTGATGGCGGCGTTGCTGCTGCCCTTGCTCGCGCGTGCCGCCGAGCCCATCGTGCGCGTGGAAGTGGGCGCGAAGCAGCCGGTGCTGGTCGGCCAGCAGATCAGCATCGACGTCACTATCCTGGCGCCCAACTTCTTCATGTCGGCGCCGGCCTTCCCGGTGCTCCAGGTGCCGGGCGCCGTCGTCACCATGCCTGACCAGCGCGCGTTGAACTCGACCGAAACCATCGATGGGGTTGGCTACGCCGGCATCCGCAAGACCTATGCCTTTACCGCCGAGCAGGACGGCGACTTCGAGCTGCCAACCGCGACCGTGCGCTTCACTTATGCGGGCGACGACGGCGCGCCGCGCGAGGGCAGCGTGACCTTCCCGCCCACGCGGATCCGCGCGGGAGCCGGCGGCGCGGTGAAGGCCGGCGCCGGAACCGGACGGCCCTTGCTGCCGGTGGCCCGGCTCACCGTGACACAGGCGCTGGACCACGCCTCCGACGAAGGCACCGTGCGGCTGCGCGCGGGCGATGCCCTGGTGCGCACCGTCACCACCTTTGCGCCGCAGACCCAGGCCATGATGATCCATCCGCCGCACGCCGCGGCGCCGCGCGGGGTGCGTGTCTTCAGCGCCGATGCGCGGCTGTCCGATCACGCCCAGGACGCGCCCGGGCCGGGCGGCACGCGCGTGGATGCCATCACCTACGTGTTCGAGCGGACCGGTACCTACACGCTGCCGGCGGTGACAGTGGATTGGGTCGATCCGGCCACACGCAAGCCGGCAAAGTCCGAAGCGCCCGCGATCAGGGTGGTAGTGGCTGCCGCGCGCGCGGGCAGCGCGCTGGCCCCGGGCGGTCCGTCTGCCGGCGCGCTGCCGGGCGAGGGCGGCTTGCCCTGGCGGACATTGCTGTGGGGGGCAGTGGGGCTGGTGGCTGTGCTGGCAGCCGGGCTGTCGTGGTGGCGTATGCGGCCGGCGCTGGCCCGGCTGCGCCAGCGGCTGGCCGAGCGCAAGCGCGCCCGCGCCGAAGGTGCCGACGCGCAGCTGGAAGCAACGCTGCAAGCCTGCCAGGCAGGCAGTGCCGCTGCCGCCAGCCAGGCGCTGGGCGCATGGACGCGCGCCGCCCACGGCACCACCCCCGCAGTGTGGGCAGAGTCGGTCGGCGATGCCGCCCTTGCCGATGCCGTGACCGACCTGCAACGCCATCTCTACGGCGCGATGCCGGCCCAGGCTGCCTGGAATGGCACCCCGTTGGCCCAGGGCCTGCGCCGCCATACTGCCAGGGCGCCGGTGCGACGGCACCGGCAAGCCATGCCCGCACTGCCTCCGCTAAATCCCTGACAATCAAGTCCCCCAAACGACGCCCCCTCTATGAAATGCTCCGTTGATCTGTTTGCAGGCAACCCGTTGATGGTGCTCTTCATCACCGTGGGCCTGGGTTACTTCATCGGCAAGGCACGCGTGGGCCCGATCCAGCTAGGGGGAGTCTGCGGCACGCTGGTCGTCGCGCTGTTCATGGGGCAGACCGGTTGCCAGATGCACGGCGAGCTCAAGGACATGGCCTTCGCGTTGTTTATCTTCGCCATGGGCTATTCCGGCGGGCCGCAGTTCTTTGCCAACCTGAACCGGTCGAGCCTGCGCTATATGGTCCTGCCGGTGGTGGAAGCCATCGTCGTGCTCGCCATCGCCGTCGGTGCGGCGGCCTACCTGGGCTTCGATCCCGGCACCGCCGCCGGCCTGGCCGCGGGTGCGGCGACGGAATCGGCCGTGGTCGGCACCGCCGCCGAGGCGCTGAAGCACCTGGGCCTGGACGCCGCCACCGCGAGCCGCTACGAGGCCAATATCGCCACGGCATATACGCTGACCTACCTGGTCGGCCTGATCAGCATCGTGTTCTTCACCAGCCAGATCGCGCCGGCCTTGCTGGGCATCGATCTGCGCAAGGCCGCCAGGGAAGTCGCCGCGAAGATGGATGCCGCGTCCGAGGACGACGTCGCGACGCAACCCGCGCTGCCGCGCCTGATCGGGCGCGCTTATTCCGTGCACCAGGCCGCCGGAATGACGGTGAGCGAGCTGCAGCAACAGGTGGGTGGCCGGGCGTCTATCGTCAAGGTGCTGCGCGACGGCACCAGTATCGAGCTTGGCGATGACGACAAGGTCCAGGCCAGCGATATCCTGGCCATGGTCGGGATCCGCAGCAACCTGCTGAAGGCGGCAGCCCTGATCGGGCCCGAAGTCCTGCTGCCCGAGGCCCACACGGATGCCATCCAGCTGGTCGAAAAGCAGGTCATCGTGAACAAGCCCAGGGTCAACGGCAAGACCATCGGCGAACTGGCCCGCCTGGCCGGCGCACGCCGTCTGCGTGAAGTCTGGATCCTGCAGGTGCGGCGCTCGGGGATGTCGCTGCCGATCACGCGTTCCACGCCGCTGCAGCATGGCGATGTGGTCACCATCGTCGGCCTGGAGCCGTCGCTGTCCGAAGCCATTGCCGGAATCGGCGTGGAAGCGAAGGCAACCGAGGTCACCGACCTGGTCTTCCTGTGCGTGGGCATCCTGGCGGGCCTGCTGGTGGGAACCCTGAGCCTGAGCCCTGGCGGCATGCATATTTCGCTTGGCAGCGGGGGCGGGGCGCTGCTCAGCGGCCTGGTGTTCGGATGGATCAATTCAAGAAGGCCGTCGCTCGGCACCTTCCCGAGGTCGGCCGTGCAGATCCTGAAGGACCTGGGCCTGGCGCTCTTTGTCGCATGCGTCGGCTTGTCCGCCGGGCCGGATGCGATCTCGCTGATCCGCGAGCACGGCGCGGTGCTGCCGCTGATCGGGCTGGCCGTGTCGCTGGGGCCGGCGTGCCTGTCCTTATGGATCGGTCACAAGCTCCTGAAGATCGAAGGCCCGCTGCTGGTTGGTGCGATTGCCGGGCAGCACGTGAGCACCCCGGCGATCAGCGCCATCCTGGCCGCCAGCCACAGCTCGGTGCCGTTGCTGGGGTACACCATTACCTATGCCATTGCCAACGTGCTGCTGCCGGTGCTGGGGCCGATCATTATTTCGCTGGCGTTCAGGTTCACTTAGGGAAATGCGGCCTGCTTCTCTCACATTACGAATGCCGAGGTCTGGATTACCTGCGCCAGCTCACTGATCAGCATTTTCCTAGTGTCCGCGAGGGCGCTCCGCCGGTGCCGGATCTGGCCCAAACACACTGCCGCTATATCGTTTCGCTCAGGCGCCGCCGGTCTCCGCCGGGCGATCGCCAAGTCAGCGGACGGAAGCGCTGGCACAAGCGTTTCTGTGCGCGCCGTGGCGTCGCTCGCGAGCCACGCAATGTGAGCAAGTGTCAATGCGCGGGATTGCCGATATGCCCGCCATTAACCTGGGCGAGATTGCTCCGATTGGCCCCATAAGCGGTTCGATGCTTGCGGATCGGATGGAGCAGATTTCGCCCGGCAAGGCACTGATGCTGGCATGCAACGACCCGCTGGCGATTATCGAGGACCTGAGCATCCTGACCAATCCCAAGATGCACCCGAAGGCGAACAACGCGGTCATCTGGGATCAGTCTACGGACTTTTTGCTGGATCGTCTTGAATCGAACATCCGGGCCAGCGCCGAGGCGCAGCACACAAAAGAGGCGGAGGCCGCGGCGGCCGAGGCTGAGCGCATGAAGACCACGCCGGATGGATTTCCGGCTTACGAACTCATGTCGGTTCTGTTTAATGGAAAAGCGACGGCCGAGCGATGGAAGCGCGAAGATGCGGAGCGTGAAGCGACTCGCCTTGCGAGGAAAAAGGCAGCCGGCGATGCGGCTTGGGCGCCCTATGAAGCCGTGCTGGACAAGAGTAAGCGACACCAGCACCGCCGCGCTAATCTCTGCAGAACTAATTCTCGTTGGCACTCCGGTTTGGCCTCTCCTGGTCGTACTCTTCGCGGTGAACGTGAGGATCGCGATCCTGGACGACCCGGCCACGCTCAAATGGGCCACGCGCTGCCATTTCAGCAAGCAAGCGAATGGCGAACGCTACACCACCATGGAGAAGGAATGGGCAGAGTTTCTTCAACTTGACATTAAGGAGGTTAGCGAGGATGCCAAGAAATGAAGCTCCCGACCAAGGATGAACGCATTCCACTTTACTTTCGCGAGAAGGGAAGACCGCCATGGAACATGGCAGTTGCAGCACCGCTTGTACATCGATAGGCCGTCCAGCGAAGTCGCCGATGAAATCGGCAACGTCTACAGCATAGATTCGACCTGTTTGGAAATCATCGATGAGTCGCAAAAAAGAATCCAGATGATCGGTCAGGGTTGGGTCTTGGGCCTAGCTTTTGCGACGCTCAGTTTCCTCGGCTCCGCGATGATCATTTCCGGGTTCAAGAATGACTCACCAGAAGTGGTAGGACGCCCGGGGTACTGGCCTGCTATGTTGATTGGTCTCATCATGATGGCTTCGGCAACCGGCTTCTTTGGCTTCATCGCCGGTGAGTCGATGCGACGAAACCTCTTCACGTTGAAGCGGCGTCCGATCCGGCTGAACCGAAGAACCCACCGCATCTATGCCATGCGCACGAAAAGGGGGGACGGTGTATGGGAGGTGCCATGGAACAACGAAGAGTTCTTCTGCGTGGGCGTCAGCAAGAAAGGTGGCTTGTCGCGTAGCTATGAGATGTATGACATACGCCATTACAAGTTGGACGCGGACGGTAATGTGGTTCGTGCCTTCGTTCTCGGGCAGCAGATGTTCACGCTGGAACAGGCCCAGCAGCAGTGGGAATACTACCGACGTTATATGCAAGACGGTCCCGCCAACCTGCCTGAACCGAAGTTTTTTTGGGCTCCACGAGAGGGCTTTTGGGAGGGCTTCAAGATCTGCAGGGGCGACCTCAGGTCTGCTGGTGATCTGATCTTCCTGCCGATGATCTTGCTGGATGCGGCATTCCGATGGCTCACGCTGGTAACTTGCAGCGATCCCGTGTGGCCTCCCGAGATTGAGGCGGCGTGCAGGCCCACACCCAACGACCCTTATGCGCGTCCCCATGCCGACGAGTTCATCGGTGTGCCGAACGGCCCGGATGCCAGGCCTGGCAATGAAGACGGCAACCACCATGTCTAAGTCATGGGACGTGGAGGAAGTTGCGAATGAAGCGAAGGAAACATCAGCATCCAGTCAAAGGAACTGACAATGCGAGCCAACGAAACAAGCCCGTGGCAACGCCCTCGGATACGTCGGCACTAAGTGTCTTGCTCAGGGAGTTACCCTCACCAACCCCTGGGGGACGGATGATACTGGGATTCATGCCTGGGCGAGTGGGCTTCCCATCGACCGCCTGGAAGCCGCTGAGCTTGACTACCTCCACGAGCATGCGGGCCTCTTCGCATGGCGCGAAACACGTCATTACTTTGCCAGCAACTGGGACCAGGCGCGTTGGACCGAGCAGTGACACAAGCCTTTCACCACTGCCTGCGATGTACAACGTAGCCGGTCGTTGACGCGAGTTCCGGCATGGATGTCGATGGGCAACCCGCAGCACTGCATGGGGACCGCACCCGGTGCGGTGCCACGCTAATCGGCGGTGGCAGCGCGAACGTGGCTTAGCTGGCCGGTGCCGGCCTACGCATAATCGAGCGGCAGCGCCGTGGTGTACTTGATCTGCTCCATCGCAAAGCTGGAACTGACGTCGGCCAGCTCGGCGCCCTGGATCAGCTTCTTGTAGACGCGGTCGTAGGCGGCAATATCCGGCACCACCACGCGCAGCAGGTAGTCCGTATCGCCGGCCATGCGGTAGAACTCGGTCACTTCCGGGATCGATGCCACCAGCCCGTGGAACTGCGCCAGCCATTTCACGTTGTGCTGGCTGGTGCGGACCGAGACAAAGACCGTGACCCCGGCATTGAGCTTGTCGGCGTCGAGCAGTGCCACGCGTTTGCGGATCAGGCCGGCGTCTTCCAGCCGCTGGATCCGGCGCCAGCATGGCGTCGAGGTCAGGCCGACGCGTTCGCCGATCTCTGCCACCGGCACGGTGGCGTCTTCCTGCAGGATGGCGAGAATCTGTTTGTCGTAGCGGTCCATGGCGCGTAGCGGTTCAGGTGAGGGTGGGCCGGCGCCCGCATGCGGCGCGGCTACGCGCGGCAAAACCTAGGCGTCGGCGGTCGGCACCAGCAGGTTCACGCCGGTGGCAATGTGGTCGCGGTGCACGCCATAGAGGTGCAGGGACACGGCGATCTCGTCGCTGGCATTGCCCAGCGCATGGATATGCTGCAGCCCGGCCGGCACGCTGAAGGTATCGCCGGCCGTGCGCGCGACGGTGTTGGCATGGCGCGCCTGCCGGCTGGCTGGATCCCACCGGTAGTGCTGCTCGCTCAGCGTGCCGCGCAGCACGCGGTAGGCACACCAGGTGCGATGGCCGTGCACGGGGCTGGCCTGGCCCGGGCGCCAGACCAGCACCATCGCCGAGAAGCGCTCCAGCGGGTCGGCATGGACCAGGTGGCGGGCATAGCAATCCGGCTTGCCGAGCAGGGCGCCTGGCGGCAGTGTTGCAAGCAGCGTGTCGGTGTCCGGCAGGTGCGTGGCGATGTGGCCGGCCACCATGCGCGCGCTGTGGGCGAAGGTGGCCTCGAGGTCGAGCGCCAACTGGTCGAGCGGCGCGGCTGGCGGGGGCAGATGCGGGAGAGTTGCCGGAGGGGCGGCAGTCAGGGGAGATCCGGTCGGCATGGCAGGCACCTTGGTCTTGTTCTGGGTACGTGTCCATGATATTTGCGGGCCGGAGCACAGGCATGCGAATTGTCGTTCAATGTCGCCGGAGATTGTAATTCTATTCCTGGATTGGTTGAATTTTGAGAATCATATGCTCACATCAGGCCGGGCAGGGTGAATGGGTGCTCGCCAACGACGCCACGGCCGGGCCAGGGTGGCGTACCCCGTGCGCTGTGCAGCGAACGCATATATGCTGATATGGGCAGGCAGCCCGAGTAGCCGGGTCACGGACGACGGTGCGGCAAAGGAGCATGATCGATGCGCTCGCCAGCGAGGGACGCCACGCGCCTGGGACGCCTTGCGACCTGGGTTGTTGCCGTCATCGTCGCGCTGATCGCCGTCAGTCGCGTCACCGGCCTCGTTGTTGACTGGATGTGGTTTGCCTCGGTTGGCTACGCCGGGGTTTTCCGCACGATCTTCCTCACCCAGGCGCTGCTGTTCCTTGCCGTATTCGCCGTTTCGGCAGGCGCGCTCTGGCTATCGGGCTGGCTGGCGCACCGCAGCGCGAGCCAGGCGCAGGCCTGGAGGCCGGAGGTCCTGGGCCAGCCGGTTGGCGAGATTGCGGCGCGCGTCCCCTGGCGCGCCGCCATTGCCGGCGTCGCCGTCCTGGTGGGGCTGCTCATGGCCGTCGGTGAACTGTCAAGCTGGGCCATTGCGCTGCGCTATTTCCATCAGGTGCCTTTCGGCAAGACCGATCCGATCTTCGCCAAGGACATCGGTTTCTACTTCTTCACGCTGCCGGCGTATCTTGCACTGAGGAACTGGCTGCTCCTGCTGTTGGGCTGCAGCGCAGTGCTTGCCGGCGTGGTCTATGGCTTGCGCGGCGACATCGCGCTGGTCCGGTCGCCGCGCGGGCTTTCACCGGCGGCGGCTACCCATGGATCGGCATTGCTCGGCTTGTTCTTTGCGCTGCAGGCGTGGTCCTACTGGCTCGACCGCTTCATGCTGCTCTACGGCGACAACGGGGTCGTGGTCGGCGCGAGCTATACCGATGTCCATGTCGGGCTGCCGGTCCTGTGGCTGCAAGTCGGCCTGGCTGCCGCGGCTGCCGCCGCTTCGTGGGCCAATATGCGCTGGCGGGACTACCGGGTGCCTGCGGCCGCGGCGCTGCTGGTGGTCGGTAGCGCAATCGTGCTCGGCACGATCTGGCCGGCACTGTTCCAGCGTTTCTATGTCAAGCCGAACGAGCTGCAACTCGAGACACCGTATCTCCAACACAATATTGCGCTGACGCGCGAGGCCTATGGCTTGACGCAGATCGAGGTAAAGCCGTTTCCGGTCGAACAGAACCTGAATCTCGCCGCGCTCCAGGCCAATCGGCCGACCATCGACAACATCCGCCTGTGGGACCTGCAGCCGCTGCGCGATACCTATGCGCAGCTGCAGGAGATCAGGACCTATTACAAATTCCTCGCGACGGACATCGACCGCTACCAGCTCGGCGCAGGCTACCAGCAGGTCATGCTGTCGGCGCGGGAGCTTGAGCCGGCACTGATTCCGGCCAATGCCCAGACCTGGGTGAACCTGCATCTGTTGTTCACCCATGGCAATGGCGTGGTGATGTCGCCGGTCACCGAGAAATCCGCCGAAGGCCTGCCCTCGCTCTATCTGCATGACATTCCCCCGCTCTCCGACGGCGGCCCGGTCATCCAGGAGCCGCGCCTCTATTTCGGTGAAGGCGGCAAAGGCTATGTCATCGTCAAAGGCAGCGTGCCCGAGTTCGACTACCCCAAGGGCAAGGACAACGTCTATACGGCCTATCGCGGGCGCGACGGCATCGGAATCGGCGGCATTGCGCGCCGGACCCTGTTCGCCTGGCATCTCGGCGATCCCAATATCCTGCTGAGCGGCTACATCACGCAGGAAAGCCGCATCCTGCTCCATCGCAATATCCGGAACCGCGTGCGCACGATTGCGCCGTTCCTCAGCCTCGACCATGACCCCTATGTGGTCGTGAGCGATGGTCGCCTCTACTGGATCCAGGACGCCTACACTACCAGCCGCTGGTTCCCTTATTCGCAGCCCGGCACCGGTGGCGGCGCCAACTACATCCGCAACGCCGTCAAGGTCGTGATCGATGCGTACAACGGCACGGTCGACTTCTACACCAGCGACCCGGCCGATCCGATCGTGCAGGTGTACCAGCGCATCTTCCCGGGCATGTTCAGGCCGCTGGGCGCCATGTCGCAGGACCTGCAGCGGCATATCCGCTACCCTGAGGACCTGTTCCTGATCCAGGCGCGGATCTACCGCGCCTACCACATGGAAGCGGCAGAAGTCTTCTATAACCGCGAGGATCTGTGGGAGTTTCCTCGCCAGCTGACCGGCATGAGCACAGGGAACACGCCCGCCGCGCGGATGATGCCCTACTACATGATCCTGCGGCTGCCGGACGAACCGCGCGCCGAGTTCGTCTTGATGCTGCCGATGGTGCCGAGCCAGCGCGAGAACATGATCGCCTGGCTGGCTGCGCGCTCCGATCCCCCCAACTACGGCAAGCTCGTCGCCTACACCTTCCCCAAGGAAAAGCTGGTCTACGGGCCGTTCCAGATCGAGGCGCGCATCCAGCAGAATACCGAGATCTCGCAGCAGATTTCGCTGTGGAACCAGATGGGCTCGCGCGTCATCCGCGGCCATCTGCAGGTCGTGCCGATCGAGAACTCCATCCTCTATGTCTCGCCGCTCTACCTGCGTGCGGAGTCCGGCCAGTTGCCCGAACTCAAGCGGGTGATCGCCGCCTATGGCGATCGCGTGGTCATGGAGGACACCCTGGGCGCAGCGCTTGCGGCCCTGTTCAAGGAATCCGCGCCGGCGGCGATTCCGGCGCAGGGCGCAGCGAACGCCCGCGCGCGCGAAGCACTCGCGCACTATGACCGCGCCGTCGAGCGTTTGAAGGCGGGGGACTGGAGCGGCTTTGGCGCGGAGCTCGATGCCTTGCGGCCGCTGCTCGAGGCGCTCGGGGCAGAGGGTGCCGATGAGCGGAAGTGAGCGGCGTGCCGGGAGCCGCCGGCAGGAGTGCCGTCCTATGTCGCCAGCTCCCTGATCTTCTCGACGACCTCCGGATTGGCAAGCGTGGATACGTCGCCAGGCTCCTGGTGGTTGGAGATCGCCGCCAGCACGCGGCGCATGATCTTGCCCGAGCGTGTCTTGGGCATGTCGGGGACGATCACGACCCGATGCGGACGCGCAATCGCGCCAATCTGGGATACCACCGCTGCCGAGACCTTGTTCGCGATCTTGATGGAGGGCGACAGTCCCGGCTTGAGCGATACATAGAGATCAGGCACCTTGCCCTTGACCTCGTCGGCCACCGGCACCACCGCCGCCTCGGCGACGTCCGGCACCAGCAGTGCTGCGGATTCGATCTCCTTGGTGCCGAGGCGATGGCCGGAAACATTGATCACGTCGTCGATGCGGCCAAGGATGCGAAAGTAGCCGTCCGCCGCCTGCGTTGCGCCATCGCCCGCCATATACGGCCAGTCGTGCCAGTCCTTGCTGTCGGGATTCTTGCAATAGCGCGCATAGTACTGGCGCACGTAGCGGTCCGGATCCTTCCAGACGGTCTGGAATATGCCCGGCCAGGGATTGCGGATGCAGATGTTGCCCGCCTTGCCCGAGCCGGCCGGGACCTCATTGCCTTCCTCGTCAAAGATCACCGGATGAATGCCCGGGATTCCCGGGCCAGTGCTGCCGGGCTTCATCGGGTGGATGCCCGGCAGCGTGCTGCAGAGGAAGCCGCCATTCTCGGTTTGCCACCAGGTGTCCACGATCACCGCCTCGCCCTTGCCGACTTCACGGTGGTACCACTTCCAGACTTCGGGCTCGATCGGCTCGCCCACCGTGGTCATGTGCTTGAAATGGCAGTCGTACTTCGCCGGCTCGTCGGGCCCGTTGCGCCGCAGCGCGCGGATTGCGGTGGGCGAGGTGTGGAAGATATTGACGCCAAGGCTTTCCGCAATACGCCAGGGCCGGCCGGCGTCGGGCCAGGTCGGCACGCCTTCATAGACGACAGACGAAGCGGCGAGCGCGAGCGGGCCATAGACGATGTAGGAATGCCCGGTGATCCAGCCAATATCGGCCATGCACCAGTAGACGTCCTCGGGGTGGATATCCTGGATGTACTTAGAGGTCCACGCCACATAGGACAGATAGCCGCCAGTGGAATGCTGGCAGCCCTTGGGCCGGCCCGTGGTGCCGCTCGTGTACATCAGGAACAGCGGCGCCTCCGCCGGCATCGGCTCGGGCTCGACACGCCTGCCGCGGAACCCGGCGAGCACGTCATTGAGAATGACATCGCGGCCCTTCACCAGTAGGGCGGCACTGGAATACTTGCCCGGGTAGCGCTGCCAGATCAGGACCTTCTCGACCTGCTGACCGGCGCTGGCGGCTTCTGCCACGGCGATGTCGGCCTTTTCCTTGTGATCGAGCAATTCACCGCCGCGGTGATAGGCGTCCATGGTGATCAGCAGCCGGCTCTCGGAGTCCGCGATGCGCTCGGCGCAGGCCTTGCCGCTGAAGCCGCTGAATACCTGCGAATGAATCACGCCGATGCGGGCGCAGGCGAGCATGGTGATGGGCAGTTCGGCCACCATCGGCATATGCAGCGTGACGCGGTCGCCGGCCTTCAGGCCGCAGAACTCGCGCAGCAGGGCGGCCAGCTCATTGACGCGAACGAAGAGCTCCTGGTAGGTGAGGTGATGCACCGCCTCATCCTCCGGCTCGGGCACGAAATGAATCGCGGTCTTGTTCCTGTATGCAGCGAGGTGGCGATCCACGCAATTGTGGCAGGCGTTGATCCTGCCGCCGACGAACCAGCGCCAGAAAGGCGGGTTGCTGGTATCCAGGGTCGTTTCCCAGTATTTGTACCAGTCCAGCAGGTCTGCGAACTCCTTGAAGCACTCGGGGAAACGTTCGAGGGAGAAGCGCTCGAAAATATGGGGATCGGTCAGATTGGCCTGCGCAATGAACTGGCCGGCCGGCGGGACGTAGTCTTCCTCGGGCCAATGGACCGCGATTTCGGCCTCGGACACATCGGCCAATTCCTGCTGGGCAGCATGGCGTGGCGATTTGCCTTCAGACATGACGATCCCCCTTCACTTTCATGGCATCCATCCAGGGATGGTCGGTGCCACTATCCTGCGATAGCTGCCTGAAACGACTAGTCCATATTAAGTCCGGGCACGGGGAGTTTCCAGGAATTCGCCCTGCCGCTGTCCGCCGAGCCCGGAGCTTGCCTGGCGGCCGCCATGAGCTAGATTCGTAGGAGGGCATTGGAGGAATGAGCAATGACCAACGATCTTCTCGTGGAACGCGTGGACGTGTGGGCGGCAACCATACCGGACCGTCCCGGCGGCCTCGCCGAGGTACTGGAGACCTTGCGCGATGCCGGTGCGGACCTGCAATTCGCGATTGCGCGCCGCACGCCGGAGGACCCCGGCAAGGGTGTCGTGTTCGTGACACCGCTGCAGAATGACAGGGAAATCCGTGCCGCTGCCCAGGTCGGCTTCAACGTCACGCACAGCCTGCATTCGGTGCGAATCATGGGCGGGGACCGGCCCGGCATCGTGGCGGAACTGACCCGAAAGCTGGCGGAAGGCGGAATCAACCTGCGCGGATTCTCTGCCTCCGTCATCGGGATACAGTTTGTCGCGTACGTGTCGGTGGACTCGCTCGACGATGCGAACAAGGCAATGGCAATCCTGGGCAAGGGCTGAAGCGAGGTTCAGCCATCTCCTATCATGGAATCACGCCTTGCCTCTGAACGGGCAGGCAGATGGGGCCCGGCGCGAACCGGCTGATTCATGTTGATGGCGTCTCCGACGTTCCCCTCGCGGCCGGTTGCGCCGTGGCGGTCCGTCCGTTGGCGAGACCTGGCGACTTGCGCCGAAGTTGCGCATCGCTGGCATGCAAATTGGGAGAATTCCATGGGCAACAACCAGCAACAAGCTGTCTTGGCGCTGAACCAGCTGATCGAGGCTGGCAAGGACAGCGAACTGGCCTGCATGAGCGGAGCCAGCGAAGTGCGCGATGCAGCGCTGCGCGACATTCTGACCAGCACCGCGGAATCGTACCGGGCGTCGGTGAAGGAACTGCAGTCGATGGTCAGCGCCATGGGCGGCGCGCCAGCTGACCGGGGCAGCATGAATGGCATGCTGTACCGCCGCTGGATGGCATTCCGCCACATGCTGTCGCCGAACAACGACGACGCCGTGCTGGGCATGTGCGAGCACGAGGAAGATGCCGCCAGGCGCGAGTATCAGTCCGTCATGATGAAGCCGCTGCCGCCAGAGGCCAGCGCGGCGCTGCAGCGCCAGTATGAGGCGTTGACGCAGCATCATGGCCGGATTCATGCCATGCGCGGGATGCAGATTCACTGAGGGCCCGGCTTCGCGCGATGGGAGTAAGCAATGGCAACCTACGAGTTCAAGGACAAGGATCTACAGTTCCTTGCCCAGGGCGCCGACTCCTGTTTCCCGTCCCCTGACGCTACTTTCGTTGAGTGCGCGGACAGCCATCCGGCGTTCCTGGTGACATGGCCGGAGAGTGGACCGACGACGATGCATCTCAAGGTGCAGATTCGGGCAAGCCAGTACGCCAGTTACCTGACGGATCCGTTCAGGGGACGCGAAGTCCTGCGCAAGGCGGTTGAAGATCGCCTTGCGCTGATCCATACAGTGAAAAGCGGGCTCCTGGTCGCCCCCGACATCTAGGAGCGGATGCCGAACAAGCCGTGCCAGAACGAATCGAAGGCGCCGGCATGACGCCTGGGCCGCGTTTCCTCGTCGGGGTTTGACGCTGCCGCCCCGTCGGGCGCCTGGGCGGCCTCGGTGTCCGGCGCGTGCGCGTCCCGCGCACTTGCCCGCCGCGACTCCTGCAGCGCCCATATGCTGTCCGCGATGCGTGACGCCAGTTCCGCCTCGCAGTCGCGGCCGAGCAGCACGCCGAAGATGACGTCGCGGTTGTGGCCGTCGTCGGCAAAGCGCATCGCGATACCGAGCATTTTCTCGTAGTGTTCCTGCGCGATGCGCTGGCTCTCGCGTTGCGCCTCGCGCTCCTGCTCTTCCTGGGCCTCGCTCTCGGCCTGCCAGCGCCGCATCTCCCGCTCGAATACCTCGTCGTAGATCTGGCGCTGCCCGGCATCGGAGAGAATGGTGTAGGCGTCGCGGATTTCCTGGAATGCCGCATGCGCCTCAGTCTCGCGGCCAAGGTTGCGGTCGGGGTGCCACTTCATCGCGGCGCGGCGGTAGGCGCGCTTGATCTCGTCCAGGGTGGCGTCCGGTGCCACGCCGAGGGTTGTGTAGAGGGTGGTCATGGGCCGATTGGGCGTCTTTCTGCCGGGCGGGCATTCATCCTAGCACGGGGTGACCCGCAGCCATGGCATGCGAGATCGATCCCGGCCCCGGTTCATGGGCACGCAAGCGCCGCGGCAGCGTACAGGAGCAGCGCCAGCAGCACCACCGCGGTGAATCCGACATGGATCGCGACCAGCGTGGCAAGGACCGCCGCCACCACCGAGGCGCAGGCGTTGATGCCCCATGCCCAGGGCACCAGCGTTTCGTCGCGCACCGCGACCCGGGCCAGGCCGAGCGGGAACGGCATTCCCATCAGAAACGCCAGCGGCGCGATCAGCAGCACTGAGACACCTATCCTGGCCGGGTCCGGCAACCCGATCAGCAGCCTGAACACCGTCGGCAGCGCCGCCAGGTAGACCAGCGCGGCCACGCAGATGCCGTTGACGGCCAGCGCCGCCTGCCGCCGGCCGCGGTCATCGCCAGCGCGCGCGGGCATGCGCTGGGCGTATCGGCTACCCAGTCCCGCAAAGCAGAGAAAGGCGCACAGCACCACCGCGACCGCGTAGAGCGGGTGGCTCAGGAACAGGATGAATTTCTGGATAAAGGCGATCTCCACGAACATGAAGCCGAGGCCGACCGCCAGGAAGTAGAAGCCGGCTCGCCATTCGGGCAAGCGCCGCACGGCTGCGCCATTGCCGCCAGGCCCCGCGGCGGGCTGCGGCCGGGGGCGCCGCCGCAGAATCCAGAGCGGGACCACGATCAGCAGCCATGCCAGGGCGGTGGCCTGCAGCAACGTCGCCACCAGCACCGGATAGCCCCATTCCAGCAAGGGCAGGCCACCCTGCGCCTTGAGCGACAGCAGTTCAGGCAGCGTGCGCCATTTGAAGAAATGGAAGAAATACGGCCTGTCGTCGGTGGCGGGCCGCACATCGAACTTGTAGCGGGACAGGAACCGGTCGTGTTCGGGGCCGAGCAGGGCCTGCGCGGCGTCGAAGAAGTAGGGCTGGTCCAGCACGTTGTAGCGATTCGCCTGGCCGGGCTGGATGCCGGGATAGTATTCGACGTCGAACGAACGGGCGCGGCAGAAGTCGGCGAGGGCGGCAAGGTCCGCGGCACTGAATTCCCCGTTCTTGACCACCAGCGTGGCCGTCTTCCAGCCACGGATCAGCGCCAGCCGCCGGGACGGATCGGGCACGCCCGCGCCTTCCATGGCGGCCACGGCGGTGGCGAGCAGTTTTGGTATGTCGCGCGGCGGCAGCGTGACCCAGCGCGTGATCGCAAGCAGGCCGCCGGGCCGAAGATGGCGCAGGTAGCCCTGGAAGGCCTCAACGGTATAGAGATAGCTCTCGGAGAGCGCGTACAGTCCGGCCGATGAGGTGCTGAATGAATCCAGCAGGGCCACCTGGATCAGGTCGTAGCGTGCCGTGCTGGCCGCCAGGAAGCCGCGCGCCTCGCCGGCAAAGACACGCACGCCGGCGGCACTGTACGGCTTGCCGGAAAACGCAGCGAAGCGGCCCTGCACCAGGTCGATCACCTGCGGATTCAGTTCCACGGCATCGACCGCGCTGGCCTGGTGATAGACCGCCTGCAACACGTCCGCCCCCGCACCGCTGCCCAGCACCAGCACCTTCGGATTGCGCAGCAAGTGGTAGGGCAGGGCAGAGGTCAGGTCGCCCAGGTAGGCAAGCGGTTCGCGCCGGCCGTCATGGCGATTGAGCGCACTGAGCCCGTCGCCATCGGTAAATACGGCCAGTTGTGCTGGCGGCTCCTGGCTGGCATTCAGGCTCAGCCCGGGTGCGTGCCGCAACGGGATCGAAGGGCTCTCGACCACCGTGACCAGGCCGAGGGGACTCGAGCGCTGCGCCACCACGCGCGCGTTGCCGATGCGCAGGGCCTGGCTCAGCTCCTTGTACTCGGACGGCCGCAGCGCAATCCAGTCACCTGGCACACCGGCCGGAACGATTGCCGCCAACAGCAGCAGCGCCGGCAGCCAGGGCCGGTGCCAGCGGCATTCCACGCATGCCAGCGCCGCCGCCGCCATGCCTGCCATGCCGACCAGCCGCAGCGCATCGACCGGATGCAGCGCGAACAGCGCCACGATGATGCCCAGGCAGCCCAGCCCGGCGCCAAGGATATCGAAGCTGTAGATGCGCGGAACCTGCCCGGTGAAGCGGGAAAAGCTCAGGCAGATACTGGTCGCGGCGCAAAAGAACGGCACGAACAGCAGCAGGTAGATCAGCAACAGGCGCAGCGGCTGCGATGGCTCCCACAGGATCTCCAGGGGGTTGAACGCCACGTGCTGGGCCAGGGCGAAGCAACCCATCGCGCTGACGCCGAACAGCAGGGCCCCGCCCGCGAACACTGGCACGAAATGGCGGACCAGCGTTCGCTGCGCCAGCGCCACCAGCGCACCCGCCGCGCCATAGCCCAGCAGTGCCACGCTGATCATCATGTAGGCGAAGTGATGCCACTGGATGATGGAAAGCAGCCGCATCAGCAGGATCTCGTAGCCCAGCGCGGCGGCAGAGAGCAAGGCCAGGGCGAACAGCGGGGGGCGTGGCATGGCGTCAGCTGGCCGGGCTGATGTGCCGCGCTTCAGTGCTTGCCAACCAGCGGCACGAACCTGACCGGCAGGATCTGCCTGGTGGAAACGGTGCCGTCCTCGGACTTTTCGACCAGCAGCAGGTACTGCGTCAGGAACTGGGCGCCCACCGGGATCACCATGCGCCCGCCTGGCTTCAGTTGCCGGATCAGCGGCGGCGGCACGTGGCTGGCCGCCGCGGTGACGACAATGGCGTCATAGGGCGCGTGTTCGTCCCAGCCGTAGTAGCCGTCGCCCACCTTGCACGCCACCTGCCGGTAGGCCAGCCGCTTCAGGCGGTCGCAGGCGTGCCGTCCCAGCGGCTCGATGATCTCGATGGTATAGACCGCGCGCGCCAGCCCGGTCAGCACCGCGGCCTGGTAGCCGGATCCGGTGCCGATTTCCAACACGGTGTCGCCAGGCTTGACCATCATCAGGTCGGTCATCAGGGCGACGATATACGGCTGCGAAATGGTCTGGCCATGGCCTATCGGCAGCGGCCGGTTCTCATAGGCGTGCGGCTTCTGCGCGTCCGGCACAAACTCGTGGCGAGGCACTTGCCCCATCACGGCCATGACGCGCGGGTCGATGGCATGCCTGCCGCTCTGGGCGGCGGCCGCTGCCGCGACCGCGGCGATCTCCCTGACCATGTCGGCGCGCTGCGGGGCAAGGGCGTCGTCGGCGGCGGTGATCGAGCAGGGCAAGGCCAGCGCGATGGCGGCGACCAGGATTGGGAGGAGTGGGCGGGGCGCTGATGGCTTCACGAGTGGGGCAGGCAAGGAGCCTACCGTCATCGTAGATCATCGGCCTGGCTGGCGCAGGTAAGTGGCAAATGAGGCGCCTGCCAGTCGCTTCGCGCTGGTCTGCTACCCCGCGATCAACTTGAGCCCGGCGGGCAGCGCCTCCCCAAACACCCGCCCCTCGTCCGCGGTATTGAGTTCCACCACTTCGCGCACCATGGCAATCCAGCTTGGCGGCGCGTTGGCGGCTTCCAGCCGGCGCACCACGGTTGCCCGGATCTCGTCGGGCAGGTCGCGGCTGCGATCGCCGGTCATGCGCGCGATCTGCACGGCGGCGAACGCTGCCGGCTCGACCTTTTTCCAGTCGAGGGCCAGGATCGCGTCCACCCATTGGGCGGCGGTCCCGGCCGGCACCACGCTGTGCGCGCTGCCGTAGAACGGCCGGCGCGCGCCGATGCGGCCCACGGCCCACCAGCCCTGGCTGTTTTCGGATGGCTTGCGCAGCCGGGCCAGCAGCCATTCGGCCAGTTCGATCTTGGCGTCGGCGGGAATGCGCTCGAGCGAGCCGGCAAGGCGCACCATATCGGCATAGCCGCCCCTGGCGGGCCCGGCGGGCTTCTTGTAGCGGGTGCTGCCGGGTGGCTGCAGGTAGAAGGCCATGTCTTCCAGCAGGCGCAGTTGCGCGCTTTCGTCCAGCCCGCCTGCCGCGCGCCGCCACAGCGTCCACCACTCGGACCAGTTCTGGCTTTCGTTGACGTACTGGATGCCCTGGTCGTACTGCGACCAGAGTTGCCCGACGCGCCATTCGTCGAGCGGATAGCCGAATCCCGGGCGCACGCAATAGCCGGCCAGGTTCAGCCACAGGCGTTCATGGTCGGCAGTGCGCCGCCTGCGCCGGGCGCGTTCCCAGAAGGCGCCGAACAGCTCGCGCAGCACGGCGCTGTCCCATTGCTCGCGCGCACCCAGCAGCTGTTCCAGCTGCGCACGCAGGCGCTTGACCTCCTTGGGGCCGACGTCCTGCGAGCGCGCGCCAAAGGTGCGGTCAATCGCCTCCAGGGCCTGGGGCAGGGACGGGTGTGCCGTATCGGGCGCTGGTGCCGCCTGGGTGTCATTGCCACGCAACTGGAACTCAAGGCGCCATCGCTGCGAGGCATCCGCGATGTCGATGCAGTGGACCTCGAGCGTGCCGACCTCGGTCAGCGAGGCGGTGATCTGCACCGGCGTTTCCCGCGGGCCGCTGGCGCCGCGCGGCGGCACGACGGTGGCGATCGGCGGCAGGCGGATGAAGTCGCCCGCCGACAGGTCGGTCAGCTGACCGGGCTGATAGGCCGTGTCGGCGACGGAGGATGCCAGGTGGAATTGCACCGGATGGCCGAGCCGCAAGGCGAAAGTGCGGTCGCTGAGGTGAATCTCGTGGCCCTCCTCAGTGCCGCGCGGCAGCAGGCAGATCCCTTGCTGCCCCGACGCGCCATCATCGAGGACCAGAAAGTAGCTGCGCGGCGAGCCGCCGCCGATGCGCGGGGCCTGCCCGGCACGGGCCCGGGCATACGCGACCGCGCCCCGGGCCACGGCAACGTCGGGATTGTCGTTGTGCAGGACCTGCAGCGGCGCGCCGCGCCACGTGCCCAGCGTGTCGGCGATGCGGCCGGCCAGCGCCTGCGCCCTGAATACGCCGCCGTTGAGGAGCAGGGTATCGGGCATCGGCAAGGCATCGGCCGGCGCCTGTGGTGCGTCCAGTGCCGCCCGCGACTGCGCCGCATGCTGGCTCAGGAACGCCGCAACGTGCCGGGTCACGGCGGGGTCGGACGCATACGGCAGGCCGAACTCGACAATCGCGCCCCGTGCGCGCCCCGGCCTTTCACTGGCTGGCACCTTGGGGAAGAAGCCGTCGACGATCAGCTGTTCGACCTCCTGCCGCGTCACTTCCACCGAGCGTGCGCCGCCGACCAGCCTGGCACCAGCGCCCAGCAGCGTCACCGCGACCGAGTCCGGCGCCTGCTCGCCGAGCAGCTGTTCCTTGGCGGCGCGGCAGCGCGCGACCAGCTGCGACAGGCCGGCCGCCGACAGCCGCGGCTGCGCGGCCCCGCCGGCGCCCAGGCGCGCCTCGACCAGATGCGCCAGGCCAAGATCCATGTTGTCGCCGCCGAGCATCAGGTGGTTGCCCACGCCGATGCGGGTCAGCTGCGGCTGCCCGTCCTGCATGTCCACCCGGATCAGGGTGAGGTCGGTGGTGCCGCCGCCCACGTCGCAGATCAGCACCAGGCGGGTTTGCGCCAGGTCGGTGTCCAGGCTCTGGCGATGATGGAACAGCCAGTCGTAGAGCGCGGCTTGCGGCTCCTCGAGCAGGCGCAGCGCGGGCAGACCGGCCAGGCGCGCCGCCTCAAGCGTCAGCGCGCGCGCGCCTTCGTCGAACGAGGCGGGCACGGTGAGGACCACGTCCTGGTCCTCGAGCCGCGCATCGGGAAAACGGTGGTTCCACGCCGCGCACACATAGCCCAGGTAGCTGGCGCTGGCGACGACGGGCGAGATCTTGTCGAGATCGTCATCCCCGCCCCAAGGCAGGATGGCCGCGGTGCGGTCGACCGAAGCATGCGACAGCCAGCTCTTTGCGCTGGCTACGAGCCTGCCGGGCACTTGCGCGCCGAGCGTGGCCGCCAGGCGGCCGAACACGGTCCGGCGCGCGGCGGCGCTGGCGGCGGATTGCCAGGGCAGCTGCAGGTCGTCGCCGCTGAGCTCGCCCGGTGCCGCGTGGTAGCGCACCGAGGGCAGCAGGGGACGGGCCGCGACCTCGCCCGGGCTGACCAGCTGGTCGATATCGAAGACGCGGATATCGTCGGACCCGGCCTTCGCGTAGGCGACGACGGTGTTGCTGGTGCCGAGGTCGATGCCGACGACGTATTGCTTCGTCGCCGGCCCGGCCGCTTGCTCAGGCATCGGCGCTGCCGCGCACATCGAACTCGACCTTCCAGCGCTCAGCGCTGCCGCCGGGCACGGCTTCGAGTTCCAGGGTGCCGGCCTCGGTCACCCGCGCATGCAGCCTGACCGGTACCACTTCGCCCGCGGTGCGGCCTTCGGCCGGCAGGGTCGCCTGGATTTCTTCCAGCTCCTGCAGTTCCTCCGGCCCCCAGTAGTCCAGCAGGGTGCCGACCTGGTCCTGGCGGCGCACCGACGAGCCGAAGAAGCGGAAGTGCACGGGTTCGCCCACCACCAGGCCGAATTCCTGCGGCGGCAGCGCGGCCTCGGTGCCTTCCTCCATGCCGAACGGCGCCACGCACAGGGCCTGGATCGGCGGTTCGAAGCCAGGCACGGCGGGCATCGACGATTCCACGGCGATATAGTAGGCGCGCGCGGTGCCGCCACGAATCCGCACCCCCTTGCCGCGCCGCACGTAGCCGTAATAGGCGGCGCCGCGTGCCACGGCCAGGTCCAGCTCGGCGCCGTCAAGCAGGCGGGCAGGGGCCGCGCCTTCCGCGGCGAGCCAGCCGTTCAGCGTCTGCAGGATGCGGTCCGCCAGCAGGCCGGACTTGAACACGCCGCCGTTGAACAGGACGGCGGTCGGGTGCAGCAAGGTCGCGCCTTCCGGCTGTGCGCCTTGCAAGCCTTCGATTTCGGCCAGCGCCGCCACCTGCCGGCCCAGGAACGCGGCCAGGTGCCGCGTGATGGCCGCATCCTGCGCATAGGGCAAGCCAAGCTGCGTCAGGCCGGCGCGTGCGCGGCTCACCGGGCGGGCCGAGGCCTCGACTTGCGGGAAGAAGCCTTCCAGGATGGTCTGGGTCAGCTCGGCGCGGGTCAGGTCCGTGCGGATCGAGCCGCCGATCAGCCTGGAGCCGCGGCTGGGCACGACCAGGGGCACGGTATCGGTATCCGGGTCGGTCAGCAGCGTTTCCTTGGCCGCGCGGCAGGCATAGGTCAGCGCGCGCAGTTGCCACGGATCGGCCTGCGTGCCCTGGGCCGCCAGCTTGCGCGCCACCACGTGGGCCAGCGCCAGATCCATGTTGTCGCCGCCGAGCAGGATATGGTCGCCGACCGCAATACGGTGCAGCTCAAGGTTGCCTTCGCGCTCGATCACGGCGATCAGCGAAAGGTCGGTGGTGCCGCCACCCACATCGACGACGAGGATGATGTCGCCGACCTTGACCTGCTTGCGCCATTGGCCGCCGCTTTTCTGGATCCAGCTATAGAGCGCGGCCTGGGGTTCCTCGAGCAGGGTCATGCGGGCATAGCCGGCCGCGGCGGCCGCCTCGGCCGTCAGCTCCCGTGCGGCCGGGTCGAACGATGCGGGAATCGTCACGGTGACGTCCTGCTCGCCAAACGGCGCTTCGGGGTGGGCCTGGTCCCAGGCTTCACGCAGGTGCGTGAGATAGCGCACGGAAGCCTCCAGCGGCGACACGCGCGTCACCTCGGGCGGTGCGTCGTTGGGCAGGACCGGCGCGCGGCGGTCGATGCCGGGATGGCACAGCCAGCTCTTCGCGCTCGACACCAGGCGGATCGGCGTGGCCGCGCCGCGGCTGCGCGCCAGCTCGCCCACGGCGAAGTCGCGCGCGGCGTTCCACGGCAGCGCCAGGTCGCCCGGGGCGAGTTCGCTGGCGTGTGGCAGGTACAGGAAGGAGGGCAGCAGGTCCAGGTCTTCGACGGCCCCCGGCGCGGTCAGCTGCGTGATGGGCAGGACGCGCTGGCTGGTCTTCTCGCCATCGCTGGCGGCCAGGTCGACGTAGGAGACCGCGCTATGGGTGGTGCCCAGGTCGATGCCGATGGCATAGCGTGCTTCGCTCATCAAAGCTCCACCTCGGCGGGGGCAATCACGGTGGCGTCATGGCGTTCGGCCACGCGCGGCAGGCGGACTTCCTCGACCTTCCAGCCGCGGTGGCTGATGCTGCCATGGAACGGCGCGCTGCCTACCACGTTGCCGGTCAGGCGGATGGCGGTGGCATCGAAGCCGTCGGCCAGCGTGACACGGCTGCCCTCGGCTTCCTCGCGCACCGGCCGGATGGTGAAATGCTCGCGCAGCACCCCGCGGCAGCCATCGTGCACCAGGCGCGCGGCGGCACCGATCTCCGTGTCGGAATAGCGCGCGATATCTTCCTCGACGAAGTCGATGAAGCGTGCATCGCGCTGGAGCAGTCCGAGCAACTGCAGCGCCGCCACCGGGCTGGCTTCCTTCAGCACGGGTGCGGCAGCCTCCACCACCGGGGCGGGAGCAGGTGCTGATACAGGCGCGGGCGCCGGCGCCGCGGCGAATCCCTCGCCGTCACGCAGGCGCTTGACACCGGCCGCGAGTTCGCGGTTGCCAAGGATGGCGAAGAAGGTGCCCATGGCAAGCGAGACCCTGCCGAAGAAAGATAGGTTCGAGTCAGTCATCCGAAAGCTCCTGTCTGCTCTGTGTCAGTCGGCCAAGCGGCTGTTGCCGGCAAGTATCAGGCGTCGCGCAGATAGGTGATCAGCTGGTCTGCCCGGCTGGGATGCCTCAGCTTCTTCATTGCCTTGCTTTCAATCTGGCGGATCCGCTCGCGCGTGACATCGAACTGCTTGCCGACTTCTTCCAGCGTGTAGTCGGTGGACATATCGATGCCAAAGCGCATCCGCAGCACCTTGGCTTCACGCGGCGTGAGCTCGTCGAGCATTTCGCGCACGACGGCGCGCAGGCCCGCCTGCAATGCGGCGTCGGCGGGCGTGGCCGTGTCCGAGTCGGCAATCATGTCGCCCAGGCTGGTATCGCCATCCTCGCCGACCGGGGTTTCCATCGAGACCGGCTCTTTCGCGATTTTCATGATCGAGCGAACCTTGTCTTCGGTCATGTCCAGGCGCTCGGCCAGCACCGCCGGATCGGGTTCCTTGCCGGTCTGCTGCATGATCTCGCGCGACAGGCGATTGAGCTTGTTGATCTGCTCGATCATGTGCACCGGGACGCGGATGGTGCGGGCCTGGTCGGCAATCGCCCGCGTCACGGCCTGGCGCACCCACCACGTCGCGTAGGTGGAGAATTTCCAGCCGCGGCGATATTCGAACTTGTCGACCGCCTTCATCAGGCCGATGTTGCCTTCCTGGATCAGATCCAGGAACAGCATCCCGCGGTTGGTGTACTTCTTGGCAATCGAGATCACCAGCCGCAGGTTGGCCTGCGTCATCTCGTGCTTGGCCTGGCGCATCTGCCGCTCGGCAGCCAGCATCTTGCGGTTGACGCCCTTCAGGTCGGGCAGCGACAGCGCCGCCCGGGCCTGGATGTCGATCAGCTTTTGCTGGTGCGCCTCGAGGTCCGGCAGGGCCCGCGCGACCGCCGCGCTGTACGGACGGGACTGGGCGACCAGCTCCTGCCCCCAGGCCAGGTTGGTTTCATTGCCGGGGAAGCGGGCGATGACCTCCTCGCGCTCCATCCCGCAGCGCTCGACCAGCAGCTGGACCACCTGGCGCTCGACCGTGCGCACCTCGTCGACCATGGCCTGGACGTTGGCGCACAGGCGCTCGATGGTCTTCGCGGTAAAGCGGATCGTGCGCAGTTCTTCGCGCACCGCATCCCTTGCGGCCAGGAAGGCTGCCGAGCCCGCGCCATTTGCGGCGCTTTCCTGGCACATCAGCTCGAATTGCGCGGTGACGCGCGCGAACCGCTTCAGGCATTCCTCACGCAGTTGGGCCAGGGCTTTTTCGTTGCTTTGCTGGGTCGAGCCTTCGTCGTCGGAGTCTTCGGAATCGTCATCGGCCTCGTCGGCACTATCGACGCTGTCGTCGGTCTCGTCAGCTGCCGCCGCCACGGCTGCTTCGGCAATACTCTCGTCGCTCAGGCCATCGACCAGGTCGTCGATGCTGATTTCATTGCTGGCGACCTTGCCCGACAGCTCGAGAATCGCGGCGATGGTGAACGGGCAGGCCGAGATGGCATGCACCATATTGTTCAGGCCTTCCTCGATGCGCTTGGCGATCTCGACTTCCTGCTTGCGCGTGAGCAGCGTTGCCGAGCTCATTTCGCGCATGTACATGCGCACCGGGTCGGTGGTCCGGCCGAACTCGGAGTCCACAGTCGCAAGCGCTACCTCGGCCTCTTCATCGGCCTGGTCGTCCGAGGCCACCACCGGGCCATCGCTCAGGAGCAGCGTCTCGGCATCCGGCGTCTGCTCATAGATCTTCACGCCCATCTCGGCGAACGTGCTGACGATGCTTTCCATCGCCGCCGTGTCAGTGAAGTTCTCCGGCAGGTGGTCGCTGATATCCGCGTGGGTCAGGTAGCCGCGCTGCCTGCCCAGCTGGATCAGCGCACGCAATTGCTGGCTACGCGCGGCGGCTTCCGTCGATGGATCAGGCTGCGCCGTCGACCCTGCGCTGGTCTGGCCAGGGTCCTTGATTGCGCCTGTTTCTCGTGTTTTAGCTGCCGTTCGTTGTACGCCGCTTGTCATTTACTACTGTTTCCTTCGTGAATCGCGTTTCGACAGCAGCGCGCACGCTGTGCGTGCGCTATCGGGCCTGCTGTCAAGGCTCGTGAGGTACCGGTGCGGCGCGGGCCGATATCGGACGCCGTGACCATTGGAATCGGGGAGGACGCGTATTCTACAGCCATTGCTGCTTCGCAGCGTCAACTCGCCGTATCCCGGTGGAGCCGGCGCACAGTTGAGGGTAGCCGGTGCGCCACAGCTGCGCGTGCTTTGCGTTCGCGCGTTGTCGTCCTACAACTGGAAGTGTGGGCCGGAAGCCACCGGGCCGCACCGGTCAAGGAGGAGCATCATGTGCCGCTGGCTGGCTTACTCGGGCAAATCCGTTCCGCTGGAAACGGTGCTGTTCCAGCCGGAACACTCGCTGATCGACCAGAGCCTGAATTCGCGGCTGGGTCATACCACGACCAATGGCGACGGGTTCGGCGTCGGGTGGTATGGACGTCACTCGGAGGTGCCGTTCCGCTACCGCTGCCTGCACCCGGCCTGGAGCGACACCAACCTGCGCGAGACCGCGCGGGCGGTGAGAGCGCCACTTTTCGTTGCCCACGTGCGCGCAGCCACCGGCACCCCGACGCAGGAGACCAACTGCCATCCGTTCCGCTTCGGCCGCTGGCTGTTCGTCCACAACGGCCTGATCCGCGAATACCCGCTGTTGCGGCGCGACCTGATGTTGGCCGTGGCGCCGCACCTGTTCCGCTGGATCGAGGGGTCGACCGACTCCGAGGTGATGTTCTTCCTGGCCCTGAGTTTCGGCCTGGAGCGCGATCCGGGCGGCGCGCTGGAACAGATGGCCGGGCTGATCGAGGACGTTGGCCACCGTTACGATGTGCAGTTTCCGCTCAACATGACCGTCTGCGTGACCGACGGCCAGCAGATCGTGGCGGTGCGCTATTCGAGCGAGACGGACTCGCGCTCGCTGTTCCACAGCACCTCGTTCCGGCAATTGCGCGCGCTTTACCCGGACGATCCGCGCATCATCGCCGCCGGCGACAACGCCTTCCTGGTGCTGTCCGAGCCGCTGATCGAGGTGCAGGGGGTATGGGAGGAAATTCCCGAGGCGACCACCCTGGTGGCCCGGGGTGGCGAGATCGAGCGCCGCCGCTTCGTGCCGCGGATGCCTTCCCAGTCGGCCTGAGGGCGTAAAGGAGCAAGGGAGCGCGGCAGGATCCGGCTCCGCAGGACAAGTCCTTACTCGTGACCCTTCACGGCCCTCTTGGTCGCGCGATAGCCCTGTTTGGTGGTATCGGCAATCGCATGGCCGGCCGCCTTCGCGCCGCGGCCAATGGCATGCGCGCCGTCGCGCACCGCATGCCCGGCCTGCTTGCCAGCCGATTTGACGCCGTTCTTGAACCCGCGCGCGTCCTCGGCCACCCCCGCGTGCGCCATCGGGGTGGCCAGGGTCACCAATACGAATGCAATGATCGAGGCTCTTGCCTTCATCGCGACAACCTCTTCGATTCTGACTGAACCGGGGTCGGGGCCTGGAAGTGATCCCGACGTGGTTCCCATGAATACATTCTAGCCGTGCCCGCGCCTGTCCCCCGGAGCGCTGCCCGCCGGGCCGCGCCGGCCTGGGGAATCAGTTCCGGTCCGCGATGGACAGCCCGACCGGCGACGCAGGCAGCCCGGCGCTCATTTCGTCGTAGCGGGCCGATGCCGAGCGCCTGTGATCGATCAGCAGGACCGCGCCCATGCCAATCACCGCCGGAATTGCGATCGCGATGAAGTTCTGCTGCAGCGGGAGTTCCATGGCGACGAGTACCCCGATGACGATTGGGGCGAGGATGGCCCCGCTGCGGCCGATGCCCAGGGCCCAGCCAAGACCGGTGGAACGGATGGCGGTCGGGTAGAACTGCCCGGTGTAGGCATTGGCGACGATCTGCGTGCCGATCGTCGACGCACCGGCCAGGCCCACCACCACGAACAGCAGTTCAGTCGGCATCCTGAATCCGAGCAGCGTGATCGAGACCGCGGCCAGCGCGTACATGGCGGCGAGCACGTACTTGATGTGGTAGCGGTCGGCGAGCCAGCCGCCGCCCACGGCGCCGATCATCGCCCCGAGGTTGAGGACCAGCACGAAGGTCAGCGCGGAACCCAGGCTGTAGCCGGCGCCCGCCATCAGCCTGGTCAGCCATGAACTGAGCGCGTACACCATGAACAGGCACATGAAGAACGCGATCCAGAACATGATGGTGCTGAAGCCACGGCCCTCGTGGAACAGGTGCCGGATTGGCGCGCTGGCGGCCTTGTCCTGCGCCGGCACGGCGAAGCGGTCGGTGGCCGACCACCGTTGCTCCGGCGCAAGCCTGGAGACGATGCGCCGCAACGCTTCGTGGTCGCCCCTGGCCAGCAGGAACGGCATCGATTCTGGCAGCGACCCGAGAATGACAGGAACGAGGAGCACGGGCAGGCCGGCCGCCAGGAAGACCGACTGCCAGCCGTAGGCCTCGATCAGGCTCTTGCCGAGCAGCGCCGCCAGGACCCCGCCCACGGCATAGCCGCTGAACATCACGGTGACCAGGGTCGCCCGGATTTTCTTCGGCGCGTACTCGGTCATTTGCGCGACCACATTCGGCATCACGCCGCCGATGCCGAGCCCGGCCAGGAAGCGGGCCATGCTGAACAGCAGCGGGTCCTTGACCAGCCCGGCCGCAGCGGTGAAGACGCTGAACAGGGCGACGCAGATCGCGATCGTCCAGCGGCGGCCGATCCTGTCGGCCATGGTGCCGAGGAAGATCGCGCCGAACACCATGCCGAACAGCGCGGAGCTGACCATGAGCCCCGCCTGGGTCGGGGCGACGCCGAGGTCCTTCATGATCGAAGGCAGCGCGATGCCCACGACCGCGAGGTCATAGCCGTCGAAGATGATGATGAGTGCGCACCAGAACAGCACGAGCGCATGGAAGCGGTTGAAGCGGGCCGTGTCGGCCAGCTTGTGGATGTCGATTTGCTGCATGGGGGCTTGTCTCCGGTCGGTCTGTTCTTATGGCTGGGCTTACTGCCTGGACATCGGCACGTTCGGGTCGGCCAGGCGGCTGGCATCGACCGGCTTGCGCTGCTCGATGTGGCGGCGCGCGAAGCGCAGGTCGCGCGCGGCGTTGGGCCCTAGCGCGGCCTTGACCACGTCGCCGTCGAGGTAGAACAGCACGAAGCTGTCCGCGCCGGGCGTGCCGCGTGCCACCACGCGGTGCGAGGGAAGGGGGATGCCATGGATCTGCAGGTTCATGCCGTACTGGTCTGACCAGAACCAAGGCAGCGGCTGATAGTCGACCGCGAGACCGAGCGCCGCGCGCGCGGCGGCAATGCCCTGTTCCTGGGCGTTCTGCCAGGATTCCAGCCGCAGGCGCCGGCCGGCCCACGGGTTGGGCGTGACCGCGACGTCGCCCGCGGCGAAGATGTCGGGGTCGGACGTGCGGCAACCTGCGTCGACGACCACGCCGCCGTCGCACTCCAATCCGGCTTCCCAGGCAAGCTCGTCGTTCGGCACGAGACCGACACCCGCAACGATGGCGTGGCAAGCCAGCGTGCTGCCATCGGCCAGCTTCACGACGGACCGGCCACCGGTACCGGGGGCGATGCCGGCGATATTGGCGCCGAGCATGACACGGGTGCCATGCGAGGCATGCAGCCCGAGCAGGTGCTCCGAGACTTCCGGCGGCACGGTGCGCTCGCACAGCCGGCTCTGGGCTTCGAGCACGGTGACCTCGGCACCTTTGCGGCGTGCCGTGGCGGCGACTTCGAGGCCGATCCAGCCGCCGCCGATCACCACGATGCTGCGCCCGGGCCGCAACGCCGGCGCCAGCGCCAGGGCATCGCCAATCGTGCGCAATGTATGCACGGCAGCCGTGTCGACGCCCGGAACGGTGAGCGCGCGGGCCCTGCCGCCGGTGCACAGGATCAGCTTGTCGTAAGGCAGCATCTCTCCGTTGGCTATCTCCAGGCGCTTCGCGGCCCGGTCTATGCGGGTGACGCGCGTGTCCAGCCACCACTCCAGCCCGAGCGCAGCGAACGCTTCAGGCTTGAGCAGCCACGTGCTGGCGGGTGCGGCCTCGCCGGCCAGCACGGCCTTGGATAACGGCGGCCGCTCATGCGGTGGATGGGCCTCGTCCCCGATCAGCACGAGCCGACCGGTGAAGCCCTCGTTGCGCAGCGTCTGGGCGGCCCAGCCGCCAGCCTGGCCGGCACCGACGATGACGATGGTGGCGGTTGGCGATATGGGAATCGCGGTGTCTGAGCGCTCGGAATCCATGGCTGTCTCCTCTGGTTGGTGACGCGACCTCTCAGCCGAGATCGAGGTACACCTTGTCGCCGTCGATCCGGACCGGGTAGGTGCGAATGTTCTCGGTCAGCGGGGCGCACTTCGCAGCACCGTCGCGGATATCGAACCTGCCCTGGTGAAGCGGGCACTCGATCTCATGTCCCTCCAGGAAGCCTTCGCACAGGCGCGCATGGCCATGGGTGCAGATGTTGTCGGTCGCGTAGACGTCGCCGTCCACGCCGTACAAGGCGATCTCCTGGCCTTGCACGGCCACGGCGATGACATCGTCCTGCGGGACGTCGGACAGCAGCGCTGCCTCGATCCAGGTTTCGGTCATGAATCACTCCTGCTAGATGGGGTAGATCAGCGAGTTGGGGATCATCTCGCTATCGAAGACGCAGATGCGCGAGGCGAAGCGCAAGCCCGCCGGCGTCCGGACGACGGTGTCGAGGTAGCGGCCAACGTTGTAGACATCGGTCATCTGGTCCGGCTTGGTGCGCAGCACCGCGTAGTTGGTCTCGGCCAAGATCCTGTCGCCGTCGGCCTCCCTGATCAGCGGCGCGCCGACAATGTGGCGCTGGTAGTAGGGATCGTGGAACAGGGTCTCGCGAATGCCGTAGATGCGGTCCTTGAGCATGCCCTTGCTTTCGAGCGAGAGCGTTGCCAGCGGCAGGCCACGCTCGTGGTTCTCGCGGGGCTGGACCCGGTAGAGGCAGTCTTCGGTGAAGAATTCCGGCCAGCGGTCCCAGTCGCCGTTGTCCACGGCGCTGGTGTAGTCGGCGAACAGGGAGAGCAGGGCGTAGTAGTCAGTGAAGTCCATGGCGTCAGACCTCCATCACCTTGCGCCAATAGGCGTACATGCCGCGGATCAGGGTTTCGGTCACCATGTGGTCCGTGTTCTCCGCGGTCTTGCCGCCCAGTTCGGCGATCACGCGATGCCAGGGTTTCTGGGAGAAGCCTTCCTGCGAGCATTCGATGGCTTCGCCATCGTCGGCCGACACGAAGCCGGCGGGGCCGAAGAGATTGGCCTGGCGCAGGCGGCGCCGCGTCATCTCCTCGGTGTCGTCTTCGAAGCCGAAGTGCGTCCAGACGAAATCGAAGGAATCCGGGCCATGGGGCTGGATATGGCGCGTGGAGACCGAGTTGACCTGCTGCTGGAAGATCACGCTCGGGAACACCGTCATCATCACGGCGGTAGGCTCTCCCCACCACGGCTCGTGGACGATGTCGAGGACGCGGTCGTCGTGCAGCGCCATCTGGTCCTTGAAGCTGGATACACCGGAGGTCACGTCGCTCTTGCCGCCCTGGCCGCGGGTCGACACCATGGCGGCATGCCGGAAGTGCGGGTCCATCACCAGGCGTGCCTTGTTGTCGGCGCGCCAGAGGCCGAAGGTGACAAACCAGGTATGCAGCAGGCCGGGGTGGTAGGGGTCCTTGATGTTCTCCTGCATGAGCTTCCAGTTGCCCGGAATGCGCTGCTTGTTGTAGCCGAGGACCTTCAGCTTGCGGCCGTTGAAGAGCCGGTCGAAGTAGCCGAGGATATCCGGCCCGAGGTATTCCTCGAGTGATGGAACCTCATGGTCGAACGAGGCAAACACGACACCACCGCGTGTCGCGACCTTCAGTTGCGTGAGCCCGTGCTCCTGCGGCCTGAAGTCGGCGGGCATGCCGCCATTGACCTTGCCGTCCTGCTTGACCCCGCGACGCAGCGGCACGCCTTGCAGGTTGCCCTTCAGGTCATAGTTCCACTGGTGGTAGGGGCAGTGGAAGTCCTTCCGGTTGCCGCTGCGTTCCCGGCAGAACTTCATGCCGCGATGGGCGCACACGTTTTCGACGACGTTGATCTCGCCGTCCTGGTCGCGCACCAGGATCACGGAACGCTCGCCAAGCGTGGTGCGCTTGAAGTCACCGGGATTCGGGATCTCCGCCTCGAGCCCGACGTAGTTCCAATGACCGCGGTAGAAGCAGCGTTCGAGTTCACGCTGGTATAGCTGTGCATCCGTATACACGCGGAACGGGATGCGGCTGATGCTGTCGTCGGCCCACACCGGGCCGGCCTGCGGGGAGATTGCCATGCTTGTCTCCGGCTATGTCTCTTCGTATGGGAAGGATCATGGTGCACGGAGGAAAATTAACCAATAGAATTCTGGCTATAATGAATATTCATAAAATCAATAAGAGACGGCACCATGGAGCTCAAGGACGTCGATCTGAACCTGCTGGTCGTGTTCGATAACCTGCTGCGGCAGGGCACCGTTTCCGGCGCCGCGAAGACCCTGAATCTGAGCCAGCCCGCGGTCAGCAATGCGCTGGCCCGCTTGCGCACCTTGTTCGGCGACCCGCTGTTTGTACGAAGCAGCAAGGGCATGCTGCCGACACCCCTTGCCGAGGAACTGGCGGAACCGGTTGCCTATGCGCTGGAGTCGCTGCAGGCGGCGCTCAGCCACAAGGTGTCGTTCGATCCGCTGCGCAGCGTGCGCGCATTCCGGATCGCCATGACGGATATCGGCGAGGTGCACTTCATCCCGCCGCTAATGGGCGCGCTTGGCGACCGCGCCCCGGGTGTCACGGTAACGACAGTGCGTAATACGGCAGTGGACCTGGCGGCGGAGATGAGCCAGGGAAAGATCGACTTGGCGGTTGGCCATCTTCCTGAACTCGGCACGACGTTCTTTCAACGGCGGCTATTTCGCCAGCGATACGTTTGCCTGTTCCGGCCCGGTCATGCCATGGACAAGAAGACGGTCAGCATGCGCGACTTCGAGGCGGCGGAGCACATCGTGGTCACGGCGGCGGGGACGGGGCATGCCCGGGTCGACGAGATCCTCGCCCAGCACGGCGTACAGCGCAAGATCCGGCTGCGTGTCCCCCATTTCGTCGCACTGGCGGACATCATTGCCACTACCGACCTGGTCGCCACGGTGACCTTGACGTTTGCGGAGCGATGCGCCAGGTACTTCGGGCTCAGGTACGTCAAGCATCCGTTCGCGTTGCCGGAAATCCAGATCAACCTGTTCTGGCATGCCCGGTATCATCGCGATCCGGCGAATCAGTGGCTGCGCGACCAGTTCGTCGGCTTGTTTTCGGATTAGGCGTAGCACTGCTGCTGCGTGGATAAGCTCGCCTCAGCCGCGATCTGCTTGCGTAGTGTCGCGAAGCGCGCTTGCACTTCTTCCCCGAACATAGGATCAGAGCTTTCGGGAGCCGCGTCGGCAATAGCTGCCCAGTCCTCTTGTGTCAGCAACTGGGCAGCGCGCGGCATTGCCTGTCTCTCCTCGGTAGAGAGATGGTTACGGCAGTACACAAGGTACATGGCTGCGGCTGCCTCCAGCGCCGCTCGCGAACTTATAGCGTCTCCCTCCCTGGTGGAATACGCATACCTGCTCTTCCAGTAGGTCGAGCAGACGAGAGAAATTGAGGTGCGCGGCATGCCATACGGCAAGTTGGGTGGACATGGCGCGCTCCTTGGGAACGGGCAAGTACAGGGCTTGTTCGAAGGCCGATTGATTTCAGTCAGCCTTAAGCAGGACAGTAGTCTCCAATTTCCGAGTAGGTCGGATATAGCTCAAGGGATCAGTTCACGGATGCGGGTGCAGCACCTGTCTGCGCGTCATCAGGCAGCTCAGGTTCCCCGACAGGAAAGCCGCCAGCAGCAAGGCACCGGCACTCCAGGCCACGGCCGGAAGCCATGGCAGCAGGTTTGCCAGCACGGGGGTCTTGCTGGCGCCCGATGACACCAGGGCAATGCGCATGAACGCGGCAACCGCCAAAGCGGCAAATACCAGCCCGGTGTACATCCCTTCGCGGCCGACGTGACCGGCGTCGAGCGCCGCACTGGCCGTCGCGGCGAACATGATTCCCCACAGGCCGCCGGCAAGACACTGCACGGCGAGGATGGCCCCGAGCGAGCCCGCAACTGTGAAGCCGAACAACGACAGGGCGCCAAGGGCCGCGGCGGTCAACAGCAGCGTATAGGGCGGATAGCGCCGCAGCAACGACGTCGCGGGCAGCAGCGTGCCCAGCGCGAAGCTAATCCAGAACACCGGCGTCACGCGCTCCAGCTCGGCAGCCGTGACAAAGCGCAGGTACGCCGGCGCGGAGTTGACGGTGGTGTGGATCTGGAAGCCGAGCGCAAGCACCCAGACCGCGGCAAACAGCAGCCAGACGCGCTTGAGCGCAACGCCGGCTGCCGGCGCGGCGTCGGCATCGTGGCGCGCCGGGCCGGATTCGATCCATCGCAGCGCGGCCACGGCCACCGCCAGCCCCACGCTTGCGGCCAGGAACGGCAGCATGGGCGACGCATCGCGCAGCCGGGCCGTCAGCAGCGGAGCCACGGCTCCGGCAAGGCCGACGCCGAGCAGCGAGCATCCCACCAGGAACGACGACGCGGTCGCCGGCAGCCGCCGGGCAATGATTACCATGGGCGGCGCCCGCAACGCCGAAGAGGTGGCTGCCCAGAGCGCGGTCAGGCCCAGCAGCAGCGCTGGTGAAGTTGCCCGGGGCAGCAGCACGAAAGCCAGTGCGGAGATGACCGACAGCCCCAGCATCCAGCCTCCCAGCCTGCGCATCGCGTTGGCGACACGGTCGGCCGCGACGCCCACCGTGAAATCCATGGCGACAAAGATCAACTGGTCCATCAGCAGGATCAAGGCGACGTGCGCGCGCGCGATGCCGGCCTGCGCGGCCAGCTGGGGCAGGAAGGCCACATAGAGGGTCCATGTCACCGCCAACAGGAACTGCACAGCGCAGAAGACCAACGCGCGCATGCCGCCCTCCCGCCTGGATTGACCAACAGCCTATTCCTGTGCTCGACGGCTGGACTGCCGCGCTGAGCCTCCCATAGCAAGGATAGGGCAGCGTCTTGCCATGGGAGTGGCGGATTGTGCAGGTGCGATTGGGCCTCGCGAGTCGCCTGCGGTCCAACAGTCCACGGGAAGTGGCGGGGCGGTACCAACACTAGACCATTTGGCGGCGCACCGGCGCCCACTGCCGCTCCCGCGGCCAAATGAGGGCGCAGTGTCATAAGCGGCCTGTAAGCTGCACTTTTGGCATGACCTGGCCAAGAACTTGCTAGGTCAATGCGTAAGGTCGCAAGCCGGCAGCCATCAGTTGGGAGGAACCATGCAGCACGCACGCATCACCGCGCACAGGGGGATTCTGGTCGTCGAGCTGTTACCTGACGAGGCAAACGACGAGGCCACCCCGACCAACAAGCTCCGCAACCTGGCCACGGTCATTCATGACACAGGGCGGCACCTGGGTGTTTCAGAGGAAGCCCTGGCGCTGCTGAAGCTGGTGAAGCGCGGCCTGGACGCCATCGGCGACTTCGCGTGGTTCAGTAGTGACGATGGAAAAGATCATTTTGCGTGGCTGGGCGGCCCGAAGCGGCTTGTGGATCCCACTGCAGTGGCGGCTGCCCGGAGCTACGCCATACTTGCGCACCGCGTCATACCGAACGAGGTGCCAGAGGGCGCCAGGAAGGCCATCGAAGCCAATTTTTGAACGTGCGGCATCGCTCCGGGCCGGGCCGATCTTTCGAGTGATCCGCGCTGCTAGAACGAGGAGAGTGTCGAGCGATACCTTTCCCAGAGCTCTTGCAGCATGGACTCCGAAGGCGGTGTGATGTCAAAACCGGCGACGTTTCCGAAAACACCGAGAATGCGCGCCCTGAACGAAGCCATATCCGTCGTCGCCTTTGGTGAGCGCTGTGCGATATCGATGATCGTATGCAGCTGCTTGCCCGAGAGTTCGGCGACAGCGGACCACAAGCTATCAGGCCTTGCGCAGGGCTGGACGGGTATGTTTCGTATCGGCGCCCGGCGGCGCTTGCTATCGGCTTGCGGGTCCATAGCTGCGCTGGTACGACGACGAGAACGTGGCCAGCGCGCGCAATGCCGCTGCCGGGTCGTGCCCGGGCTTGAGCGCAAAGCTGTTGAAGCCGCAACGTGCCAGGTAGTGCACGGTGTCGATCATCACGTCACCCACGGCGCGCAGCTCTCCGGTCCAGCCTAGCTGATGCCGGAGCAGCTGTGCGATCGAATAGCCACGACCATCCGTGTAGACCGGGAAATCGATGGCAATCATCGCGATGCCTGTCGGATCAACGGCCGTGGCACCGGGTTCCAGCAGGGTCTGGGGCTCCGCATCCGGCGACAGGTAGACCGCGAGCGAATACTGTCGAAGCCGATACCGCTGGCGGTGGGTGGTCCAGTTCTCCAGTGTCACCAGGTAGCCGGGCTCGTCGGGGGGGCAGGTGTTGTCGGCGTCTTGCGCATCCCCGATGTGAGCGAGCCAGCTATCCGCGACCAGTTGTCCGTCACGGATGACGTTGCGCCGGTCCTGCCCGGCTAAATGGTCATGGTCAGGCATTCACCGCCTCCTGGCGAGCTCGCCGCGCGCCGCTGTCAGAGTCCGGGTACACGGCGCGCTGGAAGGGTTCTATGCCGATTCGGCCAACCACGTCGACAAAGCGTTCGGCTTCGCTGTCCCGATGCAGCAAATAGGTCTCGATCAGCCGCTCCACCACATCCGGAACCTGCTCCTGTGCAAAGGACGGCCCGATGATGCGGCCGATGGCCGCGCCGCCGGCCGCCACGCCATCCGGGCGGCCCAGGCCGTCGGCGCCGTTCTGCCGGCCGCCGATGGTGATCTGGTACCAGGCCTCGCCGGCCTTGTCGACGCCGAGGATGCCGATGTGGCCGATATGGTGGTGGCCGCAGGAGTTGATGCAGCCGGAGATGTTCAGGTCCAGTTCGCCGATGTCGTGCACATGGTCGAGGTCGTCGAAGCGCTCCTGGATGGCCTGCGCAAGCGGGATCGAGACCGCATTGGCCAGCGAGCAGAAGTCGCCCCCGGGGCAGGCGATGATGTTGGTGATCAGGCCGACGTTTGGCGTGGCCAGCCCGGCGGCGTCCAGCGCCTGCCACAAGGCGTGCAGCCCGCTGCGGCGGACATCGGCGAGGATCAGGTTCTGCTCATGCGACACGCGCAGCTCGCCGAAGCCGTGGCGCTCGGCCAGGTCGGCCATGATTTCCATCTGCTCGGCAGTGATGTCGCCGGGCGCCTGGCCCGCGGCTTTCAGCGATGCCGTGACGGCGGCGTAGCCAGGCACCCGGTGCCGGTGCACATTGCTTTTCAGCCAGAGGCGGAAGGCGCGGTCGGTCTTGGCCAGGTCGGCTGACTGGTCCGGCTCGTCGGCGGCCGCGGCTTCATACGGCGGGATCGTGAAGCGCTCGGCGATGGACGCGACAAAGCCCTCGGACACGGTGTCCGGGCCCCCGCGGATGCGTTGCCACTGCTCGTCCACCTGCGCCCGGAACACCTCCGGGGTCAGGTCCTTTACCAGGATCTTGATGCGCGCCTTGTACTTGTTGTCGCGGCGGCCGTGCAGGTTGTAGACGCGCAGTGTGGCCTGCAGGTAGGTCAGCAGGTCCTGCCAGGGGACGAAGGGGTTGATCAGCTTGCCCACCATCGGCGTGCGGCCCATGCCGCCACCGACCCAGACCTTGAAGCCGGCCTGGCCGTCCTGTTCAACCGCCTGGAGCCCGATGTCATGGACGCCGACCGCGGCCCGGTCCGTCCGCGCGCCACTGATGGCAATCTTGAACTTGCGCGGCAGGAAGGCGAACTCGGGATGCAGCATCGACCATTGCCTGACGATCTCGCACCACACCAGCGGGTTCACCAGTTCGTCGGGAGCAATGCCGGCAAAGTGGTCGGTGGTGGTATTGCGGATGCAGTTGCCGCTGGTCTGGATCGCGTGCATCTGCACCGTGGCCAGCTCGGCGAGAATGGCAGGGGCATCCTCGAGCCGCGGCCAGTTGAACTGCAGGTTCTGGCGCGTGCTGAAATGCCCGTAGCCGCGATCCCAGCGGCGCGCGATCTCCGCGAGCTTGCGCAATTGCCGGGACGCCAGCATGCCGTACGGAATCGCCACGCGCAGCATCGGCGCATGGCGCTGGATATAGAGGCCGTTCTGCAGCCGCAGCACGCGGAACTCATCCTCGGTGAGCTGGCCGCTCAGGAAGCGGCGGGTCTGGTCGGCGAACTGCACGACGCGTTCGTCGACGAGCTTCTGGTCAATGGCGTCATAGACATACATGGTGGAAAGCCTCCTTGCGCGCGAGCGCTAGTCTTTTGCCCGGGCCCGTTCGATGGACATGTCGGTCGGCATCATGTTGATATCGGCGTTGTGCATCACCCACAGCGAGCCGGCCACGACGATGACGATCAGGAAGCCGGTACAGGCAAAGATGGCGGTGTTGCCGCGCTGGCCGGGACCGGTGCCCAGGTGCAGGAAGTACACCAGCTGCACCAGCAGTTGCGCGACACAAAGGCCGACAACCAGCGCGATCGCTGCCTGCGTTGACAGGGATCCGGTCATCACTGCCGCAAACGACGCCATCGTCAGCGCGACCGACAGCAGCAGTCCGATGGTGTAGCTGCGCACGCTGCCGTGCGCGGCCGGCTGGTCCGCGTGCACGGAATGTAGATGGGACGGCTTCATCAAGCGAACTCCCGCAGGTAGACAAAGGTGAAGACACAGATCCAGACCAGGTCCAGGAAGTGCCAGAACAGGCTCAGGCAGGCCAGGCGGCGGCGCACGATGTCGTCCAGCCCGAAATGCCGGATCTGGTGGATCATCACCGCCAGCCACAGCAGGCCAGACGTGACATGCAGCCCGTGCGTGCCGACCAGCGTGAAGAAGGCCGACAGGTAGGCGCTGACGCCGGGGCCCGCGCCCTGGTGCAGCAGGTGCGCGAACTCGTAGACCTCCATGGCGATGAACAGTGCGCCGAGCGCGAAGGTCACCGCCAGCCAGCGGATCATCCGCGGCGCGTCGTCAGTGCCCTGCCTGAGCATGGCCAGGCCGAAGGTATAGCTGCTCAGCAGCAGCACCATGGTCTCGGCGAACACGAACGGCAGCTCGAACAGTTGCCGCCCGCCGGGGCCGCCGGCAGTGTTGCCGGACAGCACGCCGAAGGTGGCGAACAGCACCGCGAAGATCAGGCAGTCGCTCATCAGGTAAAGCCAGAACCCCAGCGGCGTGTGCGCGCCGGCTTCGTGATGGTGGTGCGCCGCGTCGTGGGCCGCCTCGTGCCCGGGATGATGCAGGGTGGGGGAGAGAGTCGGGTTCATGGTCAGGCAGCTTCCTGCAGTTGTGCAAAGCGCGCGCGCTCGATGCGCTCGACTTCGGCGGCCGGCACGTAATAGTCGACGTCGCGGTCATAGCTGCGCACGACGAAGGTCGCGATGGCGCCGACCAGGCCGGCGACGGCGACCAGCCACATGTGCCAGACCAGCGCGAAGCAGCACAGCAGCCCGAACGCCGACACGATGAAGCCTGCCGAGGTGTTGCGGGGCATATGGATGTCCTCGTAGCGCGCAGGCTGGCGCCACGCGCGCCCGGCTTCCTTGTCGTCCCAGTGCTGTTCCAGCGAGGTGATATGCGGCACGTGGGCGAAGTTGTAGAACGGCGCGGGCGAGGCCGTCGACCACTCCAGGCTGCGGCCATCCCACGGATCGCCAGTCAGGTCGCGGTTCTGCTTGCGGTCGCGGATACTGACCGCGAACTGCACCAACATCGCCAGGATGCCGGCGCCGATGACGAAGGCACCGACCAGCGCCACCACCAGGTAGGGATGCCAGTCGACGTTGGCATAGTGGTTCATCCGGCGGGTCATGCCCTTGAAGCCCAGTACGTAGAGCGGCATGAAGGCCAGGAAGAAGCCGGCCAGCCAGCACCAGAACGACACCTTGCCCCAGAACTCATTGAGCGTGAAGCCGAACACCTTCGGGAACCAGAAAGTGATTGCGGCCAGGCAGCCGAAGAGCACGCCGCCGATGATGACGTTATGGAAATGCGCAACCAGGAACAGGCTGTTGTGCAGGACAAAGTCGGCCCCGGGAATGGCGAGCAGCACGCCGGTCATGCCGCCGACCGCGAACGTCACCATAAAGCCGATGGTCCACATGGTCGAGGTATGGAAGCGGATCCGGCCCCGGTACATGGTAAACAGCCAGTTGAACAGCTTCACGCCGGTCGGGATCGAGATGATCGAGGTCATGATGCCGAAGAAGGCATTGACGTTCGCGCCCGAGCCCATGGTGAAGAAGTGGTGCAGCCAGACGAAGAACGACAGCACGCCGATCGAGGAGGTGGCGTACACCATCGACTTGTAGCCGAACAGGGGCTTGCGCGAGAACGTGGCGATGATCTCGGAGAAGGCGCCGAACGCCGGCAGGATCAGCACGTAGACCTCCGGGTGGCCCCAGATCCAGATCAGGTTCACGTACATCATGGCGTTGCCGCCGAGCTCGTTGGTGAAGAAGTGCATGCCGAGGTAGCGGTCGGCGGTGAGCAGGGCCAGCGTGGCGGTCAGGACCGGGAAGATCGCCACGATCAGGATGTTGGTGATCAGCGCGGTCCAGGTGAAGACCGGCATCTTCATCAGGTTCAGGCCCGGCGCGCGCATGCGCAGGATCGTGACGATGAAGTTGATGCCCGTCAGCGTGGTGCCAAGCCCGGATATCTGCAGTGACCAGATGTAGTAATCAACTCCTGGCGTGGGGCTGTAGCCGAGCTCGGACAGCGGCGGGTAGGCGACCCAGCCGGTGGCCGCGAAGTCGCCGACGAACATCGACAGCATCACCAGCACCGCGCCCATTGCCGACATCCAGAAGCTCAGCGAATTGACGAACGGGAAGGCGACGTCGCGCGCGCCGATCTGCAGCGGCACGATCACGTTCATCAGCCCGAGCACCAGCGGCGTCGCGACAAAGAAGATCATGATCACGCCGTGCGCCGTGAAGATCTGGTCGTAGTGGTGCGGCGGCAGGTAGCCCGCGGCATCGCCATAGGCGATCGCCTGCTGGGCGCGCATCATGATGGCGTCGGCAAAGCCGCGCAGCAGCATCACCAGCGCCAGGATGATGTACATCACGCCGACCTTCTTGTGGTCGACCGAGCAGATCCATTCGTTCCACAGGTATTTCCATTTGCCGTAGTACGTAATGGCGCCCATCAGCGCGATGCCCAGCACGATCACGACGGCCAGCGTCCCCATGATGATCGGCTCATGGAGAGGGATGGCGTCCAGGTTGAGTTTTCCAAGCATTCTTATTGCTCCATGCGGCCAGCGGGCGCCGTCGGGACGCGCTGGAAGGCCTGCAGAGATTCCGGGGTGTCCGCGCGGCAGATCTGGCCGTTTTCCAGCATGTATTTGTCGACGACCTGGTCGAACAGCTTCGGCGCGACGGCGGCGTAAAGCGTCACGGGATCCTTGCTGCTGGGCAGTTCAAGCGTGCGGTAGGTCTTCAGGTCGAGCGCCTGGGACGAAGCGCGGGCAGCCTGGATCCAGGCATCGAACTCCTTGCGCGAAGTGGCCAGGGTCTTGAAG
The DNA here is from genome assembly GCF_058794355.1 of Cupriavidus sp. GW823-FHT07B10. NCBI lineage: Bacteria > Pseudomonadati > Pseudomonadota > Betaproteobacteria > Burkholderiales > Burkholderiaceae > Cupriavidus > Cupriavidus sp. GW823-FHT07B10. Next base: position 241,630 of record NZ_JBXAGS010000009.1, read on the forward strand.
TGCATGTCCGAGAAGCCGGGGCCGCTGTAGGCAGCGGACTGGCCGAGATAGACGCCCGGCGTGTCGGCGATCAGGTGCAGGCGCGTCTGCATCCCCGCCATGGCGTAGACCATGCTGCCGAGCTGCGGGATGAAGAACGAGTTCATCATCGATTCCGCGGTCAGCCGGAAATTGACCGGCGTGCCGACCGGGATCGCAAGCTGGTTCAGCGACGCGACGCCGTATTCCGGATAAATGAACAGCCATTTCCAGTTCAGCGCGATCACATCGACCTGGACCGGCTTGACCTGCGATTCCAGCGGCCGATAGGGATCGAGCTTGTGCGTCGAATCCCAGATCAGCACGGCCAGGCAGGCCACGATGACGCAGGGAATGCCCCAGACCACGACCTCGATCCTGGTGGAGTGCGCCCATTTGGGGGCATAGGTGGCGCTCGTATTGGTTTCGCGGTAGCGCCACGCGAACCACAGCGTCAGGACGATCACGGGGATGACGACCATCAGCATGACGAACAGGGAGATCAGGATCAGTGACTTCTCCTGTTCCCCGATGCTGCCCTTGGGGTTGAGCAGTTCCAGGTTGCAGCCGCTCAGCAGCGCGCTCAGGCAGGCGCTCAGCAACAGTGTGGGAAGACGGCGCTGCGGGCCGGGGGACGGGCGGGGGAGCGGGCCTTGTCGATTCTTGTCTGCCGGCCCGGCAATAGGTTTGAGCATTTCGGACACCTTGGTTACGGATCACCGAAGGCTCCCGGCCACGCGCTCCGATTCAAGTGCTGGCTCAGCCCCGCGCGGGCGTGGTTTGTATGGATTCCCTCGGTGATGTCTGGCATGCTAATGCAAGACAAAACCCATACATCGAAGAAATCTACCGGATGAAATCCATGCAAGAAGCCGATGTCCGAGCCGAAGTCAGTGCTAAATGGGATCTGGAGATCACAACGGGTGGCGGCGCGCGCTACTTGCAGATCGTGGACTTCATCGAGCGTGCGATCGGCGAAGGCCGGCTGGTAGCCGGCGACCGCGTGCCGCCACAGCGCAGCCTGGCCAAGTCCCTCCGCGTGGACCTGACCACCGTGACGCGTGCCTACAACGAGGCCAAGCGGCGGCATCTGATCGATGCCCGCGGGGCCCTCGGCACTTTCATTGCCGCGCCGCGGGCGGAGCTGGCGCGCGTGATCGACATGAGCATGAACGTGCCGCCGCCACCGGCGGGGCTGGATTTCCAGGACCTGTTGCGGCGCGGCCTGTCGCAGGTGCTGCTGCACAGCGACCCGCACCTGCTGATGACCTACCAGCTCGGCGGCGGCAGTGCTGCTGACCGGTCAGCCGGCACCCTCTGGCTCGCGCAGATATTCGGGCAGGTCGCTACTGCGCGGCTCGTGGTGTGCCCGGGCGCCCAGGCTGCGCTGGCCGCCGTGATCCTGGCCCGGACCCGGCCTGGCGATGCGATCGTGAGTGAGCCGCTGGCCTACCCAGGCATTCGCGCGGCCGCGGCACAGCTCGGGCGGCGCGTGATCATCGCGCCGGTCGACGCCGACGGGATGCTCCCCGACGCCCTCGAGGCGGCCCGTGCCGACGGTGCCACGCTGGCCTACCTCAATCCGACCGCCCAGAATCCAACTACGCACACCATGCCGGCTTCACGCCGGGAGGCTATCGCCAGGGCCGCGGCGCACTGTGATGTCACTTTGCTGGAGGATGATCCCTACTGGCTGCTGACGCCGTCAGCGCCGCCGCCGCTGTCCAGCTTCGCTCCCGAGCGCACGTACTATGTCTCGACCCTGTCCAAGACCCTCAGTCCGGGGCTGCGGACCGCGTATGTCATGCTGCCGGAGGGCAGGCGCGGCGACGATCTGCTGGCATCGCTGCGGGCCTTCGCGCTGATGGCGGCACCGATGACCGCCGCCCTGGCGACCCAATGGATCCACGATGGCTCGGCCATGCATCTGCTCGACGGCATCAGGACCGAAGCGTTGGCCAGATGCGCGCTGGCAAGCCGGTGGCTGAGCGGGATCGGCCAGCTCCCGCCCAGCGCCATCCACGCATGGCACCGCTTGCCGGAGCACTGGTCGGCGCAGCAGCTCACCCGGGCCGCGCTGGCGGAGGACCTGCGCGTGACGCCGTCCGACGCGTTCTGGGAGGGGCCCAACGCGCCGACTGCCATCCGCATCTCGCTCGGTGGCGTGGAGGACCGCGCGCAACTATCGGCCGCGCTGCGCAGGCTGGCCGCATTGCTGGAACGCCGGCCGACGCCGGGGCTGGAAATGGTGGTGTGAGTTGCGGCGTGAGTCGGCTGGCTACTTGCCCGCATCGTCCGCAGTCGCGGACTGCCTTGTCGCAAACTCGCCCGCGGCTTCCAGCAGCCACTCGCGCAGCCGCTGCATCGCCTCGCTCATCGGCCGGGTATCCGGCGAGACCAGGTGATACGCGCTCGTGGAGCGCTGCGAATGGGCGACGGGCATGACCAGCTGGCGGTTTGCCAGGTATTCCCCCACGAGGAAGCGCGGCACCAGGCCAACGCCCAGCCTGGCGCGTGCGGCGGCGATGACCATGGAATGGTGGTCGAAGCGTGCGCCGCGCATGGCGTTGACGTCGTCGATGCCGGCCGCTTCCATCCATTGCTTCCAGCCGAGAATGCGTGTGGCGAGGTGCAGCAGCGGCGACCGGGCGATGTCATGTGGGCTGATCCGCTTTCTGCCGCCGAAGAAGTCCGGATGGCAGACCGCCACCGATTCTTCGTCGAACATCCGGTCGGCACGCGCGCCGGGATAGACCGCCTCGCCAAAGTGAATCGCCGCGTCGTAGGGGGTGCCGTCGAACAGGAAGATGTCTGACTGCGCGCTGATATTGACCACGATCCCCGGATGCCGCGCATAGAAGGCCGGCAGCCGCGGAATCAGCCACTCGACCGCCAGCGTGGGCACGCAGGCCAGCTCGACGGTGCCGCCCGCGCCCTCGTGCGCCATCAGGTCGAGCGTGTCGCGCTGCAGCTTGCGCAGCAACTCCCGCACCTGTCCGCTGTAGAGCGTGCCGGCCGCCGTCAGCGTGATGCGCTGGTTGGCGCGGTGGAACAGCTGCACGCCCAGCAGCGCTTCCAGCGACGCAATCTGGCGCGACACCGCGCTCTCGGTGATAAACAGGTCCGCCGCCGCGCGGCGCAGGTTCAGGTGCAGCGCGGCGGCCTCGAAGGCGCGCAGGCTGGACAGGCTGGGAAGTCGTTGCCGCATCGGGGAAGGGCTGGGTTGATGATCTTAGGTCATCATCCTATACGGAAATCTCGCTTGAAAGCTTGGAGTTGATGAGAAATCATTCGATCCTTGCGTTGCCGCCTCCTCCCGGCATCGTCATCACGACAACCTCATAACGACAACCATCAGGTAGACAGGAGACTGCATGAAACACTTGTTCAGCGCGCTCGCCGCCGGCACCCTTGCATTCGGCGCGACCATGCCCGGCATCGCCGGCGCGTTCGAGTTCCCGGCCAAGCCGGTGCGCATCATCGTGCCGTACCCGCCGGGCGGCACCACCGACATGGTGGCCCGGCTGATCGGCGAGCAACTGGCCACGCAATGGAAGCAGTCGGTGGTGGTCGACAACCGCCCCGGCGCGGGCGGCATCGTCGGCACCGGCACGGCCGCCAAGTCCACGGCGGACGGCTACACCCTGCTGATGGGCTCGGTGGGCGAGTTCGGCATCAACCCGGCCTTGTACAAGAAGCTGCCCTATGATGCCGACGCCGACTTCGCGCCGGTCGCGATGGTGGCGCGCGTACCCAACGTGGTGGTGCTGTCGCCGGCGTTTGCGGAACGCGCGCGCGTGCAGACGCTGCCCGAGTTCATCGCCTACCTGAAAGCCAATCCCAAGCGCGTCAACATGGCGTCGGCCGGAAATGGCACGTCCACGCACCTCGCGGGCGAGCTGTTCCAGCGCATGACCAGCACGGAGATGAGCCACGTCGCCTACAAGGGCAGCAGCCCGGCCATCGCCGACCTGATGGGCGGCAGCGTCGACGTGATGTTCGACAACCTGCCGGCGTCGCTGCCGTTTATCCGCTCGGGCAAGCTCAAGCCGCTGGCCGTGACCACGCCGGCGCGCTCGTCGGCGCTTCCGAATGTGCCGACGGTCGCCGCCGCGGGCCCCGTCCCCGGCTTTGATGCCAGCCCTTGGTTCGGCCTGCTTGCGCCGCGCGGGGTGCCCACGGCGGTGGCGCAGAAGATCAGCCAGGACCTGACGCGCGTGCTCAACGAGCCAGGCGTGCAGGCGAAAATGCGCGAGCTGGGCGCGGAACCGGCGCCCAGCTCGCCGGAGGCATTTGCCGACGTGCTGAAGAAGGACCGCCAGAAGTGGGGCGAGATCGTTCGCCTGTCCGGTGCTTCGGTGGACTGAAGCACGCCCATGTCCAGCACGTTCTGCATCCGCTCATGACTTCCGACGCCGCTTATCCCTTCGTCCCCGCGCTGCGCAACCCGGCTGGCTCTCCGATCCGGGAACTGTTCAAGTACCTGTCCGACCCCGGGATGATCTCTTTCGCCGGCGGCTACCCGTCCGCCGCGCTGTTCGATGTCGACGGCATTGGCGCGGCCTCGGCGGCGGCGCTGCGCGAGCGGCCCGCCGAATGCCTGCAGTACGGCGCCACCGAAGGCGCGCCGGCGCTGCGCCAGGTGCTGGCGTCGTTGATGGCCGGGCGCGGCGCGCCCGTGGCCCAGGACGAACTGCTCGTGACCAGCGGCTCGCAGCAGGGCTTCGATTTCCTCGCGCGCGCGCTGGTCGAGCCCGGCAGCGTGGTGCTGGTCGAGGAGCCGACCTATTCCGCGACGCTGCAGGCCTTGCGGCTGGCCGGCGCCGACGTACGCGGCGTGCCATCTGATCACGACGGCATGGACGTGGCTGCACTCGAAGCCATGCTGGCCGACCCGTCGTTGCGCCCCCGGCTGATCTATACGGTGCCGACCTTCGCCAACCCCACCGGCGCCACGCTGTCGCCCGCACGACGGCTGCAGCTGCTGAAGCTGGTGGCGCGGCACCGCGTGGTGCTGGTCGAGGACGATCCCTACGGGGCGCTCAGCTTCGATGGCGCGCCGCCGCCTTCGCTGCTGGCGCTGTGCGCGTCGGTCCCCGAGGCGCGGCCGTGGCTGGTGCATCTGGCCAGCCTGTCGAAGACGCTGGCCCCCGGCCTGAGGATCGGCTGGATGGTCGCCGCGCCCGAGATCGTGCGCCGCGCGGTGATTGCCAAGCAGGTATCCGACCTGTGCACGCCGCCATGGATCCAGCTGGCCGCGGCGCAGTATCTGGAAGCGGGCGGGCTGCCGGCACAGGTCGCGCGGGAAGTCGCGGCCTATCGCGACAAGCGCGACCAGCTCGCGGCGGCGCTGCGCCAGGCCTTTGGTGACCGCATCCGTTTCGCATCGCCGGCGGGAGGGATGTTCCTTTGGGCCGCGCTGGATGGCATCGACGATGCTGCCGCACTGCTGCCGCACGCGATCGCGGAAAAGGTGCTGTTCGTCCCGGGTGCCGGATTCTATGTGGAGCAGCGCCAGCGCGCCGCGTTCCGGCTGTCGTTTGCGAGCACGAACCTGGCGCAGATCGGGGAGGGCGTCGCACGGCTCGCGCGGGCGGTCGAGCTGGCCGGGTGAGGGCTTTCACAACGGAAGCGGTTTGTGGCGGCTGGCGGATGCTATCCTGCTGCGGTCGAAACCACGCGGTCGAACGCGGCAGGAGGACGGTATGACCATGACGCTCTACTACAACCCCCAAAGCCGCGCCTCGGTGGCGCGCTGGATGCTGGAGGAGGTCGGGGCTGAGTACAAGCTGCAGCACATCGATTTCACCAAGGGCGAGAGCCGCGCGCCGGAGTTCCTGGCGGTCAACCCGATGGGGAAGATTCCAACGCTGGTCTTGCATGACGGCACGGTCCTGACCGAGAACGGCGCGATCATCGCCTGGCTGGCGGATGCCTTTCCGCAGGCCGGGTTGATGCCGCCTGCAGGCTCGTCCGCGCGCGGCACGGTGCTGCGGTGGCTGTTCTTCTGCGGCAGTTGCTTCGAACCCGCGCTGACTGACCGGATGATGCGCAAAGAGGCGCCGCTGCCGAAGCAGGCGGTCGGCTGGGGCGACTATGACGATGTGATCGACGCCATCGAGCAAGCCCTGACGCCCGGCCCCTTCGTGCTCGGCGCGACCTTCAGCGCGGCGGACATCTATCTCGGTGCCTCGCTGGCATGGGCGGGCCGATTCGGTGCGCCGCGCATCAGCGAGAGCGCGTGCATCCAGGACTACGTCAAGCGGATCACCGCCCGCGACGCGTTCGTGCGCGCGGCGGAGGCCCAGTGAGACGCGAGAAGTCCTGCGGCATCAGCCCAGCGCGATGTTCGCCTTGCTGATCAACTCGCCCCGGCGCTGGGTCTCGAAGCGCACCAGCCTGGCATAGTCGGCACTGGCGCCGGGCAGCGGCGACGCCCCTTGGACAGAGGCCGCTGGCGGCTCCTCAGCTCGCCCTTTGCGCGGCCTGCGCCCGCCACCGGAATATGAGACATTGGAGTCCCGGTGGCGGATTCCCGGTGCTCGACTTTCCAGGAGACACATCATGCAAAGCAAGAACACGATCTGCTTGTGGTACGACCGCGACGCCCTTGATGCCGCAAACTTCTATGCCGAGACATTCCCCGACAGCGCAGTCAGCGCCGTCCACCGTGCGCCGGGCGACTATCCCGACGGCAAGCAGGGCGATGTCCTGACGGTCGAGTTCACCGTCGCCGGCATTCCCTGCCTCGGGCTGAACGGCGGCCCGCATTTCAAGCACAACGAGGCCTTCTCTTTTCAGATTGCGACGGACGACCAGGCCGAAACCGACCGCTTGTGGAATGCGATCGTCGGCAATGGCGGCCAGGAAAGCGAATGCGGCTGGTGCAAGGACCGCTGGGGACTGTCATGGCAGATCACCCCGCGCGCGCTCAGCGCGGCGATAACCGACCCCGACCGTGCGGCGGCCAAGCGCGCATTCGACGCCATGATGACGATGAAAAAGATTGATATCGCCGCGATCGAGGCGGCACGGCAGGGCAAAAGCCCATCCTAGAATTAAGGTAGGGCGTCTCAGTGCCAACCGCAAAGGGGGCTGGGGCAGGGCCGCTCCTCCATCGACTGGGAGAGACCATCATGAGTCGTTTGCTGCTAGGCAACATCGAACCTGGCACCTCGGACGAGGAAATCGCGGCCTTCCTGGAAAAGTACGGGTTTCCTCCGTTCGACAGCCTCGAACATGAGGAGGGCGATGGCTCGCAGCCTGCCGTGCTGCTGACCTATGGCAGCCTCGACCCCATGGTGCTGGGCAAATTGCAGCAGCGTATCCACCATATGTACTGGAAGAAGCGCGAATTGACCGCTGCTATCCTGCACGACCGTTTTGCGTGAACCGAAGATGCCACGGGGTGGCTTACGCGGCTCACGCACCCGGCCCATCCGCTAGAATCCCGACCGGTAGCCGTTTCCCAATGTACCTAACGTGGCACTTCAGCAGGGTTTCATCCTGACCCGACATTGGCGCGATACGCCGGCCGGCACCGAAGTCGAATTCTGGCTGGCGACCGATGATGGTCCGCGCCACCTGCACCTGTCCTGTCAGCCGTCAGTCGCGTTTATCCCCGAGTCGCAGCGCGAGCGTGCCGAGGCGCTGCTGCGCCGCGAGCGCGAGGTCGAGCTGCGCCCGCTCAGGCTCCAGGATTTCCAGCGCCGGCCCGTACTGGGCCTGTACTGCCGCCAGCATCGGCAACTGATCCAGCTCAGCCGCTCATTGCGCGACGCCGGCGTGGATGTCTACGAAGCCGATATCCGCCCGCCCGAACGCTACCTGATGGAGCGCTTCATCACCGCCCCGGTCTGGTTCGACGGCGAGCCGGACCCCGGCGGCGCGCTGCGCAATGCCCAGATGAAGCCGTCGGAGTGCTACCGGCCCAAGTTGCGCCTGGTCTCGCTCGATATCGAGACCAACGCGTTCGGCGAACTCTATTCGATTGGGCTCGAAGGCTGCGGCCAGCGCCAGGTCTACATGCTGGGTGCGGCGCCGCAAATGCCCGCCGACGTCGATTTCTCGCTCGAGTACTGCGCCACGCGGCCCGAGTTGCTGGAAAAGCTGAACCAGTGGCTGGCCGATCACGATCCCGACGCGATCATCGGCTGGAATCTGGTCCAGTTCGACCTGCGCGTGCTGCACGAGCATGCGCGCAAGTTCCAGCTTCCGCTGCGCCTCGGCCGCGGCGGTGCCGAGATGGAATGGCGCGAGCACAACGCCCAGCAGCACTATTTCGCCAGCGCACCAGGCCGGTTGATCATCGACGGCATCGAGGCGCTGCGTTCCGCCACGTGGAGCTTCCCGTCGTTCAGCCTCGAATCGGTGGCGCAGACGCTGCTGGGCGAGGGCAAGGCGGTCGACAACCCGTACGACCGCATGGACGCCATCGACCGCATGTTCGAGCAGGACAAGCCGGCGCTGGCGCGCTATAACCTGCGCGATTGCGAACTGGTCACGCGGATCTTCGAAAAGACGGAGCTGTTGCCGTTCCTGCTGGAGCGCGCCACGGTCACGGGCCTGCCGGCCGACCGGAATGGCGGCTCGGTCGCCGCCTTCACGCATCTCTACATGCCGCTGATGCACCGCCAGGGGTATGTCGCGCCCAACCTCGGCGAGAAGGCGCCCGAGGCCAGCCCGGGCGGCTTCGTCATGGACTCGCGGCCGGGGCTCTACGAATCGGTGCTTGTGCTGGACTACAAGAGCCTCTACCCGTCGATCATCCGGACCTTCCTGATCGACCCGATCGGGCTGGTCGAGGGCCTGGCGCATCCGGACGATGCCGATTCGCTGCCTGGCTTCCGCGGTGCGCGGTTTTCCCGGACGAAGCACTGCCTGCCGGCGATCGTGGCCAGAGTCTGGCAAGGCCGCGAGGCCGCCAAGCGCGACCGGAACAAGCCGCTCTCGCAGGCGCTCAAGATCATCATGAACGCGTTCTACGGCGTGCTCGGGTCCAGCGGTTGCCGGTTCTTCGACGCGCGGCTGGCGTCGTCGATCACCATGCGCGGGCACGAGATCATGCGGCAGACCCGCGCGCTGATCGAGGCCCGCGGCTATGAGGTGATCTATGGCGACACGGATTCCACATTCGTCTGGCTGCGCCGCGCGCGAACGGAAGCCGATGCCAGGCAGATCGGCCGTAGCCTGGTCGCCTACGTCAACGACTGGTGGCGCGACCACCTCTGGCAGACCTATGGACTGGAAAGCGCGCTGGAACTCCAGTTCGAAACGCACTTCCGGCGCTTCCTGATGCCGACCATCCGCGGCACGGACCTTGGCAGCAAGAAGCGCTATGCCGGCCAGGTCGAACGGCCTGACGGGAAGATCGAGATGGTGTTCAAGGGGCTTGAGACGGTGCGCACGGACTGGTCGCCGCTCGCCCAGCGTTTCCAGCAGACCCTTTATGAAAAGATCTTCAACCGCGAGCCGTACGCGGATTATGTGCGGGACATCGTGCGTCGCACCCTGGCCGGCGAGCTCGACGAGCAACTGGTCTATCGCAAGCGGCTGCGCCGCAAGCTCGATGATTACCAGCGCAACGTGCCGCCGCACGTCCGCGCCGCCCGTATCGCCGATGCCTATAACGAGCGCCAGGGACGTCCGCGCCAGTATCAGCATGGCGGCTGGATCAGCTACGTGATGACCGTTTCAGGGCCGGAGCCGCTTGAGACCCGGTCGGCGCCGGTCGACTATGGCCACTACGTCAACAAGCAGTTGCAGCCGATCGCCGATGCGATCCTGCCGTTCCTGGACGACGATTTCGAGACGCTGCTGGCTGGGCAGATGGCGCTCTTTCCGCAGTAGCATAAGCTGCTGATTCTAATGGAAAACTGTTCGATGGCTGGGGCTGCGGCAGTCGATCAGGTGCTTGTTCCCAAGCTCAAGGATCTGCCGGAACACGGGCACCCGTCACGGAGCAGTTCGACCTGCGCCGGCAGGCGGCATCAGCGCGGCATGTCCGTGTCGGGTGTTGCGCGATAGCGCCAACCACGTGCTCGCATTCGCGCTGCGGCACTTCCCGACCTAATATAGGCCATGCCATCGGCGGCACGGGGCCTTCCTATGATGATCGATCCGCCAGTCTTGCCATGTTGACGCGCAGAGCCTTCCTGCTCGGCGGTGCGGGCGCTGCCGGTGCGCTGGTGATCGGATGGGCCTGGCTGCCGCCGCGCCAGCGCCTGGCGGGCGGCGAGCCGCTGGCGGCGCGCGACGGGCAGTTTGCGCTGAACGGCTGGATCAAGGTGGCGTCCGACAACACCGTCACGGTGGTCATGAACAAGGCCGAGATGGGGCAGGGCGTGCATACCGGCGCGGCGATGCTGCTGGCCGAGGAGATGGAGGCCGACTGGTCGCAGATCCGGGTCGAGCCGTCGCCCATCGACAACCTGTACAACAACATCGAGGGCGTGGTCGCCAACCTGCCGTTCCGGCCGGACGACAAGGGGTGGCCCAGGCGTGCCGCCGAATGGTTCACGCGCAAGGGCGTGCGCGAGGTGGGCCTGATGTTCACCGGCGGCTCTACCAGCATCAGGGACCTGTGGCATCCGATGCGCGAGGCCGGCGCCGCCGCCCGCATGATGCTGTGCGCGGCAGCGGCGAAGCAGTGGGACGTCAAGGCCGAAGCCTGCCGCGCGCAGGCCGGCAAGGTGGTGCATCCGTCGGGGCGCAGCGCCACCTTCGGCGAACTTGCCGCGGCTGCCGCGCGTGAGCCTTTGCCTCGCAAGGTCGAACTGAAGGATCCGGCCAGCTACAGGCTCATCGGCACCCGCGCGGCGCGCCTTGATGCCGCTGCCAAGCTCCACGGCACAGCCAGTTTCGGTATCGACGTGGTGGCGGACGCGATGGTCTACGCCAGCGTGCAGATGTGTCCGACGCTGGGCGGCACGCTGCGGGGATCCCCGCCCGACGACGTAAAGAAGTTGCCCGGCGTGCTCGACCTGGTCGCGCTGCCTCCGCTCCAGGGCGGCAGCGGCGGCGTGGCGGTGATCGCCAGCGATGCGTGGATCGCCATGCAGGCGGTGGAGAAGGTCCAGTGCAAGTGGGACGAGGGCGAAGCGGCGAAGCTGTCGAGCGACGGCATCCGCGATACGCTGGTGAAGGCGCTCGACGCCGCCGACCCACGCGTCTGGTACGAGCATGGCAACGGGCGCGCCATGAAGCAGGGCAAGCCCGCCATCCAGGTCCTGTACTCGGCGCCTTATCTCGCTCACGCCGCGCTGGAGCCGGTCAACTGCACGGTGCTGGTCCAGGAGGACCGCGCCATCGTGTGGGCTGCCACGCAGATGCCCGGGCTGGCTCGCCGCTGCGTGGCGAAGACGCTCAGGCTGGACACCGACAAGGTCGAACTGCGCCAGCAATTCATCGGCGGTGCCTTCGGGCGCCGGCTCGAAGTCGACTTCATCTGCCAGGCGGCCACCATTGCCGCCAGGCGCAAGGGCGTGCCGGTGCAGACGATCTGGTCGCGCCCCGAGGACATGCGGCATGACTTCTACCGTCCGGCCAGCGTGTCGCGCTTCGAGGCCTGGCTCGACGAAAACCGAAAGGTCATCGCCGTGCGCAATGTCTCGGCCAGCCAGTCAGTGCTGGAGGGCGTCGCGAAACGCAACTTCGGCCTGCCCGACATCTTCCTGTCGCGGCTGGACAAGTCCACGGCGGAGGGCGCCTTCGACCAGGCCTATGACTGGCCGGACGTGTGGGTCGGCCACCAGACCGTGGACCTCGCCATCCCCGTGGGCTACTGGCGCTCGGTGGGGCACTCGCACCACGCCTTCTTCATGGAGAGCTTTGTCGATGAGCTGGCGGTGGCGGTCGGGGTGGACCCGCTCGACTACCGCATGAGCCTGCTCAGGGATGAGCGCCAGCGCGCGGTGCTGGAGCAGGCAAGAAAGATGTCGGGCTGGGGCCAGCCCTTGCGCAAGCAGCCTGGCGTGGCGAAGATGGGGCGCGGCGTGGCCCTGCACGAGTCGTTCGGCAGCGTGGTGGCGCAGGTCGCCGAGGTGTCGGTAGGCAACATGGGGCAGGTCCGCGTGGATCGCGTGTTCTGCGCCATCGATTGCGGCATGCCGGTCAACCCGACCCTGATCGAGCAGCAGGTCGAGGGCGGCATTGTGTTCGGGCTTTCGGCAGCGCTGTGGCAGAAGATCACGCTGGAGCGAGGCAAGGTGAAGGAGGACTACTACACCGCCTTTCCGGCCATGCGCCTGCGAGACTGCCCGGACATCCAGGTACACGTGATGCCTTCGACGCGCCCGCCGCAGGGCGTGGGCGAGTCCACCACGCCGCCGATCGCCCCGGCGGTGGCGAACGCCTTGTTCCATGCGACCGGCGAGCGCCTGCGCGACCTGCCGCTGCTGAAGACCCTGCCGCCTTCCGGAGCCTGCGATGCCAGACCATCAGATCAGTGTCAACGGTAAGAGCGTCGAAGTCCGCTCGGACGGCTGCACGCCGCTGTTGTGGGTGCTGCGCTGCGAGCTCAAGCTGACAGGCACCAAGTTCGGCTGCGGCGTGGGGGTGTGCGGCGCCTGCGCGGTGCATGTCAACGGCAAGATGGTGTTGTCGTGCCAGCACCAGGCGAGCGAGATGGAAGGCAAGAAGATCGTCACCATCGAAGGACTCGACGGCCCCGAGGCGAGCGCGCTGCGGGCGGCCTGGCTCAAGCACGAGGTGGTGCAGTGTGGCTACTGCCAGAGCGCGCAACTGATGGCGGCGAGCGCGCTGCTCAAGCGCACCCGGAATCCGAAGGAGACGGAGATCGCCGACCAGATGAGCTGCGTGATCTGCCGGTGCGGCACGTACACACGGATCAGAAGGGCGATTGCGGAAGCGGCGGAGATGTTGAGGGGCTGAGGGCGTAGGGCCATTGGCAACGGCTGGCACTCGCGCCAGCATGCGCGAGCGCCCCGATCCTTGCGGACGAGCTGGAAGTCTTGGGGGGGAAGGCGATGAAACATTCCGGGTCAGCACCAGAGTCGCCATATCCGGGTGGTTCGCAAGCTGCGGCCGATGCTGCCGGCTCCGCGACGATCGCTTCCGCGTCTGCCGCGACCGGGCGCGTGGAACTCTACACCCAAAGAACCATGGTGAACTGGCTGAGCCCGCTACAGCTGCCGTTCACTGCCATGCGGGTTGCCGTGGCGATGGCGATCGGCGCCTTTGCCGACCAGCGCATGGTGCAGGCGGCACTCACCACGCTGAATCCGAACCCGCCGCTCCCGGTGCCCGCCGACGAGCACGGCGGTGTCTGGGTCGACTATCTGGCCGACACCGGCGACGGTTGGGACTCGACCTACTCCATGGCGTTGTGCGTCAGTCACGCGGTGACGCTGCGCGAGCAAGGCGTGACGCTGCCACGGGCAAAGGTGCTGCTGCTGGGTGGCGACCAGGTGTATCCGACCCCTGCCCATGAGGGTTATCGGACACGCTTCGTCGATCCCTTCCGGGCGGCATTCCCTGCGCCGGTCGAGATCGTGCGCCCCGCATACAGCGACCAGCCGATCAAGTTGCCGGATGCGCCGTGGATGGTCGCCACGCCTGGCAATCACGACTGGTACGATGGCCTGCGTGGCTTCGCCCGCCTGTTCTGCAGCGGCAAGCCCGTGGGCGGCTGGGAGACACGCCAGCGCACTGGCTACTATGCCTTGCAGTTGCCCGGCGGCTGGTGGGTCTGGGGCCTGGACCTGCAACTGGAGTCTGAGATCGACCGGCCGCAGCGCGAGTACTTCCAGAAGATGCACACGGCGCTGCAGCCCGGTGACCGCGTCGTATTGTGCGCGCCCGAGGCGAGCTGGATTGACGAGATGGAGCGCGTGCGCCGCGGCGAGCGGCGGGCCGTACCTTCGATCGAGGCCAAGACGCCGCGCTTCCGGAGCCTGAGCGAGATCGAGGGGATGCTGGGCGACCGGCTCGCGCTGGTGCTGGCCGGCAACTCGCACCACTACGCGCATTACGTGCCGCGAGAGGGCACGGCGGGACCGCATCGCATCACCTGCGGAGGCGGCGGTGCATTTCTTCACGGCACGCACCTGCTGCCAGATCCGCCGAGGCCTATCGTCGTGGGCCCGGCCAGACAGTTCTACGAACTGAAGTCAGCGTATCCGGAAAAATCCGCTTCCCGGCAATTGCGCAATCGCGCGTGGCAACTGCCTGCGCGCAACCTCTCGTTCTGTGCGCTGGTGGCGATCCTGTACTTGCTGTTCGACTGGATCATTCAAAGCGCGAGCCTGGTATCTGTCCCCGGGCGCGATCAACGCAGCTTCGTCGACAGGCTGGCCGGGCTCGAAGTGACATTCGGGAATATCGGCGAGGTGTTCCACCAACTGTTCCGGGTCATGGCGCACAGTCCGGCGTCGGTGGTGTTCGCAGCGGCCATTGTCTTTACCTGTGCTGCGCTGTCGACCAGGGATGTCAGGCGCGGCGTGCGCCTGGCGTGCGTTGTCGGCGCGTTGCACGGGCTGCTGCACCTGGCACTGGCAGTCGCGCTGCTATGGCTCGTCATGCGGCTCAACTTCCATGTCTTTGGCGCGGACAATGCGCCCCCCGTCTTGCTGTTCGTGGTCGAGGCCATGCTGCTGGGCGGCGCCCTCGGTGGCCTGCTGTTTGGCGCATGGATGGTGTTGGGCAATGCCCTTTGGCGCCTGCACCCCGAGGAGGTGTTCTCCTCCCAGCGCATCGCCGATTACAAATGCTTCCTGCGGATGCGGTTCGAGGGTGGGCAATTGACGATCTACCCGCTCAAGCTGGAGAAGGTCTGCCGTCATTGGAAGCTGGGCGAGGGCGTCAAGCGATTGACGAAGGTCCATGGCACCTGGCGCATACGCGCCCAGCCCGGCGCGACCGGCCCCCGGTTCGTGCCGGCAGACGGTCAGGTAATGCCGCCCGAGGCGGTGCGGATGATTGAGGAGAAGCCAATCATCATCCAACGATAGGGAGCGTCATGATGAGCAATGCGCTTGCCTACGATGTCGTCGTCATCGGCAGCGGCTTCGGTGGTGCAGTCTCGGCGTGCCGGCTCGCGCAGGCCGGCCGCAAGGTGCTGGTGCTGGAGCGCGGCCGGCGCTGGAGCCCCGCGACTTACCCGCGCGACGAGAGCGACCCCTGGCTGTGGAACCAGGAGCGCGCCAATCGCTTCAATGGCTGGGCCGATATCCGGACCTTCTCTGACGTATGGGTTATCGCCGGGGCCGGGGTCGGTGGCGGCTCGCTGATCTACGCCAACGTTTCCGTGGAAGCCAAGCCGGAAGCCTTCCAGCAGGGCTGGCCGAAAGAGGTTACCTATGCGGACCTGCAAGCCCACTATGAGGAGGTCGGGCGCATGCTCGCGGTGAGCGAAGTGCCGGATAACCAGTTGAGCGAGCGAACCCGGCTGTTGCGCGAGGGGGCGGAAGCCTGCGGTTGGGGCGGGCGCTTCCGTAAATTGCCGCTGGCGGTGACATTTTCCGAGCATTGGGACCCCACACGGCAAGACGCCCGCGATGACCGTCATTCACAGACATTCATGAACCAGCACGGCAGGTTGCAGGGCACTTGTGTTCACTGCGGCAACTGTGACGTGGGGTGCCAGGTATCGGCCAGGAATACGCTGGACCTGAATTACCTGGCAGTGGCTGAGGACAATGGCGCCGAGATTCTTCCGCTGCACCTGGTAGACCGGCTCGAGCCGCTGCAGCAGGGCTGGCGCGTATGCTTCAGGAAGATCGACCCGGAAAACGAAACGACGAGCCCTGGCACAGTCACGGCCGCCAGGGTGATACTGGCCGCCGGCTCCATCGGCAGCACCGAGCTTCTGCTGCGCTGTCGGGATGAGCATCGCACACTTCCGGGGCTTTCGCCACGGTTGGGATATGGGTGGGCGCACAATGGCGACTTCGTGACGCCAGCCTACTATGACCACAGGACGATCTCTCCTTCCCATGGCGTAACCATCTCCGCAGCGATCGACCTGTTGGACCACAGCGGCCCGAACGGACAGGCGCTCTTCGTGGAGGACGGTGGAATCCCGAACCTCGCAGGCAACTTCATTCGGCGCCATATGAAGCGAACGCGTTCCCGCAAGCTGCGTGCCGTGTGGAAGGAGGTCGGAGGACTGTTTGACGACGGCGATCCGGTCGAGCAGATGATGCCCTGGTTCGGGCAGGGCGTGGACCCTGGCGATGGCCAGCTGAGACTGGGCCGCACGTGGTACGCACCGTGGCGTCGTGTGCTGCGGCTCGACTGGTCCTATCAGGCATCGGTGGCCGTCATCGAGGCCATGATTGCAGCGCATACGCAGCTCTCGGCAGCGACTGGCGGGGATCCGTGGGTACCGCTCACCTGGCGACGGTGGCACAACCTGATCACACCGCACCCGCTGGGAGGCTGCAACATGGGAACCTCCGCTGCAGACGGAGTCGTCGATGCAAGGGGCCGGGTATTTGGCTACAAGGGACTGTATGTCATGGACGGAGCGATCGTCCCGCGTCCGCTCGGCCTGAATCCTTCGCGAACCATCGCGGCGCTCGCGGAGCGCAACGTGGCGATGCTCTTGCGCGAGCAGGACTGACGCTAGCGAAAGCCAACCATGCACCATCGACACCTTCAGCCTGGCACGCTGTGGCCGGCGATCCTGCAGCGGACGGCGCATGCCTTGCAGAGCGGGGCGTTGTGCCCGATCGAAACCATCGAGGCGGCGATCGAGGACGGTGGCGTGCGGTTTCTGGTCCGCCAGGTATCGAGCCTGGCTCGCAAGGACAAGGCACGCACGACCAGCAGCGCCGGGAGCAATCCATTCCTGCCCTATGACCCGGAACTGTTTGTCGCGGATATCTCCGACACCCATGTGGCCTTGCTCAACAAGTTCAATGTCATCGAGCATCACCTGCTCATCGTCACGCGCCGCTTCGAAGCGCAGGAATCCCTGCTGACCGTGGCGGACTTTGAAGCGCTGCTGGCTTGCATGGCGGAGTTCCCGAGCCTGGGCTTCTACAACGGCGGGGCAGTCGCGGGAGCGAGCCAGGCCCACAAACACCTGCAGATCGTACCGTTGCCGTTCGCCGAGGGTGGGCCGGCGCTGCCGATTGGTCCCTTGCTGGCGTCGGCACGGATCGCCGGCGCCATCGGTGCCGTTCCCGGCCTGGCATTTGCGCATGCGTTCGCGCCGCTGGATCTGTCCGCGGCGCCGGTGGAAGAGATGGCGTGCACGGCGTGCGAGCGCTACCGCGCGTTGCTGGATGCGGTTGGCGTGCGCGCGGTCGATGTCGAGGGCGGCCTGCACCCGTCAGCGCCGTACAACCTGCTGGTCATGCCCGCGGGGCTGCTGCTGGTGCCGAGATCCATGGAGTGCGTGGAAGGCATCGCAGTCAATGCCCTGGCGTTCGCCGGCTCGCTTTTTGTCCGGGATGCGGCGCAGATGCAGGCTATTGAGAGCCTTGGCCCGATGCATCTCCTCCGGCAAGCCACGGCAGCCGCGGGGCAGGGCGGGACAGCAGGCTAGCTGCCCTATGCGGCCTGATTCGCAGCCGGGCGCCGCGCCGCCGCTTTTTGCCCGGCATGCTTGCTGCGCCTGGTAGCACGCAGCACCAGCAGCACCACCGGCAGGATCAGCACGCCTTTGATCAGTTCCGGGTCCAGCGGCAGGTGCACCGCATGCAGCGCCTTGAGCCCGGTGCCCGTCAGCGACAGCACGTAGTAGGAAATGGCCGCGACCGACAGGCCTTCGACCGCGTGCTGCAGCCGCAGCTGGCTGCGCGCGGTCTGGTCCATGCCCTCGAGCAGGCGCGTGGTGTCCTGCTCCTGCGCCAGGTTGACGCGCGTGCGCAGCAGGTCGAGCGCGCGCGCCACGCGGCCGGCAAATTGCTCGTGCCGCGCCCAGACCGACCTGCACGTCTCCATGGCAGGCGCGAAGCGGCGCTCCATGAATTCGGCAATGGTCGGTATGCCTTCGATGCGCTCTTCACGCAATTCCTGGATGCGCGCCAGCACCAGCTTCTCGTAGGCGCGCGACGCGCTGAAGCGGTTGCCGGATTCAGCCAGCGCCTCGATGCGGACCGCCAGGTGCGTCAGCCGCTCCAGCAGCTCGGCATCGTGGCGGCCGCCCTGGCTCGTGTCCATGCTGCGCATCAGCGGCGCGAGCGAGCGCTGCAGGTTGTCCACGCTGCGGCCCAGTTCACGCGCCACCGGCAAGGCCAGCAGCGCCATCATCCGGTAGGTCTCGATTTCATACAGCCGCTGCAGCAGCCGTCCGCCTTGCACTTCGCGGAAGCCGTTGTCGATGACCAGGAAGCGCGTAAAGCCATCTGGCGGGATGGTCCAGTCGCAGAACACCTCGCCGCCGCCGAGCACGTGGCTGCCCGCCAGGGTCGGGCCGTCGATCCATTCCCGCACGTGGTCGCGCGCATGGGCCGCGGCCTCGCCCGAGACCAGCTCCATGCGCAGCGCCACCAGGCGCTTGCCGGCGAAGCTGTCGAACCACTCGGCCGGGATATGGGCGGTGGCCAGGTCGGAGAAGTAGTCCGCGTCACCACGCCGCGCCACGAACGTGAAGGTGGAGAACTCGGTGTGCCGCTCCCACTTCAGTTGCTTGTGATCGCCCCAACGCCCTGAATAGTGCGTTACGCCGTCGGCCGGTACCTCCAGCCCGGTCAGCCTGCACAAGTCGGCCAGCAAGGCATGGTGGACGGCGGTATCGCCGTCGGCATAGATGGCAAAGTGCGTCAGCGAGGCGGGGCCGCCGATGCGCAGGAAGGGGCGGGCATGCAGTTCGCGCGCGAGGCTGTCGCGCAAGGGGTGGTCCATGTTCGCGTGTGGCATAGGTGGTCAACGTTTTCGACCAGTATGCCCGAGCACCGATGGTTAAGAAAAATGCGTAAAATTGATCTGTTGCTTCAGTTTTTCTGATACCAGTGAAAGCGCTTGACCTCGATGTCCTGGCCATGATGGTGGCGGTTGCCGATACCGGCAGCATTTCCCGCGCGGCGGAACTCGTGCACCGCTCACAGTCGGCGGTCAGCATGCAGATCAAGGCGCTTGAGCAAGCTTTGGGCAAGCCACTGTTCGTGCGCAGGCCGAGGAACATGGTGCTGACCCCGGAAGGCGAGGTCCTGCTGAGCTTCGCGCGCCGCATGCTGGCCCTGCGCGACGAGGCCTGGGCGGCCGTGGTCCGCCCCGACGTGACCGGGCGCGTGGTGCTCGGCATGCCGGACGACTATGCCTCGTCCCTGTTGCCCGCGATCCTGAAGAAGTTTTCCGCGACCTATCCCAAGGTCGAGATCCAGGTCATTGGCCTGCCAAGCGTGGCGCTGGCGCCCATGGTCAAGGACGGATCGGTCGACCTGGTCTGCGCAACGCGAGTGAAAGGGTTGTCCGGGGAGTTCATCCGGCTGGAACCGATGGTGTGGGCCGCATCGCCGGCGGCGCACGAAATCTGGAACGAGCGGCCGCTGCCCATTGCCGTGTTCCAGTCGGGCAGCGTCGCCCGCGACATTGCGATCCGCAGCCTGGAGCAGGCCAGGATCGCCTATCGCATGTCCTATGAAAGTCCCAGCCTGCTCGGCCTGCTCAGCATGGTCGAAGCGGGACTGGCGGTGGCGCCGCTCGCGCGATGTGCCGTTCCGGCCCGTTTCACCATCCTTGGCCAGGCCCAGGGGCTGCCCGAGCTAGCCGGGCTGGAGCTGGTGCTGGCGCGCAGCGCAAAGTCGAAGCGGCCGCCTTGTGACTTCCTCGCTGAACAGATCCTGTCCGAGTTGCAGCGCTGGCAAGCGTAATGAGGCGTTCGCCCTCGTCGGCAGGCCGTGGGTCGGCGTGGTCAAGTGACAAAGGAGGCTCATTCAAGTTCTTTTCAAAAACGCTTGCAAGGCAGGCATCCAGGCATTAAGATTCGCCCCCTCGTTCGCAAGGCACCGCGCAACGGGGGTGGGAAAAGACTTGCAAGGATTAACTCGATCCGAAAGAGTGTGCCTTCCAGAATAAAGAATTTCTCGAAAATGATTGATTAATCGCAGAAACTTCTTTATAGTCTCGTTTCTCCGCTGCAAACAAAACGCAGCAACGCAAACGGCAAAGCCGGATGCGGCCCGAAAGGGCGGGTTCTTTAACAACCAAACAACCGATAAGTGTGGGCGCTTGATAACGGATGCGGAAGACTTCGGTCTTTTAGCTTTACAAGTTATACAGTGCTCGCACAGCAAAACGTGACTGGGTCTTCGGATCTGGTCAGTCAGTTTTCTGAGAGTGAGCGACCGCTCGAAAGAGCGAGGACCTTCGGGTCCACACAGAG